>NZ_WOEZ01000267.1 GCF_013177735.1 Paraburkholderia elongata | reverse complement strand
TTCAGCCTCGGCAAAGCAGTCCCTGGCGGAAGCTGGCCCTGGCCAACAAGACGCTCCAACGAGCGTTCACTTTCAACTGGAGCGAAGAACGCTTCTGTTGGATCGAAGGCGGGTATCGGCGAAAGGGTGCATGCGGCCAGGAGCCGCCGGTGGTTGAGTTGATCACGGAATGCACACCTCCGATTGTCCGGAATCCTAAAGGAGACATTCGTGGAGATTAGCGTGGCAACGTTCGGCCGAAGCGGCCGCTTATGCCTTTCCAGTTGCGACCACTCGAAAATGTCCGCTTCGATGCAATTCGAATAGATGCTTTCAACCGTCGCTGCCTTGGAAAGCGGACTTTAAAGCAAGCTTTCTGGCGACGGTTCTATTCTTCGTATGGGGGCGAGTCGCTTTCCTTTTTATTCTCACGCCAATACGTTTGGTTCGCCGCGCATTGATAAGGAAAACGAGGACTATGTGTGACGTCCAATCGCCGGTCGCTCGTGGAAAGTACCGCCTCACCACGATCGGGACGTGAGGCTCTGCTTCAAGGCTGAACCTCATACGGTGGACATGTGGACAGGCGCTGATCGTCTACCGCACGGCCGACGGTGAAGTGATACAGGCTTTGCCAGGCGTGATCCTTCACGCCGAGCAGTGCGTGAATTTCATCATCGAAAAAGCAGCCAATCCCTGTCGCGCGCACGCCGGCGGCTTCGGCTTCGAGATAGAGCGCCTGGCCAAGAATGCCGCATTCCCAGAACAGATGGCGATAACGCCATGGCTGCTTCAATGCGATTCCGAATCCCGCGATCATCCCCAGCGCAAAGCAGGAATCGGCGCCGATATCCTGGTGGCAGCAGATCAACTTTGCCGTGGCGCGCAAATCGTAAGGCAGCAGAAGATAGAGCGGCAGATGATCGGGGCCGGTCTTTTGCCACAGCCATTCTGGACGTAGAGACCGCTTGAGATCCGGCAGCGCGCCCGGATTTCTCACGAACATATACAGGCCCGGCTCCAGGTCGCCCACGCGGTGCACCATTAGCGCTGCATGCACTGCTGCAGGAGACATCAGCGTATTCAACGGCGTGTCATGACGTGG
The DNA here is from genome assembly GCF_013177735.1 of Paraburkholderia elongata. Lineage (GTDB taxonomy): Bacteria > Pseudomonadota > Gammaproteobacteria > Burkholderiales > Burkholderiaceae > Paraburkholderia > Paraburkholderia elongata. The sequence goes on along the minus strand of NZ_WOEZ01000267.1, from coordinate 28,746 downwards.
CAACAGGCTCGCCAGCATGCTGAAAAACGCCGCCTTGGCGATGCACGTCATACCGTCGAAATTCACCGCGCTGCGGCGCTGCCGCGCGATCCGGGCAAAGCTGAGATCAAGGGCGGGCGACGCGGGCGACGGGCGCTCTTCCGGATTCGGCAAGGTCGGTTCGCGAGTACGGGCCTTATGCGTGGCGCGATGGATCGAATCGATATCCGGCCACTTCACATGTCCCGGACTCAGCTGATTCGCGCGTCCGTGCCACTGTGCGCTATCCAGGGCGATCAGCATGCGCTCAAGATCAGGCCTCAATTCAGGGTTGCCGATCCAGAGCAAGGCATCCGGCGCCTCTGCTTCTGCCTTCCCGAAATCTTCTCCGCGGTTCAATTCAAGCAGGTTGGCCACTGCGTCGTCCGCAGCCGCCTCCACCAGCCGCGTCTGCCAGCCAAGCGCTGCCGCTGCGTAACTCACCGCGGCGATGACATGGCCGCAATCGTGCTGGCAGTAGCGCCAGGCGCGCATGCCGTATTTCCACGCCTCGCGCCAAGGGATCGAGCTTATGCCGACCAGGACGCCACTTTGCGGGAACGCCTCGCTCCATCGTTCGTCATCCACTGTAGCGCGACATTCAAGGGAATGGTCCCGGCTCAGGTAATGGTAAATCCCACCGGACAAGCCGGGCAGAGTCGGACACAGAAGATAGCCCTCGGTCGGATGCAGATTTCCGCTCGAAGGGTTGCAGCGCAGTGCCCACCGCTGGGTGCCGTAGGATTTCCACGCCGACAGGCCGAGCGAAAGTTCGAACAGGATTGCCAGACTGGAAAGATCGAATCTGCGCGCGGGCGGTAAAGCGCCGCAGCGCAGTTCGTTGTAGGGTGTAGTCAGGCTATCCGCGGCTAACGGCAGACCAATGCGCGGTGCGCCGTGAAACACCCGGAACGGATCCGGTTGGGTTGCCCAGTCGAGTTTCCCGGGGCCAGGGGCGTAGCCGCCGACGCGATGCTTGCTGCGCTCGTGATATTCAAGCATCGCATGCTTTAACCGGTCCATGTTCCCCTCAGACCAGGAATATCCGCACATGCGGCTGTACAAAATCGGCTGGCTGGACGTTGGGGCGCGGTCGTCATCAAGTCGTGGAATCGAACGCGCTTCGGCAAACTGCTATTGCGTTCGGCGCCTCCTGTACGATGCCCCGGCAATCGGGTCGTCTTCACGAAAACCGGGGGATGTTTCCAGCGCTTAGGTCACCCTTCAGGTGTCTTCGAAGGTATTCGGGACCGCCGACTTCAAAAACTCGTGGCCATCCCAGGTTAGCCGCCAGTCGCTACCCATCGAGCGGACGAGATTTGCGTCGGCCAGCAGGTTCAACTGATACCACACACCCCGGTTCGAAACATCGAACGCATCCTTGAGCGCGCTTTCAATGTCAAATTCGCTGAGGTGCGGGGATTTGTTTTCCTCGAGAATCTTCAATATTGCGAGTGCCAGATTCATATCGCGTTTCACGATCTCCTCCTGTCGCCGATAGGACATACGTCGAAAGGGCGCCACGGGTACAACGTCCGCGCAATCATACCGGGTGTGGCTTGCTGCACGGCTCTTTGCGCTTTCGCACAGTTCCGCGAAAAGGGTGGCACGACGCGAGCCGCGCAGGTCCACGATCGACGTCATTAGATGGAAAGCCACCGGACGTTCCATCTAACTGAGAGGTTGTGGCCGACCAGGCATAATCCCGTGCGGTCGTCCGGCATCGTGTGCCTGATTGCTTTTTTCGTGCTCGTCGCGAGTGGTTTCGCGCAGTGACTGCGACAGATCCCCGGCTGGCTTCTGCGCCGACCTTGAAATCGGCTTTGTGCCCGGTACGGATAAGGGTACATCGATAGAACGTGTTTCATTGTCCTCCGAAAGGAGTCTCTGGGGCGCAGGCATCGAAGTACACGGCGAGCCCCGTCTTCCCGCCGGTGGGGGGCGCCGATTGCAGAGCTGACCGGCGGCGCCGCAATCGATGTGATTCCGGGTTCCCAACAGGCTCATGCCACGGTCCGGATGCGTTGGGTGAATTTCAACACCAGTCGCGAGCGCTGCCTGGGATTCAACGCTTCGGTCCCCTCATACCCTCGGTTTCCATCGCAGCATTCCGCTCTTCGCAGGCTTCAATAGGTTCCATGGTCTCGTCGATGGAAGCTGTCGCGCGTTCTGTGGCCGCCTTCGTTTCGTCGACGGTGGAACCGGGCCCTCCGTCGTCGTCGCTCGGGGGCTCCAGCATGTCTCGAAGCATGGCCGCCAGCTCCGGCGTGCCCCCGGCGCGCCATGCTGCTCTTTCTTCTTTATGTAGTGCCTGACTTCTGCGTCCTGCTCCGGCGTCAGGGGAAGACCGCGAAATGTGCTTTGGGGGGTAGCGTCGGTCATGGCATTGCTCCGGAATTTATCCCATTTTGAGTGTAGCCCTGTTGTAGCCAGCGAGCCTCAACTACCGGTCTGCGCATGGACTGATCCGTCCATTCGCATCGGCTCGTCCAGCGAGCGGACGTTGCTGTCGGCACAGATACGAGCCCGGGCGCTGTGCGCAATTGCTGCTGATAGCGGTACCGTGCAAACAATCCCCGGCGGGACAACGTCCCGCGATGACATGGTTCAGCGCAGGGGCCTTACGCAGAAGGGACATACCTCGAGCGTGGCTTTGCGTCTTTTTGCGGCACCTGCAGGCGGTTTCGACCGCTCATGGCGATGCGCGCACCGATGCAAATGGCGACGGGTCATGAAGGATGGCCGGAACTATGACAAAACTGTCCGGACAGTTTTCCATCGAACGCGTGCACAAAAGCTGTACGCTGATGATTCCCGACTGCGACCGGATCGGACCCAGATGAGCGTATGGCACTCGACTTTCACAACCTCAGCCGCAGCTATGACGCACTCGGGCACTGCGTAACGTTCTGGGGTTTTTGGGGGGTTATGACAACGTCGTGAAGGGGACCACGAATATCGCTGTCGGACAGACGGGAGGGCGGAAGATGCGACTGATCGAAGCGGATGAACGTCAGGCTTTTCTGGCGACCTTGCAGCGCAAGGGACTGGCAGAAGGTGAATTCGAACTGCTGGAAACGGATACGACTGACCCCAAGGGCGACGAGAACGTCGGCCTGCAGGGATATGTCACCGTAACCAGACTATCAACACAAATTGCGAGGGAATACCCCATCGGCTTCGAAACCGGTTGGGTGCAGCATTTCAGACAGGATCTCGAAGCTGGCGTCTTCGATAAGCCGGAATGAGATCCCGCATCTTATTGGGCTGCAGGTAAGAGTTGACCGGCCACCCGGCGCGGGTACCAGCCTGGAAGCAGGCATACTCAAGCCCTGCGCGTGCATCCGGAAGAACAACTCCTTCGGGCGCGTCGCCGATGTCGCCCCCACGGCGTCGCAGGCGGTTGCGAAGCCTCACTACGGTTGACGGCGGCCGATAGGCGGCAGGCGTGTGCCGACCCAAAGCTGCAACTGACGAGACCAAAATGGACATTCGCGCGCCAGGTCAGGAACGCACGGTGCTCCCGGTGGCAACACTCACGCCTCGGGGGAACAGGTCGAGGTCGCCCGCAACCAAGGATCAGTACCCCCACCGCAATCTCACAGTACGCAAGCGTTTTTCGCCCGGAGTCAGCCACTCGGGATCGAAGCCCGATTTCATCCCTCGCCACGACGAACTCAATTCGCCAGATGATATCGGCAGACGGCTGCGGTTCAAGCTCAGTACGCGCGAGTTGCATTGGCACGCGCCGAGCACATTTGCCCTTTTGACGGCACAGTTGTCTCGCGGCCGACGACAATGACTGACACATGGCGCCGCTGAGAAGAATCGGACGCTCTCTCCTGCGGGATTCTCCAACGTGTCTCTGTCGGTAGGTGATCATGGGATTCGCGAATACGGGGAAGCCACGGGCGGTAGGCCAGACTGCCGGGCAAGCGGGCAGCCATGTTTGGGTGATTCCGCTCCTGAACCTTACCTCCTGCGAACTCATGAGATCGATCGTTTCTGGGGAGAATTTCGCGACAGAGTTGGCCGCAAAAGATGCGGGCGACGCGCGCGTGAAGGCGACGGCCGAAGAAAAGTTGGTCCACCGTTGATTTGCCCGTCTTGCGGCGGTGCGGGAACCGGAGGTCTTCATGCAGCGAACGGTCGAATATCGCGGATTCGAAATTCACGTTGATCTGCTGTCCACATCGAAGGACATGTTCGACGTCTGGTTTCGTATTGAGGGACCCGTCAAGCCTCCCGGCGTAGCAGCGCTCGGCGAGCGCATCAAGATCCGGGGCGGACCGTTTTCCCGTCGCTGGGCCTACTTTGTTGCGGAGATCGCCGGCCAGGCCGCTATCGACGTAATCCTTGGCCCCGCTGAGTAGACGCAAACTCAGGGCGCGTCGGACCTCGCATGAGGGCCTGACACGCTCCGAGTGTCCCGCCTTTCGTCGCGTGCCACGACTCCTCGAAAGCCCCAATGGAGGCGATCATGGCTGGCATCCTGGAAGGCGTAAAGCTGCATAATTGAGGTCAGGCCGTTCCGTTCGGCTTGACGTCCATCCGATCGTCTGCGCGGTGCCCTGTAGCGTGCTGCTTGTTGTACCGGGGTACGTGCCGCGGCCGCCAGCGCCTATCCTGCCAGTTGTCTACACCAAGGCCGTCGAGGTGAAGACATACATTCTTGTGCCGTGTATCGACAGGATACGGACCGTGCCGGTGTCCCTGGCCGGTGCAGATCTGCTGGTCGAACCAAACGGCGTGGCCGTTGACCGGCCATGGTGGGTTCACATTCAGCGTTGGAACTGGGAGAACGAGTTGATGGCGCTGCTATCGGCCTGCGTCGCTCGCCCCGTACATCGGTAGAAAGCAGCCCTTCCGAATGGATGGGCCGGAGCGCCTGGAAATCCAGTCAGAACACAGGGCGCCATCTGAACAGATCACCCTGTGCATATGCGGTTTCTGGCTTTCCTTGATGAAGCGTCGGCATGACCAGAGAAAGTCATTGCGTATTCGTACATGAAGCGTCTAATGAAGCATGCGTGCAGACTTCATCGGCTGTCGCTCGTACAAAAAACACCCCCAGCATAGCGTTGCGCAGTGAGCGTCTGTCGGCGCTCCGCTCGCAAGGAGCAGGTCATGCAATATCCGTTGTATGTCCACCGGGATAGCAATACTGGCTTTCGCGCCAGTTTCCCCGATTTTCCGAACGCCGATGCGAGTGGCGATTCGTTTGACGAACTGACACGCAATGCTCAGGCGGTTGTGGAGTTGATGTATGACCACAGCGAGCAGCTCATACCCGCACCCACCTGCAATACATCGGAATTGCATGCGCTCGACATGGATGACGGCGAAGGAATCTGGATGTTTGTCGATATCAACCTCGCTCGGGTTACCTCGAAAGCCGTGGGCCTTCAACTCAGCCTGCTTGAGAGCCTGCTTCAGCAAGTCGATGCAGCAGCAAAAGAACGTCACATGACACGCTCGGCGTTCATCACACTGGCTGCCGTGCATGAACTGGAGAATCGACAAGGCAGGTAATCGTCCTGCTGGCCGGCTTCCTGACGGGCTCTCGCCGATGCATGACACCCGTCATGCTGCGACGGGCGTTACAACTTGAATCCGAATACGATGTGGCGCCTCGTCTCAACTATGAAGGCGGCGGCAATAGACGATTGGCGAACCGGTTTGTCTCACGGTGGGAGAGCAGCATGATAGATGACCAGGTGAATGCGGAAGAACTGGCAGAAAGCAAGAAACAGAGAGAAGCAGCAGAGACCGCAACCGATGATGGTATGCCGGTCGTGCCGGAAGGTAAGGCCGGAGATGTTAAGGTGATTCAGTACAGGACACCGAAGCAATGGATGAAATACGCGATGAAGTGGCCAGGAGAGGGAGGTTCCCCCCTGCAATCGGGAAGGTCGGTGATGGTTAGGCGGAAGCCTGATCTGCCTTGACATGGCGGAATTGGCGAGACCGGCGAAGCTTTGGTTTTCTGATTTCCGGGACGCAGAATGCTTTTGATTGGAAATCCGTGATCCGGCGTCGCACCTTGACGATAGGCCGCGGCTGCGAGAAAAGAAGCGCACGAAACAAGGATCGGTGAATGACAATCGCCGCTTTTATTTCTCTGGTTACCTAAGATATAAGCATGGTTCTGACCTCAAAGGAGGCTGCCATGAGCCAGTCGATGATCAGTTTTGTAGTGGGGGTCGTGGTGCTGCTATGCGTCGCGATATTCGTAGCGACACGGTACAGGCGAGAACACAAGGACGAACCAGTTGCCCGTTGGCTAGACACGCATCCGATTCGCGACTGGCTGCGCCATAAGCACTAAATGACACAAAATATGATCTTTGAAGCGCTGGCGTACGCGAGTGCTAATTCTCTACGGCGTAGTCCGTCGCCCGGTGTAAATCGAGAACAAACTGAAAAGGATGATATGACGTACGCAATGTGGGGCATCCTGATCGGGATGGTGCTGATGTCCGGCGCGTCGCTGCAGCGGTATAGGCACAGCCGTCAGCGGAAGCGGGAGATCCAGTGGCTGGATGAACACCATGTATTGGACAGGCTAGGCAAGCAATTCGGATTGTAGCCCCGGAAATGACGCGCGCTCGGCAGCTTGCCACGTTGCAAAGACTGTTTCCTCGAGGAGTTAACGAAATGACCTTGAATTATGCAGGCAGGTCGCATGATGAAGCCGTGGCAGCTCAGCACAAGCAGAAACAAAAGGCACAGGAACAAGCGGGCGGCGAGATGGCGATAGAAGGGACGGAGGCCGACGCGGAGCATAGTTGCGGCGAACTCTCCGAGCGGGGCAAGCAGGTATGGCGAAGTGGAAGCGGGATCAACGGCGGGGGGAAGGAGTGATGTGGCCTTGTCGATCCGGAGCGATGCGGGCGGAGTACGCGTCGCCTCTTGATGAAGGCGGCGATTTGTACGCCCGTGCAAAGATCTCCCGGCGCGCCTCGGTGGGCGGCGACACCGTCGAGGTCAATTGGTCGGGCGACCTCGGCGACTATCCCTCCGACGCAGACGCTATCGAGGCGACGCAGCGCTGGGCGATCCCGTGGTGCGACGCGAACTCGGCATAGGCCGAGCGATTTGACTCCTCGAATCAGATCATTGGAGACAGTTATGCAGCCTTGCAATGCCTGTCGCGAATTACTTGGCAAGCCAGCCAGCGTTCCCCCGCATGGCGATCTTGCAGCTTCCGGCGTTAGTGCAATCGGGCCGCCGAGCCACGTGACGAAAATCAGCAGCAACTGGAATGGCACGGTCTGCGGAAGCTGGCTGTACCAAAATACACCTGCTGGCACCCCTCCTAACGAGTGGGTGATGGGCGAGCATCAGCTAGCTTGGCCCGAGAAGGCGTGACAAGCGGTGCTTCGAAAATCACGACGGAGGCTGGTATGCTGCGACGCAACGAGCTATATAGGGAATGTAAGCTGGACGGCGCAGTCGATGGTGACGCACTTACCGGGTTCTATATCGCCGCGCAGACGATACAGCTCGCGGCGATCGGTGGCGCACGCAACGTTCCGATGCCAATTGCTCGATTTCGTGACGCGTCGGCTGCATTCGCAGATGGGTTCAATCGGCTTCGCGCTGCGGTTGACGAACACGAAGGCAAGCCAGGCTAGTCTCGCACATTGGTTCACGGAACCCTGCGGGAAGTCACGCGCCGCACGGGAACGGTTGGCTACAACGTGCAGGTTGCAGTTGACGTGAAACGATTGGCTCATGTCGGGCCGGAAGCTGCCGCTCACGAGTCGTTTCAGAACGGCTCAAAGGGGTCGTGAAGCGTCAGTGTTGCCCGCCGGAGCCGCCGTTCGAGGATCCCGAAGACGTGCCGAAGCATCACGCCGGTTACGGTCGTGCTTTCCGGCCGTGCCGTTGCGATAACCCTTCTATCACACATAGAAATAGCCCTGAAAGACGCGATTCTCCGGATGCCGCCGCGACAGATACCCCAGCCAACGCGTGCCGTTTGTACATCGGAAGGTCTTGGCCAGCTTGCCGGTCGCGACGGGGGTGACTATAGACTTCTTCAGTCTGCCTCACTATTTTGGTTCGGCCACGTCAAGCCTCTCCACTTGCCGCGTATGCTGCGCCACATCGGCGTCGTCGAGCCATAGCGCCTTACGGCCAAAGCCCGTGTACAGCTCGAGCTGGTCTGCGTAGTGCGTCGAGCGTGTGCCGTCCGGTGCAACGAAGCCGCTCTGGCCTGGCGCGACCACATCCGATGCCTGGACCTTGCCTGCTGCGCCCTCGCTGCCGAACACAATCAGGTCGTTTTCCGTTCCGCGATTCTGGTATTCCGGAACATGGATGGCTTCCGACCCATCAGCCTGCGGTACGCCGAAGAAGTTATTGGCGCGGAACGTCAGGGTCACAGCAGGCGTTCTCCATTGAGTGATGTCGTCGCCGTAGCGTTGGGACAGCGACTTCCATGCATCGTCCAGCGCGGCGCGGATCACGTCGTCAGGTTGCGCGCCGTTGAACAGGTCGACGCGTTGCGGCACACCGGAGCGCGGTCCGAGCAACGCCTCGTACAGGATCTTGCTGCCCGCACTCAGGTTCACCGAGCCGGTCGGGCCGTCTTGGGTTGTCTCATAACCGCTTGCCGTGTACCACTTGTCGAACGGTGCGGGAACGGCCATCACGACGGTTCGACCGAGCATCGACGTGAGCCACGCATTCATGATCGCGGAGCCGGGCTGCGCGTATTTGCCAGTGTCTTTCGGATCGTCGTTGATGCCGTTCCAGTGCGCCAGCGAATCGGCCACGCGGCGACGCGGATCGTCATTGGGTAGCGTTGCAGTCGCGCGCTCGATGAACGGCAGGAACGGGTGCACGTTCAGGTCGGCGCGGCTCGTTTCCTTGAGGATCTGCCAGACGTCGTCTGTATCCAGCGTGGCGTGCGCATCGATGCGCCGCGCGATTTCATCGACACGGTCCGCCTGACCCCACAGGAACGCGAACAGGTCCGATGCGGGATAGCCCTTCTCCGGCGAGTTGTTCCAGTTCGCGATGTAGCCGCTGCGCGGGTTATAGATCTGTGGATTGGTCGAGAAGGGCAACAGACCGCGCCAGTCCCATTCGCCGGTTCCAGGCACCGGTAAGCGCGGATCGTGTCCCGCGCGACGCTGCGGATACTTGCCCGTATGCGCGTAGCCAATATTGCCGTCACGGTCCGCGTAGTACCAGTTGATCGTCAGTGCCTGGCGCGCGGCCTGGGCGGTCCAGCTTTTCCAGTCGTGCGCCTGTGCCTGATGGGTCCACGCGAGCAGCGACTGGACTTCGAGTCCGTTCCAGGCGCGTGCTTTCGCGTACGCGGTATGCGTGGTGTCGTCGCGCTGCATCACGATGCCGTGCACGGTGCGGTAGACGTCGAGCGTCACGGGCGCGGCATCCTTCACGTGAATGATCTCCGTGCGCTTTTCCATCTGCACCCATGCACTGTTGTGCCAGTAGAAATCGGCGCGAGCAGGATCGATGCGCTCGGCGAAATTGTCGATATCGTCACCGAAGCCGGCCGTCGAGCCCCACGAGATCCGGCCATTGTGGCCGAACAGCATGCACGGATACGCAAACGGCGTATTGCCCACGATATTGAAGCCTGCGCCATGCAATCCGACGCCATAGGTGTATGCCGGGTTGAACCAGCCGAACTGCGGGCCGTTCAGCATGATGGCTTTCGCCCCGCGCGCACGATGCTTGCCGATGATCCACATGTTGCTGGTAGTCGGAAAGCCGGCGAGACCATTGGCGCCGCTCGCCGCATACTGCGCCAGCACCGTGTTGCGGTTGGCAACCGGATCGAGCGCGAGCAGCATGCCGTCGGCCCCGCGCGCGAGGCGCTCGGCCATCGGCGGCGGGCCATCGTAGCGAGGCAGCGTATAGGCGAGCGGGCCGCTGCCTACCTGTGCGCCCAGCTTGACCGGATAGGTGCGTTCGTCGGGGGCGATGGTCGTGCGTGCATCCGGATTCACCAGCCATTTCAACTGGTTGAAGAGTTCCATGCCGCGTACGTCGCCGTACCTGTCCTTCAACGCCGTGAGCAGCGCAAGGTTGTCCACTTCGCTCGTGCTGTCGGAGAAGCGGTTCGCCATTGTGCCGACGAATACCATCGCCACATCGAATGCGCTCCAGTTCGACGGCGCGAAGCCGAAGTCGTTGAACTGCCTGGGCATCAGCGTGGCCCGGTGGGCGCGCACCTGCGCAATCCAGGCGTTCATGCCATCCGCGTAACCGTCGAGAATGTCGCGCTCGTTTTTCGGCAATGCGGCGATTTGCTGTTCGATCGACGCGGGCCAGTAGTTGCCGCGCGTCGCCTCGTCGAACTTCTCGAATTTCTCGCCGAGCACTTCGGCCACCGTGCCCTGCGTGCTGCGTTTGGCCATCTCCATCTGGAACAGGCGGTCTTGCGCTACTGCATAGCCGTAGCCATAGAAGAGCTTATAGGTGGTGTCCGCGTAGATCTGCGGCACGCCGTATTCATCGCGCTTGATTACGACCTGGTGTGTCGTCGTGCTGGTCGCATGGGCAGTGGAGGGTAGCAGCGGGAGCAGAAGTGCAGCAAAGGCAACAAAAAACGCCCATACGCGTGCGTGCCGTGAGAGGCGGGACGGTTGAGGCATGATATCTCCATCATTTAGAAAGACACATACCGCGGTATCGATCAAGGCACCGCCTCCTTCACAGAATAGACCGTGTCCACGAGACCGGGCCATCTTCAAACCGGCGAGAGGAGTCGGGCGAGGATCGTGTTCATCAAGAATTCGGGTGGGCATGAGAACCTCACAGCGTGCGTCGGACGAAAGGAAATTCAGCGAAGGCGTGAACCGGCGATCGTACAAATACGCGCGAAACACCGACTCGGTCACGGCAAAGTTGACGTCGTGCCCGATCAGGTCCATCAGTTCGAACGGTCCCATGCGGAACTGGCCCGCATCGCGCATCACGGCGTCGATGGAAGCGGGATCGGCCGCCTGCTCGGTCAGCACACGCAAGCCTTCCGCATAAAACGGCCGCGCCACGCGGTTAACAATGAACCCCGGCGTCGACTTCGCGTGAACCGGTGTCTTGCCCCAGGCTGCGGCCGTCAGATAGACGCGCTGCGCTGTCTCCTTCGAGGTTGCCAGTCCGCTGACCACTTCCACCAGCGCCATTACTGGGGAGGGGTGGAAAGTGCATGCCGACCAGCCGCGCCGGATTGCGCAACGAAGCGCCGATCGCGGTGATCGAAATGGACGACGTGATGGTGGCGAGAATGCACTGCTCTGCCACGATGTCTTCGAGATCACCGAAAATCTTTTGCTTGATATCGAGCCGCTCGGCCACGGCTTCGATCACGAGGCCAGCGTCGCGAAGATCGGCTAGACCCACGGCCGCGCGGATTCGCGCGATCGTGGCCTGTGCCGCGTCCGGGCTTAGACGGCCTTTGTCCGCCAGCCGCGTGAGCGCGGTGGCGATGCCGGTCAGCGCCCGCGGCGTTCGGCCACCCAATTAATGCACGCACCAAAGTCGGAACGTGTCCGAACTTAGCCGGATGTTGAGCGACTCAGTTGGCCGATGACCTGACGCACGAACCAGAAAAAGGATCGACCGTTGTACCTCGTAAGCGGCTATTGAAGGGCGCGCGGAGATGGGCGGCAGTTGTGGGTCGAGCTTGTGTGAAAACGCGCTGATCGCCTAAACTGGATTAACTCATTCAGCTTGGGTGACCGGATGAAGCGATTCATAGAAGGTGAAGATCGCAAGCAGGTGACGCTGCTTCCAGAGTGCCTCGATGACTTCGCCGCAGAGGACAACCCGGTCAGGATTATCGAGGCGTTTGTAGAAGAGCTTGACCTTGCATCACTGGGCTTCGATGGAGCAATGCCGTCGACTACAGGTCGCCCGTCCTATCATCCAGCAGTGCTGCTGAAGATCTATATCTACGGCTACCTGAACCGGGTTCAATCGAGCCGGCGTCTTGAGCGCGAATGCCAGCGCAATGTTGAGTTGATGTGGCTCACGGGTCGCCTGGCTCCGGATTTCAAGACCATAGCCGACTTTCGTCGTGACAACGGTATCGGCATTCGCAACGTGTGTCGCCGCTTCGTGATGCTGTGCCGTGAGCTGAAGCTGTTCTCGCAAGCGCTGGTCGCCATTGACGGCAGCAAGTTCAAGGCAGTCAATACGCGCGATCGCAACTTCACCGAGGGTAAGGTCGACAAGCGCCAGAAGCAGATCGAGGAGAGCATCCAGCGGTATCTGAACGCGCTGGAGACTGCCGATCGTACGCAACCGGCTGAGCTGGAAGCGAAAACGACTCGATTGCAAGACAAGATCGCGCGCTTACGCGAGCAGATGCGAAACCTCGATCAGATCAAGCAACAACTCAAGACGCAGCCTGATGGCCAACTCTCGATGACTGATCCCGACGCGCGCTCCATGGCGACGAGCGGCAAAGGCTCGGAAATGGTGGGCTACAACGTGCAGGTGGCCGTTGACGCCAAACACCACCTCATCGTCGCTCACGAGGTCACAAACTCTGGCAGTGATCGGGCACAGCTCAGTCCTATTGCGAAGGCTGCGCGCGATGCGATGGGCAAGACCAGACTGCGGGCAGTCGCCGATCGTGGCTACTACAGTGGGCCTCAGATCAAGGAGTGCGCGGATGCAGGGATTGCAGTGATCCTGCCGAAGCCCACGACGTCAGGCGCGAAATTCCATGGCCGGTTCGACAAGGCAGACTTCATCTACATTGCACGGGACGACGAATACCAATGTCCAGCTGGAGAGCGGGCAATTTACCGATACACCAGCGAGGAACACGGGATGCAGCTACATCGATACTGGAGCAGCGCCTGTTCGCAATGCAAAATAAAGTCACAGTGCACTCCCAGCGGCCAACGACGGATAAGTCGATGGGAGCATGAGTCGGTGCTGGAGGCAGTTCAACGTCGGCTGGACAAGACGCCTGATGCGATGACAGTGCGCAGGCGAACCGTCGAACATGTCTTCGGAACGTTCAAGCATTGGATGGGCTACACGCACTTCCTGACGCGCAGGCTGCCCAACGTGGGAACCGAGATGAGCTTGAACGTACTCGCCTACAATCTCACGCGAGTGCTGAGAATCCTTGGCTTCAAGAAGACGATGAAGGCAATGCGGCTGGTGGGTGCATGAGCACCCCGTAGGTCCTGAAACAAAGCCCTTAAACTCGTCTGGAACGCATCAGAGAGGTTCACCTTCTCGTCGTCGCCATGATGGCCCCAAAGGCAGCCGAACGCGCCGCTGGGGTCAGCGGTCATGCGTCGCATTGTAATTCCATCGGGTTTCCACACGACCTGGGTCGACTGCAGCGGCAGTTTAGTTTTAAACCGGCTCAGAGAGAAATTCCGACCTTTGACGAACGACAAATCGGAGGCCGATAGAGGGCACGGCGTGGCGCTTCACGGCTAACGTGAGCTGAAAATCCCCGCAGGCAGTCCCGCTATAATCTCCCGTTCTCAAACCGCTCCCTGCAACTCCGAAGCCGTGTCCTCCAAACGAAATAAGTCGCGCAGTGCCCGCGGCCACAAACCGCTGACCAGGGCGCTTCTGTTGCCAATGGATCGGGCGTCGGCACGCGAACAGTCTCTCGCCAATCATCTTGCGCTGGTCGCGTGCCGGAGCGGTCACGGAAACGGACACCTGGTCAATGAGCTGATGCGCGCGGTGTATCTGAGCTGGATTCTGCAGCGAGCCGGGTATGGCACAAGGTTTGTTGCCTGGCGCGAATTCACCGAACTCGCCCAAAATCCGACTGCTTTCTGAACGATCGTCGCCCCTGCGGGGGTTTCGTCTCACGCGCAGCAACTTGACAATGCCCTTGAATCTGACCCCCGATCCTCTTCGAGGGAAGATCGCCAGCGAGTGCTACGATTCCTCGAACGCTGCGATGGAGGGCGAAATGAGCGCACAACTGTCGGAATACAAACAGGGGCTTTACATTCAGGCCAATGTCCCGAATTGGCCTGATCAGGCGACCTTCACCGGCACCGTGTCCATCATTGACAAGAGAGGCGCGACTGCGACCGACACTAGGTACACGCCGAACTGGGTGAGGCCGGCGCAATCCGTGGACGAGGCGCGCGCCATTCTTCTTAAGTACGGCATAGACGTCATCGAAGGAAGGGCCCAGCAGGGCAGTGACGTTAATGGGTGACACTGCGCGTACCATGGCTCCCTGAAAATGATTGGGCGTTCCTTCATGCTGCGATTTCTCCCAGATAACAGGAGTCGAGTTCATGGAGGATAAGCGCAACTACGAGTACATGGGTTTCGAGATGACTTCCGGTGTCAGCGGAGACTCGACCAACGGGTTCTACGTCGCCACGCAATGGATCAGGGAGACCACGCAGGCAAACCGGATCAACGTGCCGATTGATGGTATTTCCGCAGGCCGCTTCCACAGTCTGGAAAATGCATTTGATGCGTCGTTTGATCGTATGAGGACAGCGATTGACCGCCAGGTGAGGACTGGGCGCACATCCTGATCCTGCGGCACATCTTCGATAGTCCGTCGCCTGGCCGTCGGGCAGCGCCCGCACTATCGCGCCACTGAAAAGAATAGGGCGTTCCTTCATGCTAGGATTCCTCAAGACGGGTGCAACCTGAGCGACGTCAGCATTGACCAAACGATGCGCCCTCGAACCCGCGGGCGGCGCCGAGCGGTTCGCAGCCCATCAGGGTTCGTTGCGTTTTGCTGGCCACGAGGACAGAGATTCTGGCTGACCTGGAAGAGCGCCCCGGTCAGCGCACCGACGCCCAGAACTGGACCACGGCGGGGTGAATCACGTCGTGCCACCTCGGGCCAGTGAACAGGTCGTAGTGGTCGCAATCTGGTATCGTCAAACGGCAGCGCTTCTGTACCGGGATCGCATTGCAAAGCGCGTGAGCGGCATGCGTCTGGCCCGCGCCGGCAATGTCGTCGCGGTCGCCCTCGACGGTGCAAAGCGCCGTGGATGCGAGATCCAGCGGCTGCACGCCGCGTCCACTGACGCACCATTCCCCACGGGCGAGGTGCTGTTCCTGAAAGATCACGCGGATCGTGTCGAGCAGATAGTCTTCGGACATGTCGAGGATCGCGGCGTATTCGTTCAGTGAGCGCAGGCTGTTCGCGATGGCTGTCTCATCGACTGAGAGGCGGCTCGACCAGTAGCGCGATTCGAGTGCCAACTGGCGGTGCGGATGCGTGGCGACGATCGCCGCGTGCTGGATGAAGCCCGGACAGACCCGGCGGCCTGAACCGGCATAGCGGGGCGGAACGGTATCGATCACCGTGTCGCGAAACCAGTCGAGGCTGTGGCTTTGCGCCAAGCGGTCGACGGCGGTCGGGTTGAGGCGCGTGTCGATCGGCCCGCCCATCAGCGTCAGGCTGAGCGGTGGCACTTCTCCTTCACTCGCCAGCAATGCCGCGGCCGCAAGGGTCGGCGCGGTGGCCTGGCAGACGGCGATGACGTGTGTATTCGCGCAGCCCAGTTTTCGCAGAAAGCGTTCGACCGCAAGCACATAGTCGTCGAGTCCGAAGCGGCCTGCGGCAAGCGGCACGTCACGTGCGTTGGCCCAGTCGGTGACGTACACATCGCCGTCCTGCAGCAGCGTTTCGACGGTCTCGCGCAGCATGACCGCGTGGTGTCCCGCGAGCGGCGCGCAAAGGAAGATGTCCGGTGGCGCAGTGCGGCTTTGACCGCGCCTGGGTGCAACGGGCGCCGGCGCGCGCGCGAATTGCCGCAGCGCGCAAAACGGCGTGCTGTCGACCACCTGTTCGACCACAGGTACCGACCGGTCGCCGACCGTCACCGCCGCGATGCCGAACGGCGGTGGCGCGGGGGTCGGTCGAACCAGCCGGTACAGCCAGTCATAGCCGGCAGCGGCGACGGGCATGCAAGGCATCGCCGGCGACGTCCAGGCATCGCATCCGCGCATCGCCCAGTTGCTGAGCGACTGCATCGGGTCACGCTGCTCCTCAAGCCACGCATACCACATGCTGTCTCCTGCGTGCGTCCGGGTCCGTCCGCCGTCGAGGCCGAAGGGGCATCGGAGAAACGTCAACGAAACGCGCTTGACGGCGATCAGCGCGCCGCGAGAATGTTGGGTAGGCGTAAGGATTCGTGCGGAAATGCGTATCATCGCCCGCCAGGCCTTGCCACGCCTGGAACGGACGGCGCACTCGACCTCCCACTAAATGACGGATGACACCGGCTGGCGCGTCGGGTCGCCCTGAATTCCGGAATCGAAAGAAGGCTGAAGCCGGGTCTGAAGACGCACCCTGCAGCGGCGACCATGCGTCGCTGTGCTCTCCGACACGGCTCCAATGTACGCTCGCTATGCCTCGCAAACCCGGTTACGGCCGGTTGACTTCGCTTCGTATAGGGCTGAGTCAGCCATTTTCACCAGAACCGCGCCATCGTGGACCGCCCGCCCCTGGGACGTGACCACGCCGATGCTCGCGGTCACACAGCCATACTGGCTCTGGACGTGTTCAATATTGAGATCAAATACGGCATGCCGAATGGTTTCGGCAATGTTCGTGGCACCTGTTGAGTCGGTATCGGGAAGGGTCACCACAAACTCTTCGCCGCCATACCGGGCCACGTGGTCGGCCGGTCGGCGAACGCACAGGGCCACGCATTGAGCAACGGCTCTTAGCACCTCATCGCCCGCCTGATGACCATAGTAGTCGTTGTACGCCTTGAACTGATCGATGTCGACGAACAGCAACGACAGCGGACGGCCGGTGCGATTGGCCTGTTGCCATTCTTTCTGCAGCGTTTCGTCGAAGGTCCCCCGGTTGCTCAGCCCCGTGAGGGCGTCCGTACGCGCCAGATGCTGTAGTTTCGATTCCGCAAGCTGCCGCCTTTGTAGTTCTCGAGACAGCAGCAACGATCCGGCTACAAGGATGACGCTGAACACCGCCATCACGATCCCGAGTCGCCAGGCCCGGCGTTGCCATTCAGCGTAAATGTCGCTCTCTGCAGGTGCCACGTCGACGATAATCGGAAGCCCGGGTAAGTGTTTGTACACGTAGAGCCTGCGGATCCCGTCGATTGAAGCAGTGCCTGCGAACGCACCCTCGGTGGTCGCCATCGCCCGGATGAACACAGGGGCGCTCTGGATGTTCCGTCCGACTACCTTTGGGTCGTACGGCAATCGCGTGATCATGGTTCCGTTAGTCTCGATCACTGCCGCGGTGCCGCGCTGTCCGACAGACAGGCCGTCCAGTAGGGCACGGAAATAGTCGATGCTCAACGTCCCGACCACGACACCACCGAAGGAGCCGTCCGCGTGCGTAATCCGGCGACTCAGGGCAATCGTGAGCGCTCCGTCTCGCAACCGTGACGCGTAGGGTTTGCTGATGTAGAGGCCTACGTTGCTGCTGTCACGGTGAAAGGTGAAATAGTCACGGTCAGCGAAGTTTCCTACGCGCGCCGGTATGAATCGGGAGTCCACAATGATGTCACCGCGCTCATTCATCACGAAGATGGAGCCGAGGTACTTGCCCGAAGCGGCGCGGTCGAACAACACCTCACTTCGCAGCTTCGAGGGGAGTGCCATTACCTGTGGATCCGCCATGCCGTCCACTACCGCCTGCAGAGAAAGATCGTAGAGTTCGATGTTGCGAGCGATATCCCGCTCGATAACCAGCATCAGGTTCCGCGCGTTCTCCTCGGCGCGGGTGTAGGCATCGTTACGTGACTCGAAAAGCACCCACGCGCACAGGCTGCACGTGAAAAGCATCAGCAGGACACCACTAACGATTACACCAGGCGGCGACAACACATGAGAGGCGGCCGACGAAACAGATCGGCGCACAGAAAGCGACAGTGACGAACGCATGGAGCCTCATGAGACGAATTCGTACGCGCAGCCTGAACGGACGTCGCCGCGCACGGGGGGCGGCTCGCGTGCTTTATGATCAATAGATCATGGTTATCTCTCCCGGCACGCCAGACCCGAATAAACTCGATTATCGCCGCAGAGGATCTGAAGAAATCATTACTTGAGTAGTTTACTGGAAAGCCAAAGACTGAGGCGCGGACACTCGGCAACCTGAGTGCGCTCTACAGCCAGACTCAACGACCGCGTGAGGCCGAAGAGACCAGGCGTGAAGCAGCCCGGCTTCTCGACACAACGGACGCGCCGTAGATCGTACGGCAACCGCCTTTGAGTTACGTGTGTTGTCGGGGCGGGGCCCCGCGCCAGGTCAGCAGCACCACCAGAGCGAACACCACGTATTAGAGCGTGAACACCCAGGCCGGCATATCGTAATAGAGCAGGCGGCCTACCCAGCAGTGACAAGCTCGACACCAGGCCGATCGTGAACAGATGAGCGAGCCGGAACAGCCGATGGTGTACCCATTCCCAACCGAGGCCCGAGCCAACCCAGATCGCCGCGAGTCCGCCCACCATAAAAAGCGCGATCAGCGCGTGCATCACGAGCACCGCATCGGCGATGCCAGATCATGATGTCCTCATACCATTCGCGGCAAACCTTTCGACAAGCTTTTGTGCGATGCCGCAACGCTCGCCGCACCTTCACGCGGTATCAGATATAGACTGAAATTGACCTGTATTCAGGTTGCGGCATCGAGTGTCCCGAACGTGTGCGGAACGCGTGATTCAGAATCAGCGGAGGCGTAAATGGCGACTGCGATTATTACCCCCCGGAATGACGGCCCGTACCACATAAAGGGCGACTTCAAGATTACCACTCAAGGCGGGAAAAATATTGAGGTGGATAAGGATGAGGTCTGGCTGTGTCGATGTGGCCACTCGCAGAACAAGCCATTCTGCGACGGTTCGCACAAGAAGTACGAGTTCAGGAGCAATCTTGACGAAAAGCCGCAGGAAGGTGAAACACCCTGATGCATCCGGCGCTGTCGACAAGTTCGGCGCGGGCTTCGCACACGCGTCAAGGCTGCGCGTCGTCCCAAGGAGACTGCGCGTGGTTTCACGCTGCCTGGGCGCGCGCAGGCATACAGGAAAAGCAGACGATGGGGGCGCGAGTGTCACGGACATCGCTAACCGGAAGGCGCGTTCTTGCAGTGCTCGTACTCTGCATAGGTGTTACGTGCCTGGCAATTGGCGCGCCGCTGCTGTTCGAGTTGTCAATGATCAGCCGTGCCATGAGCGATTTTCGGCTGGATGAGGCAGTCGAAAACGCCCGAATTTCCCGTGGCGAAAAGCCTGCTATCGAGGATCTCCTTAACCCGCCATACCTGAAGCGATACGGCCTGGACCTGAACTTGTACACGGACAAGCAGGGCCGTTTTTTGCCAACAGGCTCTGACTGGCAACAATGGGGACTTCGGACAAAGGCGGCGGCGACTGTGATGTGGCTGGGTCATGATCCGCCCGGGACATGGTGGACCTTCGGTCAGATAAGGTGCGTCGACCGCTTTTACGAAGCTTATGGCGACAGCGAGCCGATTGTCGATGTCGCTGATGCTTGCCTCGGCGAGCCACATTGAGCAACGTATGTGCAATCGGGGAAGCGCGGCCGAGCAGGTCGACTAGCGCTGCAGTTCCGACAAGATTTTTTCGGCGAGAAAGTCGCATGGCGGCCGCTTCGATTTCGCGCTCCGCGCAAATATCAGTTCCAGCGCGGCGATCTCGGGCAAACCCTGCGCATGGCCGAGCAAGGTAAGGTGAGGGGGAACCGCGCAGCGCGCCAACGGCGCAGACCTTGATCGGGCATGGTGCGAACGTCCGCCAGGCCGACGTGTTGGGCGTGACGCCACTGATGGCCGCGGCTTATGGCGGATACGACGAACTCGTCGCGTTGCTGCTTGCGCACGGCGCCGATCCAACAGCTACCGATCGGGTCGGCAAAACCGCGATGGAGTATGCGGCGGCCCAGGGACACACGGCGGTGGTGCAGCGCTTGCTGGATGCCGGCGTCGACGTCAACCGCATCTACAAGAACAACCTGACCGCGCTGATGTGGGCCGCCGGCTACGATCATCCGGACGCGACAACCGCGGGATGACCGCCCAGGACATCGCCGCGCAGACCGGCTCAGGTCACGCGGCCGTGCTGTCGTCCGCGCACTAGCGAACCGCTTCGGCATCCTCAACGAGCGCACGCTCCCGCTTCGCCACTTCATTTGGTGTGCCAAGTGAGGGTTTATCCGCTGGCCGCCCGACAGAATATTCGAAAATCGCTATCTATACTGGTAGTTGATGTGCAACGTCTACGTCCGAGGGCCGCCACCATGGTCAATTTGACGAGGCGCCAGTTCCTGAAGGTCACCGCCACATCGCTGGCCGGATCGAGTATCGCCCTGATGGGCTTCTCGCCGGAACCAGCGCTCGCGGAGGTGCGGCAGTACAAGCTGGCGCGTACCACTGAAACCCGCAACACCTGCCCGTATTGTTCAGTGGGTTGCGGCGTCCTGATGTACGGTCTGGGCGATGGCGCAAAAAACGCCACGGCCAGCATCATCCACATCGAAGGCGACCCGGATCATCCGGTCAATCGCGGCACGCTATGCCCGAAGGGCGCAAGCCTGATCGACTTCATTCACAGCCCGAGCCGTCTGACCCACCCGGAATATCGCGCCCCTGATTCCGACAAGTGGCAGCGCATCTCGTGGGAAGACGCGCTCGACCGCATCGCTAAGCTGATGAAAGAAGACCGCGACGCCAACTTTGTCGAGTCGACGGACGACGGCAAGAAGGTCAACCGGTGGCTGACGACCGGTATGCTGGCCGCGTCGGCGAGCAGTAACGAGGTCGGTTACCTGACGCACAAGGTGGCCCGCAGCATGGGGCTACTGGGCTTCGATAACCAGGCGCGTGTCTGACACGGCCCGACGGTGGCAGGTCTTGCCCCGACGTTTGGCCGTGGTGCGATGACGAATCATTGGGTCGACATCAAGAACGCGGACATCATTCTGGCGATGGGCGGCAACGCCGCCGAGGCACACCCGTGCGGCTTCAAATGGGTCACGGAGGCAAAGGCCCACCGCAAGGCGCGCCTGATCGTGGTCGACCCGCGCTTTACGCGGACTGCATCGGTCGCGGACTACTACGCGCCGATTCGCACCGGCACCGACATCGTCTTCCTAGGCGGCATCATCAATTACCTGCTGACGAATGACAAGATCCAGCACGAGTATGTGCGCAACTACACGGACCTGTCGTTCATCGTGCGAGAGGACTTCGCGTTCAGCGACGGGCTCTATTCAGGTTACGACGCCGACAAGCACGGCTACCCCGACAAATCGACGTGGGACTACGAGCGCGGCGACGACGGCTTCGTGAAGGTGGACGCGACCCTGCAAAATCCGCGTTGCGTGTACAACCTGATGAAGCAGCACTACGCGCGCTACACGCCGGAGATGGTTGAGAAGACCTGCGGCACGCCTAAGGATAAATTCCTGAAGGTGTGCGAGATGCTGGCGTCCACCGCGTCGCCGACTCGCGCCGCCACCATCATGTATGCGCTAGGCTGGACCCAGCATTCGGTCGGCTCGCAGATGATCCGTACCGGTGCGATGGTACAGCTGCTGCTCGGCAATATCGGCATCGCGGGCGGCGGGATGAACGCGCTGCGCGGGCACTCGAACATCCAGGGGCTGACGGACCTTGGACTGTTGTCGAACCTGCTGCCGGGGTACATGACGCTGCCGTCGCAAGCCGAACAGGACTACGACGCATACATCACGAAGCGTGCGACACAACCGTTGCGCCCGAACCAGTTGAGCTACTGGAAGAACTATCGAAGCTTCTTCGTTAGTCTGATGAAAGCATGGTGGGGCGATGCGGCGACGGCCGGGAACAACTGGTGCTTTGACTACCTGCCGAAGCTCGACAAGCCATACGACATGTTGCAGGTGTATGAGCTGATGAGCCAGGGCAAGATGAACGGCTACATCGCACAGGGCTTCAATCCACTTGCGTCCGCGCCGAACAAGGCGAAGATGACCGCCGCATTTTCGAAGCTGAAGTGGCTCGTGATCATGGACCCGCTCGCGACCGAGACGTCGGAGTTCTGGAAGAACTATGGCGAGTTCAACGACGTCGATGCGTCGAAGATCCCGACCGAAGTGTTCCGGCTGCCGACCAGTTGCTTTGCCGAAGAGCGCGGCTCGCTCGTGAACTCGGGGCGCGTGCTGCAGTGGCATTGGCAGGGCGTCCAGGCGCCGGGCGAAGCGAGGAGCGATCTGGAGATCATGTCGGGGTTGTTCGTGCGCATGCGCAAGATGTATCAGGACCAGGGCGGCAAGTTTGCGGACCCGATCGTCAATCTGAGCTGGCCGTATGCGAACCCGGCAAGCCCGACGCCTGAAGAGCTGGCAATGGAATATAGCGGCCGCGCGTTGGCCGGCCTGACCGACCCGAAGGACCCGACCAGAGTGCTGGTGAAGCAGGGCGAGCAGCTGGCGGGCTTTGCGCAACTGAAGGACGACGGCAGCACATCGAGCGGCTGCTGGATCTTCTGCGGTGCGTGGACGCAGGCGGGCAACCAGATGGCGCGGCGCGACAACGCGGACCCGACGGGCATCGGGCAGACGCTCGGCTGGGCATGGGCATGGCCGGCGAACCGGCGCATTCTGTACAACCGCGCGTCGTGCGATGTGAACGGCAAGCCGTTCGACCCGACCCGCAAGCTGATCGCGTGGAACGGCAAGACCTGGGGCGGAGCCGACATACCGGACTACAAGGCGGACGAACCGCCGGAAACCGGCATGGGTCCATTCATCATGAACCCGGAAGGGGTTGCGCGTTTCTTTGCCCGCGACGGGATGGCCGAAGGCCCGTTCCCCGAACACTACGAGCCGTTCGAGACGCCGCTCGGCTACAACCCGCTGCATCCGCAAAACCCCAAGGTAACGAGCAACCCGGCGGCCCGCGTGTTTCCGAACGACCGCGCGGCGTTCGGCAAGGTAGCGGAATTCCCGCATGTCGCGACGAGCTATCGGCTCACCGAGCACTTCCATTACTGGACGAAGCACGCGCGGCTCAATGCGATCATTCAGCCGGAGCAGTTCGTCGAGATCGGCGAGGATCTCGCGAAGGAAGTCGGGGTGGTGGCCGGAGACCGGGTGAAGGTGTCGTCGAATCGCGGGCACATGGTTGCGGTGGCGGTGGTCACCAAGCGCATCAAACCGCTGATGATTGACGGCAAGAAGGTGCAGACCGTCGGCATTCCGTTGCATTGGGGCTTCAAGGGCCTCGCGAAGCCGGGCTATCTGATCAATACGCTCACGCCAGTGGTCGGCGACGGCAATACGCAGACGCCGGAATTCAAGTCCTTCCTCGTGAAAGTCGAGAAAGCCTGACCACGCGAAAGGAGAACATGATGGCGCTGCAATCGCTCGATATCAGGCGCGTGTCGGCCACCACGGTGCAGCCGCCGTCAGTGCGCGAGCCGGCTACGGGTGGCGTCGCGAAGCTGATCGACGTCACCAAGTGCATCGGCTGCAAGGCATGTCAGACCGCGTGCATGGAGTGGAACGACCTGCGCGACGAAATCGGCACGAACGTCGGCGTCTACGATAACCCGCCCGACCTGACCGAGCACTCATGGACGGTGATGCGATTCGCCGAATACGAGAACCCGGATGGCAACCTCGAATGGCTGATCCGCAAGGACGGCTGCATGCATTGCGAAGATCCCGGCTGCCTGAAGGCGTGCCCTTCGCCCGGCGCGATCGTCCAGTACACGAACGGCATCGTCGATTTCCATGAGGAAAACTGTATCGGCTGTGGCTACTGCATCACCGGCTGTCCATTTAACATTCCGCGCATTTCGAAGCGGGATCATCGTGTGTATAAATGCACGCTGTGTTCGGATCGTGTCGCGGTCGGCCAGGAGCCAGCGTGCGTGAAGACCTGTCCGACTGGCGCGATCGTGTTCGGCACCAAGGACGACATGAAGCAGCACGCGGCGGAGCGCATCGAGGACCTGAAGGAACGCGGTTTCGAGCATGCGGGCTTGTACGATCCGCCCGGCGTCGGCGGCACGCACGTGATGTACGTGCTGCACCACGCGGACAAGCCTTCGCTGTATCACGGGCTGCCGGACAATCCGCGGATCAGCCCGATGGTGCAGTTGTGGAAGGGCATTGCGAAACCGCTTGCGGTGGCCGGCATTGCGTTGGCGGCGCTGAGCGGGTTTTTCCATTACACCCGGGTTGGGCCGAACGATGTGACGGAAGACGACGAACAGGCCGCGCGCGATGAAGCAAGGCGGATCAAGGACCAACGCGGGGGCCAAACTCAGGAGCACGCAGATGAAGCATGATGACCCGAACCTGATCGTGCGGTACTCGCCGAACGAGCGCACGAACCACTGGATCACTGCGATCACGTTCGTGCTGCTCGCGTTGTCCGGTCTTGCGCTGTTTCATCCGTCAATGTTCTGGCTGACGGCGCTGTTCGGCGGTGGGCAATGGACGCGTATCCTGCATCCGTTTGTCGGCGTGGTGATGTTCGTGTCGTTCCTGATTCTTGCGTTGCGTTTCTGGCATCACAACTATCTGGACAAGAGCGACATCCAGTGGGTCAGGCAGATCGACGATGTGCTCGCTAATCAGGAGGACAAACTGCCTGAGATCGGCCGCTACAACGCCGGACAGAAGCTGCTATTCTTTGCAATGGTGGCTTGTCTGGTGCTATTGCTGGCAAGCGGGATCGTGATATGGCGGCGGTATTTTTCGTTTTTTTTCCCGATTGACGTGATTCGCCTCGCGGCGGTTGTGCATGCGATTGCCGCGTTTGTTTTGATCGTCGGGATTGTCGTGCATGTTTATGCCGCCCTTTGGGTCAAAGGGTCCATCGGCGCGATGGTGCGCGGAACCGTTACCCTCGGGTGGGCCAGGAAGCATCATCCTCGGTGGTTTCGGGAGAGTGTTAAGTAGTTTTTTTGCCGCGCAGGAGAACACGCGCAGCAGTAAAAAAACACCTCAGCAAGCCGCAGAAAGCAGACGCCCCAAACAAGTGGCAACGCCAATAGAAAACCAGAGTTAGCAGGAAGCCTGCACAGCAAAAAGCTTGCGCAGCAAAAACAACCCACCCCACCAACAACTGATAGTTTTCCCGTTCCATGAGGTACCCACCCCGTGGTGCAACGAATTCTAGAACCTGGTCAGATCGAATCGCTCGATCATTCGGCTATTCCACGTATCCGCCTGCCGGAGCGGGCCACGCTATTCGCGACGCGCGCGGCGCGCCTGCGCAAGCTCGCAGACAGCAATCCGATCGGCGGCTATTTGCGCCTGATGGCCTCGCTGGCCGATGCGCAACAGCAGGTGCTGGCAAACTTTGAAGCGCACAAACCGTCCGCCGAGGCGATCGCGCATGCACAGCAGCATTCGATGCCGCTGGTGCCAGCGCTGTCGCCCGGGCGTGATCCGGCGTGGCACGCCGTGCTGCATCATCTGCTCGATGGCGTCGAAGCGGCAGGCGCCGTGACAGCGACGCTCGGAAAGGTGCTCGATGGAATGCGCGCGAAAAGCGCAGAAGAACTCGACACCCAGGCCGATGCGGTCCTTGTCCAGCGCTACACTGAAATCGAGCCGGCTACGGCGCCGTTCACCATGGCGGCGTTGCAGGTGGTCTGGACCGATCTTGCGAGCCGGCTCGATCCGCGGGACATCCCGTATCTCGACACGCCAGGCGTCTGCCCGGCGTGCGGCGGCCAACCGGTGGCGAGCATCGTGCGCGTCGGCGGTCAGTATCAGGGCTACCGGTACCTGCAATGCGGGCTGTGTGCGAGCGAATGGCACATGGTCCGCACGAAGTGCTCGAATTGCGATTCGACCAAAGGCATCGCGTATCACGGCATCGAAGGCGGCAACGAAGCGTTGAAGGCCGAATCGTGCGACGAGTGCCATACGTATCGCAAGATCGGCTATCAGGAGAAAGACTACGACTTCGAGCCGCTCGCCGACGATCTCGCGAGTCTCACGCTCGATCTGTTGATGAGCGAAGCGGGCTATCAGCGCAGCGGGCCGAATCCGCTGCTTTGGCCCGAAGTGCCGTCGGATGCATAAGCGGGAGAAGCGGGGCGTGAGCGAAGTATCTGGGAATGAATTGAATGCGCTGCTGGCGCACGTACCGGCGGTTGAGCGCGTGATGCAATCAGCAGCGGTGCAGCCGTTGCTCGGCGAATATGGTCGCACGCAGGTCGTCGACGCGGTGCGCGCCACGCTGGATGCGTTGCCGCGCGATTTGCAGGACGCTGCCGTGAACGCAGGCGGCGCGGCGGCTCATGCCAGTGTGCCGTCCGCAGCCTCGTGCGATGAAACGCAGATCGCTGCGCAGGCCGGCCGCGTGCTGGCTGCGCGTGCGCAGAGCCGTCTGCGCACGGTGTTCAATCTCACCGGCACGGGTGCTGCACACGAACCTGGGCCGCGCGCTGCTGCCCGACGAAGCCGTGCGCGCGGTGGTTGAGGCGCTGACGCGTCCGGCGAACCTCGAGTTCGATCTTGCCACGGGCAGTCGCGGCGACCGCGACGACCTGATCGACGAACTCATCTGCGAGTTGACTGGAGCGGAAGCCGCGACCGTCGTGAACAATAACGCGGCCGCGGTGCTGCTGACCCTGTCGGCGCTGGTGTTGAAGAAAGAAGTGATCGTGTCGCGCGGGGAACTGGTGGAGATCGGCGGTGCATTCCGTATTCCCGACATCATGTCGCGCGCCGGTGCCAGGCTGCGCGAAGTCGGCACGACGAATCGCACGCGTCTGAAAGACTACCATGAAGCCATCAGCGCGCGTACCGCGATGCTGATGAAAGTCCATTGCAGCAACTACGCGATCAGCGGCTTCACGACAGGCGTCGAACTCGAAGAGCTCGCGCCGCTGGCCCGGGGGTACGGCCTGCCGGTCGCCGTCGACCTGGGCAGCGGCACGCTGACCGACCTGACGCAATGGGGCCTGCCGCGCGAGCCGACCGTACGTGAAACCATTGAATCGGGCGCGGATCTCATGACGTTCAGCGGCGACAAGCTGCTTGGCGGATCGCAGGCGGGCCTGATCGTCGGCCGTGCCGAGCTGATCCGCAAGATCAAGAAGCATCCGCTGAAGCGCGCGCTGCGGGTCGGCAAGCTGACGCTGGCCGCGCTCGAGCCGGTATTACGCCTGTATCGCGCGCCCGAATTCCTGCGCGAATGTCTGACCACCTTGCGCCTGCTCACGCGGCCGGCAGGCGAGATGCACGCGCTCGGCGGGGGCTACACAGTGAGCGCGGAGCCGATGTTCAGCCAGATCGGCAGCGGCGCGCTGCCCGTCGATAAATTTCCGAGCTGCCGGCTCGTGGCGCGCAATGCGTCGGCCAAGCGCGGCGGCCGTGTACTCCTGAAGCTCGAAAAGGCGTTGCGCGACTTGCCGCGCCCGGTGATCGGCCGCATCGTCGACGATGCACTGCGGCTCGATCTGCGCTGCCTCGATGCGCGTGTAGTGAACTTCGGGTCGGCCTTGCCGATCCTTCTCGATCGGCAGTTCCTTCCATTGGCACCCCAGGTACAGCAGTCGCAAAATGTAGTTGAAGATCGCATGCAAGCTCAGTTTCGGTGCGTGGCCACGGTTGCCGGTGCCCAGATGCGGCAAGACAAATTGCTTGAACTCTTCGGCACTCAATCTCGTTGGAATCCCTTGCCATGGCTGGCTTTTCGCCATTTCGACCGCCAAAGCAACGGGATTTTAGCCGATTCGCGCGATGCGGGCGAAACCCATGCCCGCTGTGACTTTCAACCAATTCCGGTGGCTGGACAAAACCCGCAACCAGTTGCACGTTGTCGAGCAATACCGGTGGAAAGCCGGGCGGCAGGGCACCGCTTGCCATGATGTGTTCGGTCGTCAGTGCGTGCGCAGCACTGTCGAAATACCGCAGCTCCCCATTCGGCACATCGACTGCGCCGACGCTGAGCCGGGTGGGGCCATGGCGTCGCAGGCGTTCGAAATCGACCAGGCGCACGAGCGTCTGACGCAGAGGATCTGTGTCGTAGAAACTCACGCTGGCATGGCCCCAGTTCAACGCGAACGGGATCTCCCACGGCGCCCTGGGCGTGAAGAATCCGGGCACGCCTGCCACCGGGCTGCGGGTCTCGCTGCAGACCGATTCGACCGTTTGCAGCGCGCGCGGCAGCAGGAGCGGGAGATGCGCGGCGCGGTGAAGAAGGTGCGCAGCTGCGCCACCCGGCACTCCGGCGGATTGCCGGCAATGAGGGCGCCGTTGATGGCGCCAATCGAGGTGCCGACGATCCAGTCGGGCCGCACGCCGTCGTCCTCCATGGCCTCATAGGTACCCGCCTGGTAGGCGTCAAGGGCGCCGCCGCCCTGCAAGACCAGGACGTGGAGCGGTGGCGGCGGCGTTTGGCGCGGGCGGGACATCACGGTTCCTTTCTTTTTGCCTGGGGCACGTCCGGACTCGCTCCGGCCGACAGCTCGGATAGCTTGCAGATCAGACAACGCTTGCCCTACGCATGACGAGGACCGATCACTTTCCGGAACATCCTCTGCCCGAACCGGCACGCTGCCGCCTGGCGACCCGGGCAGGGGTAGCCTCAGCCGGGTTTATCGAACTATTCTGGATGCATGCGCCGTTCATCACGATTGATCGCATGGAAGTTTCGAGTTCCGAGCGGAACCACACACGGACCTTGAACCGGGTACTGTAGCAATTCACGTGGTGGCCGCCGGCAGCGTGGCTGACTGACCCTTTGGTGCGTCGAGCGTCAAGCTCGATTG
>NZ_WOEZ01000266.1 GCF_013177735.1 Paraburkholderia elongata | reverse complement strand
GCTGGAGCGCCGGCCGCGCCCCCCGTCTTTCAAAACGACACGGTAACCGTCACGGTGTCCGCGTAGGCGCCCGGGACTGCATTGGGCTGGTCCGGGATCTGGCCATAGACGGTTTCGGTGAGCGTGTTCGCGCTCGCCATGCCTGCGCCCGTACCGGAGAGCGTGTCAGTGTTCACAGTATTGCCCCACACGTTCTGGTGGCCCGAGTCCCGGTACAACGAATAAGTGAGCGTGTTCGTACCGTTCTTCATGATGCGACTGGCCACCGTTGCACCCGCGCTGCCGCCGGCATCGAGCCCGATATTGAAGGCAGTGTTGTTCGTGCAGCGGACCTTGACGGCCGACGTAGCAGCTTGCGCGCCGCTACCCGGAATGAATGCCGAAAATGTCAGCGCGTCGGCCGAGTCGATCACGCACGAGGCGTTGACCGTCGCCGAAACACCAAACGTCGTGGTGGTGGAAGCGGCCGATACGCCGGCCGCGCCCGACAGGAACACCGCCGCAATCGCGGCATGCATCAGAGCAAGTTTTTTCATTGTCAAACCCCGTTAAGGAATTGAGATTCATAACCCGTCGAGACAACGCCTTCACTGATCCGTGATTTCTTGGCGGTCCCTCGCAGGCCATGACGATTAGGAACAACGTTGGAAAAGACGTCTTCTTCGCGGATCACCCCCTTTCAAGTCCATGAAGTAGTTGCGAGCGCAGCCTGCAGGCGCGCGCGAGCCCCGATATGCAGAGCTATCAGAAAACTACGGGAGGTTCCCGCCGCATGCATGCGTAACGCGTGCATGTCGAAAGGCGGCCGTTGCATCGAAATGCAAGCGAACCGTCTATCTGTCAAGCAGGAGTGGCAGTCGCGGCGATCATGATGGTTCCCCCGGATTAGAAGCTTTGGTCAAGAGCTCGTTGATTAATTGCTTTTTGCACTATTTGTGTTCGCCCGACGTTTTGTCGTTTCCGCTGACTCGTATCGACGTCGTGTGCAGTCAATGTGCTGCGACTTCATTTTCGAGTGATGAAGAATGCAATTGGCGTGCCACCCGATCTGCCGCGTGCACCGGCGGGGGACGTCGTCATTGATTGCGCGTCGGGTGGGGTTGGAGGCCGCAAAAACGTTTCAGTTACGAAACAGGCTGGGGGCACTGTTAGCGCAGCTTCGGATATTCGATTTGATCGCAATCGTGTGCTTCACTGGGCGAGTTTGCATCCGGAGGTTTTTGAGAGCCGGACCGACGTGTTGCAAAGTTGAGACCAAGCTTCAGGGATGGTGTCCAAAACCCGCGTGGGCAAGAAGCCGCATCTGGTGACGTCGCGCGCATCGACGCAAGCTTCTCATTCACGGCGGGAGCAATTGCGCCTTTGTCCTGAGCGGAAGGCGCATCGTCACTACTGCATCCTGCGACGAAAGCAGCGACTGTGGCGCCGATGATCGGCGCAACAAACTCGGCGATTGTCTTTTTCATTGAATCTCCGGCGAAAGGCCGGAGTTACGGCCCCATCAGGAAACATCCCGGCGCGCCGGGTCGTCACGTTTCATACAAGTCAGAAGCTCAAGACGCAGGTTGAAACCGGTGGCGAACAGCGCCCCCCATGACTGACCGCAGGCGGGCCATTTGTTGAGGTTCGTTAATTCCGCTAACGGTGTCCAATCTCGCTGGGAGTGGATGAAAGTCGGGGGAGGCGCGAACGCACTATGCTTGTGTGATTGTCAATCGAACTAAAGATGCAACCCCCTCGGTGGCCGGAAACCCGCTCCAAACAACCAAACAACGAACCACCTCATCGCGGGTTGCAAGTTTCTGTCAATTCCAATTGACTTAAAGTCGCGACACTCACGGGAATTGAACTAAAGTTGCAACATTGTAGCTGCGAAGACATACTGTAGTAACCAGAGCTTGTCTCGAACCCGTCTCACGTTTTCTCCCGCAGTCGCTGTCTATTTTCATGGATTGCTCGTGGTCTGCCCTACTTCAAGACCCGTCTACTTCGGTTCCTCGATCATTTTTTGGCATGCGAACAATATAGCAGGCGCGACGGGCTCCGAACGATTCAGCGACAAGCTCCAATTCCCGATAGATCGATGTCCCAGGCCACTACAGCGATCAGATGTAGTCAGGGCACGGGACATTGGCAGCGATGGCGCAACGACACTTGGCGGGTCGATCAGCTGTACGGCATCTCACTTGCATGCGTCAAAGGATCGCGTCCATATCGCCGCTGCCCTCGCTGGATCGCCTGCTGAGCGCCCTACCGTTCCACCAATAAAAAACCCGCAGGGACCAGATGATCTTCTGCCTATCGAATCCTCGCGAGATCAGCTTCGCATGGTCGTGCATCAGGCTCTTCACGCGTCTCCGGGGCAACTATCTGCGGAGGCTTGTACGCCTTGCGATCTGGCGACGCTGTGCTCGAATACAACCACGCCTCTGCTTAGAATCGACTATCCGAATTGACGGTCTTGACAGACGGCACCCCGGTAGGGGTTGCAACTTTACGTCAATAGTTCGTTAATTTAAATGCTTGCTACTGAACGAGTTATTGATGCGACACAGCGTTTTACGCGCCGAGGTTGCGACTTTAGTAGCAAATTTGTCTCAACTTTACTTCGTTTGACACAGCCGTTCTGCCTCACGCCGGGAAATACCTCCCTCAAAATAAATTGCCCTGCAGCGAAAACCGACATAGTATTGATCAGATAAATATTCCATTGGCCATTCGAGCAGCCGTAAACAGGTGCATGGGGTGGCCTATGGAAACGTTGATTGATGGGGAGATCGCGCATCTTGCGCGGGTGATGATGCCGTCGCTGGTTGGTGGCCCCTTTGGCCCTATACTGCCTGCGCAGTACTGGCGCTGGCGGCTCCATAGACTCTTGGACGCACCTCAGCTGACTCGAGCTCAGCTTTGCGGGCTGGACAGCCTATTGCTGCAGCTGGATGCGTTTGACGTCAGCTGTGGCAACAGGCTGCGGAGTTCCGTTCGTGGCCGATTGCCGTCGGATGAGCGCGCTAGCCGGGACTGTGTAAGAGTCGGCTGATGCTCTAAGAGGGAAATTTGGCGCGCTACAGATTTGCTACAGCAATGGTAGCAATCCATATCTGGCAGGTCTTGCGCCTGTCATTCCCCTTGAACTATCGCCGCCTGAGAAGGCCCACCTCGCGCCACAACTCACGCTGCTCGGCTGTGGATCACATATCTTCTACGAGGCCGGTCTGGCAGACCAGTTTCGGCATCGCTCCAGCGACGACCGTGAGGGGTACGCCGTCAAACGTCTCCTTTCGACTGCCGTCTTGATGAAATCCCACGAGGCTGATCGGCGTCGTGTCGGATTCCCGCGGCACGTCCGCTCTTGTTTCGGGCGAGATTTCCATGCGCAGCGGGCGCGTCCCATGTTTGACGATATGCCGCGCGATTGCGTCTGAGAGAAAAGCGGCCGTCGATAACGACGGGACTCTTGTGCTGGCTTTGGGGCCTGTGCGCATTTTTGTCCCCTTGTCCTTATTTATATATGGCGCATTCAACGAGGTGCTACAGACCGCTCGTTCAGTTGCGTGTGTCGATCCAAAGCGGCCCGCCGTCCTCGGCGTCTGCCGCTGTTACCCGACCATCGGAATTCAATGGAGATTTAGCTCCGCGTGGCATGGATTATCAGTTGGGTTTCGCACACTCCGATTTGTTTGCCGTCGCTCATTCCGGGTATTCCAGCCGGTCCAATGCTTCCTTCGTGGTCGCCAAGGCCGCCTTGGTGTACGTGCGCCGCTGCTAGTTGTGTACGCATCCAATGCCGGAACCGGTGGATCGACAAGTGCGCATGCGCCGACCATCAAGCAATTAATTTGGAGGCGAAGATCGTATCGAAGGCGAGGATCATCGACGTGGTGACCGAGGCGGTTTCCCTGAAATCGACGGCGGATGTCAACGAGAGCGTGCAACTTGGGGAGGCTGCCGTGGAGGAAAACTCGATCATTTTCGCGTGGTGGCGGCCTCGCGGGTTAATCTGATCACGGGCCGTTAAATCCAGACCTTTCCGTTACACCGTTCGATTCCTGAAAAAGGACCTTAACTGAACGGCATTAGGCCTTAAGGTGAGCTTTTTCGGGAGCAGTGTGCGGTCACACACCTTGCGCAGCATTCGCCCGATGCTTGCGCCGTACCGGTTCGCTTCGGTAATGCACCTCGACGCGCATTTTCGCGCGCAGGTTGGCACCGACATAATCGCCGAGCTGTACCTGTCGGTTTTCATTTGGTTGCCTCAAGCCGCTCGCGCAGCCAGTCGGTCACTGTAGCTTCCGGCGGACAGCCGTATTCGAGCAGCACGAGCCGGATATCGTTAAGCACCTGTTGAACCGCCTCGTACACGTAACGCGACACGTAGTTCTCCTGATCCTGTCCGAACACCGTCCCTACGTCGATGTCGATCAGCGCGAGGCGCATGCGACCCAGCAACTCGCGCTGTGAGAGCGTCAGGTTCCTGTCACGCAGGGTGCGCGTGGCGTCTTCAGCCAGCCGCTCACGCTGCCGTGACTGCAACTGCGCGATGCCCTTCAGGGTTTCATGTTTCATGATTTGGTCCCCGTTTCATTTTTGTCGTGCCGGTCAAAGCGGGCGTGTGATTATTGGTCGCCTGTCCGATTGCGCGCTGCAATCTATGCGAGCAGTAGCGCGCCCGATTCAGGCCACGGCAAAGACTCCCCCATGCCGTGGATCAACAATACCCATTTGCCAATGATTTTCTGTGCGCTGATACGCATTAGGCGATACCCCTACCATCGTTTGAATTGCCGGGAATCAACGGGCTGGAGCCACAGCGTCGCCTTGCCCCGACTGGCGTGCCCGTCATCTTCATCACCGCGCGCGACGATCCCGCCGTTCGCGAGAAGGCTCTTGCGCCAGGCGCTGCAGGCTATCTGCGAAAACCATTCAACGACGCCATATTGGTCAAGGCCGTGGAAATAGCGCTGGGCGCTACGCCGATTCCCGTCTCGACGGTCGTCGGAAATCGTGTATAAATATTGCCAATGCCAGAGCGACATAACCACCAAACCAATTCCCCGAAGGACGATGAGCAAAAATATGGACGACGCTCCGCTCGCGCGCCGTAGGGCTCTCGCTGCTGAGCTCCTGTTAAATGGTCAAGGGGTTAGCGACGTATCCAGGAAGGCCCGGCTGAGTCTTCCGACCGTGAGCAAATATAAGGACGTGATAGAAAGGGGCGGACCTGAGGCTCTTGCGCGCCTTCGTATTCACGGGAATGTCCCGCGACTGGATGATGCTTCGCAAAGCTGGCTCGTTAGCGCGATCAAGCACTCACCTGGACTTCACGGCTATCCAGGGCCGACCTGGACGATAAGCCAACTGCGCGAATTGATCTTTCGACGATTCGGAGTCCAGTTTTCAGCTTCGCATGTTGGCCACCTTGTTCGGGGCTATGGCCTCGCATACCGACTCACCTATTCAACTTCAGAAAAGGCGTCGCCTGCTACCGCTCACAGATCGCAGAGCGACGTCTATGCCGCGCGCCGAAAGATTGCTGCGAAAATGTTGCTGGATGGGGACAGTGCCGAGCGCGTCTCGAAAGTGCTCAACATCAGCGTGCGCACCATTACAAAATACAGATCAATGGTAGTTGCTGATGGAGTTCAGGCTGTTGAACAGATCAAGTCATCCGGGCGCAAGGCTACGCTTGGCCCCCAAGCTCTTGAGTGGCTACGGGCGGTATTGGAGGGCAGCCCCATGGCCCATGGCTATGAAACCGAACTCTGGAGAAGCGGGGATGTTCAAAAGCTGATCAAGGAGAAGTTTGGCGTTTACCATTCCAGTGGACACGTGAGAACTGTCGTCGAGAAGCTTGGAATGGACCACCGAATGCGATCGCCGAAGCAGCGCCCGGAGAAGAGGCGTTCCGCGATCAATGACGAAACGCTGGCATGGGTTACCGCGGCGCTCAGGCAGTCGCCTCGAGCACACGGCATAGAGGCTGATCACTGGACGAACGCGCGTTTGCGCACCGCGCTTCATCGGCGGGTGGGCGTCGATTATTCGCGCGGATATATCTGGGAAGTTGCCACCCGTGCAGGGGTGGCAGACCTGCTTACAAGACTCCATAGCTAATCAGTTCATTCTGACCCTGGCCGCATCGCGAACAGCGTGCAGCTCGTTTCTTACACCGATGGCGGAAACAGCGTCGATCATGTCGACGCATCGGCCATGGCACGAGAACATGCTTCATCGATGACCCGACAAGCTTCATAACGCTCAGCCGCCGAATGTCTGCTTTAGCGCAAGCTCTGGGCCGTCGATCCTGAACTACGAGCGGCTCTAGTGGGTCGGGGGCTGACCATCGAAGTCGCTAGGGCAAAGGAGCGAATCGACGCGGCGAGGTCGGCGGGCGTCGACGCAACGAAGGCGCGGCGTACGCTGGCGTGCCTGCACCAGGAGATCGCGGACGCAAAAAAGTGCATGATCGAAGAATTCCATCGCGTGCCCAGCAACCCGTACGCATAATGATCGACGGCGACAAGAGGTAAGGCACGGCGGGCCGCTTTCGAGCGGCTTTTTCTTTGCCCAGCACCTGATTGCAAACTCCAATCAAGGCCAGAGCATTCTGCCGATCGGCGCGGCACTGAACGAATCGACGCGATGAAGTGGTTCGCGCAGGCGCCGTCCGACCACGGCAAACTGAAGTACCTTATCCGACCGATCATGGCGCGTAAGTCCTCACCTCATTGCGGGCAGCACGAGGCGCGCATTCTGCAAAGAACGAACGTCCTGGAATGCTTGTTGCATAGCCTAACTTGTCCAGTGCGCAGACGCTGGGGAGGAAATATGTACGGCCATTCTTGCGAACCGTATCGGGGGCACGGCGTTTACGTCGAGGTAACGGAGAATCAATCCGTGTCGTTCAACGGTGCCGAGCGGCGTTACGCAGTCGCGTGGTACGTGTATAAGCGGGAGCCCTTCATCCAAGCAAACGTGATTGCACGTTTTGCCGAGTCGGTTGAATTTTTGTCCACTGACGAGGCAGTGCGTTACGCAGAGGGGCGCGCGCATACGTTCGTCGATTGCTCACGCGTCATCTCGAGGGAGTGACGTCACCACGCACAAGTGATGTGTGGCTGCTCCAGGTGCATGTTACGGTGTATCCATATGATCTCGCCGCAGACGCGGAAAAGGCGGTTGCATGGGCGGTGGGAAATTTTTTCGCAACAACGTGATCTACCGCGCAGTGTGACGCACAGGTACTCCCTGATTATTGATAGCGCTGATTCACCAGTGGCTGTATGAAGAAGTGGTCGGGACAGTGGCGTTTTGCGCCCCCGGCGTGAAAGTCCGATTTGAAGCCGGCGGAATGTCACCTGACGATGAGAGGAGTTCATCATGCTGCGGTGGATAGCCAGCTGGGCTGTACGCAACGCACTTACTCCGGAGAAGCAGGCCGAAAAAGCGTTGCGAGAAGTGTTCGAGACAGGCAAGGGATCGGCCGGGCCGCCGGGTGAATGGATCCGTAGAGTCGTCCGCTGACAATTCCAGCCTCGATCATGCCGGTCAGGACGCCACCGCTTGCGACATGGCGGGGGTTGAATGGCGGTACATCCGCTCGAACTCAAGAATACTTGTGGGCCGCTGAAACAGAAAACCTTGCGCGAACCGGATGCCGATCTCCTTCAGGGCGTCGCGCTGCTCGACGTCTTCGACGCCTTCCGCCACCACGGTGAGGTCCAGCTTGTTCGCGAGATAGGCAATGCTTTCAACGAGCTGCCGGTCGTGGCTCGCAACGCCGGCGGTGAATCGCTGGTCGATCTTGATGTAGTCGAAGGCGAAGTGCTGCAACAGCGCGAGGTTGCTGTTGTCGGTCCCGAAATCGTCGACAGCGAATTTGACGCCAAGCACCTTGAGGCTCATCAGATTGTCATGGCTGGCCACAAGCCCCCGCAGCAACCCGCGTTCAGTGATCTCGAGTACGACCTCAAAGCGGGAGGAACTTCGCTTGAGCGTTGAACCGATATCGTGCGGAAAACAGTGCATTTCGATGTGCTTCGGTGCCAGGTTGACGTTCACCCGGAACCCGTCCGGGAAGGCGCAGGCCTGCAGTTCGGCCAGCGCCGTGGACAGCACGAAATCCGTTAAAGGCGCAATCACGGACGTCGTCTCTATCTCGCCGATGAATTTCCCCGGCATCACCAGGCCGAGGCGCGGATGTTTCCAGCGCAACAGGGCCTCGGCGCCGACCCAGCGTCCGGTTTTCAGGTCGACGATCGCCTGGTATTCGACGTAAAACTCATTGCGCCGCAAACCCGCGCGGACCTGTCGTTCCAGCCGTTGACGCGGCGTGAAACCAGCGATATAGCCGGCGAGCAGTGCGACGAACAGGGAGAGTCCCACGAACAATGCAACAATCTCGGTCGAGATCAGGTCAGTGCGCAGCCTGTCGGCGTCGCGCTGCACCTGGACGAGGATGTCGCCCATGCTGGAGGCGCGGGCAGTGGTCTTGTAGAAGCGTCCGTCACTGGTGAGGGTGGCTCCCGATCCGTCGGAGACCGACGCGCTCCTGGCGCCCGACGCCTTTGCCCGCGCAAGGATGTCCACAACATACGCGCCCTCGCGCGATATACAGGATGCCGTGGCGGTGGTCGACCGGAGCATAGATCGCCATGACGGGCACGTCCGGTATCGGTCGCGTTCCGCCGAGAAAGGCGATCTGCCGGGCATCGCCCGATGGAACCAGATAGGTGGCGAGCGGGATGGACACCGCTCCGAGTACGGTTGAACAGTACACGTTCCCATCCTGGACCATCATCGCGCTCCCGCGATAGGGGATGAACACGTCCTTGAGCGTGAGGTTCGCCTGGATCTCGGGACAGGGCCGTCCCGCCAGATTCATGAGTTTGCGCTCGTCAGTGCGGGCATCGGTGACGATGCGGTCGATCGAGTCAGCGATGTCCTGGGCGACGGCCTTTTGCTGGACTTGCGCCCGTTCGGACGCGATGTGATAGCCCCCCGTTAGTGCCAGCAGGATCACCGCGACGAACAATACCATTTCGAGCGCTGTGCGCCGACGGAATGCGACGCTTTCTCGCCACAAGACGGTCGCAGGCATTCGCTCCCCCCTTTTGCGTTTGCCGCGCCTCGGCCTGCATGAGGCACGCCGTGCAGCAATGGTTGTCGTCCGGTAAGCCGACGCCTAAGAGCAATTATATGATGTATAGCATCGCGGCGGTTTTGCCGGGCCGGGTTGCCGCGCGTTTGCGCCGGGATGGCATGGACACCTTGCGGGTCCCGGCATCAGTGACGCGGCGCAGTGTGCCCCTGCGCGGCGGCACCGTCGGCCGCGTGCTCCGCGAGCAGGCGCCGCATCGTCGCCAGCATCTCCGGCACATCGACGGGCTTGCGCAGAAAGCCGTCGTACTGCACAAAGGCTGGCGGACTTGACTCGGCCGACACCAGGATAAAAACCGTCCCGGCCAGACCTGGGATGTTCCGGATGTGATGGCAGAGCGTGCTGCCAGACATTTTCGGCATCCGCCAGTCGGCCACGACCACGTCAACCGGGCTCGCCGTCAGGGCGGCCAGCGCCGACTGGCCATCGCCTGCGGCTTTCACTTCGTATCCGTCGTGCTCGCAGCACATTTCCCAGGCAGCCAATGTCTCCGGCTCGTCGTCCACCAGCAGCACCGTCGTCATGCATCACTCCCACCCCGGGCCATGTTCACCAGGTGCCCGGGACCCGCAGCACACTGGAGTCTGACTCGCAGCCGGCTGCCGCTGCCCGCCTTTCGCGCAGCACAGTGCCTGTTCCGCCTGAATGCCGGAACGGCTCGAGTCCGCGTCAGCGTCACCCGTCCTTGCACGGCCGCCGCGTTGCCGTCTTCGCGGGCATGCGTCGATCGGGAGGGGGGTGATGCCAGGAGACGCAAGGCACAGCGTGCATGGGAGCGGGTATCTTCATACATACTAGTCAATCCTTCATCCTTTTCAGGCTGAATTTTCAGTCGAAGGGGCTCTGCTCTATACGTGGCAGCAACGCGCCGCAGCCCCCCAGGATCGGGAATCCGGATCGGCTGATTTCGTGACAGTTCCCGCCAGACGGCCTTCCTGGGCGTGCGCGATGCCCCGTCTACTCGTGGTCAAGCCGCGGCAGGTCCGCAAGCGTTCGGCGCGGACCGGACTCCACGGCCACCGTTTCGATCCCTTCGCGACCCGCCTCATCCACGACGCGCCGGACCTCCGGACCCGCGACGCGTTGTCCATCCAGCGGAAAGACGGTCACCACGGTATCGCCTCTGGCCAGCGCGTCGACCACTTCAATCACCGGCGATTCGTGCGGCGCGACCTCAAACTGTTCGCCGCTCACGGAAACCTGCCCCCAGAGTACGTGGGTGACCCTTTGCGAATCCTGCTCACGCCGGACCGCGGTAATCGCGTGTACT
Organism: Paraburkholderia elongata; assembly: GCF_013177735.1. GTDB lineage: Bacteria > Pseudomonadota > Gammaproteobacteria > Burkholderiales > Burkholderiaceae > Paraburkholderia > Paraburkholderia elongata. The sequence continues at coordinate 3,259 of NZ_WOEZ01000266.1, read as the reverse complement.
GTCATTTGCACTTCCTCACTGGCTGGAGAAATCCTTGGTATGAAGGGACGCCCGCTGCTGTTCAGCGGCGCCGTGATACGCGCCCGGTGCGATGCCTGGCCGACGGCACCGCCCTGCCGCCTGCGCACGCCGGCCTGCCTGGACCCCGGCGCGCGCGGCATCTACATCTGCAAGCCCGGTGCCCGGGCTGCCGGAATCAGCCCTGTCCGTCATCCGCCGCGTAATACTGCGCGGCCGCCTCGAGCATGCGCTGCTGCTCCGCCCGGACATAGATCGACGTCGTCTGCAGCGACGCGTGGCCCAGGATCGCCTGCACCACGTCGACCGGCATGTCGCGCGCGACCGCGCGCGTGCCGAAGGTGTACCGGAACGCGTGCGCCGAGGTATTCGCGAGCTGGACCAGATGTTCTTTCGGGACGTCCGCCCGCCCCCAAACTCGACGGTCACACGCTGGATGGCCTGACGGACCAGATGCCCGAATGCATCGGTCGTATACGGCGCCTCAACGGCGCCGCCGTGTCTGTCCAGTGCCGGGCCGGTCGCCGGAATCACCAGCGGCACGATCAGGGGCGCGGAGTCAAGCGGCGCATCGAAATCGCGCCCGCGATCAGCCCAGTGTTCGCGCAGCGCGCGCACCGTGGCGGCGCTGACCGGTACCGTGCGCTGTTTGCGGCGCTTGCCAATCACCGTCAACGCCCAGACCGCAGCCGCCTCCGGACCCTGCGGCGACAGAGGCAGATCACCCCGCAGGTCCTCACGCCGCAGGTCCTCACGCCGGGCATGCGCCGCCTCGTCGCGCCGCAGCCCGGAGTCGCCCATCAGCAGGATCGCCGCGCGCGCGGTGCGCCACTGCCGGGCTTCGGCCTCATCCCCGTCCCCACCCGCGCCGTTCGTGCGACGAGCGCAGCGCGCATCGAGCGCGGCCCGCAATCCCGTCGTGCAATGAAGCGAAAGTAGAAGCGTTTCGGAAGTAAAAGTGGAAGCAGCCTTGGCGCAAATGGTCTACATCGCCCACCCAGACGGTCGTCGTGCCCATTCCCTTCGAACCTATTCACTGCCATGTTCGTGCAGGTCAGGCAGCTTTCCGCTTGATCCGCTATCGGTACGCTGAGGCCCTGCTGGCGGAACCGCTTTGCTGGCTTTTCTCTCCCGCCGTTCGCTGCGTCGCTGTTCCGCACGCTTCACGACTTCTTCCAGCGATTGCACGTGTTCGGGGGTCGAACGACCAAAGCGCTTGCTATAACAGTGCGCGATAAATTCGGCGAGGGGGCGCTTCCACGGCTCCTGCTGGTCGTTAGCCAGTGATCCGAATTTTCGGGGATTCAATCCCAGTTCGCGAGCCATCTGGATATGAATATGGCTCAACCTGAAACGCTGCCGCGCATCAAACCAGGGTTGAAGTTTCGGTGGTGTCCGCATTACTGCTCACCTCTGCGCCAGCTCACTGCAGTCAATCGCTCCACCGCCGCATAGTAACGCGCCTGCGAAGCAGCAGCATGATCGTCCTGATCCGCCTTCAAAATGCCAAACAGATGCTCTGCGACAACTGAGCCGATCGCGTGGATAGCATCGTGTCGCGTGAGTCCCTGTTTCCTGAGGCGATCCATCGCCCGGACCACGGGCTCAAGGTCCAGGGCAATCTGGTTTTCGACGATCACATGTAGCGCGGCATGTGCCGTGAGGTTGGGAAGCCTGATCCGGGCGACGCGATGCCAGGTTTCAATGAGAAGAATCCGCTCCTGTTCGTCAAGTTCAAGCCATGATTCAGGCTCGGGCCCGCGCTCCGGGTTGTACGCTTCCATGATGTCAATCCTGTACTGACTTCTGTTCATCGTAAAAATGCCGCCTGCCGTCGCGTTGCGCTTAACCGTACCGATTGGGCCCATGCGGAGGCATCGCGGGCGTTACACGCAGTTCGCCCCAACGCTCACCGGGACGCTCGATGTACGGCATCTGATCATTCTGCAGCGCATCGAACAGATGCTCGATCCAGCGTTCCCGCATGACGGCTGGCGCATCGACTCCGGCCATGACTGGTACCGGTGCGTCGACTGCACGGTTCACGGCTGTGCCGGGTGCACCGAACGAACTGTCAACCCGCTCGAGTGCGGGTGAAAGCTTCTCGAGCAAAGACACGGCGCCATCGGCCGCGACAACAGGCTCCCTTCGGGCGACCTGCGGATTTCCGCGACGACTTCCTTGAGACGCTGGATCGGCAGCGCAGATTTCCGGCCAGACGCACCGCGTCGGAACCGGGCCGGGAAAGTCCACCTGTGAGCGGTTGGACGGGTCATCAACTTCAGGCAGGCCGTGTCAGCGCGTCTTCATGTAAGCGGCGTACAGGCCGGCATGCAGATCGCGCAGCGCCTTGCGGCGCTCAACCAGCTCATGCTGGTTGCCCTGCCGCTCGAGGCTGAGGATCTGCAGCAACAGCCGCGTCGCCCGCTCCGGGGCCGTCTGGCGCGACGGCTGCGCGTCACGCAGCAGCGGCGCCAGGCCTGGCTTTTCGATCAGCACCCACGCAGGGAACCACGCGAGGTCGGCGGTCTGCCCTGCACCCTCGAAATTCGCGTCGAACTTTCTGCGCAACGTGTCGATTGACGCGTCGCCGAGCCGGTACAACAGATCAGCCAGGCGGCCTGGCGACAGCCACGCCAGTTCGGTAAGCAACGGCAACGCAGATTCCACGCCACCCGCCCGATGCCACACCTCGGCCATCCACGTCAGCGGCGCCGGGATCCGGCGCCACGACTCGATCCGCTCGACGGCCCGTCCTGCCTCACCCCAGTCGCCCGCGCGCAGCCAGAGCGGCGCCGCGTGAAGGTCACTGACCTCAGCGCGAAACGGCAGGGCCGCGGCCTGCTGCGCGACCGTCCGCCAGCATGACGCCATCCACGCCCGTCCGGGCGCGTCGCCCAGTAACCGTCGCGCCGCTGGTTCAACCTCATCATTGAGGCGACCACAGGCGGCCGCCAGCGCCGGATGATCGACGAACGGCGTGGTGACATCGCTGTCGAGCACATCGATCAATGTCGCCAGCCCGGCCAGGGTGTCGTCATCGGGGAATTCGCCTGCCAGTCTCTGCCAGGCCTGCCGGGCAGAGACCGCATCGCGCCGCTGGAGGGCGTCGAGCACATCGTTGCGGAGCATGACGTCGCGGCTGTCGGCGAAGATGTCGAGCTGCATGATGGTCAGCGTCAGAAGAGTTGATCGTTCAGACCGGCCAGATTAGCCCATTTCACCACGCTGCGGAACGACC
>NZ_WOEZ01000265.1 GCF_013177735.1 Paraburkholderia elongata | reverse complement strand
CCGGCTCACGAAAGAATCCGCATCGTGCGAATAGCGTTGCACGATGCTGCTTTGTTCAGCGTTTCCTTAGAGATCATCTGCCGAAAGCGTTATCCGTTCGCCAGTGCTTGGCAACGCTTTCTGCTCTACCGCCTGCAGAACTCGGCGCTTGCCAAGCTCGAAGGCGAGCATCAATTGTTTTGGGGTCTCGTTCGCAGCGCCGAGTTTTTCGCAAACTGCTTCAGCAGGCAGCGCAAAGGCGCAGTATCCCCAGCCGAAGCCATACGCCGAAAACCACACAGTCGCATCGGCAGAAAGGATTGGGGCAGTGAGGTTGGTACCGGGCTGATTCATGGCGATCACCGTCCTGTCCGATAAAAGCAAGTATTGATTCTCGCACGGTAAGCGATGGAGGTCGGGGCGAACTCCGCCTCCGTGACAGGCAGGAACCGGCCATCAACGGCCGTTCATCCGCGTCATTGCGCGGACATTTGAGCGTCGGCTTCACCCTGACAGCCGACGTTCGTGGTCGACCCGCAGTCGAGTTGCCGTCGGACTCATGACTTTGGTCAGGAAGAGAAAGCCGCCGAAGCTGCTTCCCATGACCGCGCCTGCACCTGTGGTTGTATTGGCTCGGCAAGCACTGTCAGGCAAGCTGTCACTGCTTCAGACGCGGCAGAAGCGCGAGCGCGTTCTCCCGGCCGATGGCACGCAAATCTGCGTCAGAGAGGCCGAGTTGCCTCATGCGGTGGACTGTCTCCGCTAAAGGTGCGTAGGGGTTGTCACTCCCGAAAAGAATCTGTGCCGTCGGCACCAAGCTGGTAAGAGCGGCGATCGCCGGAGCGAAGGCTGTATCAGCGATGTCGTAGTAGAGGCGACGGAGTTCGTACTCAATGCCGTTAGGGGACTTCTCCGCAAGGTTTGCTGGAGGGAACTCGAGCATGCGTCCGTACATCATGGGCATGGTGCCGCCCGCGTGCGTGAAGATAAAGCGTACGTTTCTGTATCGCGAGAAAGAGCCTGTGTACAACAGATTCGCAATGGCGCGCGCGGTATCCTGCGGAATCTCGTCCACTACCGGTGGGACGTTTGCCAGCAAGGTTCGACAACAGAATGGCACGGTGGGATGCACGAACACCACCGCTTTGCGGCGGTCGAGTTCTTCGAAAACGGGCCTGTACGCTGCATCACCCAGCCACCTGTCACCGTAACTGGTCAGCAAACCGATTCCGTTTGCTTGCAGCACGTCGAACGCATACTCGATTTCGCGAAGACTACCCTCCTGATCGGGCAGCGGAAGGGCGGCAAACAGCCCGAATCGGCCCGGATAGGTCCGGCCGAGATCCGCTGCATACTCGTTGACCCGGCGAGCTGTTTTCCGTGCCTGCTGCGCATCACCGAACCAAACGCCCGGTGTCGTGAGCGACAGTATGGCGGTGCCAACACCGCTGCCGTCCATTGCGGTAATCGCGTGCTCGGGCGCCCAGGTGTTCCACGCTGGAGTAAGCTTGCCGCCGAAAGATGCAGTGATCCGTTCACGGTTTTCAGCGAGATAGAAGGGTGGAATGTGATGATGATGTACATCGACCAGGCCTGACTTCACGATAGCCGGCGCTTGCGCAAATGCGCGCGAAAGGCATCCAGTCCCGATCGCTGCAGCGGAAAGTGCTACCTCTGCGACGCCGGTGAGGAATCCTCGCCTTTTCTCACTGACTGGGGCGTGGATCGAAGGATTGCAGCAGCCACAGCGATTGAGAAGCAGACGTTGCCCAAAGTGATCGTACATACGCTCCTCCCTGCGACGAAAGAAACGATTAGGTCGCGCGCGTTGCAGGAAATTCGTGGCGGCCCCATCTCTCTATAGTCAAGGTAACGATCGGCTGTTGGTCAACAAGAACGCGGCAAGGGACTGTACGCAACCGCTCTCTCCAACACGGCGAGCTCGGAAATTTGACGCCACGGGGCCGGCGGTACGTTCGACGGGTAATCCTGTGGCGACGGACGGCAGACTTGCCGGCTAGTCGGGAAACAAGCAGAAGGGCGGGCTCGAGAACTTTAACGCCCCCTTTGTTCGCTGAGTCCGCCTCGCCCAATGTGCAGTGGTGGCTGATAATATGCCCGCAGCCTGTCGCGTATGAAGAATGTCCGTTTTGCTTGCGACAAGGGCCGTTGCCTGCACGATGCCCTGACGGCCCGCTTCGGGTCGCGTGCTGCCGGTCGCCGTCAGGCAGTGAACGGCCAGTTGCGGTCACTTGTCCATCCCGCAGAGCCGCCATTCGGACGGCTGGTTCGCATCCGAAACCTGCCAGAGGGGCTACGAATACATGTCGGCCAAACCCGACGTTGGCACGACCGTCGGCCAACGGCGGCTGTAGTCAGCTTTGCTGACGTCGGGCCCGCGACAAGTTCGAACGGCGGTCTCGTTCCCGTTGGGAGAACGGCAGGCGATCCGCAGGAACGCACGCCGCATTCCAGCGTAAACAAAATGCCAACATCGCGCGGCGAGCCGCAGGCTGCAGCCGGATTGTTGGTGGCAGTTTCAGTTTGTTCTATGCCTGCTGCGTGCAGCTGTCTTGCCCTTGCGCCGTCCCCCAATCTGCGAACATCGGCATATCCCGAAGGATGCAGCGTAACAACGTATCGGCTGCCACACTGAGCGGCCGTCCCGCCTTGACCAACAGCCGCGCCTTGGCAGCTTCCAACAAAGGATGCGCGATTGGCAGCGCAACGAGCTCGCCTGCCTTTAGTTCGCGATAGGCCGCGAATGCGCCGATCAGCGTGACGCCATTGTTGCGCTTGACAAAGTGGCGCAGCACCGCGAGGGAATTGGTTGTAAAGGTTGGGCGGATTTGAATGTTCTCGGCGTAGGCGAGCATCTGCACGACCTGCCCGAGGCCGAAAGCGGGCGGCATCAGCGCGAGCGGATACTCAGTGAGTTCGTGCACCTCGACCGATCCGCCCCGCACGGCGAGCGGGTGTCCGGCGTGGACGAGCAGCACCACCGGCTGCGACGACGTTGCGATGTAGTCAATATCCGGATGTGTCGGTGGATTATAGGCAAGGCCGATATGCGCACGGCTCTCGGCCACTTCCTGGAGCACGTTGTTGACCGGGAGGATGTCCATGGCCACATCAAGCTTCGGATAGCGCGCGCAGAAATCGGTGAGTACCTCGTCCATCAGGCTGTCGACAAAACCCTCGCTGGTGGCGATGCGCACCTGGCCGTGTTGCAGCCCGCGCAGCGCCTGCAGGCGGTCTTCGAACAGTTCCTGCTGGGAGCGGCAGCCCCGCCAGTACTCGAGCAGGTGCGCCGCGGCCTCGGTCGGCTGCACGCCGCGTGCGTGGCGCTCGAACAGCGGGGCGCCGATCTCCTCCTCGAGCAGCCGAATCTGCCGCGTAATGACGGACGGTGACGTGTTGATGCTGTCGGCCGCGCCACGGATCGAGCCGTGCGTGAGTACCTCATGGAAGTAGCGCAAGCGGCGCTGGTTCAGTTCGCGCATGTTGGAATCCAGGTCGACATGTGAAGCGTTGGCCAAAAAGCAACATTAGTCTACTTAAGTTGCTCTTGCTCTGTTTATTCTTCTGCCCGACGATCCACCTATCGACACCGCATCGAAAACATACGCACTAAGGGAGAGAGAGACATGTCCGCCAATCCGACCCCACAAGACCTGACCGCGCAAGACAGCCCGGCCCGTCAGGCCCTGTACCGAAAACTGAACTGGCGCCTACTGCCGTTCCTGCTGCTGTGCTACACGTTCGCTTATCTCGATCGCGTGAATATCGGGTTCGCCAAGCTCCTCATGCAGAGCGATCTGGGTCTCTCCGATGCGGCCTATGGACTCGGCGCAGGTATCTTCTTCCTCGGCTACGTCCTGTTCGAGATCCCGAGCAACCTCCTGCTCCCCAGGATCGGTGCACGCAAGACCATCAGCCGAATCCTGGTGCTGTGGGGCCTGACCTCGGCGGGCATGATGTTCGTCCATAACGAGACCACGTTCTACGCCCTGCGCTTCCTGCTCGGCGTGTTCGAGGCCGGCTTCGCACCCGGCATGATCTTCTACCTGACCTACTGGTACGGCCAGCGACGCATGGCTGGCGTGATGGCGATTGTCATGCTCGCCGGCCCGATCGGCGGCATCTTCGGCTCGCCGCTGTCGACGTGGCTGATGACAGGTCTGTCCGGTGCACACGGCCTGGCCGGCTGGCAGTGGATGTTCGTCGTTGAAGGCCTGCCATGCGTGCTGCTCGGCGTGCTCGCACTCAAGGTGCTGGCTGACAAGCCGGCCGACGCAAAATGGCTGACCGACAGCGAGAAGCGGATGCTCGCCGCCGACCTGCACACGCCCAGCGGCAGTCATCACTCGTTCGGGCAAGTGGCGCGGGACCCGCGCGTGTACCTGCTGGCATTTGCCTACTTCACCATGATCTGCGGCATCTACACCGTGAGTTTCTGGCTGCCGTCGATCCTCAAGGCCGACGGTGTGACCGATACCATGCAGATCGGCTTGTATTCGATGATCCCGTACATCGGCGCCGCGATCGCGATGGTCGTCATCGGCCGCAACTCGGACCGCTGCGGCGAGCGCCGCTTCCACAGCGCGGTGCCCGCGTTGGTCGGCGCGATCGCGCTGGCTGCGGCGACGGTCGCAAGCGGCAACCTCGCGGTCTCACTGCTCTGCATGACGATCGCCACGGCGATGATGTGGGCGGCTTACTCGGTGTTCTGGGCGATTCCGTCGCAATACTTCAAAGGCGACGCGGCAGCGGGCGGAATCGCGCTGATCAATACGATTGGCCTGATTGGCGGCTTCCTGAGTCCGACCATCATCGGCACGATCCGCACGGCGACGGGCAGCATGGAAGCCGGACTGCTGGTCATGGTCGCCCTGCTGGTCGCGGGCGCCGCGGTGCTCGTGGCGAACCGGCTGCCCGCGCACCAGCGCGCGGTGGCGAAAGCCTGACGACGCTGGCCCGCGGGTCCGCAAGCACATCAACACTATTCGCGGCTTATGCCGTCTGCGCTGACGGCTGTACCGCTGGCGCCCCGACCGATTTCTGGAGACACGACCGTGGCAACACGCATTCTGATTGCAGGCTTTCAGCACGAAACGAACACGTTTGCGCCATCGAAGGCTGCTTACACGAACTTTGAGCGTGGCGAGGGTTTCCCGGCCATGGTGCGCGGCGATGACGTGCTCGCGCTACGCGACGTCAATATTCCGGCGGGCGGGTTCATCGCCGCGGCCGAAAGGCGTGGCTGGTCCCTGCTGCCGGTTATCTGGGCGGGCGCAAGCCCGTCGGCCCATGTCACCGAGGACGCCTTCGAGCGCATTGCCGGCGAGATCGTTGAGGCGGTTCGCATGGGCGGCTTCGAGGCGGTGTACCTCGACCTGCATGGCGCCATGGTCGCCGAGCATACCGACGACGGCGAAGGCACGCTGCTCGAGCGGGTGCGCGCGGCGGCCGGCCCGGCCGTGCCCCTGGTCGCGTCGCTCGACCTGCACGCCAACGTGACCGGGCGGATGCTGCGCGAGGCCGACGCGCTGGTCGCGTACCGTACCTACCCACATGTGGACATGGCCGAGACTGGGGAACGCGCGGCCACGTTGCTCGAGCGCCTGCTCGACCGGCAGGCAGCGGGCTGCTGTCCGCTGCATCGCGCCGCGCGCCGGCTGCCGTTCCTGATCCCGATCAACGGCATGTGCACGCTGCTCGAACCGTCGCGCGGCATGTACGCGCAGCTCGCGGCGCTGGAGACCGGTGGTGTGGCCTCGCTATCGTTCTCGCCCGGCTTTCCGGCGGCTGATTTCCCGGAATGCGGCCCGGTGATCTGGGGCTATGGCGACGACGCCGCGTCGGCCGACGCCGCAGTGCAGGCCCTCTATGACAAGATGCTGGCCGATGAAGCCGCGTGGCAGGTGCCGTTCCTGTCGCCCGACGACGCGGTACGCGAGGCAATGCGGCTCTCCGACGGTGCCGGCAAACCGGTCATCATCGCCGACACACAGGACAACCCCGGTGCGGGCGGCGATTCGAATACGACGGGCATGCTGCGCGCACTGCTGCGCAATGGCGCAAAGGGCGCCGCGATCGGCTTGATCTGGGATCCGGCGGCTGCGGCTGCGGCCCATTGCGCCGGTGTCGGCGCGTTCATCGAGGTGGCGCTGGGCGGCGTCTCCGGTGTCCCCGGCGACGAACCGCTCCATGCGCGCTTCGAGGTCGTGAGCCTGTCCGATGGCGTGTGCCGCTATGACGGCCCGATGATGAACGGCATGCTCGCCGACGTCGGGCCCGTGGCCTGCTTGCGCATTGACGGCGTACTAATCGTCGTGAGTGGCGGCAAGGCGCAGATGCTCGACCGCAATCTCTATCGCATAGGCGGCGTCGAACCGGAAAAGATGAAGATCCTCGTCAACAAGAGTTCGGTACACTTCCGCGCCGACTTCCAGGGCATCGCCCACGCGGTGCTTGTCGCCAAGGCGCCTGGCCCGATGACGGCGGATCCGGCCGATTTGCCGTGGACTCGGCTGGCGCCGGGGATTCGGATGAAGCCGATGGGGAAGGCGTTCTGGGGTTAGGGTTGAGTTCGGGACGGGAGGGCTGCTGCGGAGGCCTTACACCCTGGTCGAACTCTGGAGTTCGGAGTTGGCGCGGCTGGGCGCACAGGTGTAATGCCTGGCGCTGACTCGCCAGTTCGCGTCGCGCGAGGCGATCTGCCGCCGCGGCCTTCAAGGATCGTCTCGGGCTGACGTTCGCCTATGTTCCCGATTGTCTCAGCGCGCTCTCGGTCTCGCATGCCGCATAGCCGAAGACGCTGGAGCGGCCTGGCCTCAGGCCTTGCGAAAGGCAGAAACAACCGAACTCCGGTCATTCGCAGAGAGGCCAGCGAGTGACTGTTACGGGTCGAACTAAGCCGTTCAAAGTCACTTTGCCGGGTCTTCCCGGGCGGCGATAGTTCAGGGAATGACAGGTGCAAGGCCTGTCAGATACAGTCTCTTTTATCGAAGCTTCCTCAAGATCACTTCTTACGTCCCGATGGAATTCCATATGGCGCCTGCAGATCCGCAATCTGTTAACTGGAGTCTTGAGATACTCCGGCTCGTTCCCTCGGCTGCCTTGACGGTGGTCGGACTCCTGATCGCTTGGAAACAGGTCGGAATTGCTCACCGACAGGTCAACATCGCCGACCAGCAAGCAGAATTCTCACGACGTTAATCGGAAATCGCGGACGACAAGCTCAAGCTCGATCTATTCGAACGAAGACTGAAGGTTCCCGAACTGCGCAAGCGCTGCGAAGAAATTATTCAGGAATGCGTCGCGGCGACGAGGCCGCATCTGCGGGACGATGAAGCCTGACTGAACCACCTGGAAAGGAAGAATCGCGCGACGCAGAAAACGGCCTGATCGACCATGCCTGCCCGTGCCCGCCGTCCGTGCAGACACCCCGGATGCCGTGCGCTTGTGACGGCGCGGCATGGTCAGTGCGCCGTGCATCTGAGCGCGGTGCGTAAAAATGTTGATGGTCGGCGGGTGACTTCAAACGAACGCGGGTACGGTTGGCGGTGGTCGGGGGCGTGCGACGGCGGCGGTTTCGGGAATTGGCGCGCGTCCGTCGCGACCATCGAAGAAGCTTTACATCAAGCTCATTGCCAGCTTGCTTTGCTCACCGGCGCGTTGCCAGATAAGAGGTAGTAGAAACTCAATGCTCAGCGTTCTATCATCACACATGGCGCCGCCTTCCTTTAATGACTTCGTTGCATCGGGATATGAAGTCACTAATCCTCGATACATCGGCTCGGTAGGAGAAATTGTCTTCCAGCCTGCACCCTGCAACTTGCGCTCCCAGAGACTAGCGGCGAGAGCGTACTGGAGGAGGGAACTCTTGAAGCTAGCTATGGCCTGCGGGTGTTGCACTCCTTCCTTCGACGCGGCATACAATTTTAATTCAAGGTTTGCGTCGCCGACGAGTACGTTGTAAACGCGATAATTTATGCCTGTCTCGATCTGTGCATCGATCTTCATGAATGCACGTTGCAATTCTCTGCTCGACTGAGCAAACGCCGGTGCTCCCAACAGCAACCCAAGAAAGGCAACAAGTGCAATTTTTAACTTTGTCATTTTTGACTCCCCCTTTCGATTGCGATACGCATTAAGCGTGCCATTGACTCGGGCGCAGCGTATCCATTGGCTAAGAGCCACAACCAACCTTCTTCAAGCCACAGATTCGGGCGTGAGTGTTTCAAGACTGAGACCCCCCCGGTGGTCTGTACTTGTTTGGGGAAGATTACCGAGGGCCGGTTTATCAACTGCGCTCGACGCAATGTGACTGCCCACACGGGCGCGCCGGACGAGTGCGGTAATCGGCGTGCCTTGTGGCCTGAACCAAAAACATCTCGCAACGGCCTGCCGCACGTCGGACCTGCGCACGGTCAACCGGCGGCGTGCACGCCCGTGGCGGGCCGCCTGGTCGCCTTGGCGGGCCTTCCCGCAGGGTGTAGGGGGTATTCCATCTCTACGGGCAAGGCCGCCGAGAACGCGGTCGGGGTGTTTTTTTCATCGCCGCGATTCAAACGACGGCAGGGGTATCGCCCAATGCGTATCAGCGCACAGAAAATCATCGGCAAATGGGTATTGTTGATCCGCGGCATGGGGGAAGTTTTTGCCGTGGCCTGAACCGGGCGCGCTACTGCTCGCATAGATTGCAGCGCGCAATCGGACAGGCGACCAATGATCACACGCCGGCTTTGACCGGCACGACAAAAATGAAACGGGGACCAAATCATGAAACAGGAAACCCTGAAGGGCATCGCGCAGTTGCAGTCACGGCAGCGTGAGCGGCTGGCTGAAGACGCCACGCGCACCCTGCGTGACAGGAACCTGACGCTCTCACAGCGCGAGCTGCTGGGTCGCATGCGCCTCGCGCTGATCGACATCGACGTAGGGACGGTGTTCGGACAGGATCAGGAGAACTACGTGTCGCGTTACGTGTACGAGGCGGTTCAACAGGTGCTTAACGATATCCGGCTCGTGCTGCTCGAATACGGCTGTCCGCCGGAAGCTACAGTGACCGACTGGCTGCGCGAGCGGCTTGAGGCAACCAAATGAAAACCGACAGGTACAGCTCGGCGATTCTGTCGGTGCCAACCTTCGCGCGAAAATGCGCGTCGAGGTGCATTACCGAAGCGAACCGGTACGGCGCGAGCATCGGGCGAATGCTGCGCAAGGTGTGTGACCGCGCACTGCTCCCGAAAAAGCTCACCTTAAGGTCCGTAGAAACCGCTGGCGGGTCCGGGACACGCGTCGATATCACCCGAGTCCCGCGAGCGGTTTGCAGGCGTCTACCGGATGGCGGGAAGCGGCATTCGCGGCTCGGACCTTCCCGCTCATTAGTCCGCCCTGAATAACCCGGAGGGCCTCGTACGATGGAGCTTTGAGGCCGAAATGGTGTTGTGAGATTTGCAGGAACCTGGCACATTAACGCGAGAATCCTGCATTTTTCGATGAGGTGCAGATGGGTCCGAAGATGCCTGTGACGGAGGGAGATTTCTTCCGGCAACCGCTGCGAGAACAGATCAACCTGAAGCATCCGCTGGTGCGCCTGACTGACCTGATCAACTGGGAACGGCTGGGCGCGTCGCTGAGCGAGAGCTTCGTGTCGGGCAAGGGTCGACCGGCGAGCTCGCCGCGCCTGATTGCGGGGCTGCTGTATTTGCAGCATGCGTTCGATCTGTCCGACGAAGAGGTCGTCTGGCATGGGTGGAGAACCCGTACTGGCAGGTGTTCACAGGGGAAACGTACCTGCAGACCAAGCCGCCGATCGACCCGTCGAGCCTGACGCGCTGGCGCAAACGACTGGGCGAAGCCGGCGTTGAAGAGCTGCTGGCCGAGACGATCGAAGCAGCGAAACGTGCCGGTGTGATCAAGACCGCGAGCGTGAAGCGGGTGATCGTCGACACAACGGTGATGGAAAAAGCGATCGCCCATCCAACCGATTCACGCCTGCTCGAGCGGTGTCGCGAACATCTGGTGAAGGCCGCAGAGCGGCACGGCCTGAAGCTGAGGCAGAACTACAACCGCGAGGCGCCGCGTCTGGGGCTGCAGATTGGCCGCTACGCTCACGCGAAGCAGTACAAACGCATGAAGAAAGCACTGCGCACGCTGCGTTCACGCGTTGGACGGGTGATGCGCGATGTGGAGCGACAGGTCGCCCAGGTGGCAGACCCAGGTCGAGCTGCATTGATGGAGCTGATTGGCCGCACGAAGCGCATCCTGGCGCAAAAGCCGAAGGACAAGAACAAGCTCTATGCGCTACACGCGCCGGAAGTCGAGTGTCTGGCCAAAGGCAAGGCGCGCAAGCCGTACGAATTCGGCGTGAAAGTGTCGATCACGACAATTCACAAGGAAGGACTCGTGGTGGGCATGCGCTCGATGCCGGGCAGTCCGTACGACGGTCATACGCTGGCTGAAGCGCTGGAACAGGCGGCAATCCTGAGCGACGCCACGCCGGAAGTCGCCATCGTCGACCGTGGATACAAGGGTGTCGCGGTCGACGGCGTGAAGATCTATCACCCGGGCTTGCGGCGGGGTATCACACGTGGACTACGGGCGATGATCAGACGGCGAAGTGCAATCGAGCCAGCCATCGGCCACATGAAGACAGACGGAAAACTTGATCGCAACTGGGTCAAAGGCGCGCTCGGCGACGCGATGCACGCGGTGCTGTGCGGCGCCGGCCACAACCTGCGGATGATCCTGAGGAAGCTGCGGCTTTTTTGCGTCTTCATTCTCGCGGCCTTGCTCAACCACTGCATTGCCGTCGGCGTGATGGTGTGACGCCGGCAGTACGAGAAGCGAATTGTTCAGGGGCGACTCATTAGCAGCGACGACAACATCGTCGGACGGCTCCCCGCGCGGCATGCCCACTTCTGAGTTTTTTCATCGGATTTGCGCCGCCATCAGCCGGTCACGACAGGCAACAAGGGGCCATCTGCCGCCATTCGTTCGCGCGATCGGTCGGTCATTCGGACGTCGGCTTGGCGCCGACAACGGACCTTAACTGTTTGCACGTGTCCGAACGGACGCGCGGCTAGGCTGTCGCGGAAACCGCCTTTTGCATGCCTGATCCCAACGATCGCGTTGGCTTCTTAAGCATTGGCTTGTTAATAGCGTGCACGCGGAGTCAACATGCGGACTCATCAAGCGCCCCGTCACTCGGCGCCCGGGTGCAAAACCCCGGATGCGCCATCGGACCCTCGTTGCTTTCCAGTCCTCCGTTTCCTAATCTGATCGGAGAGGCTCGGGTCGATGAAAATCGGCGAGCCGTCATGCACTCTATTGGAGGTCCGAAGTGTCCTTTGATCGAACTGAGACAGCCGTGGTTTTCATTGATCCGCAAGTCGATGTCTTAAGCAAGAATGGCAAGAACTGGGGCGCGGTGGGAGCAAGCGTGACAGAGAATAAGACGGTAGAAAACATGCTGCGAATCTTCAAGGCGGCGAAGTCCGCAAAATTTCCGGTCTTAATTTCGCCACATTACTTTTTCCCGACCGATCGCGTATGGAAATTCAATGGACCGTTGGAGACCGATGAATTCGCTACCGGCACGTTTGCGCGTAGTGGTCAGTTGAGTCTGGAAGGTTTCGAAGGCTCCGGCGCTGATTGGCTCGACGAATTCAAGCCTTACATCAACGACGGCGAAACGGTTGTTGTGAGTCCGCACAAGGTCTTCGGGCCGCAAACCAACGATCTCGTCCTTCAACTGCGTAAGCGAGGAGTTAGGAAGGTGGTACTGGGAGGCATGCTTGCCAACATGTGCGTGGAGTCACATCTGCGTGATCTGCTCGAACAGGGATTCGAGGTCTATGTCGTTAGCGATGCCACTGCCGGACCGCGTCATCCCGTTTGGGGCGACGGCTACAAGGCGGCGATGATCAACTACGCATTTCTCGCGCACGGCGTGGTGACTACCGACGAGGTTGTGGCCTCAATGGAATGACGCACAACCAAGATCGGCTGGCGGGCGAACAGACTGTCGGCCTAAAGAGCGCATTTGCCCAGTTGCGAGGCCCCAGCATGTTTCCCGGACGGATTGCCGACCGCCTACTTACCCCGCTGCAATGTCTCATGACGCACGAGTTCACGCCGGTGGCTCATTTTTAATTGAAAGGTCACCTTAGCAAGGAGAATGACAATGAACACGGTCACGACCAAAGACGGTATTCAGATCTTCTACAAGGACTGGGGAACAGGGCAGCCTATCGTTTTCTCACACGGATGGCCACTGAGCGCGGACGATTGGGATGCCCAGATGATGTTCTTCCTGAACCTCGGCTTCCGTGTCATCGCGCATGACCGTCGCGGTCACGGGCGGTCAACGCAGACGGCCGACGGTCATGATATGGATCACTATGCCGATGATCTCGCGGCCGTTACCGAGCATCTTGACCTTAAAAATGCAGTCCACGTGGGCCACTCGACCGGGGGCGGTGAGGTCGTTCGCTATCTCGCGCGTCACGGCGAGAGTCGCGTAACCAAGGCGGTGCTGATCAGCGCTGTGCCCCCGCTGATGGTGAAGACCGCTAACAACCCGGTAGGTCTTCCCAAGGATGTTTTTGATGGATTTCAGGCGCAGGTTGCCAACAACCGCTCACAGTTTTACCGTGATGTTGCTGCCGGGCCGTTCTACGGTTATAACCGGCCAGGGGCCAAGCCGTCCGAAGGCGTGATCCTGAACTGGTGGCGTCAGGGAATGGAGGGCGGAGCCAAAGCGCACTACGACGGGATCGTGGCCTTTTCCCAGACGGATTTCACCGAAGACCTGAAGAAGATCACAGTCCCGACGTTAGTGATGCACGGCGACGATGATCAAATCGTACCTTATGCCGACTCTGGGCCGTTGAGCGCGAAATTGCTGCAGAACGGCACCTTGAAAACCTATAAAGGCTTCCCACACGGCATGCCCACCACGCAAGCCGATACGATCAATGCGGATCTCCTGGCGTTCATCAATTCCTGAATCGTCAGGCATCCTGGTGCGCCTGGGGCGAGCAAACGACTGGTCTACCTCGTAAGCGGCCATTGCCTTCAATTCAGCTCGGCCGTCCGTTGAGGGTCGGGGGCTGACAATCGAAGTCGCTAGGGCAAAGGAGCGAATCGACGCGGCGAGGTCGGCGGGCGTCGACGCAACGAAGGCGCGGCGTGCGCTGGCGTGCCTGGACCAGGAGCTCGCGGACGCAAAGAAGCGCATGATCGAAGAATTCCATCGCGTGCCCAGCAACCCGTACGCATAACGATCGACGGCGACAAGAGGTAAGGCACGACGGCCCGCTTTCGAGCGGCTTTTTCTTTGCCCAGCACCTGATTGCAAACTCCAATCAAGGCCAGAGCATTCCGCCGATCGGCGCGGCACTGAACGAATCGACGCGATGAAGTGGTTCACGCAGGCGCCGTCCGACCACGGCAAACTGAAGTACCTTATCCGACCGATCATGGCGCGTAAGACCTCACCTCGTTGCGGGCAGCACGAGGCGCGCATTCTGTAAAGAACGAACGTCCTGGAATGCTTGTTGCGTAGCCTAACCTGTCCAGTGCGCAGACGCTGGGGAGGAAATATGTACGGCCATTCTTGCGAACCGTATCGGGGGCACGGCGTTTACGTCGAGGTAACGGAGAATCAATCCGTGTCGTTCAACGGTGCCGAGCGGCGTTACGCAGTCGCGTGGTACGTGTATAAGCGGGAGCCCTTCATCCAAGCAAACGTGATTGCACGTTTTGCCGAGTCGGTTGAATTTTTGTCCACTGACGAGGCAGTGCGTTACGCAGAGGGGCGCGCGCATACGTTCGTCGATTGCTCACGCGTCATCTCGAGGGAGTGACGTCACCACGCACAAGTGATGTGTGGCTGCTCCAGGTGCATGTTACGGTGTATCCATATGATCTCGCCGCAGACGCGGAAAAGCCGGTTGCATGGGCGGCGGGAAATTTTTTCGCAACAACGTGATCTACCGCGCAGTGTGACGCACAGGTACTCCCTGATTATTGATCGCGCTGACTCACCGTTGGCTGTATGAAGAGGTGGTCGGGACAGTGGCGTTTTGTGTCCCCGGCGTGAAAGTCCGATTTGAAGCCGGCGGAATGTCACCTGACGATGAGAGGAGTTCATCATGCTGCGGTGGATAACCAGCTGGGCTGTACGCAACGCGCTTACTCCGGAGAAGCAGGCCGAAAAAGCGTTGCGGGAATTGCGTCTGGAACTCTTCCAGGCTGAACAACGCATCCTTGACGCGCAGATGCACGCAGATTACTACCGAGCCCGCCTGGCCTTTTGTGAAGCCGTGTTGAAAAGCGGCATCGAGCAGGTAAGCGATCAGCGGAAGGAGCCGCAGACAGGCTGGCAGGCATTGAGGACAGGCCCCAAACTCACAGCGGCCCAATAGCCCAAACCGTTGTGTCGGCGGAGCGGCGACTCCTTCCAGATTTCGCCGTTCAGACTGAACAGCTCGGTGACGTCATCGACGAGCTGCCACCGCTATTCCAACAGTCGCGGCCGACGACGGATCAGCGCCAGCTCTCCGACAGCTGGCCGGGTCGCCCCACGGCTCGGTCTTGCGCCTCGGGGCGACCGGCTTCGACGGGCGCTCTGCGCCCAGCGTCCGATGCGCCTGCTCAGTGCATAGCAGTGCGCGCGTGCTGCCATGAACAAGTCAGACCAACAGCATCGACACGGGTCCGCCGGCCGGCATGACTCGTCTCCCTTTCCGGTCGATTCGCCAGGCCATTTACCCCCCGCCAGGAAAAAAGCCGACGCTCCGCGTCGGCTAAAGATTCCGGCCATTCCGAGGGTCAGGCCAGAACCTGAGAGGCCCGCATTATTGCATCCATCACCTGGAGCGTGTGTTGGCGACGGGTTTGACCCATTTAACGACGATTAAAACTCATTGCGCATCGACCTGATGGGTAAAACAACTTTCATATGAAGATTGCATCCGTTCTGCCGATAATAGAGGTAGAACAGATGCTCTATTTTCCGGCTTCGGTGCGGGATTTGCTCGCTGATGTCAACAATACCAAGGGGTCAATCATGCAGTCTCTCAAAAACCTGAAGGTGGTCACCCAGCTGGTCCTGGGATTTTCCGTGGTTATTGTCCTGCTGGTTGGATTGGGCGCGTTTTCTCTGTTCGAGTTGAGGGGCGAAAACGCTCACGTCGCTGAGTTGCGCGACAACTGGCTGCCAAGCGTGCGCAGCAGTCTGCAAATGCAGGCGGGCCTGCGCGAGATCCGCCTCAACGAATACCGGGCGGCCGGCTCGGCGACGCCAGCCGAAGCCCAGAAGGCGGAACCCCTGATCGAGGCGGGACTCGCGAACTACCGGCGCGCCGATGCCGAATACCAGAAGCTGATGACCGAGCCGGAGGAGAAAACCGCCTACGCAGACATTCAGACGCTGATGCCGCAGTACCTGGACCTCGATCAGCAGGTCCGGGCGCTGGCGAAAGCGGGCAAACAGGCGGACGCGATGGAGCTCATGACAGGTCAGTCGGCCACTATTCGTGACGCGATCGAAAAAGACGTCAAGACGATCGTCGACGTCAACGTGGCGGGGGCGACCCGCGAAGGCGAGGCTGCAGATCGGGCGTATTCACGGGCGATTGCGCTCGTGACCGGACTGATCATCGCAGCGGCTGTGGTCGCGTTGGGTGTGGCGCTGGTCATTGCACGCGGCATCGCGAAACAGCTCGGTGGCGAACCCCGGGATGCCGCGGCGCTTGCAGGCGATATCGCGGCCGGCAATCTGCGCGTTGCAGTGCGATTGAAGGCCGCAGACCGTTCCAGCCTGATGTTCTCGCTTGGGGCCATGAAAGACCAGCTGACGAGCATCGTGCAGGGCATCAAAACCTCCAGCGAGTCGATCTCGGTCGCTGCAGGCGAAATTGCGCAAGGCAACAGCGATCTGTCGCAGCGTACGGAGGAGCAGGCCGCATCACTTGAGGAGACCGCTTCGAGCATGGAAGAGCTGACGGGCACGGTCCGTCAGAACGCGGACAACGCGAAGGAGGCGACCACGCTGGCCAGCGTGGCATCGGAAATAGCGCAGCGTGGTGGCGAAGTGGTCGGACGCGTCGTCGAGACGATGCATGGGATATCCGACAGCTCGGCCAAAATGACCGAGATCATCAGCGTGATCGAAGGCATCGCGTTCCAGACCAACATCCTCGCGCTCAATGCCGCTGTCGAGGCAGCCCGGGCCGGCGAACAGGGTCGTGGGTTTGCAGTCGTGGCCAGCGAGGTTCGAATGCTCGCACAACGTAGTGCAACCGCGGCGAGAGAAATCAGGGAACTGATTGGCGAGTCGGTGACGCGCGTGGATGCCGGCTCGAAGCTCGTTGAGGAAGCAGGTAGCACGATCAACGAAATCGTCCGGTCGGTGAAACGCGTGACAGGCATCATGAGCGAAATCTCGTCGGCATCGGAGGAACAGAGCACCGGTATCGAGCAAGTCAATACGGCCGTCAGCCAGATGGACGAGGTGACCCAGCAGAATGCTGCCCTGGTCGAAGAAGCCGCGGCTGCTACGCAATCAATGGCCCAGCAGGTGCAGGCCTTGCGTGAAGCGGTGGCGGTCTTCAGGGTTGACGAGACCGGATCAGGGAGCGCCGCGCTCGCCGTGACGCCAGCACGATCGCCGGCCGTGGCGGTCGCGATGAAGTCCGCGAAATCGGAGCCCGGCCGCCGCGCGCAGCGCCCCGCGAACCAACCTGCATCAGCGGCGTCCGCTGATATTGCCGCAGCGCCGGAATGGCAGACGTTCTAACGCCGGCCGGAACCGCGACGGTGAATGCACCTGGCCGACCTGATGCGCTCGTGCCCGGCATCGTGCAATCCGGAACCGTTTTGGATGCATGACGCGCCTGCATCGTCCGTCCAGTCATTCGAAGTTGCACGACCGGCCGGATCGGAGGAACATCCACGCACGATCGGCATCGACAATGTCTCAACAGAACAGGACACGTTCAGGAATGTCAGCAAAAAAAGCCTTGCCCGGCCCCGCCGACGGGCAGGCGACATCCAACAGCGAAGCGGTCATGCCGGAGTATGTCTATCTCGGACGGCAACCGATTCTTGATCGCGATGGGGCACTGAGTGCGTTCGAACTGCTGTTCCGCGCCGGGGCCGGCAATTTCGCCCAGGTCACGGATGACGTCGAAGCCACTGCGCACGTCATCGCGAGACTCGTCGGCGATATGGGCCTCAGCGCTGCGCTGGGCGATCATGCGGGCTATGTGAATGTCGACCGGACGGTGCTGATGTCCGACATAGTCCAGTTGTTGCCGCCTGAGCGCTTCGTGCTCGAAATTCTCGAAACGGTGACGTTCGACGAGGCACTCTTCAGGCGCTGCCGCGAACTGCGGCGCGCGGGCTTCCGGCTCGCGCTGGATGATGTTTCGCAGGTCACCCCGCGTCTGGCCGAACTGCTGCCGTGCGTTGATATCGTCAAAATCGACTTTCTCGACTGCACGCGCGAGGACCTTAACGAACTGATCGGCGTCGTCAGGCAACACGGGAAGGTATTGCTCGCCGAGAAAGTCGAAACACCGGAAGAGCATGACGTCGCCATGCGCGCCGGCTTCGAGCTGTTTCAAGGCTACTATTTCGCCAAGCCGCAGGTGCTGACATCGCGGCGTCTCACGCCATCGCGCGAAGCGCTGTTGCGCCTGCTGGTGCTGCTGTGCGGCGAACCGGGGATTGTCGAGCTCGAAGCCGAGCTTAAGCGGAATCCGAGCGTCGTAATGCAACTGTTGCGGCTGCTCAATTCCAGCGCGTTCGGGCTTGCCCGGACGATTTCATCGTTGCGTGAAGCGATCATGATAGTCGGCACCCGGCAAATCACGCGCTGGGCGCAGTTGCTCCTGTTCGCAGACGGTCATCTCCACGCGTTGCGCTCCGGTCCCTGGCGCAGTTGTGTGGCACACGCGCGCGATTCATGGAACTTGCCGCCGCCTGGATGCAGCCCGGCGACGAACGATTTTCGGATACCGCGTTCATCACGGGCGTGTTCTCGCTGGTTCATGTGCTGTTTGGCGGTGCGATCGAGGACATCGTGTCGAAGCTGCCGATTCACGCAGATATCCGGCGGGCACTGCTTGAACGGCGCGGCGAATTGGGTCGATTGTTGAACGCCACGGAGGCGGCCGAATCGGGGGAGCTCATGGCGATCCGCGCGGCGTGCGATGCACTGCCCATCTTTTCCCCCAGTGACCTGACCACGCTCGGGCTTGCCGCTGCCGCCTGGTATGATGACCACGTGCGGGGCCATCGCAGTAACTGAGCGGTCCCCCATCTGGCGAATTACAGTTCCTCGATGGCAATGGGCTGGCACAGCGCACGCATGTGCTACATGTTCAGCTCAATCGTTCCGGATACCCTTACGTCCGCAGTTGGGTCGAACTGCGACTTTCGTCAACGGCCATTACCCCCCTGATCGACGCTGATCGCCATTTGCGCAGTTCGCTGCAGTGGCGCTTGAGCGGCATTCCCGACATTCGCTTTGGACGTATGGCTTGCTACGGGTGTTGACGGGGCCATAGGCCGCACAATGCACTGGCCCACCTGGAACGCCGCCACGGCCGCCTGCAATTGCCGCGTCTGCTCTTCGAGCCAGTGTGCGGCCGCTGCGTCTTCAACCAGGGCGACGATTTACGGCTTCACGCATTGTCCATCTGCGCGACTGCAATGCTGACCTGCTCGATGCCGGCGCTCTATTCCGCGGCAGCAGCGGCGAATTCCTGCGCGATGCGGGTGAGCCAGGCAATGGCTCCGGGCTACTTGCATCGTTGCGCCGTTTTTTTCATCCTGCGCGGCGCGCCAGCGTGCCCAGCGGCACGTGCGGCTCGAACGTTCTGAGCAGCAGGTATCTGCGAGATTGGAGTTCGTCGAACTCTCGACAGGTGAACAAAACACATTCTGGTTCGCCGTTTCAATCCCCGCGTTTCTCAACTCAACGTTTCCGTTTAATTGCCGTTAAAGCCTGTGAAGGCGCTATCGACTTACGGCCGTCCGGGTCGGCGGTTTTGCCTGCTCGTTGCTATCGATATGAGAGGTTCGCAAACGTATGAAACTGTCCTTTGCCCAGAAGCTCGCGCTGACCGCCCTCGTCGCGATGGGGGCCGTGCAGCGCGCGGATGCGCAAGCACTGCCAGATAGCGGCGCGAGCGCTGCCGTCGTTGCCCAGCCGGGCACGGCGACGGCACTGCCGGCCACGACGCGAGAACAGCAGGGGCAGGCCGGTGTGCTGACAGCCGACGAGGCGAAGCAGTCCGCCGCCGGCAACGTCGCCGAGCTGCAACAGATGATCCGCGGTTCGGACCTGAGTGAACTGCGCACGACGTACAACGGCAGCTATGGCGCGAGCCTGCTGTTCTACGGCAAGGAAATGACCTACTACGTCGCGCTGTTCCAGCAAAAGAATTTCTGGCGCGTCATCAAGACGCAGGACGCAACGCGTGCCGACCTGATCTACAGGGATTTTGTGCGCCAGACGCTGCAGCTATCTGACGTCGAGATTCGTCGCAGCCGGCTCGAGGCGCAAAACGCGTTCACCGAGCGGATGATTGCGCTGTCGCAGGACCGGGCGAACCGCCTGCAGGCCGATCTCGATGTAGCGAGTCAGCAGCAGACAATCGTCGCCAACCAGCAACAGAAGACACGTGCCGAAGCCACTGCGCTCGCGAAGCAGAAGGCGGCCGCCCAGGACCAGTTGCGGGTCTCCCAGCGGCAGGTACGCGAACTCCAGAGCCAGCTGGAAAGCGGCCTGGCGGGCTCACACTGATTTTCAGCCTGTCCCGGCAGGAGCGCGGCCCCGTCCGGTTCGCCGCTCGGGGAATTGTTCGTTCACCGATGCCTCGCGCGACAGTCGCGCTGCGACAGGCCGCGAATCTCGTGGTCAATGCTCGCGCTGCGCGAGAGGGCACTTCGCTCTGCGCCACCACGAGGCCGCGGAATTGCTCCCCCGGCATGGGCGGCCTCGACGGCCAGGTTCAGTAGGAGCCGTGGCCGAACCTGTATCCAGCGCCATCGACGTCTTTTCACGGTCACCGCAGAAGAAACTGAAGTCAGACGGATTTCATGCCGATATAGCAGGGACCCTGGACACCACCCCCTCACGATGCCACGCTCCAGTTCGAGGTCGTCTCTGGCCAAACGCAACGGCGCTAACCCGATGCCAGCGACCACGCGATTGCTCCCGTTGCCAACTGAAATCACACGTGACCTGTTCATTGGATATCACATTACCCTGGCCGTCCTTCGGCAGGGGCGCGGCGATGCGCGTCATTTCAGCGCGATGGCAGGGATTATCGTCATCACCTGCTACCTGCTCGATGCGGGCTACGGCGAGGCTTGTCAAGACGCCATGGCTGAGGTACAGGAAGCGTTAGTCCGTTGTAACCGGATAGCGGAAATCACGGGGGTCAGCGGCATAGACGAGGCGACGTTCGACCTTCTGGCTGACCTCCTGACGCTGCATGAGCTGCAAATGCGTGTGGCTCCATTTCATGTCGTGGAGAAAGCGAACAGGCGGATGCTCCAGGCCGCCCGGGCACCGTCAGCGGGCAGGTCAGATATCCATAAGGCTGCGTAACCAGTCGTCGTTCGAACCGTACATGGTGCGACCCGCATCCCACCAGCCAACGTCGGCGCAGCAGGAATGAAAGAGCGCGCATGCCTGCCGACGGCAGCCAGTGGCGTAGTCGGGCGGTATCCCCGATTCTCATCGCTGATGTTCGCGCAGGGAGGCACTTCAGACATACATGTCGTCAGCCTTGTCACCAAGCGCTATCTCGCCGCTTCCGGCAAGGTCGCGCGCGACCTGCAGAACCTTGCGCTGTTGTGCTTCGACTTCCGAGAGGCGCACCGGGCCGCGTGCGTCCATATCTTCGGAAAACAGCTCCGCCGCGCGTTGCGACATATTCGCCATGAATTTCTGACGCAGCTCGGGCGGCCCGACCTTCAGTGCGATCCCCAGTGTCTCCGTGCCAACTTCCCTGAGCAGCAGCCGGATCGCGCGATCATCAAGCTCGACCAGGTTCTCGAACGTGAACATCTCGTCAATGATCCTTTGCGCGAGATCGTCGTCGTAGCTGCGTACGTTGTCGATTACCGATTCTTCGTGCTGGATTGACAGGTAGTTGAGGATTTCCGCTGCCGCGCGAACGCCGCCAACCGCCTTGCGTTTCACGTTACCGCTGCCAGACAGCAACTCGGTCATCACTTCGTCGAGTTCGCGCAATGCAGCCGGCTGGATGCCGTCGAGCGTGGCGATGCGCAGCAGCACGTCGTTGCGCGTCCGTTCGGTGAAGCATTCGAG
This sequence comes from Paraburkholderia elongata, assembly GCF_013177735.1. GTDB lineage: Bacteria > Pseudomonadota > Gammaproteobacteria > Burkholderiales > Burkholderiaceae > Paraburkholderia > Paraburkholderia elongata. The sequence goes on along the minus strand of NZ_WOEZ01000265.1, from coordinate 13,104 downwards.
TACGTCAGAAGCCTGCTCCGGGTCCAGGTGCACGAGGATGGTTGCGATGATTTGCGGGTGTTCGTTTTTGATCAGTTCCGCGACGGCTGGCGCATCCATCCACTTCAGGCCTTCGATGCCGCCAACGTCGTCACCGAGCAGAATACGGTCGATGACGTTGCCAGCCTTGTCTTCGCCGAGCGCCCTGGTCAGCACCGACCGGATGTAATCCTTCGAGTCAAGCGACAAGGTCGTGTGCGTTTCTGCTTCCTTGATGAAGTCTTGCAGTACTGTGTCGACGGCACCGCGCGTGACGTTTTTCAGCGCGGCCATCGCGATGCTGATCTTCTGCACCTCACGTGGGTCGAGGAACCGGAAGGCTTCGGCCGCCTCGTCTTCACCGAGCGACATCAGTAGCAACGCGGCCTTGTTGATCCCTTCGGCGTTCACTGGCCGCTCCGTGACTTGCTAACAACGATTGCAGCGATCTTCTGATCTCTTTGTCCCGGCAAGCGCGCGCCGTTCAGTTGTTGTCCAGACGTTGGGAGCAATGCTCCATCCGTCGGTCGCATGCCTCCCGGAGACCTTAAAGGGCGACGGACCGTGGGCCAGCCAGGGCGTGCCGGAAGTACATGCCGGACACGTTGCGCGAGCCGGTCCGCTTTAAGTCCGGCACGGTACGCTGACCTGAACGGTGCGGGATTCATGCGTCGGTGCCTCGGCGGCGAGGTACGTTCAGGTTGACCCACTCGTAAGCATCGTGCCCAAGCCTGCCCACTTCGCGCCACACGGCGAAGGGAATCTCCTGGCGGGCCGCGTGCCGATCAACCAGACCCTGGCATGCCTGTGTCATCTGTCGAAGCAGCACAATCGCATGTGTTTCAGCTCTCTCCCCGTGCTGCTCGAGCGCCGTCTTCGCCTCGTGAGCCCGTTGAAACATTGCCCGCCATTGGGAATCCCGGATTTCCTGAGCGTGAGTGCCTCGCTGCGCGAGCGCGCTCGAAACAATGTAGAGGTTTTTGAGCGCCGTGGTGACTTCTGGTGGCAACACAACGCAGCCTTCGCTGCAGCCCGGCTGCGTGCGCGTCATCAGCATGCCCTCGACAAATCCGCCAGGGGTGTGACCGCGAGATCCGTTCTCGACGAAGCCTTGCGACCTCTTGGGGAACGGGCGGGACGTGAGATGTTAGCCAGCCGGTGCAAATCTGGACTGGGTAGCGGTGTTTGTGAGATGCCGGTCGAGGTGGCGCTCATGCGGGCGTGACAAGTGTTGTGGATGAGAAATTCGCTGGACTGTTCAGGTCGCTTTCTGCCTTTCGTGCAGATGTGGCTACCGGATGGGGAAGCAATAGCCGGCTTACTTTAGTGTTTGCGGCCAAAACACGCCTGGGCGGCTTCGAAGGGCGACAGGCCCGCGCCGAAATAGCCCCGAAGACGCTTTATGGTCACAGGGTCGGGATGATAGTGCGGGCGGATAAATCCCGCTTCAACGGCTTCGCCGTACCAGGCACGCGTCCACTGGTCCAGGCCCTGTTCATACATTAGCGATACGTATTTCGACTCGTTAAACATCATGATTTCCGAAAGCTCAATAGACGCGTTCGCCGTACATGATCGCGCGGACACTGCAGGCAATCAGCCGACGCGACGATGCCTGGTGCCGCACAACGTTGTCCGCGAATTTCTGACGTGTGACACCAGCAGCAATTGATGCAACTGCGGCAGGCGTGTTCAGGGAATCAGCGCGCTTGTCGTGACCATACTCAAAGACTCTGCGACGCCGGTCACTGCTGTAGTGAGACACTACATCCCGCGACGGGAGTGCCGAGCAGGTTGAGTAGCGCGCGGAGTCGTTGCCGGTCCTGCGCCGACAGCCCAGGGCGTGTCAGCAGGCACTCGATCTGCGATATCCAGTAGTCGCGACGGATAAGTCGTGGGCGACAAACCAGAGCGTTCAGTGCCTTCTCCAGTTGTCCAATCTCGGTCTTCACCATGTTCACGTTCATCTCCTTTCGCGATCCTCTGAAATCCGGAATGTCACGCGAGCTGTCGTGGACCGCAGCAGACACCTCATTCGCAAGCGATCAGTGGCTGTTTCCATCAGCCTGCTCGACGTCGACGGCGCTCAGGCATCCGCTGGGATGCGACACACGCTCCATGTGACACAACATCTGCTACCGGTAATTTAGCCATATCACCATCAGGACGTAGGCGAGGACGAAGAGCCAACCCAGAGTGCCATCAGTCCATGTCGACATCGGCTTTCTCCTTCGATACCGGGTAGTGAGTACGTGCGCCCGTTTCCCGCTTTCACTCCGGCTCAGCAGCAGTCCACCGCGTCCAGCCGCCTTGTCCATCTGCACCGGTGACGCGCAAGGCGCGGGAGCCGTCGGTGAACGTCAGGCATTCAACGCGAAGACGCCGGTCTGCGTCAGTACCATGTGCGTGGACATCGCCGCCCTCATGCCTGAAATGCAGCTTGCCTTCCTGCAAGAGATCCAGCGATGACTGATCTCCTGGGTATGTGCGTTTACGGTCCCACCGGTTCAGGAGCGTCGCGGCAACTTCGGCGTCGAACATGTTGAACTTTCCTCAGCGGGCAGATAAGGATGTCAGCCCGAAGCATCTTGAAGTGTGTGTCATGGCCGCCTTGAAACGCGCGATCGCGCCCGGGTATCGACGCTCTGTTCGTTCGATGCGCCTGGTGCAACAGCCATACGTCGAATCCCTTGATGGCGGTCAAACAGACGAGGTTTGGGAGCAATGGCAGCCACAGTTTTTGGGCAAACGTTTGCCTTTCCATGTTCGACCCGCCGTCACGGCATGAATGAAATCAACATGTATTACGGCATCCATTCCTATATTTTGACGGGGGTAAACCCTGTGCCAGCATGCCATGCGCATGGGAGCCAGACAGTGCGTGCAATAGTCTGCGCTGCACAGGTTCTGGCATGGGCCTTCGGAACAGCCAGAATCCTTCAGCCGACACGACCTGTCGGCTTTTTTCGTCAGCGTGTGGGCGAGCGCTCGTGCGAATCTACGGACCCGGAAGAGTCTTTCCATTGGAGAATTCGTTGATAGCGGGAGAATTCGTTGATAGCGAGCACCGCCACTGTGGGTTGCGGACCGGTACATCGACCGGTTCGCCGAGCGAGTGCATTGCGCGCATTGCGACGGGCGCATCTTCGGGTACGCTCCCTAACCGAAGCTTCGGTCACATGCGTTCGGACGCAAGGCACACGACGCTCTGGTCTTCTTCCGTTGCGTCTAGCCTCGTGCCGGACCTTCAATCAGAAAATCCCGGTTGTCCGCCATGCGTTACGCCAGAGACGCCGGGGCGATATGGAGTAGGGTCTACGGCTTGCTCCAGACCTGTTTCCAACACATGAGAAAGGTACCGCGGGCGTCCCTTGAGACTGCTCCTTCGACCGGACACGCGGTGCCCACTAGTGCAGGGCCGAAGTGGGCGACCTCTCTATCCGCGTCAGCGAGTACATCGGCGGGCACCCGGCCCCAAATCGACAAGCTGGCAAGTACACCTGTACAGCCAACCAGGATAACGAGAGTACGTTTTAATCGGGTCGGGCGGCTGGCGATAAAATCAAATGGCATTGGGAAGCCTCGTCTGGCGGGGGATTTATGAGCGGTCTTATCGGCACCGGCCTCCGAAACCATAGATCTCCGTTCAATCTTTTTTTTCGGGACAGATTGCGAGGAGAAGGGCGAATGATGGGTCGAAGCTAAAGCGGCAATCTTCCAGGCGTTTGGGTCGACTTATTCGTAGTCCACGAGTGCATGTCCCGCCTCGACTGGCAGCGAGCTGCCAGTCCCACCAGTATCGATGAAAGCGGGACGGACTATCTATATCGGGTCGGTTACGGAAACTATCCGCGCGGGGGGATCCGAGCTCGCGATGTTTCAGGCGCTTAGCACCTGTTTGAACCGTTGCACGTCAACTCGCCGACCGACTGTAGACTCCATTCGACGCTCGAGCGACTCCTTGCGCTTTTCTTCAGCGTTCGCGATGAAGTCGGACAGTTCGCGCTCCAGAGCCGAGTCTTTGGTGCCCGGCTTCCACCTCGCGGCTCCGTGCCGCCGGCGCGTGGCCCGAGCAAGTGCTAGCGCTGCCATCGCAGCCTTCGCACATTCGTATTCAACCTGACCACAAAGGTCGATTGGCTCGCCGAATTCGCGAAACGCTTCCACATACTCCCGAGCGGCGTGCACTGTCGCCGGATACTCACGGAGCTCGGAGATAACTTTGCGGCTCAAGACATGCCAGTGAAGCCTGTCCGGGTAGGCAAAGGCGGGAATGGAAACGCCTTTACTGGCTTCGCGGTTCATATGGCCGACTGGCTCCGCTGCTGCCCAGGTGGCCTTATGCATCATTGTCCGGCAGGTTCGGGCGTAGCTTTCCAGCGATAACGCTAGTTCCAGTGCAGTGTCGCGTCGCTGACGCCCCGATTTCGCAACCCATCCTCAGTTGATCGACGGCACGAGCCCCTCGTCTATGCGAAGGTTCGCCCCTTGTATGTAGTCCGCACGCGGACTGGCAATGAAAGCGACGAGATCGGCGACCTCCTCCACCGTGCCCAGGCGCGAAACGAAATGGTTGTGAAAAACGTCGGCCATCCAACGCTGCTGAATCACGTCCCAGTCCTCCCCCCAACCACGAGCTTGCGCCTCCGCGCGCAGCACCTGCTGGACCCCATCGGTCGCGATCAGTCCGGGCGAGATCGTGTTGGCCGTGACGCCGGTACCCGCGAGTGCCTTGGCACGGCTGACCGTCGCATTGAGCAGGGCAGCTTTGGCAGCCGCGTAGTCCGCCATCACCACCTGCGGCGCGGATGCCCGGTTGCAACGTTTGCGATGCGACCCCACCCGGCTTCGCGCATGCCCGGCGCAATCCGCAGAATCAGGCGGATGGCCGACAGTACGTCCTCTTCATAGAAGGCGCGCCAGCTTTCTGGAGTGGTATCGAACCAGGTTCGACTGGCATACGCGCCGGCGTTGTTGATCAGGATGTGGCATCGGGGAGCGAGAAGTCGGGAGCCTTGGATCCTGCATGGACCGAGCGCTCTGCGATCCCCGAGTCGGCGAGCTTCCGGAGTTCGGCTCCGAGGGTGGCGAACACGTCCGGAGGAACATGCTTCGCAGCTCCCGCCGTGAACGCGGCGAGTCTCCGAGGCTCGAGGCAGAGATCGCGTCCCGGCTGTTCATGATCGGCTCTTTGTCTCGTACTGGCGCGCGCCCGGCGTGTGGGGCGTTCTCTTGCCGCGCGGTTGCGCGCCCTTGGGTTCGAGCACCAGGGCGGCCGCGTCCTTTGCGTCGCGCAACAGTTCCGCGCGAGAGGCACCGACTCGTGCACGGATAACCAGACCCCTCGAGAGGTCGACCACCTGGCGCGCGCGCATCGCTGTCGCGAAGTCGCGCGGCAACTCCCCCGCGTCGACCCCGCGGCGCAACCGCTGCTCAACGAGCGCCACAGCCCGCGCATTGGCCCGAGCCAGGAAATCCCGGACCTTGGGGTCGTCGACCGCCGGCGCGACGCAACCCACGAGGCAGCCCCGGGGTGAATCGTCCGTGGTGGCGCTTTCGACAATATGACTCAGAAAGTCACGGATCCCGTCGCTGACACGCGGAGGGCCGAGCAGTGCCTTGGAGGCGCCAGCGCCGAGGTGCTCGGCGTACGCCTCAAGGCACCGCATGAAGAGCGTGGCCTTGTCGCCGAAGATTGCGTACAGGCTCGGCCGAACGACGCCCATGCCGGCGACGAGGTCGTCGATGGTCACGGCGTCGTACCCCTTCGTCCAGAAGACTCGAACGGCTTTTTCGAGCGCCTCGCGTTCGTCAAAGCCTCGGGGCCTGCCGCGAGGGCGAGCGAGTTCTTTACTCATCGGTTAAAAATCCCTTGACGTCCGTTGCTCGGAGATTATTATACGACTTAGTTAGAAACTCGCACGCAGGAAACGCGCACGCGCGCGAAAGAAACAAGTCGGACGAAAAGGAGACAGGGAATGAAGGTACGCACCGTTGTCACCGGCTTTGATGCCAAGGGTCGGTCCGTTTTTGTGCAAGACGAGCAAGTCGATGGGACGCCCATCCTTGGCCTAGGAGAGCTCGCCTTCCTCTGGAATGCCAATGAGCCCGCAACCTACCCGAACGCGGGGAAGAATCCTGGGGCGCCCGACATATTCCCACCCGTAGGTGGCATCCGCTACATCATAGGGACGTACTCGCCGGGAAAGTTCATTGCACCAGAACCCACTCCCGAGATGCACCTCGAGGATGGCGACGGATCCGGTGGAGCTAACGACGGCTTTCACAGGACCGACACGACAGATTTCGGGGTCATTCTCTCCGGCACCATGGCACTCGAGCTCGACGATGGCGCGGAGGTGGTGCTGTCTGCCGGCGATGTCGTGGTGCAGAACGGAACTCGCCACCGTTGGCGCGTGGTTGGGGACGTGCCGGCCATCCTGGCTGCTTTCATCATCGGAGCCCACCGCCGTTGGGATCCGGCCTGCGCGTGAGGTGGCGATTGCCATGACTCGGGAGGACCGCTGTGGTTACAGGCGGCCTATTCATGAGTCCCCGATCGCGTGTTGCTTGATCCGATTTTCCTGACGGTTGAATAGGCGTCTTTTGCTGTGTTCAGCTCAAGTAAGGGCACATGCCCATGAAGACTCGAGAGGTTCGTGATGCGCGCTTCGCCCGGAGCCATTCTTGCCGTTCTGTCACTGGCCGCGTTCATGGCCGGCCTCGACCTGTTCATCGTCAACGTCGCCTTCGATGACATCGGTCGCGACTTTGCCGGTGCGTCGCTGAGCAGCCTGAGTTGGGTACTGAACGGTTACGCCATCGTGTACGCGGCGACGTTGGTGCCGCTCGGTCGCGCCGCCGATCGCTTCGGGCCGAAGCGCGGCTTTCTGATCGGTCTCGGTCTGTTCACGCTCGCGAGCGGCGCATGTGCCGCGAGCCCGGGTTTGCTGGTGTTGGTGCTCGGTCGCGTGCTGCAAGCACTCGGTGCGGCGTTGCTTACGCCGACCAGCTTGGGCCTCCTGTTGCATGCGACGCCCCCGGAGCAACGGCCGCGCGCGGTCCGCATTTGGGCGGCGACGGCGGCGCTGGCAGCCGCGGCAGGGCCTGTGATTGGCGGTCTTTTGGTGTTGGCGTCTTGGCGCTGGGTGTTCTTGGTCAACTTGCCGATCGGTGTGCTGACGCTCGCGTTCGCGCGCCGCGTGGTGCCGGAGCAGCGCCTCGAAAAGCCCGAGGCGCTGCCAGACGTGTTCGGTGCAGGTGTGCTCACCGTAGCGATCGCGGCGCTCTCGCTGGCGCTCGTGAAAGCGCCGGAATGGGGCTACGTGACGACACCCACGCTGAGCGCCGTGCTGGTGTCGCTGGCGCTCATGGCGGTGTTCGCGGGGCGTTCGCGATCGCACGCCTCGCCGGTGGTGGAGCCGCTCTTGCTGCGTGTGCCGGCGTTCTTGTGGTCGAACGTGACGATGCTCTGGTTCAGCATCGGCTTTGGCGCGAATCTGCTCGCGAACATTCTGTGGATGCAGCAGGTCTGGCACTTTTCGGCGCTGCGCACCGGGCTCGCGATTGCGCCGGGGCCGCTGATGGTGCCGATCTTTGCCGCAGTGGGTCAGCGCTTGACGCGCAAATTGCCCGCGGGAGCCATCGCCGCGCTCGGTTGCGTGTTGTGCGCGAGCGGCGCCTGGATGGTGCTCAGCAGTGTGCGAGCGCAGCCCGACGTTCTGGGTGCGGTGCTGCCTGGCTGGATGATTTCCAGCGCGGGAGTGGGGCTCGCCATGCCCACGATACTGTCGTGCGCGACCGTGGATTTGCCTGGGTCGCGCGCTGCGACGGGCAGCGCGATCGTCACCATGGCGCGCCAGGTCGGTGGTGTGCTCGGCGTGAGTTTGCTCGTGGCGTTAATCGGGCACCCGCGGGGGTTTGCGGCGACGCACGAGGCCTTTCAACGCGTGTGGTGGGTCGCCGCGAGCGCGTACTTGCTCGCGGTATTCGCCGCGCTGCGCATGACACCTCGAACGAGCCGCAAAGCATTGGCCGAGGTAGAGCCCGTGATCGAGCGCTGAACGGGCGCTAAGCGCCGAGGCGGTTAGGACATCCTAGAGCGAGCGGACCCACTCCTTGAGACGGTTGCCCTCACGCACGACATACCGCGGGTCGTAGAACGCCTGCACGAGTACGCCCGCGCCCTGGACCGCGGAGAGGCCGTGGACCGCGAGGTCGCGGGACTCAGGCAACGGCCTGCTTTCAGCGCGGATTATGACATTCGTCATATTTTAGCTCCGACATCATGAGATACGTCGCCGTGCAAATGCTTTTCGGAGACCGCGCGAAGTTGTTCGGCCTCATCTTTTCGCTCGCGTTCTCGTCGTTTCTGCTGATGAACCAGACTTCGATCTTCGCCGGCATCATGTCGCGCACCGGCAGCCAGATCCTCGACGTTATCGACGCACCGGTCTGGGTCATGGACCCGAAAACTCCGTACGCCGACGAGATTGCGCCGATGACCGACAACCAGTTGTTCCGGGTGCGCGGCGTCGATGGCGTGAGCTGGGCGGTGCCGCTGTACAAAGGCTCCGCGCGGGCCAAGGCGGCCGACGGCACGTTCCGGCAGTGCGTGCTGATGGGCGTGGACGACGCGACGCTGACCGGGGCGGTGCGCAAGATCGTGCTCGGCTCGATGGAAGCGTTGCGCCAGCCCGATACGATTGTGCTCGACAAGGCTGGTTACGATTTCTTCTTTCCCGGGCAGCCGCTGCAGCTCGGCCGCACGCTCGAGATGAACGACCATCGCGTGGTCATCGGCGCGATTTCCGATGCCGGTGCGCCATTCGCAACGTTCCCAGTCATCTACGCACGCTACAGCCTCGCCGTTCAACTGATCGGCCGCGAAAGCCGATATCTGTCCGTCGTGCTGGCCGCCCCGAAGCCGGGCATCAGCGCCGAGCAGCTCGCCGAGCGCGTCAGCCGGGCGACGGGCCTGCGGGCCGCGACGCAAGACGGCTTCTTCTGGCAGACGATGCATTACTACCTGAGAAACACCGGCATCCCGGTCAACTTCGGCATCACGATTGCCATCGCGCTCATCGTGGGCACGGTCGTCGCCGGCCAGACGTTTTACATCTTCACGATCGAAAACCTGCGCCAGTTCGGCGCGCTGAAGGCGATCGGCGTGTCCAACCGGCGCCTCGTCGGGCTGATCGTCATGCAGGCGCTGATCGTGGCGGCCATCGGGTACGGGTTGGGGCTCGGCCTGGGCGCGACGTTTTTCGAAGTGACACTGCACAAGACGGCGACGCGCGGAATCATCCTGATGTGGCAGAACGCGGTGGGCGTCGGCGTGGTCATCTTCGTGGTCGTCATCCTCGCGAGCCTGCTCAGCATCCGCAAAGTGCTGCTGCTCGAGCCTGCCATCGTTTTCCGGGCCTGAAGCCATGAGTACCGGCTATGCGGTGCGTTGTCGCCAGGTGGAGAAGGTGTTCGGCGCCGGCGAGACCGCCGTGCGCGCGCTGCGCGGCGTCGACTGGGATGTGCCGCTCGGCGAGATCAGCATGCTGGTCGGACAGAGCGGCTGCGGCAAGACCACGCTGCTGATGGTCCTGACCGGACTGCTCGACGCGAGCGCCGGCACCGTGGAGATCCTCGGCGAAGCGTTGCATGCGCTGCGCGGCGAACGAGCCAATCGGTTCCGGCTCCAGAACATCGGCTTCATTTTCCAGCAGTACAACCTGCTGCCGGCGCTAACGGCCGCAGAGAACGCCGCGCTGCCGCTCTACGCCGCGGATGTGCCGCGCCGCGCGGCCACCGAGCGCGGCCGCGCGCTGCTGCACACGCTCGGGCTCGGCGCGCGTGCCGACGCGATGCCGGTCGAGTTGTCTGGCGGTCAGCTACAGCGCGTCGCCATCGCGCGCTCGCTGATCAACGAGCCGCGCCTGATCGTTTGCGACGAGCCCACGGCGTCGCTCGACGCCGAATCCGGCCATGCCGTCATGGAGCTGCTTCGCGGCGTGGCGGTCTCGCCCGATCGGGCCGTAGTGATCGTCACGCACGACAACCGCATTTTCGAGTTCGCTGACTCGATCACCTACATGGAAGACGGCCGCATCGTGCGCCGCGCGAATGGCAACGGGTCCGCCAGCTTCCGGCCGCCGTCGGTCCCCGACCGCATGCATTGAAGGTCATCAGGAGTCCGTCATGTCCATGCACAGATCCAGTCTGAAAACGATTCTTTCCGGCGTGGCAATCGTGTCGTTCGTCGGCGGCGTCTTTCTGGTGGCGAAGAACATCCGCGGGGAACAGCACGCCCCGCCACCCGTCACGCCTCCCGCGAGCAGCTTCGCGCGCTCGATCGGCGCCGAGGGTCTGGTCGAACCGAAGTCGGAGGACATTGGCGTGGCGCCGGTCGTGCCGGGACAAGTGACCGTGGTACGGGTCAGGGCGCAGCAGTACGTTCGCGCCGGAGACGTGCTGTGGGAGCAGGACAGCCGCGAGCTTGCCGCGCAAATCCCGGTGCGCGAGGCCGAGGTGACCAGCGCGCGCGCCGCAGTGGCGGTCGGCGAGGCGGCGCTGGCGGATGCTCGCGTGCAGCTGACGATGATCGAAAACGTCACCGATCGCCGCGCGATTCGCGAAGAGGACCTCCAGCGCCGCCGCATCGCGGCCGATGCCGCCAAGGCGCAACTCGCGGCGAACCGTGCCGCGCTGACGCGCGCTGAAGCGGCGCTGGCCGAGACCCGCAGCGACCTGACGCGGCGGGTGGTGGTTGCGCCGATCGATGGCCAGATCCTCAAGGTCAACATTCGACCCGGTGAATACGCCACGGTGCCGGCCGCGTCTCCGCTCGTGGTGATGGGGGACACGTCGGCCATGCACATGCGCGTCGATGTGGCCGAAGAGGACGCGCCCCGGTTCGCGCCCGAACGGAAAGCCTACGCGTCGCCGCGTGGCGACGCGAGCCGCCACATTCCGCTGGAATTCGTCCGGCTGGAGCCGCGCCTGATACCGAAGCGGAACCTGTCCGGCGATACCACCGAACGGATCGACACGCGGGTCTTGCAGGTGATCTACCGCATCGCTGGCCCCGGACCCGTCTACGACGGCGAGTTGATGGACGTGTATATCGATGCGCCGGCGCTGCCCGTCTCGTCGATGGGTGCCGGCATGTCCCCCGCGTCCGCCAGGGACCGCGCTGTCAACTCACACGAGGCTGCGCCGTGACAATGCCCAGGCTCTTCTGCGTTCTCGCGCTGCTTGCACTTTGTGGTTGCGTCAGCATGCCGAAGAACGAATCCGTCGCCGCCGCGGCGGCGGGTTTGCCGTCCGCCTGGCGTGCGTCGAGCGCAGGCGACGATACCGCCGAACTCGCGCAGTGGTGGAGCAACTTTGCGGACGCGCAACTGCGCGCCCTCATCGACAAGGCACTGGCGCGCAACTACGACCTGAAAGCAGCCGTCGAGCGCACGCGCCAGGCGCGCGCGCAGAGCATCATCTCCCGGAGCGATCTGTTCCCCGAGCTGGACGTCAGCGCGAGCGCGAGCCGGCAACGGTCGCACCAGCCTCCTCCGGCGGGCATCGCCTCTGATGCGGGTGTCGGCGTCAGCGGCACCTGGGTCGTCGACATCTTTGGCGGCAACCAGCTCGCCGCGCTCGCCGCGACCGCCCAGGCGGAAGCGACGAACGAGGCGCGGCGCGATTTCGAAGTCGCGCTGATTGCGAATGTCGCAACCGCCTATATGCAGTTGCGCGGACTGCAACGCCAGCGCGCGATTCTCGAGGAGAACATCGCGGTGCGCGCCGACACGCTGCAACTGACGCAAGTGCGCTATCGAGCCGGATTGGCTTCGGACCTCGACGTGGCGCGGGCGCAGACACAGCTTCAGCAAGCGCAGGCTTCGGTGCCCGGGGTGCAGCAGCAGATAGACGATCATCTCGGCACGCTGGCCGTGCTCAGCGGGGACCCGCCGGAATCGATCGAGCGCGAACTGCGCGAGGCGTCGCCGATTCCGCCGGTGTCGCCCGTGCTGCCGCACCGGGCGCCTGGTGAGGTGCTCGAACGTCGCCCCGATCTGCGCCAGGCCGCGCGCCGCATCGACGCGGCTGCGGCCGGCCTGGGTGCCGCGAAAGCGGATCTGTTGCCGAAATTCACCCTGTCCTTCGGCGGCTCGATCGATCGCCTCGCGTACCGCAGCATGACCCCGGTAACGGACCACCTGTTTAACCTCGGGTTGGGGATATTCTGGCCGCTGTTCAATGCCGGCCGGATCCACGCGAACATCGCCGCGCACGACGCGGCCTTGCGAGAGGCCGAATACGCGTTCGATCAGGCGCTGCTCAACGCGCTGCAGGATGTCGAGTCCGCCTACACCGACGTGCGCGCGCAACGCGAGCGCAGTGCGCTCCTGAATCTGGCGGTCAACTCGGCGCGGCTTTCGTCGGTGCTGGCGCAGGCTTTGTACGAGGCAGGCGAGGCGGACTTTCTTTCCGTGCTCGACGCCCACACCCAGCTCCTCGACACGGAGCGCGACCTGGTTCAGGCTCAGACCGATGCCGCCGTTGGCTCCGTTTCGCTCTATCGAGCGCTCGGCGGCGGCTGGCAGGACATCCGTGAAGAGACGGCGGGGCCGCGACTCTCAACAGAAGACCGGAGGCCAGACGATGAATGACTTGACGAACACCATCACGCAAGGCTGCTAATCGAGTCGACCGGCACGCCGAACAGTGGCGACGTTGCAACCGCTACACCTCGTCGTGTAATTTGAAAGTCGTTGAATGTCTAAGCGCAGATGCGGAAGTGTTGCTGCAACACCTCTTTTTAGCAAGGTCGCGGTAGCCGTCGCTCAAAAGGTTAAAAAGACGGCTGAGTGAACGTCCGCTAAGTAGCGGTTAACAGGCGGCTGCAACGTCGGGTCAGAGGTCCGCAGCGGGTCGACAAGAGGCGTTCGCGCCTCCCGATAACGGCCAGTCGCGACGCGGTGTAAGAGCGGAGTTGCGGATGCACAGCCGACCGCGCTATTAAGATAATTAGTCAACTCGTCCTGGAAAACCCAGCCTACACGGGACTTCCGGATTGACATCTTTAATGCGTTCTAC
>NZ_WOEZ01000264.1 GCF_013177735.1 Paraburkholderia elongata | reverse complement strand
GGTATCCCCGATTCTCATCGCTGATGTTCGCGCAGGGAGGCACTTCAGACATACATGTCGTCAGCCTTGTCACCAAGCGCTATCTCGCCGCTTCCGGCAAGGTCGCGCGCGACCTGCAGAACCTTGCGCTGTTGTGCTTCGACTTCCGAGAGGCGCACCGGGCCGCGTGCGTCCATATCTTCGGAAAACAGCTCCGCCGCGCGTTGCGACATATTCGCCATGAATTTCTGACGCAGCTCGGGCGGCCCGACCTTCAGTGCGATCCCCAGTGTCTCCGTGCCAACTTCCCTGAGCAGCAGCCGGATCGCGCGATCATCAAGCTCGACCAGGTTCTCGAACGTGAACATCTCGTCAATGATCCTTTGCGCGAGATCGTCGTCGTAGCTGCGTACGTTGTCGATTACCGATTCTTCGTGCTGGATTGACAGGTAGTTGAGGATTTCCGCTGCCGCGCGAACGCCGCCAACCGCCTTGCGTTTCACGTTACCGCTGCCAGACAGCAACTCGGTCATCACTTCGTCGAGTTCGCGCAATGCAGCCGGCTGGATGCCGTCGAGCGTGGCGATGCGCAGCAGCACGTCGTTGCGCGTCCGTTCGGTGAAGCATTCGAGTACGTCAGAAGCCTGCTCCGGGTCCAGGTGCACGAGGATGGTTGCGATGATTTGCGGGTGTTCGTTTTTGATCAGTTCCGCGACGGCTGGCGCATCCATCCACTTCAGGCCTTCGATGCCGCCAACGTCGTCACCGAGCAGAATACGGTCGATGACGTTGCCAGCCTTGTCTTCGCCGAGCGCCCTGGTCAGCACCGACCGGATGTAATCCTTCGAGTCAAGCGACAAGGTCGTGTGCGTTTCTGCTTCCTTGATGAAGTCTTGCAGTACTGTGTCGACGGCACCGCGCGTGACGTTTTTCAGCGCGGCCATCGCGATGCTGATCTTCTGCACCTCACGTGGGTCGAGGAACCGGAAGGCTTCGGCCGCCTCGTCTTCACCGAGCGACATCAGTAGCAACGCGGCCTTGTTGATCCCTTCGGCGTTCACTGGCCGCTCCGTGACTTGCTAACAACGATTGCAGCGATCTTCTGATCTCTTTGTCCCGGCAAGCGCGCGCCGTTCAGTTGTTGTCCAGACGTTGGGAGCAATGCTCCATCCGTCGGTCGCATGCCTCCCGGAGACCTTAAAGGGCGACGGACCGTGGGCCAGCCAGGGCGTGCCGGAAGTACATGCCGGACACGTTGCGCGAGCCGGTCCGCTTTAAGTCCGGCACGGTACGCTGACCTGAACGGTGCGGGATTCATGCGTCGGTGCCTCGGCGGCGAGGTACGTTCAGGTTGACCCACTCGTAAGCATCGTGCCCAAGCCTGCCCACTTCGCGCCACACGGCGAAGGGAATCTCCTGGCGGGCCGCGTGCCGATCAACCAGACCCTGGCATGCCTGTGTCATCTGTCGAAGCAGCACAATCGCATGTGTTTCAGCTCTCTCCCCGTGCTGCTCGAGCGCCGTCTTCGCCTCGTGAGCCCGTTGAAACATTGCCCGCCATTGGGAATCCCGGATTTCCTGAGCGTGAGTGCCTCGCTGCGCGAGCGCGCTCGAAACAATGTAGAGGTTTTTGAGCGCCGTGGTGACTTCTGGTGGCAACACAACGCAGCCTTCGCTGCAGCCCGGCTGCGTGCGCGTCATCAGCATGCCCTCGACAAATCCGCCAGGGGTGTGACCGCGAGATCCGTTCTCGACGAAGCCTTGCGACCTCTTGGGGAACGGGCGGGACGTGAGATGTTAGCCAGCCGGTGCAAATCTGGACTGGGTAGCGGTGTTTGTGAGATGCCGGTCGAGGTGGCGCTCATGCGGGCGTGACAAGTGTTGTGGATGAGAAATTCGCTGGACTGTTCAGGTCGCTTTCTGCCTTTCGTGCAGATGTGGCTACCGGATGGGGAAGCAATAGCCGGCTTACTTTAGTGTTTGCGGCCAAAACACGCCTGGGCGGCTTCGAAGGGCGACAGGCCCGCGCCGAAATAGCCCCGAAGACGCTTTATGGTCACAGGGTCGGGATGATAGTGCGGGCGGATAAATCCCGCTTCAACGGCTTCGCCGTACCAGGCACGCGTCCACTGGTCCAGGCCCTGTTCATACATTAGCGATACGTATTTCGACTCGTTAAACATCATGATTTCCGAAAGCTCAATAGACGCGTTCGCCGTACATGATCGCGCGGACACTGCAGGCAATCAGCCGACGCGACGATGCCTGGTGCCGCACAACGTTGTCCGCGAATTTCTGACGTGTGACACCAGCAGCAATTGATGCAACTGCGGCAGGCGTGTTCAGGGAATCAGCGCGCTTGTCGTGACCATACTCAAAGACTCTGCGACGCCGGTCACTGCTGTAGTGAGACACTACATCCCGCGACGGGAGTGCCGAGCAGGTTGAGTAGCGCGCGGAGTCGTTGCCGGTCCTGCGCCGACAGCCCAGGGCGTGTCAGCAGGCACTCGATCTGCGATATCCAGTAGTCGCGACGGATAAGTCGTGGGCGACAAACCAGAGCGTTCAGTGCCTTCTCCAGTTGTCCAATCTCGGTCTTCACCATGTTCACGTTCATCTCCTTTCGCGATCCTCTGAAATCCGGAATGTCACGCGAGCTGTCGTGGACCGCAGCAGACACCTCATTCGCAAGCGATCAGTGGCTGTTTCCATCAGCCTGCTCGACGTCGACGGCGCTCAGGCATCCGCTGGGATGCGACACACGCTCCATGTGACACAACATCTGCTACCGGTAATTTAGCCATATCACCATCAGGACGTAGGCGAGGACGAAGAGCCAACCCAGAGTGCCATCAGTCCATGTCGACATCGGCTTTCTCCTTCGATACCGGGTAGTGAGTACGTGCGCCCGTTTCCCGCTTTCACTCCGGCTCAGCAGCAGTCCACCGCGTCCAGCCGCCTTGTCCATCTGCACCGGTGACGCGCAAGGCGCGGGAGCCGTCGGTGAACGTCAGGCATTCAACGCGAAGACGCCGGTCTGCGTCAGTACCATGTGCGTGGACATCGCCGCCCTCATGCCTGAAATGCAGCTTGCCTTCCTGCAAGAGATCCAGCGATGACTGATCTCCTGGGTATGTGCGTTTACGGTCCCACCGGTTCAGGAGCGTCGCGGCAACTTCGGCGTCGAACATGTTGAACTTTCCTCAGCGGGCAGATAAGGATGTCAGCCCGAAGCATCTTGAAGTGTGTGTCATGGCCGCCTTGAAACGCGCGATCGCGCCCGGGTATCGACGCTCTGTTCGTTCGATGCGCCTGGTGCAACAGCCATACGTCGAATCCCTTGATGGCGGTCAAACAGACGAGGTTTGGGAGCAATGGCAGCCACAGTTTTTGGGCAAACGTTTGCCTTTCCATGTTCGACCCGCCGTCACGGCATGAATGAAATCAACATGTATTACGGCATCCATTCCTATATTTTGACGGGGGTAAACCCTGTGCCAGCATGCCATGCGCATGGGAGCCAGACAGTGCGTGCAATAGTCTGCGCTGCACAGGTTCTGGCATGGGCCTTCGGAACAGCCAGAATCCTTCAGCCGACACGACCTGTCGGCTTTTTTCGTCAGCGTGTGGGCGAGCGCTCGTGCGAATCTACGGACCCGGAAGAGTCTTTCCATTGGAGAATTCGTTGATAGCGGGAGAATTCGTTGATAGCGAGCACCGCCACTGTGGGTTGCGGACCGGTACATCGACCGGTTCGCCGAGCGAGTGCATTGCGCGCATTGCGACGGGCGCATCTTCGGGTACGCTCCCTAACCGAAGCTTCGGTCACATGCGTTCGGACGCAAGGCACACGACGCTCTGGTCTTCTTCCGTTGCGTCTAGCCTCGTGCCGGACCTTCAATCAGAAAATCCCGGTTGTCCGCCATGCGTTACGCCAGAGACGCCGGGGCGATATGGAGTAGGGTCTACGGCTTGCTCCAGACCTGTTTCCAACACATGAGAAAGGTACCGCGGGCGTCCCTTGAGACTGCTCCTTCGACCGGACACGCGGTGCCCACTAGTGCAGGGCCGAAGTGGGCGACCTCTCTATCCGCGTCAGCGAGTACATCGGCGGGCACCCGGCCCCAAATCGACAAGCTGGCAAGTACACCTGTACAGCCAACCAGGATAACGAGAGTACGTTTTAATCGGGTCGGGCGGCTGGCGATAAAATCAAATGGCATTGGGAAGCCTCGTCTGGCGGGGGATTTATGAGCGGTCTTATCGGCACCGGCCTCCGAAACCATAGATCTCCGTTCAATCTTTTTTTTCGGGACAGATTGCGAGGAGAAGGGCGAATGATGGGTCGAAGCTAAAGCGGCAATCTTCCAGGCGTTTGGGTCGACTTATTCGTAGTCCACGAGTGCATGTCCCGCCTCGACTGGCAGCGAGCTGCCAGTCCCACCAGTATCGATGAAAGCGGGACGGACTATCTATATCGGGTCGGTTACGGAAACTATCCGCGCAGGCGGGATCCGAGCTCACGATGTTTCAGGCGCTTAGCACCTGTTTGAACCGTTGCAAGTCAACTCGCCGATCGACTGTAGACTCCATTCGACGCTCGAGCGACGCCTTGCGCTTTTCTTCAGCGTTCGCGATGAAGTCGGACAGTTCGCGCTCCAAGGCTGAGTCTTTGGCGCCCGGCTTCCACCTCGCGGCTCCGTGCCGCCGGCGCGTGGTCCGGGCAAGTGCTAGCGCTGCCATCGCAGCTTTTGCACATTCGTATTCAACCTGGCCACAAAGGTCGATCGGCTCACCGAATTCGCGGAACGCTTCCACATACTCCCGAGCGGCGTACACCGTTGCCGGGTACTCACGGAGCTCGGAGATGACTTTGCGGCTCAGGACGTGCCACTGAAGCCTGTCCGGGTAGGCAAAGACCGGGATGGACACGCCCTTGCTGGCTTCGCGGCTCATCGGGTCGGCGGGCTCCGATGCCGCCCAGGCGGCCTTATGCATCATCGTCCGGCAGGTTCGGGCGTAGCTTTCCAGCGATAACGCGAGCTCCAATCCAGTATCGCGTTGCTGACGCTTGCGCTCCCTGGCATCCCTCGCTGAGATCCAGGTGAGCGTTATGACAGAACCGACTGCCGCTGATGTCAGCGCCAAAGTTACCGGAGTGTTCCAGTCGACTCGCTGGAGAAATTCAAGCCATTCCTGCCGCATACGATGCGCCTCGGAGAAAGAGGTGCAGAGAGTATAAGCAATCGTTTGCGCAGCAATCAGAGCAAAATTGGCGTTGTGTGTTTTCCCCACAATCGCTTCAGTACGGCGGTGAGTATCTTGACAAAATATGTAATCCAGGGCAGCAGCCGGACCAGAACGAGGGGACGCGCGCAAGATATTCAGGGCCGGTCCGCTTCCTAAGTAGACCGGGTCTGCCGGTCGTGGCCACCACCGTTTGCTCGCTCAATCGGCAAGCTTCGGCCAGAAGCTAGATGCACCGTCCTGGATCGTTGGTGATCGATTTGGAATCAGTGACAGATAAGGCATAGATTGGGGAGAAGCCGGTAACGCAAGATTCAAGGTGCGAGCGCCGCGCATTGAACGCCTAAACTGTTTCAATGCATGGAGACGGGGCAACTCGTGACGCGATTCGCTGAAGGCGATATCGAAACGGACCGGACATTGAGTATGGAACGCTGAGAGCCGACATCGGGATTCGCCATAGCCAGACGCGAGGAAGGGGCGGTCGCTGGTGCCCATCGGATCGCGCGGGTTTGGAACCACCAGGAGGAGCGGCTGTGAAGAAAGAGCAACAGGTTGCGCTTGTGACGAATGCGTCGGACTATGCAGGCCCGCCTGCTGTAGCAGCGCTGCTGGATGCGGGATTCCGGGTGCTTGTCCACGATGATTCCTTCGTGGACGACATCGCGTGGGAGCACTTTTCGAACGCGAATGACAGTGTCGAGCGTGTGAGCGGCAAAAGTTTTGAGTTGCTGGTCGAAGCCGCATGGGCCGTCACTGGGCGGGTTGATGCCATTGTCAGTAACGACCACTTTCCCGCTATCCATCGGCCCACTGTGGATGCATCACTGGATGACCTGCGGCAGACGCTAGAAAAGCTGGTCGTCCGCCCTTTCGCTTTGGTAAAGGCGGCAATCCCGCGTATGACACAGCAGGGCGGCGGAAACCTTGTATTAGTGACATCGTGCAGGACGAAACTGCCGATGCATGGAGGCGCCATTCCTGATGCTGCGAGGGATGCCGCGAATGCATTGGTTCGATCGTTTTCCGTCGAACTTGCGCCACTTAACATTGCCGTC
>NZ_WOEZ01000263.1 GCF_013177735.1 Paraburkholderia elongata | reverse complement strand
CTGATTACCCGATGCGGGTCCGCTCCGGGTTGCCAGCGAGCCGCCGCCCGGTACAATCAATCGAAACACAACGAAGCAGGGCACCATGGAAGAGGACGACATCGTCGCCGTTTGGTCTGAACGCGTGCGTTCAGCCAGCGCCGAAGGGCGCACATTGCGCATCCGTGGCGGCGGCACCAAAGACTGGTACGGTCAGACGCTGGAAGGTGACATCCTCGACACGCGCGCTTATCGCGGCATCATCGCTTACGATCCGGCCGAACTGGTTATCACGGCGCGCGCGGGCACGCCCCTGCTGGAGATCGAGGCCGCGCTCGCCGAACGCGATCAGATGCTCGCCTTCGAACCGCCGCACTTCGGGCCGCAGGCCACCTTCGGCGGCTGCATCGCGGCGGGCATTGCCGGTCCACGCCGCCCTGCCGCCGGTGCGGCGCGCGACTTCGTGCTTGGCGCGGTCATCATGAGCGGTCGGGGCCAGACGCTGCATTTCGGCGGCCAGGTGGTGAAGAACGTCGCCGGTTACGACGTCTCCCGTTTGATGGCGGGCTCGCTCGGCACCCTTGGGCTGATCCTCGAGTTGTCGATCAAGGTGCTGCCGATGCCGCAAGCGGAAGCCACCCTCAAATTCGATATGAACGGCACAGACGCGGTCCGCAAGCTCAACGAATGGGGCGGCCGGCCGCTGCCGATTACGGCGAGCGCGTGGCGGCACGGCACGCTGGCCGTACGGATGGCCGGCGCGGAAGCCGCGGTCAAGGCGGCGCGCACGGCGCTCGGCGGAGAAGTCGTCGACGCCGTCGAGGCGGAGCGCTTCTGGGCCGGCCTGCGCGAGCAGACGGACTCGTTCTTTGCGACCATTCCGCCGAAGGCCGCGCTGTGGCGCCTCGCCCTGCCCTCGATCACCGAGCCGCTGCAATTACCCGGCGCGCAACTGATGGAATGGGGTGGCAGCCAGCGCTGGTGGATCACCGACACCGACGCGCAAACTGTGCGGATGAGCGCCAAACAGGCCGGCGGCCACGCCACCATTTTCCGTACCGGCCACGGCTACGATCGCAGCGCCGGGGTGTTCACGCCACTGCCCGCACCGCTGATGAAAATTCATCGCGGCCTGAAAACCGCCTTCGACCCAGCCCGCATTTTCAATCGCGGCCGTCTCTACCCCGACTTCTGAGCGACGCGATGCAAACCAACCTCGCGGACTTCATTCGCAACACGCCCGATGGCGACGAAGCCGACGCCATCCTGCGTAATTGCGTGCATTGCGGTTTCTGCACGGCGACCTGCCCGACCTATCAGATACTCGGCGACGAACTCGACGGCCCACGCGGGCGCATCTATCTGATCAAGCAGATGGTGGAAGGCGCGGCGGTCACGCGCAGCACCCAGGTCCATCTGGACCGCTGCCTCACCTGCCGCAACTGCGAAACCACCTGCCCGTCCGGCGTGCAATACGGCAGGCTGGTCGAGATCGGCCGCAAGATCACCGAGGAAAAAGTCACGCGTCCGTTCAGTCAGCGGATGGTGCGCCGGCTGCTCGCGAGCTTCGTACCGAATAGCGCGCTGTTCACGCCGGCCATGCGCATCGGTCAGCATATCCGCCCGCTCTTGCCCAAAAAACTGCGCGACAAGGTGCCCGCGCGACAGCGCCCGCTTGAATGGCCGACCGCGAAACATCCGCGCAAGATGCTCATGCTCGCGGGCTGCGTGCAACCGTCGATGATGCCGAACGTCAATGTCGCGACGGCGCGGGTGCTCGACGCGCTCAGCGTGGAAACGCTGATCGCGCCCGAAGCGGGCTGTTGTGGTGCGATCCGTCTGCACCTGGGCTACAACGACGAAGCGCTCGACGACGTGCGCGCCAACATCGACGCGTGGTGGCCGTATATCGAACAAGGTGTGGAAGCGATCGTGATGAACGCGTCCGGCTGCGGCGCCACGGTCAAGGAATACGCCCATCTGCTGCGCAACGATCCCGCGTATGCGGAGAAAGCCCGCCGCGTGACCGAGCTGACACGCGACCTCGCGGAGATCCTGCCGGAGTTCGAAGAGGCGCTCGTCGCCGTGACGCGCCGCCGCGCGATCCATACCGTGGCGTTCCATCCGCCGTGTACCTTGCAGCATGGTCAGCAGGTGCGCGGCAAGGTCGAACATCTGCTGGCGGCGCTCGGCGTGGAAGTGCGTCTGCCCGCCGACAATCATCTCTGCTGCGGCTCGGCCGGCACTTATTCGCTGACGCAGCCCAAGCTCTCGTACGCACTGCGCGATCAGAAGCTCGAGCGGCTGCAGGCGCAGGAGCCCCAGGTGATCGTGTCGGCGAACGTCGGCTGCATTGCGCATCTGCAAAGCGGCACGTCCACGCCGGTCGCGCATTGGATCGAACTGGTGGAGCATATGCTGGCTGCCTGAGGCGATCGATTTTGACGAGAAGCGCGGCACGTGGCTTGCGGTACATCACCGCAAGCGCGTTCGCCTGTCTGTCGGCGGCATAAAGCGTCATGAGGTGGCGGCGTCCGTATAATTCGACCATCGTCTTTCGCTGGACTTCCGGTTCCGTTCCATGCCCGATCTGACTCACAACCTCGAAGCGGTGCAGCGGCGCATCGCCCTCGCCGCACAAGCGGCCGGACGCGACGCGCGTTCGATCGCCCTGCTCGCGGTCTCGAAGACGTTTCCCGCCGAAGACGTGCGCGCCGCGTACGCGGCCGGTCAACGCGCGTTCGGTGAGAACTACGTGCAGGAAGCTATCAGCAAAATCGAAGCGCTGGCCGATCTGCGGGCAGCGCTCGAATGGCATTTCATCGGACCATTGCAATCGAACAAGACGCGGCCAGTTGCCGAGAATTTCGACTGGGTGCATTCGGTCGACCGCCTGAAGATCGCGCAGCGGCTGTCGGAGCAGCGCCCGGACAATCTGCCGCCGTTGAACGTCTGTCTGCAGATCAACATTAGCGGCGAAGCGTCGAAAAGCGGCGTGAGCATTCCCGAGGCCGTGGAAGTCGCGCGGGCAATCGCCGCGCTGCCGAAGCTGAATCTGCGCGGTCTGATGGCGATTCCGGAACCGGCCGGCAGCATCGAAGAGCAGCGCGTGCCGCATCGGCAACTACGCGAGCTGTTCGAACGCCTGCGTAATGACGCCCTCGAACTCGATACGCTCTCGATGGGCATGTCGAGCGACCTCGAAGCGGCCGTGCTGGAAGGCGCGACGATCGTGCGCGTCGGCACTGCGATCTTCGGCGCGCGAGATTACTCTCACTGACCGTTTCACGCCTTTCCTTTCTTGACGCCTCACGGAACCTCTTTCGGAACATCATGAAAATTGCTTTTATCGGTGGTGGCAACATGGCTGCCGCGTTGATCGGCGGTCTCATCAAGCGCGGCGTCGCGCCCGCTGACGTGTACGCGATCGACCCAAACGAAGACGCGCGCAAACGCAATGAGCAGCAATTCGGCATCCAGACCGGCGCTGCCGCGGACGCCGCGCTCGCGTCGTACGACGCCGTCGTGCTGGCGGTGAAGCCGCAGATTCTGAAGAGCGTCGCCGAGACACTGGCGCCGCATCTGCAGGCCTCGCACCTGGCGATTAGCATCGTCGCGGGTATTCGCATGGATGACATGTCGCGCTGGCTGAACGGCCATGCTCGCATCGTGCGCGTGATGCCGAATACGCCGGCGCTGATCGGCATGGGCGTAACGGGCCTCGTCGCGACCGGCAGCGTCGACGAAACTGGTCGCGCGCTTGCGTCGCAGGTGCTGGGCGCAGTCGGCGAAACCGTCTGGTTCGACGACGAAGCGAAGATCGACGCCGTCACCGCAATCTCGGGCAGCGGTCCCGCTTACGTGTTTTATTTCATCGAAGCGCTGCAGGAAGCCGCGCGCCAACTCGGCATGGATGAAGCGCAAGGCCGCGCGCTGGCGGTCGCGACCTTCACCGGCGCGGCACAATTGGCCGCGAACTCGGACGAGCCGCCGAGCCTGTTGCGCGAACGTGTGACGTCGAAGGGCGGCACCACGGCGGCCGCGCTGGCGTCGTTCGATTCAAGCGGGATCAAGGACGCGATCGTGCGTGGCGTGCTTGCCGCCGACGCGCGCGCCAAGGAAATGGGCGACGAGTTCGGCAAGCAGTAAGCGCGGTCTGGGGTTGGCTGGCGCGGAAGAATTAAAACGAAGCCGCCGCGTAATGCGCAGCAATGCCGACAAACAACGCGCCGCCCAACCAGTTGTTATGACGGAACGCCGCGAAGCACGCCATCCGCTCGCGATTGCGGATCAGCGTGTAGTGATAGATTGCGCAGCCCACCGCCGCCGCCCATCCCAGCCAGTACAACACGCCGAAGCCGAGCATCACGCCGATGCCGACGTAGATCCCCAGCGTCACCGCATAGCAAAGCATGATCGCCGCCACGTCGAAGCGGCCGAAGGTCAGCGCCGAGGTGCGGATGCCGATCTTGATGTCGTCGTCGCGATCGACCATCGCGTATGCCGTGTCGTATGCAACCGACCAGAACACGTTGGCCAGCAGCATGACCCAGGCGAGCATCGGCACGTGATCCTGAATCGCGGCAAACGCCATCGGAATGCCGAAGCCGAACGCAATACCAAGATAGGCCTGCGGAATCGCAAAGAAACGCTTCGTGAACGGATACGAACCGGCGACGAACAGCGCCGCCACCGATAGCTCCTTGGTCAGCGTATTCAGCGGCAGGATCAGCAGAAACGCCAGCAGCGACAGACCGGCCGCAAGCGCCACCGCTTCCCATGCCTTGATCTTGCCCGACGTGATCGGCCGGTTTTCCGTGCGCTTCACGTAGCGATCGAAGTCGCGATCCGCGTAGTCGTTGATCGCACAGCCCGCCGAGCGCATCAGCACCGTACCCACTGTGAAGATGACCAGCAGCGGCCACGAAGGATGGCCCTCAGACGCAATCCACAGCGCATTGAGCGTCGGCCACAGCAGCAGCAGGCTGCCGATCGGCTTGTCCATGCGCACGAGGCGCAGATACAGAGGAAGTCGGGCGAACATGGGTGGATTCGGTGAAGTGCGGACGGTGCCGCTATTTTACGGGATGCGGGCGGCAGGCTGCCTTCAGGCCGGCGAGACTGGCCTGCTGGGCGCCGAAACCGAGGCCAAAACCGCAGCCGGGGCCTGAGCCAAAGCTGAGTCCGGATCCGGCGCCGCAAAAAACAAGACCTCCCGCAAAGGCCAGCCCTTCACTTAACGTGTTGATAGAGCGATTGTGATTCCCTCAGATGCCCCGTAAGTCACAGACTTCGGGGCCTTTTCTTTGTCCAAAGAATTTTCTGCTGGCGACCAATCAGAATCTCCCGCCCCGCCGTCCCAAGCTGCCTCCTTGTCGTCGCGCGCGACGACAAGGAGGCGGAGCGCCCCATCAGGCCAAAAGTGACAACCATCATTGGCGGGTTCTATCCTGCCTACGGAGGGGGGGCGCCAACGAGGTGCGCGAATTTTCCACGCAAAATCAACGGTATACGTCAGATATAGAAATAGCGTACCAAATAGTACGCTATTATTAAGATGGTTAGCCGTGGACTGAAATGACATGCACAATCGCGCCATACGGCCGTTGCCGCCCCGATGCTGGACACGAGCTAACTCAGGTTTACCGTTTGAATTCAACGCATTGCACGGATTAATCGGTTAGCGTACAATTTAGTACGCTAACTTATCGAGGGTGGTATGGCGGATTGGCGTTTTTACGGTCGGCGCAGCACGCTGGACCAGCTGCGCGGACTGCTCGAGAAGCCTCGATGGTTCTTCTGCCGGATTCAGGGCCGCCGGCGCATTGGCAAGACGACGCTGCTGCGGGAACTGGCGAGCGTCGACGAAGCGCTTGCCGAGCGCCTCTTCTACGTCCAGATTCCAGACTCCGACCAGATAGATGTCGCCAGCCAGTTCCGGCGCGCGCTGCAAGACAGTCTCTCGAATACCGTCCAGGCACTGGCAAATGACGTGCACGACTTCGCGTCAATGGCTCGCGCAATCGTTACGATGAACCGCGCCGGCATCATCGTGGTTCTGGACGAATTCCAGTATTTCACTTCTCCACAGCTTGCCGCGTTCAACTCGTTCCTACAGGCCGAGGTAGACGTCCTCCGTGAATCGAAGAGCGGCGGCCTCTTCGTGCTGGGCTCATTGCAATCCGAGATGAGCGCTCTGCTCGACGATACGGCGGCTCCTCTGTACGGCAGACTGACCCATTCCTTTCGTCTCGACCACTGGGATTTCGAAGACCTGCTTGCCGTGTACAACGACCATGGCCTGGAAGACCCGTACCAGTGGCTCCTCTTGTGGACCTACTTTGAGGGCGTACCGAAGTTCTACAGAGATGCCTACGGACAAGGGCTTTTCGATGCGTCCTCCGACCAGCTGCGCAACGAGCTTCTTGTCCGCCTGTTCCTGAACGAAGGCAGCCCGCTCTCGGAAGAAGCGGACACCTCGTTCCTGCGCGAGATGAGAGGGCAATTGCTCTCCATCCTGCACTTCGTGGCGGACCACCCGGGCACCGGCCACAACGAACTCGTAGCGAGCATGCAGTCGCCGACCGACACGGGCCGCTCATTGGGTGCACAGCTCAAGAAGCTGGTCGACAACTACGGGATGATTGACCGGCGCCATCCTGTGTTCTCGGACAGTCGCAGCCGCAACGCCCGATACTACGTGACGGATAATTTTTTGCAGGCGTGGATTGCAGTTGTCCGGCCCGCACGGGACGCAGCGCGAATGCAGCTTCGCGAGCGGGTGCTGGAAAAGGCCAAACCTCGCAGCGAAACGCTCGAGGGTTTTGCGTTCGAGAGGCTCATCCGACAGCTACACGTCGAGTGTTCAAGAAAGGGCAAAGGCGACTTTCCCATCACTTCTATCGAGGTGGGATTTTGGAACCGTGCTCGTTCAATCGACCGACTTGTCGAGATTGACGTCGTGGCATTGAACAGCGAGGACAAACGTGTGCGTTTCGGCTCCTGCAAGCGAAGCGCGAGCGCACACGACAACGGCACGCTGACCGCCTTCGAGAATCACATAGCCGGATTCATGTCGACCGTGGAGGGGCGTAAGCTCACCGGCTGGGAAGTCGAAAAGGTGCTATTTTCGCCGACATTCTCCAAAAAAGAGACGTCCGGTCTTGAGAAGGTCGGATATCGCTGCCTTGATTTGAACGCCTACGCACAACTCTTCTGAGCGCTTCCCTGAACGCAAGCGCCAATCGTACCGTTTTCAACCTGTTGCACAAAGGCGCATATTTCGACCTGCGCTCATCAATCAGCCTTGCTCCGCTTAACTACCCCTCAACACGTTAAGTGAGGGGCTGGCCCGCAAAGGGAGGCTTTGTTTGTGTTGCCATTCAACGCAACGCTCAAGCGCCGCGCTGAAATCCTGGGCACAAAGCCCGGAAACTAACGTATCAAGCCAGCATCGAGCGCAGCATCCACGCAGTCTTTTCGTGCGTTTGCATGCGTTGCGTCAGCAGGTCGGCGGTCGGCTCGTCGTTGGCGGCTTCCGTGGACGGGAAAATCGCGCGCGCGGTACGCACCACGGCTTCCTGGCCTTCCACCAACTGGCGGATCATTTCTTCCGCAGCCGGCACACCGTCCGCTTCCGGAATCGACGACAGCTTCGCGAATTCCTTGTAGCTGCCCGGCGCATGTACGCCCAACGCACGAATACGTTCAGCGATCGAATCGACCGCGAGCGACAACTCGTTGTACTGCGTTTCGAACATCAGATGCAGCGTGTTGAACATCGGACCCGTCACGTTCCAGTGGAAGTTGTGGGTCTTCAGGTACAGCGTGTAGGTGTCGGCGAGCAAGCGCGACAGACCTTCTGCGATCTTCTTGCGATCCTTGTCGTTGATCCCGATATTGACGTGCTGTACGGCTTCTTTCTTGGCCATGACGACTCCTTTGAAGAGTGATACGAACCGGTCGGCAGAGTGACCGCGTGCGAATAGCAAACCCGGTACTTCGAGCGCCCGCCAGTTTATCTTAGAAAGCTGCTGCGCTCGTGTGACGGGTGGTCGCTTGCAGCACCCACGGCTTCGCGCTCAATCACACGCCGAGCGCGTGTTGCAGGGCTTGCAGGGTTTGCACGGCGATCACCGCCAGTCCGCTCGAGACGATCGCGAATCCCACTAACTTGCGCAGCATCAATGCCCGCTGCTGTTGCGCGCCGCGTGCGGCTGACGAGCCGCCAATGGTGGACATCATCATCTGGATCATGATCGTGCTTCCTCGATTCGTCTCGTTACCGGCGGGGCGCCGATGCGCCCCGTCCTCGTGCATCAATTTATTTTAACTGCTTACTTCTTACCGCCTTCAGCGAGCTCGGCCATCGCGGCGATCACGCCTTCGGCATAGGCCGGATCGGCGCGGCGGAAATGCTCGATCTGACGCGCGACGATCTCTTGCGGCACACCGTTGATATGACGTGCGATGTTGCCGAACAGACGCTGGCGTTGCGCCGCATCGAAGAGCGCAAACAACATACCCGGCTGCGTGTAGTAGTCCTCGTCCTCGCGATGGTCGTAACGATCGACCGTACCCGCTGCGAGCGGCGGCTCCGACGCGTTGGTGTCCTGCGCGAAGTCACCGAAGCGATTCGGCTCATAGTTCACGTTGCCGCCGAGGTTGCCGTCCGTGCGCATCGCGCCGTCGCGATGGAACGAATGGTGGACCGGGCAGCGCGGTGCATTCACCGGAATCTGATGGTGATTGGTGCCGAGGCGGTAGCGCTGCGTGTCGCCATACGAGAACAACCGGCCCTGCAACAGACGGTCCGGCGAGAAGCCGATACCCGGCACCACGTTGGCCGGCGTGAACGCTGCCTGCTCCACGTCCGCGAAATAGTTCGCCGCGTTGCGGTTCAACTCGATCGTGCCGACGTCGATCAACGGGTAGTCCTTCTGCGACCACACCTTCGTGATGTCGAACGGATTGAAGCGATAGTTCGCGGCTTCCGCTTCCGGCATCACCTGGATGGCAAAACGCCATTTCGGAAAGTTGCCTGCGTCGATGCTCGTGAGCAGATCGTGTTGCGCGCTTTCACGGTTCTGTGCCACCACTTGCGCCGCTTCGGCATCGGTAAAGTTCTCAATGCCCTGCATCGACTTGAAGTGGAACTTCACCCAGAAACGCTCGTTGTTCGCGTTGATGAACGAGTACGTGTGCGAGCCGAAGCCGTGCATCTGGCGGTAGTTCTGCGGAATGCCGCGATCGCTCATCAGGATGGTGACCTGATGCAGCGACTCCGGATGACGCGACCAGAAATCCCATGCGGCGATATTGCTGCGCATGTTGGTGTACGGATCACGCTTTTGCGTGTGGATGAAGTCCGGGAACTTCAGCGGATCGCGGATGAAAAACACCGGCGTGTTGTTGCCGACCACGTCCCAGTTGCCTTCTTCCGTGTAGAACTTGATCGAGAAACCACGGACGTCGCGTTCCGCGTCGGCGGCGCCGCGCTCGCCCGCCACCGTCGAAAAGCGCATGAAGAGCGGCGTTTCCTTGCCGACCTGGGCGAACACCTTCGCCTTCGTGTAACGCGAGATGTCGTGCGTGACCTTCAGCGTGCCGAATGCGCCCGAACCCTTGGCGTGAACGCGGCGTTCCGGAATCACTTCACGATCGAAATGAGCGAGTTTTTCAAGCAGCCAGACGTCTTGCAGGACGACCGGACCGCGCGCACCGGCGGTCATCGAGTTCTGGTTGCCGGCGACGGGTGCGCCGGCTGCATTGGTGAGCTTACGTTCGGACATGCGTGACTCCTGAGTGGCTTTTATCGGGAACAGAATATGGGGAGAGGTACGGCGCGCTGATGCCTACGGCTCATGCGGACAAGGCCCGATCGACCAGTAAGGACAGCGCAACCGTGCGCATGCTGCGCACCGAGGCGGCGAAGATGCCGGTGCTGCCGGTGGTCACGCGGACGGATTGAGCGGCGACGGTTTGGACTGGCTGCGAGTTCGATTGCGTCATGATTTCCTCCGGGTCTTAGGGGATTGGGCAATCCATGGAGGAAACTATAACAACACTATTGAATTATCGTGTTTGATTAATTTTATCTATTCAATAGGGATTGCGGCTATCAGCACCCAAGGCAGTCGTCCGACCGGCCGCCGCGTGCGCGACGGCCGGCCTGGGTGCGGCGTGCCGCTTAGCTGACGGCTAGAGGCAGATCGAGCTTTTTGACGCCTTGCAGATCGCAGGCGTTGATGGCGTCGCAAATGGCCTCGATCGCGGGCATCCGCGTGAAGCTCTTGCGCCAGGCGAGCACGACGCGGCGATCCGGCACCGGTTCGTCGAAAGCGACGTAGCTAAGCAGGCCGGCGTCGATACCGCCGGCGTGCGGCTTGACCTCATGCACCGACATGCGCGGCAACACGGTAATGCCGACGCCGCTCGCCACCATATGACGGATAGTTTCCAGCGACGAACCTTCGAAGGTCTTCTGGATGCCGTCCGCGTTCTGCGAGAAACGCATCAGTTCAGGGCACACGCCCAGCACGTGGTCGCGGAAGCAGTGACCGCTGCCGAGCAGCAGCATGGTTTCCTGCTTGAGATCCTCGGCATCGATCTTCGCGCGGTTTTCCCACGCGTGACCGGACGGCAGCGCGACGACAAACGGTTCGTCATAGAGCGGGCGCTGCATCAGACCCGTTTCCGGGAACGGCAGCGCCATGATGGCGACGTCGATTTCGCCCTGCTTGAGCAGTTCGATCAGCTTGATCGTGTAATTTTCCTGCAGCATCAGCGGCATCTGCGGGACGCGCTTGATCATCTGCTTGACGAGCGTAGGCAGCAGATACGGCCCGATCGTATAGATCACGCCAAGGCGCAGCGGCCCGACCAGCGGGTCTTTGCCCTGTTTCGCGATCTCTTTGATGGCAAGCGTTTGCTCGAGGACGCGCTGGGCTTGCGTGACGATCTGTTCGCCGATCGGCGTGACACTGACTTCGCTGGTGCCGCGCTCGAAAATCTGCACGTTGAGCTCGTCTTCGAGCTTTTTGATTGCCACCGACAGGGTCGGCTGGCTAACGAAACACGCTTCGGCGGCCCGGCCGAAGTGCCGCTCGCGGGCAACCGCGACGATGTATTTCAATTCGGTGAGCGTCATTAGGGGACCAATCAGTGCGATGAGTTCGATAGGTTCTAGTTATACACCTATAGGGTCGGTTCGCCAACCTTTTGGTCCTTTCCCCGCCGGCCAGACGGGCCTATCCGCTATCAACGACACGCCGTCAAAGCCAAATCCTCAAGCCTTCAGATATTGCTCTCGAGCCCCGAGCCAGCGGGCCAGATGCTGCATCACCACCTCGGGATACTTCTCGAGCAAAGCTGCGGCGGCCTCTCTGGCCGGCTCGATGAGCCACTGATCATTCTGGAGATCGGCAAACCTCAACATGGCCGCACCCGACTGCCGGGCGCCAAGAAACTCTCCTGGACCGCGAATCTCAAGGTCGCGCCGGGCGATTTCGAACCCGTCAGTGGTCTCCCGCATGGTCTGCAAGCGCGCCCGCGCCGTCATCGACAGCGGCCCGGTGTAGAGCAACACGCACACCGAAGCCGCACTCCCG
>NZ_WOEZ01000262.1 GCF_013177735.1 Paraburkholderia elongata | reverse complement strand
CATCCATCACTGCAGCCTTCTCCGCCGGCGCGAGGCGTCCATGCACGAGACCGACATTCAACTCGGGCAACGCGGCCACCAGCGTCTCGTAGGTCTCCACCGCGGTCTGCAACTGCAAGGTCTCGCTTTCCTCGATCAGCGGACACACCCAGTACACCTGCCGCCCCGTCAGCGCGGCCTCACGCACACGGCCGATCACCTCTTCGCGCCGCGCGTCGGAGACCAGCTTGGTCAGAATCGGCGTGCGCCCAGGCGGCAGTTCGTCGATGGTCGAGACGTCGAGGTCGGCGTAATAGGTCATCGCGAGCGTGCGCGGAATCGGCGTCGCCGACATCATCAATTGATGCGGCTGGAAATCGCGCGCGCCGTCGGCGGCGCTCAGCGCCTTGGCGCGCAAGGCGAGGCGCTGCGCCACGCCGAAGCGATGCTGCTCATCGACGATCACCAATCCCAGCCGCGCAAACTCGACCGCGTCCTGGATGATCGCGTGCGTACCGATCACGAGCTGGGCTGTGCCGAGCGCGGCGGCTTCGATCGCGGCGCGCTTTTCCTTGGTCTTCAGGCTGCCTGCAAGCCACGCGACGCTCACGCCCAACGGTTCCAGCCAGCCGCGCAATTTGCGCGCGTGCTGTTCGGCGAGGATTTCGGTCGGCGCCATCAGCGCGGCCTGGTAGCCGGCATCGATCGCTTGCGCCGCAGCCAGCGCGGCCACGATCGTCTTGCCACTGCCGACATCGCCCTGCAGCAGCCGCTGCATCGGATGAGGCTGCGTCAGATCGAGCGCGATCTCGCCGCCCACGCGCTCCTGCGCCGCCGTCAGCGAAAACGGCAGCGCCTTCAGCAAACGCGCGACTAGCGCCGATTCATCGCCCAGCTTGCGGCGCGGCATGGCCGGCGCCGCACGCGTGCGGCGCTCGTCATGTGCGCGCTTCAACGACATCTGCTGCGCCAGCAATTCTTCGAACTTGATCCGCACCCACGCGGGATGCGTGCCGTCGATCAACGCGGTCTCATCGGATTGCACGCTCGGATGATGCAGGGTGCGCACTGCGTCCATCAGCGTCGGCACGCCGAGCGGCTGCATGTAAGTTTGCGCGATCGGCGCGGGCAGCAGCTCCGGCAACGATGTGCGCGACAACGCGTTATCGATCGATTTGCGCAGATACGCCTGCGTCACGCCCGCGGTGCTCGGATACACCGGCGTCAGCGCCTGCGGCAGCGGCGTGTCTTCGTCGACCACGCGCACCGCCGGGTGCACCATCTCCATGCCGAAGAAGCCGCCGCGCACGTCACCGCGCACGCGCAGCCGCGCGCCGATCGCCATCTGCTTGACCTGCGATCCGTAGAAATTCAGAAAACGCAGCACGAGTTCGTCGCCGGCGTCGTCGCGCAGTTTCACCAGCAACTGCCGGCGCGGGCGATAGGCAATCTCGTTGTCGAACACCACGCCTTCCGTTTGCGCGATGCCGCCCGGCAGCAGATGCCCGATCGGCGTCAGCGAGGTCTCGTCTTCGTAGCGCATCGGCAGATGCAGCACCAGATCGATGTCGCGCGTGAGGCCGAGTTTGGCGAGCTTGTCGGCGGGTTTGGCCACGGGTTTGGCGCTGGCTTCGACAGCAGGCTTCCTGGTGGCTTTGCCCGCGGGTTTGCCGGCAGGCTTGTCACCGAATGGGGCAACCATTTCACCTTCACGCGCGGCCTTGTCGCTCTCCGGCGCGACACCCCCGCCGAGGTCGTTCAGGTCGGCCGCCGCTGCTTTGCCCCGCGAGACGCGGCGCTTGGGCTCGGCGCTCACTTCATCGGTAGTGGAGGGCAATCGGCGTTCGGACAAAGGCATGGGTTGCTTCGCAAGTACAATATCGGCTGTCAAAGGTGTCGCCGCCAACCAGCGCGCGGGCTCGCGGGCTGCTCCGGCGTCCCGCAATCATAGCCGCCCGGCCCCGGCTTCGGCTCAATTCAGTCCCAATTCGCTTCCAGTCGTCCGCATGTTTACGCTTTCCGATTTCGATTTCGATCTGCCACCCGAGCTGATCGCGCAAGTCGCGCTGCCCGAGCGCAGCGCCAGCCGTCTGCTCGAAGTGGACAACACGGTGAGCCCCGCGCGTCTCACGGACCGCCGTTTTGCCGAGCTGCCTGAGTGCATCGCGCCCGGCGATCTGCTGGTCTTCAACGATACCAAAGTCCTGAAGGCGCGCTTCCTCGGCCAGAAGGCCAGTGGCGGCAAGATCGAAGTGCTGGTAGAGCGCCTGACCGGCGAACGCACTGCGCTTGCGCAGATCCGCGCGAGCAAGAGCCCGCAGCCGGGCACCGCGATCCGCCTCGCCGACGCGTTCGACGTGACGGTCGGCGAACGCGTCGAGCCGTTCTACACGCTGCATTTCCCCGACGACTGCCTGACGCTGATCGAGCAATTCGGCCGCCTGCCGCTGCCGCCGTACATCGAGCACGACCCTGACGCAACCGACGAAACCCGCTACCAGACTGTGTTCGCGCAAAACCCGGGCGCGGTGGCTGCGCCCACCGCCGGCCTGCACTTCGACGACGCGCTGCTCGCCCGGCTCGACGCCCGCGGCGTGGAGCGCGCGACACTGACGCTGCACGTCGGCGCGGGCACCTTCCAGCCGGTGCGGGTGGAAAATCTGGCCGAGCACAAAATGCACAGCGAGTGGTATCACCTGCCGCAGTCGCTCGCCGATAAGATCGCGGCGACGCGTGCGCGCGGCAACCGCGTGATCGCGGTGGGCACGAC
Source organism: Paraburkholderia elongata (assembly GCF_013177735.1). Taxonomy (GTDB): domain Bacteria; phylum Pseudomonadota; class Gammaproteobacteria; order Burkholderiales; family Burkholderiaceae; genus Paraburkholderia; species Paraburkholderia elongata. The sequence continues at coordinate 16,810 of NZ_WOEZ01000262.1, read as the reverse complement.
GTCGATGCGCGCGCTTGAATCCGCCGCGCGCGACGCGGATGCAGCAGGACGCCCGCTCGGCGCGGCCAGCACGGAAACCGACATCTTCATCACGCCCGGTTATCGATTCCGCGTGGTCGACCGGCTGGTGACCAATTTCCATTTGCCGAAGTCGACGTTGCTCATGCTGGTGTCGGCGTTCGCCGGCGTTGAGACGATTCGCGAGGCGTACCGGCATGCGATCGAACAGCGTTACCGCTTCTTCAGCTACGGAGACGCGATGCTGCTGACGCGCCGGGACGTTTGAAATCGGACACGCCGTTTCAAAGTTTTCGTAGTTCCCCAAGCCGCCGCGAGGCTCTCCGGCGGCGTTCAACATTCGCGCCGGACTGTTTTCCGGTAGCACAGGAGTTAGCCCATGACCAACGGTCATACCCACGACACAAGCGGTACCTGCAATACCTGCGCGAGCACCCCCTCGCGCCCTGAAAACGGCCTCAAATTCGAACTGCTCGGCACCGACGGCCAGGCCCGCCGCGGTCGCGTCACGCTGAATCACGGCGTGGTCGAAACGCCGATCTTCATGCCGGTCGGCACATACGGCACGGTGAAGGCGGTCCAGCCGCGCGAGCTCGAAGAAATGCACGCGCAGATCATCCTCGGCAATACGTTCCACCTGTGGCTGCGCCCGGGCCTGGAAACGATCGAGGCGCACGGCGGCCTGCATGGCTTCATGGGCTGGAAGAAGCCGATCCTGACGGACTCCGGCGGTTTTCAGGTGTTTTCGCTCGGCGATCTGCGCAAGATCACCGAAGATGGCGTCACATTCGCATCGCCGATCAATGGCGACAAGCTCTTCCTGTCGCCGGAAGTGTCGATGCAGATCCAGAAGGTGCTGAACTCGGACATCGTCATGCAATTCGACGAGTGCACGCCGTACGCGACCAACAACGTGCCGACTTCACATCAGGAAGCCGCGGATTCGATGCGCATGTCGATGCGCTGGGCCCAGCGCTCCATCGAGGAATTCAAGCGCCTCGGCAATCCGAACGCATTGTTCGGCATCGTCCAGGGCGGCATGTTCGAGGACCTGCGCGACGAGTCGCTGGCGGGTCTCGCGGAGATGGATTTCCACGGCCTAGCAATCGGCGGCCTGTCGGTCGGTGAGCCGAAAGAAGACATGATGCGCGTGCTGAACCATATCGGCCCGAAGCTGCCGGCCGACAAGCCGCACTATCTGATGGGCGTCGGCACGCCGGAAGACCTGGTGGCGGGCGTGGCGGCCGGCGTCGACATGTTCGACTGCGTGATGCCGACCCGCAATGCGCGCAACGGCTGGCTCTTCACCCGTTTCGGCGACATCAAGATCCGCAACGCGGCGCACAAGAACTCCCTGCGCCCGCTCGACGAGCAATGCGGTTGCTACACCTGCCGAAATTTCACACGCGGCTACCTGCACCATCTGCATCGTGTAGGGGAAATCCTCGGTGCGCAATTGAACACGATTCACAACCTGCACTACTACCTCGAGTTGATGCAGGAAATGCGCGACGCGATCGACGCAAAGCTGTTCGAGCCTTTCCGCAAGCGCTTCCACGAGAACCGCGCGCGCGGCATCGACTAGCCGGCAATCAGGAATCAGCTGACGAATTTGCCGGGGGAATCCGTTGGCCTCGCACGGAAAGCCTTACAATTATCTTTCGAACACGGCAGAAAAGGCTTTAAACGGTTGATCGGAAAGCCGATTCGCCGCGCCGACCCCCGTCAGGCCAGTGGTAGAATAACCGGCTGATTTTTTTGATCGTTTTGACTTATAACGGAGAGACCAACGTGTCGTTCATTTCCAATGCCTTCGCCCAAGGCACAGCAGCAGGTGGCATTGAATCGAACCTGATGAGCTTCCTGCCGCTGATCCTGATGTTCGGCGTGCTGTACTTCATCATGATTCGCCCGCAAATGAAGCGCCAGAAGGAACATCGCAACATGCTCGCCGCCATGGCCAAGGGCGATGAAGTGGTGACGAATGGCGGCATCGTCGGCAAGGTGACCAAGGTGGGCGAGGCTTACGTCGGCGTCGAAATCTCGGAAGGCACGGAAATCACCGTGCAAAAAGCGTCGGTGACGACGATTCTCCCGAAGGGCACGATCAAGTCGCTGTAAGGCCTGCTCTCTCGCGTCCGGCGCGGCCTCGCCAGCGGTTCTCGCAGAACAACGCTGAACTGCTGGCGCTCATCGCCGGACGCATCGCTTCCAAGCCAACCTTCCCGTTGGACCACTCATGAATCGTTACCCCCTCTGGAAATATGCCGTGATGCTGGTGGCTCTGGTCATCGGCCTCGTGTACACGCTGCCCAACCTGTTCGGCGAAGCGCCGGCGGTGCAGGTGTCGAGCGGCAAGGCGACGGTCAAGCTCGACTCGACCACGCTGTCGGCAGTCGAAGCGGCGCTCGCTGCCAATCAGATCAAGCCTGACGAAGTCACGTTCGACAATTCGTCGACCAACGCGAACATTCGCGTGCGTCTGCTGGACACCGACACGCAACTGCGCGTGAAGGATCTGCTGCAGAAGTCGCTGAACAGCGACCCGACCGATCCGCAGTTCATCGTTGCGCTGAACCTGCAAAGCGCGTCGCCGCGCTGGCTGAGCGCATTGCATGCACTGCCGATGTACCTCGGTCTCGATCTGCGCGGCGGCGTGCACTTCCTGCTGCAGGTCGACATGGCCGGCGCACTCAACAAGAAGCTCGACTCCGACGCATCGGATGCACGCACCATGCTGCGTGACAACAACATCCGCGACGGCGGCGTGAACCGCGTCAACCAGACGGTGGTGATCAATTTCGCCGACCAGGCCACGGCGGACGCGGCGTCCAAGCAACTGGGCCGCGGCATCGGCGAACTCCAGTGGGCCTCGCAAGCGAACCCGGACGGCGGTCTGCAACTGATCGGCACGTTCACGCCGGTGGTGCAGAAAGCCGTGCAGGACGCCGCGCTCAAGCAGAACATCACCACGCTGCATAACCGCGTGAACGAACTCGGCGTGGCCGAGCCGGTGATCCAGCAGCAAGGCTCGGACCGTATCGTCGTCGAACTGCCGGGTGTGCAGGACACGGCGAAGGCAAAGGACATCATCGGCCGCACGGCAACGCTCGAAGCGCGCCTCGCCGACCCGGTGAACACGCATCCGAATCCGTCCGATCCGGTGCCGCCGGGTGACGAGCTGTTCACGCAAGGCAACCAGACGCCGGTGCTGCTGCGTAAGCAGATCATCTTCACGGGTGACCGCATCATCGACGCGTCGGCCGGCTTCGACGAGCATCAGCGTCCGTCGGTCAATATCCGTCTGGATTCGGCGGGTGGCCGTGCGGTGCGCAGCGTCTCGCGCGACAACATCGGCAAACCGATGGCGATGGTGCTGTTCGAAAAGGGCAAGGGCGAAGTGCTGACGGTGGCGACCATCCAGTCGGAACTGGGCGACCGCTTCCAGATCACCGGCCAGGCCACGCCGCAAGGCGCCGCCGACCTCGCGCTGCTGTTGCGCGCCGGTTCGCTGGCAGCACCAATGGACATCATCGAAGAACGCACGATCGGCCCGAGCCTCGGCGCGGACAACATCCAGAAGGGCTTCCACTCGGTGGTGTGGGGCTTCGTGGCAATCGCCGTCTTCATGATCGCGTACTACATGCTGTTCGGCGTGATCTCGATGATCGGCCTGTCGGTCAACCTGCTGCTGCTGATCGCCGTGCTGTCCATGTTGCAGGCCACGCTCACCTTGCCGGGTATTGCCGCTATCGCGCTTGCGCTCGGTATGGCGATCGACTCGAACGTGCTGATCAACGAGCGCGTGCGCGAAGAACTGCGCCACGGCGCGCCGCCGCAACTGGCAATCCAGAACGGCTACGCGCATGCATGGGCGACGATTCTCGACTCGAACGTCACCACGCTGATCGCCGGCCTCGCGCTGCTCGCCTTCGGCTCCGGCCCGGTGCGCGGCTTCGCGATGGTCCACTGTATCGGCATCATGACGTCGATGTTCTCGGCTGTGTTCTTCTCGCGCGGCGTGGTGAACTTCTGGTACGGCGGCAAGAAGAAACTCAAGTCGCTGGCCATCGGCCAGGTGTGGCGTCCGCAACCGGAGGGTATCGACGGTGCCGCCGCTTACCTCGGTAACGAAGATGCTGCGACCGACACTGCACGAGCCGTCGCCGCGGCAAGCGCCAAGCCGAAGGCCAAAGCTGCGGCCCAGGCGCGTGCCAAGCCGACCGTGCGCCGCCGCGACGGGTCGGGTTCGTCGAACACGCCGCAGAAACCGGGTTCATCCCGCTGAGTCCCGGAGAACAAGACCATGGAATTTTTCCGTTTTCGCAAAGACATTCCGTTCATGCAGCGTGCGTTGATCTTCAACGCCATCTCGCTGCTGACGTTCCTTGCCGCTGTGTTCTTTCTGGCACATCGCGGCCTGCATCTGTCGGTGGAATTCACTGGCGGCACGGTCATCGAAGTGCAGTACCCTAACGCCGCGCCGCTCGAACCGGTGCGCGGCACGCTCAACAAGCTCGGCTATCCCGACGCGCAAGTGCAGAACTTCGGCACCTCGCGCGACGTGCTGATCCGTCTGCCGCTCAAGCAAGGCTACACGTCGGCGCAACAGAGCGACCAGGTGATGGGCGCGCTGAAGGGCCAGGATCCGCAGGTGCAGTTGCAACGCGTCGAGTTCGTCGGCCCGCAGGTCGGCAAGGAACTCGCTACCGACGGCCTGCTCGCGCTGGCCTGTGTGGTGGTCGGCATCATGATCTACCTGTCGTTCCGCTTCGAATGGAAGTACGCGGTGGCCGGCGTGATCGCGAACTTGCACGACGTGATCATCATTCTCGGCTTCTTCGCGTTCTTCCAGTGGGAGTTCTCGCTGTCGGTGCTGGCTGCGGTGCTCGCGGTGCTCGGCTACTCGGTGAACGAATCCGTCGTTATCTTCGACCGGATTCGTGAAACCTTCCGCCGCGAACGCAAGATGACGGTAATCGAGGTGATCAACCACGCGATCACCAGCACGATGTCGCGCACGATCATCACCCACGGCTGCACGCAGATGATGGTGCTGTCGATGTTCCTGTTCGGCGGCCCCACGCTGCACTACTTCGCCTTGGCGCTGACGGTCGGTATTCTGTTCGGTATCTACTCGTCGGTGTTCGTCGCCGCGGCGCTCGCCATGTGGTTCGGTGTGAAGCGCGAAGATCTGATCAAGGACAAGAAGGATCGCGTCGATCCGGACGATCCAAACGCAGGCGCGCAAGTCTGAGCTTGCTGTAGACAGACTTCGCAATAGAAAAGGCCGGTTCTCTCGAACCGGCCTTTTACGTTTACCGCCTTTGCGGCCTTTGTTGCCGCGCCGCTCTGTCCCGCCGTCCTCGCACCCTACACGCTCGCGGAGCCCTGTCGCGCAGCAGGACAACGCGGCAGCGTGTTAGCGGAATCCAAGCTTGCGCCGCGCCGCCATCAACGCCACCAGGCTCACGCCCGCCGCAAAAATCATGTAATAGCTCGGCGCGGCTTTCGACCCCGTGAAGCTGATCAGCCACGCGATGATGAACGGCCCGAAGCCACCGAAGATCGTCACGGCTATGTTATAGGCCAGCGACATGCCGGTCGTACGCGTCTGCACCGGAAACATCTCGGAGAGCAAACCCGGCAGCGCCGCGAAGTAGCCTGTCATCAGAAAGCCGAACACGATCTGCAGCGCGATCAGCGTGCCGAAGGTCGGATGCGCGACCAGATACACGAAGGCCGGATTGATCAGGATGAGAAGCAGCAGCGCCGAGATCAGCATGATCGTGGTGCGCCCATGGCGGTCCGACAGATGGCCGACCAGCGGCGAGAACACCATCTGGATCATGCCGGTCAGCGCAATCGCCGCGAACGCGACCGACGGCGCCAGCCCCAACTGCTTCACGCCGTACGTCGGCATGAACAGCACCAGATAGGTCGACACCGTACCGAGCACCACCACGCCGATCGCAATCACGAGGCGCAGCTTCTGGCTGGTGAAGGTATCGCGCAGCGGCGTCATGGTCGTTTCCGCCGCGAGGAACTCAGGCGTTTCGTCGAGTTTGGCGCGGATGTACCACGCGACCGGCCCGATCAGAAGACCAAAGAAGAACGGCACGCGCCAACCCCACGAGGCCATCTGCTCCGGCGACAGCTTGCCGGTCAGCAGCACGCCGAAGCCGGCCGCGAGCAGCGTGGTGAGCCCCTGGCTCGCGACCTGCCAGCTCGCGAAGAAACCACGCCGCCCCGGTACGTGTTCCGCGAGAAAAGCCGTGGCACTGCCGAATTCGCCGCCCGCCGAAAAGCCTTGCATCAGACGCGCCGCCACGAGAATCACCGGCGCGGCAATGCCGATGCTCTGATACGTCGGCAGAACCGCGATGATCAGCGTGCCGCACATCATCAGCAGGATCGACAGCATGAGCGCCGCCTTGCGTCCGGCGCGGTCGGCGTAAGCACCGATCACGATCGCGCCGAGCGGCCGCATGAAGAACGACACGCCGAAGGTGCCGAGCGTCAGCAGCAGCGAGACCGTGTCGTTGCCCGCCGGGAAAAACAGCTTCGCGATGATGACCGCGAAAAAACCGTACACCACCAGATCGAACCATTCGAGCGCGTTGCCGATCGAGGCGGCGACCACCGCGCGCCACGAATTCTGCCGGCTCCCCGCCAGGCTTGCCGCTGTCGTTGCATTCATGCAGATCTCCAATGCGCGCGAAATATTATTTACGTAGGTTTTACGCTGGATATTGCCGAACTGGATGCACGCACAACCAATACGGAACCAGCGCTCTATGTACCTGAAAAATTAAAACGACGCGAGCGGCAAATAGCTCGTGGCCGCCGCACAAGGCTTCCCGCGTTGCTAGCGGGCAATAAAAAACCGCTTCATCGCAAAAGCGAACAAAGCGGTTTTTTTGTTGCGGCGCAACGGCCGCGTCATGAGCGGCATTAAATACAAATAGGCAAAAGGCTCGTTAAAGCGCTTATTGCTTGATGCCTTCCGACTGAATATGCAGCTTCGTATCCATGCTGAAGCCATACTTGGCGCCGAAATCCATGCCGTAGTCGTTGCGGTTGAAATGAGCGCTCGCTTCCACGCCGCACACTTCGCGCTTGAGCACCGGGTGCTGCATGCACTTGAACGATTCGATCTTCAGATTCAGCGGCTTGGTCACGCCGCGGATCGTCAGGTTGCCAATCACTTCGATCGGCTTGTCACCGTCGAACTTGATATCGGTCCCTTTGTAAGTCACCGCCGGGTACTTGGTGACGTCGAAGAATTCGTCCGATTTCAGATGCTCGTCGAGCTTGCCGTTGCCGGTCTGGACTGAAGCCGGGTCAACCGTGACGTCCACCGTGCCGGTTTTCGCCGCGCGGTCGAGCGTGACCGTGCCCGAGTTCTTGATGAACTTGCCGCGCCACACCGAGAGGCCGCCGAAGTGATCCGCTTCGAAGCTCGGAGACGTGTGGGTCGGGTCGAGCTGATAGGTGTCGGCGGCAGCAAACGCGCCGAGCGAGAAAGAAGAGGCCAATGCGCCGACGGCGATCAACAGGGATGTTTTCAATTCAGGCTCCTTATGTTTCTGGAATTCTTGAAGGCTAGCGGCTGCGCCCAAAGAGCGCAGCGAACATCACTTGCCTGCTGCGACGATATGAAATTTGATCACCACGTCATCGGCGACCACCGAGGTGTCTTTCCATTCGCCGGTGCCGATGTCGAATTGCGAGCGCTTGATCGGCAACGAGCCGTCGAACGTTTGCGTCGCGCCCTGCTGGCTGACCGTGACCGGCACCACGACGGTCTGCGATTTACCCTTGATGGTCAGCTTGCCGGTGACCTTGAACTGATTGGCGCCGGCCGGCGCAATCGCGCTCGACACGAAGGTTGCCGTCGGATAGGTCTTCGCGTCGAACCAGTCCTTGCCGCGCACCTGATCGTTGTAGCTTTCGTCACCGAGGTCGTAACTGCCGACGTCGATGCTGAACTGAGCGTTGCCGTCGGCCGGTTTTGCCGGATCGAACTTCACTTGCGCGGTGAATTTACCGAATTTCCCTTCCACCGGCACGTTCATCTGCTTCGACGTCGCCGTCACCGAACTTTTGGCGGCGTCGACCTGCGCGAGCGCACTGCCCGCCGCGGTCAGCGAGGCCGCCGCGAACGCGGCGAGCATGTAGCGATAAAACGAAACTTTCATGGTTATCCTTATTTGATGAAAGGGAGCATGCGCGACAGCAGGCCGTCGCGGTCCAGCCATTGATGCTTGACCGCCGCTGCGACATGCAGCGCGACCAGCACGAGCAACGTGTAATTCAGCACGATATGCACATTCTTCAGCAGCTCCTTGAGATGCGGGTCGGGTGCAATCAGGCGCGGCAGCGGAATCAGGCCGAGGTACACCACCGGCACGTTGGCCGCCGAGCTATACAGATAGCCGGAGACGGGAATCACGATCATCAGCACGTAGAGCAGAAAATGCGTGAGATGCGCGGCGCCGCGCTGCCAGGCCGGCATGCGGCGCGGCATCGGCGGGCCCGCGTGGGTGGCGCGCCACAGAATGCGCACCACGGCGAGCACGAACACCGTGACGCCGATCCACTTGTGATACGAAAAGTAGCGCAGCTTGGTGGGTGTGAAGCCGGGAATGTCGGTCATCACCCAACCGAGCGCGAAACCGCACACGATCAGCAGTGCGATCAGCCAGTGAAAGGCGATGGCAGTCCGCGTGTACGACTCCCGGCCACCGAAAGAAGGATTGAGTGCCATGACAGGTCAACGCAAGCTAAGAAAAGTTAACGGCGCAGCCGGCCTCGCTATTCCATGCTGGCAATGCATGCTGCATTGTGCGACTCGATAGAAAGCATGGCGACTACGGAACACGCCAAGGCCGCCATGCTACCGCAAGCGGAACAAGCTGGCTGTGTCGACCACTTCAGCGCTTACTCTGGTCCCATGCAAAGCACTTACTCCGGTCCCATGCAAAGCTGGCTGCCCGGAATGCCGCATGCGTAAAGTTTCCCCAAGTACAGAATGGCACTGAACAATTGGGGACGGAGACTGTCTGAACCTAGCGATTTTGTGTAAGACTAGTCCTGATGCCGACGCGGCCTGACTGACAGCTGCACCGGGCGCAATGGCCGGCCAAGCGGCGAAGCGCGTTTGGTACTATTGCTCCACGCTTTTTCCAGCCCTGCCCTAATACCGGCATTGCACCCCTCCTCACACGTCGTTAGCTCTTCTGCCGTATGGAACATGACAACCTGATCGCGTGCCATGAGTGCGATACGCTGTTCCGCAAGCCCCCGCTTGTCGGGCGGTCGGTCGCACGCTGTTCGCGCTGCGGCGCGACGCTCTATCGCGGCGTCTCCCGCAAGCTCGACAGTATCTGCGCAATGACGCTAGCCGCGCTGATCACCTTCGTGATCGCCCAGGCCTTCCCTATCGTCGAACTCGAAACCAATGGCATCACCTCGCAGACCACGCTGTTCGGCGCGCTGGTCGCGCTGTGGGGCGAAGACATGCAGATCGTCGCGGTCATGGTGTTCTGCTCGACCATTCTGTTCCCGCTGACCGAACTGGTCGCATTGCTCTACGTGCTGGTCCCGCTGCGCGCCGGCTACGTGCCGGTCGCCTTCAACCGCGTGTTGCGCGCCATTCAATTCGTGCGGCCCTGGGGCATGATCGAAGTGTTCATGCTCGGCGTGCTGATCACCATCGTGAAGATGGTGAGTCTCGCACGCGTGATTCCCGAAGCAGCGCTATTCGCGTTCGGCGTGCTGACGCTGATGATCGCGGTGGTCCTCACGTTCGATCCGCGCGTGCTGTGGGACCTCGCCGACGAAATGAGCGACCGCAGCCAGAGACCGCTGCCGCGCGCCTCCGCGGACAGCGCCGCGGCTACCGCCAGTTCGCTTGCCGAGCCGCCACCACCGCCTGATGTGCAAGGCGCGGCGCAATCCGCATTGCCGCCGGGTGTGCCGCCGGGTGTGCCGCCGGCGCCGCATCAGGGATGAGCACACGATGAAATACGTGACCGCGAAGCGCGCGGGTCTGGTCGCTTGCCACGCGTGCGGGCGCGTCGAGCCGCGTATCCGTTCCGTCACGCCGCAGCACTGCGGACGCTGCGGTGCGACCCTCCACTCGCGCCACCCCGATAGCCTGATGCGCACCTGGGCGCTGCTGCTCGCCGCGGCCTTGCTGTATATTCCCGCGAATCTTCTGCCGGTGATGCATACGTCGTCGCTGCTCGGTTCGGAAGACGACACGATCATGAGCGGTGTCGTGTACTTCTGGACCTCGGGCGACTGGCCGTTGGCCGTGATCGTGTTCATCGCCAGCATCATGGTGCCGATGCTCAAGCTCAGTGTGCTGGTGCTGCTCACCGTCACCGCGCAGCGCCGCTCGCGCTGGCGGCCGGAGCAACGCACCACGCTTTACCGGATGGTCGAACGGATCGGGCGATGGTCGATGCTCGACGTGTTCGTCGTCACGCTGACCGTCGCGCTGGTGCGCTTCAAATCGCTTGCCGTGATCACGGCCGGACCGGGTGCGATCGCCTTCGGCTCGGTGGTGATTCTGACGATGATGGCATCCATGCAATTCGATCCACGGCTCATCTGGGACAACGTGGAAAGCAGTACCCAAAAACCTCAGGACCTCGAACATGACTAGCCCGCCAGGACCGACGCCCGCCTCCGATGCGCCGCGCAACGATTCGAACGGACCGAAGCTACCGCCTCAATTGCCTGACCCCGACATCGAGCCGCGCCGTCGCTGGCTGCCCTCCCTCGTCTGGGTGATTCCGCTGATCGCCGCGCTGATCGGCGTCGCGCTCGTGATCAAGTCGGTGACCGAAAGAGGCCCGACCATCACGATCACGTTCGTCAGCGCCGAAGGCCTCGAACCCGGCAAGACCAAGGTCAAATACAAGGACGTCGACGTCGGCTCGGTGAAGACCATCACGCTATCGAAGGATCTGTCGCACGTACAGGTTCAGGTGCAACTCACCAAGGAAGGCGAAAACTTCGCGGTCAAGGATTCACGCTTCTGGGTGGTGCGTCCTCGCGTCGGCGCGAGCGGTGTGTCCGGACTGACCACGCTGCTCTCGGGTGCGTACATCGGTGCGGACGCCGGCCATTCACCGGACACGGAGAGAGACTTCGTCGGCCTCGAAACGCCGCCGCCTATTACGGGCGGCCAGAAGGGCCACCAGTTCATTCTGCACGGCGACTCGCTCGGCTCGATCGACATCGGCTCGCCGATTTTCTACCGGCGCGTGCAGGTCGGCCAGGTGGTCGGCTTTTCGCTCGACAAGGACGGCACCGGCGTGACGATGCAGGTCTTCGTGTCGGCGCCGTTCGACCAGTACGTCGGCACCAATTCGCGCTGGTGGCATGCGAGCGGCGTCGATTTGCGGCTCGACTCGAGCGGCTTCAAGCTGAATACGCAGTCGCTTGCGACGGTGATCGTCGGCGGCTTGTCGTTCCAGTCGCCGCCGGGCCAGGGCGTGGGCGCGCAGGCGCCGAACAACATGACATTCCGCCTCGGCTCGGATGAATCGGACGCGATGCGCGAACCGGACGGCGTGCCGTTGCGTGTGGTCATGAACTTCAATCAGTCGCTGCGTGGGCTGTCGGTCGGCGCGACCGTCGATTTCCGCGGCATCGTGCTGGGCCAGGTGACCAACATCGGCATCGACTACGATCCAAAGACGCGCAGCTTCACGATGCCGGTGACGATGAACCTGTACCCGGACCGTCTCGGCAAGCGCTTCCGCGAAACCGCGCCGACACCGGGCAGCCTCGCGGGTCAAACCTTGATGCAACAGCTCGTCAAGCATGGCCTGCGCGGCCAGTTGCGCACCGGCAATCTGATTACGAGCCAGTTGTACGTGGCGCTCGATATCTTCCCGAAAGCGCCGCCGGCCAATGTCGACGTAACGGGCGATCCGCTCGAGTTGCCGACCATTCCGAACTCGCTCGACGAACTGCAGGTCCAGGTTGCCGACATTGCGAAGAAGCTCGATAAGGTGCCGTTCGACCAGATCGGTTCGAACCTGAACAGCGCGTTGAAGAATGCCGACCAGCTGTTCACGCGACTCGACAAGGAAGTGGTGCCGGAGGCGCGCGACACCCTGGCCGCGGCGAAGCAGACCTTCGGTTCGGCCGAAGCGACGTTGCAGCAGGACTCGCCGTTGCAGTCGGATGTTCATCAGGCGTTGCAGGAGCTGACGCGTACGTTGCAGTCGCTGAATGCGCTGTCGGATTATCTGGAGCGTCATCCGGAATCGCTGTTGCGCGGTAAACCAGGAGATAAACCATGATGTTTGCCCGGCTCCCCCGCCCGCCACGCGGGCTTGTGCGCGGCGCTGTTTATGTCGGCGCTCTGGCCGGACTGGTGGCGATGGCCGCGTGCTCGTCGCCAAGCAGCCACTTTTATACGCTCGGCGCGGATGGTGCGCCTGCTGGCTCCGCGGCGCCGGTTAGCGCCCGGACGTCGACTGCGCCGGCGTGGCTGATTGAAGTCGCGCCGATCGATGTACCGCCGCAAGTGGCGAAGAATCAGCTTGTGGTGCAGACGGGGCCGACGCAGGTCAAGGTACTCGAAGAGGAGCGTTGGGCTTCGTTGCCGGGTGATGAGATTCGTCGGGCTTTGTCGACCAGTCTTACGCAGCAGCTGGGCACGATCGACGTGTACGGCACTGCGTATGCGGATACGACGCCGGTGTACCGGGTCAGCATGAATGTGCAGCGGTTCGAGTCATGGCCGGGGTCGCATGCGTTGATCGATGCGGTTTGGAGCGTGCGGGCTGTACGTGGTACTGCGGTGATGACCTGTCGGAGTGTCGTGAGTGAGCCGGTTAGCGGCGGCTACGACGCGCTGGTTAATGGGCATCGGGCCGCGTTGCAGCGGATTGCTTTGCAGGTTGCTGGTGCTGTGCAGGCTATGGCTGCTGTTGCTCCGCAAGGGAAGGTTGTTGGTGCTAAGGGTGCTGGTTTTGCCGTGCCGGCGTGTCCTTCTGCTGTTGCGGGTAGTTGAAGGTTTTTTTGCCCTGCGGGCGCCTGGTTGGTTTGGGTCGCTCCGCGGGGGTCTTGTTTTGGTGGTGGGCTTCGGTAGCGACCTTGCGGTGTTGGCCCTTCCTTGTTTTCTTATTGGTTTATTAGCGTCGCCCCTGTGCGGGGCAGGCACCTACTTTTCTTTGCCTGCCGCAAAGAAGTAGGCAAAAGAAAGCGGCTCCAACCCTCTGCTAAGCGGGTCCCGTGGCTTGCAAGGGGTAGTGGTGCATCTGAAATCCGCGCCCTCGCACATTCGGCCCGAGTGACAACAAAGCAGTCATACTTCCGGCGGCGCTGCGCGCGCCGAAGAGCACTTCTTAAAACCGCCGCTACGTTTTGGCTCTCGCGCTTCATTGGCGTCTCGCCGAGGCGAAGCCGATGGCTCACACCGCCACCAACCGAAGCCTCTGGTTTCCCTCGTGGCCCCATCCGCGACGCACGCGGTGCGGAGTGGGACTTGGTGAGCCCTTTGTCACTCACGCCGAATGTGCGAGAACACAGATTCCAGATGCTCCACTACCGCAACTGTGCGAGGGACCCGCTTAGCAGGGGGTTCGAGCCGCTTTCTTTTGCCTACTTCTTTGCGGCAGGCAAAGAAAGTAGGTGCCTGCCCCGCACAGGGGCGACGCTAATAATCCAATAACAATTCAAGGAAAAGCCAACGCCGCAGGCACACAGACAAAAGCCACCGCGAAGGCAAACAATCCAGGGCAAAGCCCAACGCCGTAGGCAACGATACCCTAAGCACCGCAGGCAACAACCCCGTAGGGCAAAAACCAAATGTTCACCTCATTCAAAAGATTCATAAAAAAATGGCGCGCCTCCCGCGACGGCGGCCACCAACTGGACGCGCTGCTAGCGATCGCCGACAAGACCGCGCCATACCCAGACCGCAGCGAATGGCTGATCGAACTCGCCCATTGGATCCACCGCGGCCGCGCAGTCCAACCCGAGCAACTCGATAACCCCGTCGAAGACACTCCGTCACGCTCAACCCCAGCGCACACAAGAATCCGCTATCTCCTCCACGTGCTGGACCGCAACCCGGCCTGGAAGGCCAACGTCGCCGGCATTCTCCGCGCGCTCCTTCGCGAAAGCGACGGCCTATCGCTGCTCTGCGATGCAGGCATGCCTGTGCACTCAGGCTTCTTCGGCGCACTCTTCGAGCGCCTCGAAGCCTCCCTGATCCCGCCTGCGCCGAACCGGCGCGACCTGCGAGCGATCGTCACGCTGATGTTCAGCCAGGACCGCAACGCCGAATGGATCGCCAATCTGCCAACCGATCTGCTCACCCGCATCCGCGCCCTCTTCGACTATGAACAGGACGACAGCGAACAACGTGACATCACCCCGTTCTCGCTCGACCTGCTGGCCGCCCTGCACAACCTCACCTGCCAGATCAGTTCGACCGGTCTGTCACAAACCGTCCGCAGCCGTCTCGGCGAAATCGACGTCCGCGATGCCGGCGATGTACGCGTCGCGATGGAAAAGCAGCCGTTCTATCGGCTCACGCGCGCCATGCTCGCCGTCGAAGCGGCCCATCAGGCAGTCAGCGCAGGCGCCCCGCAAGACAAGCTGCTGCATGAGGTCAACTATCTGCGCCTGCTGCTCGACGAGTGCCGCAGCGCCACGGACAACGTCTTTGCCCATCTCTATCGCAACGGCGTCAGTGTCGATATCGTGTTTCAGGTCGAACGGATGCGCATGCGCATCGTGCGCGCGGAGCATCTGCTGAACGCCTGGATGACGCAGGACGATCCGCACGCCAGCGCGCGTCTCGCCGCCGAACTGGTGAACGCGAATCACGCGAGCCAGAGCGTCGCGCATCTCGTGCGCAGCAATTTCTCGTTGCTGGCGCGCAAAGTCGTCGAGTACAGCGCCGATACGGGCGAGCACTACATCGCGCGCGATCGCGCCGAATACCTGAAGATGCTGCGCATGGCGGCCGGTGGCGGGCTCGTGACTGTCGTCACGGTCTGCGTGAAATTCGCTATCACCGGCGTGCATCTGCAATCGATGTTCGAAGGCCTGCTCGCCGGCATCAATTACGCGGCCAGCTTCCTGCTGATGCACTTCCTGCACTTCTCGCTCGCCACCAAACAACCGGCGATGACCGCACCCACCCTCGCCCGCGAACTCGACGGCACCGGCACGCCGGCAGGCGTCGACAGCTTCGTGAGTTCGGTGACCGCGCTAGTGCGCACGCAGGCAGCCGCGGTGCTCGGCAATGTGCTGCTGGTGTTTCCCGTGTGCTTCGGCGTGCAATTGCTGTGGCATGCGCTCTTCAACGCCAACATCATTTCGCCCGAGAAGGCGCACGTCACGCTGCACTCGTTCTCACTGTTGGGGCCGACGCCGTTCTACGCCGCGTTGACCGGCGTGCTGCTGTGGTCGTCGAGTTTGCTGTCGGGTTGGGCGGACAACTGGTTCGTCCTGCATCGCGTGGCGGATGCGCTCGCCTACAACCGGCGCCTGCGCATGACGCTTGGCGCAGCCGGCGCCGCCCGGCTCGCAGCGTTTTGCCGCCCGAATGTGGCGGGCGTCGTGGGCAATATCACGCTCGGTCTGATGCTCGGGCTCGTGCCGGCGATCCTCACCGCCTTCGGCTTCACTTTCGAGGTGCGTCACGTGACGCTCAGCGCCGGCTCGATCGGCATTGCGCTCGGCGTGCTCGGCAAGGGCGCCTTGAAGTTGCCGGAGTTGTGGTGGGCGGTCGCGGGGGTCGGCAGCATGGCGATCCTCAACGTGGCCGTGAGTTTCGCGCTCGCTTTCTACATGGCGGTGAAATCGCGCGACTTGCGGCGCAATACGGTGCGCTCGCTGCGTGGCGCGATATGGCAGCGGGTGTTCCGGCATCCGCTGGAGCTGGTATGGCCGGCCAAAGCGGCGCCTCAGGGCAAATGAAGACCACGCGCAGGGGCGCCCGGCGAACGGATGCCACGCCGTTCCACGTGCGCCGCCGCGCCACCCCAAAGCCACGCGTTCCGGATGGGTGCGGGCCGCCCGGGCGGCGCCGCCGCGTCCCTGGGAACAGCCCCGCCTGGCCCGCCATCCCGACCGCGTACAATAGCGCCTTATCTAACGCCTTCCGGCAACCTCAATGTCCTTCGATTTCTTCCTTCCCTGTCCGCGCGGCCTTGAAGCCTCGCTCGCCACCGAGCTCGCCGAAATTGCCGCGAAGCACCTGAACGGCGCGCCGTTCACGGCCGGCGCGCAAGTGCCCGGCGGCGTGCATTTCCGCGGAGGCTGGGCCGCCGGCATGGCCGCCAACCTGCACTCGCGTATCGCGAGCCGCGTGCTGCTGAAAATCGCGCATCGGCCGTATCGCAGCGAACAGGACATTTACGCGCTCGCGGTCGAACAGCGCTGGGAGCAGTGGTTCTCGGCGAACGAAACGCTGCGTGTGGACGTCACCGCGATCAAATCTCCACTGCGCAGCCTCGAATTCACGACGCTGCGTGTCAAGGACGCAATCTGCGACCGTCTGCGTGAAGTGAGCGGTGCGCGTCCGAACATCGACACCGCCATGCCCGACGTGCGCGTGTTCGCGTTCCTCACCGCCACCGATTGCACGCTCTACCTCGACACCTCCGGCGATCCGCTCTTCAAGCGCGGCTGGCGCCTCGACAAGGGCGCGGCGCCGCTGCGCGAGAACCTCGCGGCGGGCATCCTGCGTCTGACCGGCTGGACCGCCGGCACGCCGCTGTACGACCCGATGTGCGGCAGCGGCACC
>NZ_WOEZ01000261.1 GCF_013177735.1 Paraburkholderia elongata | reverse complement strand
GCCATGCGTCTCGGACAGGCATCGAATCCGGTCGACCCGCAGGAAATTCTGGACTTTTTTTAAACAAACACGCTGTTTTGTATAAAAAAGGACAGGGATTTGAGTCCCTGTCCTCGAATCAGCCCCGTCCAGCAAGGCCCCTAACAACACGCCAAGTGAGGGGCTGGGAGTTGCTCAGGCGGGCTTTTTTGTTTGCGGCGCTTCGAAGGCGCTTTAATGGCGCTGCATCGGCGCTGAATCAGGCGGTGCCGAACACGTAATTCGTCATGGCGAGCGAGCGCTGATAGGTTCCGAGCGACTGGATCGCCAGCGAATAATCGTCGTCTGCCGCGCCTAGTGCCGCGAATACGGGCAGCAGGTGCTCTTCGGTCGGATGCATCAGCACCGCGTGCGGCGCCTGGCGGCGGTAGTCGAGCAACGCGTCGATGTCGTGCGCGGCGAGCCTGGCCTCGAACCAGTCGGTGAATTCGGCCACGCGCGGATCGGCGTCTTCCGGGCGCGCGGAAAAATCCGCAGCGCGCAGGTTGTGCGTGATCTGGCCCGAGCCGATCACCATCACGCCGTCCTCTCTCAGCGAGCGCAGCGCGCGGCCCACACGGAAGTGATGGGCGGCGTCCATGTGCGGCTGGATCGACAACTGAGCGACCGGCACGTCGGCTTCCGGGAACATCAGCAGCATGGGTACCCACGCGCCGTGGTCGAGTCCATGCGACTGGGTGGTGGTGAGAATGCCGTGTTCGCCGAGCAGCACAGCGGCACGGCGCGCCACATCGGGCGCGCCCGGAGCCGGATATTGAATCTCATACAACTGACGCGGGAAGCCGTAGAAATCGTGGATGGTTTCCGGCGCTGTGGACGTGCTTGCCACCGGCTGCGCCGTGCCCCAGTGGGCCGACAGCATCAGCACGGTTTCCGGACTCGGCAATTGCGCCGACAGCGTGCCGAATTCAGCGGACGGCAGGGACGGGTCGATCGGCAGCGTAGGCGCGCCGTGGGAGAGGAAAAGCGACGGTAATCGATTCATGGCAGCAACGCCGCCGCGGGAACGCGGCGCGAAAGTGGGGTTGCTATCAATATAGGTCCGCACCGGCGTTTGATAAACGGGTGAAAACGGAATTGATTGTGTCGCAGGTGTTATTAATCCGTACCGCGCAATCCTTGCCACGCCGGCGACATGGCGGGTCCCAACGCGAATAAATCCAGTACCCGCGCCACCGTGTGATCGACCATCTCGTCGATCGAGGCCGGCTGGTTGTAGAAGGCGGGCAAGGGCGGGAAGATCACGCCGCCCATTTCGGTGACGGCCGTCATGTTGCGCAGGTGCGCGAGATTGAACGGCGTTTCGCGCACGAGAAGTACGAGCCGGCGGCGCTCTTTGAGTGTGACGTCGGCGGCACGGGTGATCAGATTGTCGGAAAAACCATGCGCGACGCTGGCCAGCGTCTTCATCGAGCAGGGGGCGACCACCATGCCGTCGGTGGCAAACGAGCCGGACGCGATGCTCGCGCCGACGTCGCGCACCGAATGGACGACATCCGCGAGCGGATGCACGTCTTCTTTGCTCAACTGGAGTTCGTGCTGGATATTGAGCCAGCCCGCGCTCGAAATCAGCAGATGGCTCTCGACGCCGCCGAGCCTGCGCAACGTCTCAAGCAACCGGATGCCGTAGATGGAGCCGGTCGCGCCGGTGATCGCGACGATCAGCCGGCGTGGCGCCGCAGCGCGTGTTTCCATGGCTCGCGGCGCCTTATCGGAGGACAACAAACGTTCGGACGGCGGACGTTCAGGCCGCGGCGAACAGTTGCTGCAGTTCGCCCGATTCGTACATTTCCATCATGATGTCCGAGCCGCCGACGAATTCGCCCTTCACGTAGAGCTGCGGAATGGTCGGCCAGTTCGAGAACTGCTTGATGCCCTGGCGGACTTCGTCGTCTTCGAGCACGTTGACGGTTTTGATTTCGCCGACGCCGCACGCCTTCAGAATCTGGATGGCGCGGCCGGAAAAGCCGCACATCGGGAACTGAGCGGTGCCCTTCATGAAGAGCACGACGTTGTTTTCGTCGACGATTTGCTTGATGCGTTGTTGCGTATCCATGACTGACCTTGCGGTTCCGTTATGTGTAGGGAATAGGCTGAAATGATAGCGGATTTCGGTACCGCTGGCCGAGGGCCGCTTTGCCACCTCGGCGATTAAGGCTATCCATCGAGGTCAGCCGGGCCACCGCCCGCCGCTGATTCGCTCGATGCCGGCAAGATCCTGCTCCGAGCGGACTTGTGCAAAACGTTGCGCCGTCAGCAGGCCACGCACGGCTTCTGCCTGATCGTACCCGTGCTCGATCCACAATACGCCGTTGGCGGCCAAACGTGTTGACGCGCCAGCGACGATCTTACGGATCGCGCTCAGCCCGTCGGCTTCGTCGGTGAGCGCGCCGCGCGGCTCGAAGCGCAGATCGCCTTCCGACAGATGCGGGTCGTCGCTCGCGATATACGGCGGATTGCTGACGATCACGTTAAAGCGCAACGCTGCGTCGAGCGAGCCGTACCAATCGCTTGGCTGCAATACTACGGCGCCGCCTGGACGTTTGGCATCCAGCAGGCATGCGGCGTTGCGTGTGGCCACCGCCAGCGCGTCGGCGGAACGGTCCAGCGCCCAAACCTGCGCGTCGGGCCGCATCGACGCAATCGCCACGGCAATCGCGCCGGTGCCGGTGCCCAGATCGAGCACGCGTGGCCGCGAGATGTCCTCCATCGCCGCCAACGCCGTTTCGACCAGCAATTCGGTTTCGGGACGTGGAATCAGCACGTCGGGCGTTACTTCGAAATCAAGCCCAAAAAATTCGCGTGCGCCGACCAGTTGCGCCACCGGCTCACCGGCGACACGCCGCGCTTCCAGGGCCCGGTATCGCTCAACGACCGTGCCGTCGAGCGCTTCATCGCTACGCGTAATCAATTGCGTATGCCGCCAGCCAAGCACGTGCGTGAGCAGAATCCGCGCTTCGAGCGGCGGCAGTGGCGAGGCGCGCAACAGCGCGGCGGGCGTGACCGGATCCATCCGCGCTTAGTCCGCGTCGCCCAGCGATGCCAGCAACTCGGCCTGATGCTCGCTGACCAAGGCCGCGATCAATTCGTCGAGATCGCCGTCCATGATTGCGTCGAGGCGATAGAGCGTCAGATTGATCCGGTGATCCGTCAGACGCCCTTGCGGGAAGTTGTAGGTGCGAATCCGCTCCGAGCGATCGCCCGAGCCGATCAGGCTCTTGCGCGTTGCGGCTTCCTTCGCCTGCTGCTCATGCGACTGCTTGTCCTTGATGCGCGCGGCCAACACCTTCAGCGCGCGATCCTTGTTCTTGTGCTGCGACCGGTCGTCCTGACATTCGACGACGATGCCCGTCGGCAAGTGCGTGACGCGCACGGCCGAGTCCGTCTTGTTGATGTGCTGCCCGCCCGCGCCGGACGCGCGGAACGTGTCGATGCGCAGATCGGCCGGATTGATCTCGACTTCGCCGATTTCGTCCGCTTCCGGCATCACCGCGACCGTGCACGCCGACGTGTGAATGCGGCCCTGCGTTTCGGTGGCCGGCACGCGTTGCACGCGATGGCCGCCGGACTCGAATTTGAGCTTGGAGTAGGCCGCTTCGCCGGCGATCCGCACGATCACTTCCTTGTAACCGCCGAGGTCCGATTCGCTCGCCGACATCATCTCTACTTGCCAGCGATTGCGCTCGGCAAAGCGCAGGTACATGCGCAGCAAATCGCCCGCGAACAGCGCCGATTCGTCGCCGCCCGTGCCGGCCCGGATTTCGAGGAAGATGTTGCGGTCGTCGTTCGGGTCTTTCGGCAGCAGCATTTTCTGCAATTCCGCGCCAATTTTTTCCATCCGCTCGCGCGACGTGCGAATTTCGTCTTCCGCGAAGTCGCGCATCGACGCGTCCGCCAGCAGTTCCTGCGCGGTTGCCGCGTCGTTCATCGCCTGGCGCCACAGCGCGTAATGCTCGACGACCGGTCCAAGCTCGGCGTGTTCACGCGTGAGTTTGCGGTATTGGTCGAGATTCGAGGTGATGTCCTCGCGGCTCAACAGGTCGTTCAGTTCGGCCAGCCGGGTGGTGAGCTGGTCGAGCTTGCGTTGCATGCTCGTTTTCATCGGACGGGTTTCGGAGCGGACTCCGGCAAGGACGACGACTAGGGGAGTGGGCAGATGCCCTGGTCAGAAGCATGTCGCGGGCCACTCAGGATGGCGCGGACGGTGCGGCAGTGGCTGCGCCGCTAACGCTCCGTAGAACCGGAGTGTTTGTAGAAACCGCTCATCAACTCGATGAGCGTGTCACGGTTCTCGCTGCTCGCGCGATTGAGCGCGTGCGTGGGGCCGTGGATCAGTTTGTTGGTGAGCGATTGCGACAGCGCTTCGAGCACCGCTGCCGGGTCGTCGCCGCGTGCGAGCATTTTCTGCGCGCGTTCGACTTCGGCGCGACGGAGCACGTCGGCCTGCGTATGCATGTGGCGGATCACCGGCACGATGCTGCGCGCGTCGAGCCATTGCATGAAATTCTGCACACGCGTTTCGATGATCGCTTCAGCCTGGGCGACCGCGGCTTGCCGCGAAGCATTGCCTTCGCGCACGATCGCGCCGAGATCGTCGACGGTGTACAGGAACACATCTTCGAGCTGGCCGACTTCGGGTTCGATATCACGCGGCACAGCCAGATCGACCATGAAAATTGGCCGGTGACGGCGCGCTTTCACGGCCCGCTCGACCGCGCCCAGACCGATGATCGGCAGGGTGGAAGCGGTACACGAAACGATGATGTCGAACTCGTGCATGCGCGTGGGCAGTTCCGAGAGCGGAATGGCCCGGCCGTTGAAGCGTTCGGCGAGGCGGGTGCCGCGCTCGGCGGTGCGATTGGCGACGACGAGCTCACGTGGCTGCTGCGCTGCGAAGTGCGTAGCGCACAACTCGATCATTTCGCCCGCGCCGATGAACAGCACGCGCTGGTTCGAGACCTTGTCGAAAATCCGCTGCGCGAGCCGCACGGCGGCGGCCGCCATGGAAACCGACTGCGCGCCGATTTCGGTCGTGCTGCGCACTTCCTTCGCAACGGCGAAGGTGCGCTGGAACAACTGGTTCAGGTACGTGCCGAGCGCGCCGGCTTCAGACGCCGTGCGTACTGCATCCTTCATTTGTCCGACGATTTGCGTCTCGCCCAGCACCATCGAATCCAGCCCCGACGCGACGCGGAATGCGTGGCGCACGGCTTCCGACTGCGGCAGCGCGTAGACATGCGGCGCGAGTTCGTCGACGGGCAGGTTGTGGTACTTCGAGAACCACTGGATCGCGGCTTCACGCGCGGCCTGGTCGTCGGTCACGCAGTAGAGTTCGGTGCGGTTGCAAGTGGACAGAATCGCCGCTTCCGGCGCCGTGCGGGCGGTGCGGCTGAGCCAGACGCTCTTGAAGGTGTCCAGTGCAGGCTTGATCTGTTCGAGCGGAAACGCCACGCGTTCGCGCAAGGCGACAGGCGCAGTGTGGTGATTGATTCCGATCGTTAGAAGCTGCATATGGGGAGCTATGGTTTAGCCCAATATTATAGCGTTTTCACGATTCTTTCATTCTGCGCGCGTCATCCGGCCTCTACAACGGCGTCCGGGGGGATTGCGTCGAGTTGGTAGCCGTAGCCGTAGAGCGGTGTGAGGCAATACCCGAGCTCCGGGCGCAGCTGCAATTTGGTCCAAACTCGCGACGCGTGGGTGTCGACGGTCCGTGACTTTACGTCGCGGCGGCGCGTCCAAACGGTTTCGAGGATATGCGCGCGCGACACCGGCCGTGACAGGTTGGTAAATAGGAGCAGCGCAAAGCGGAATTCCTTCGGCGTCAGGGCGACGGTCTGATTACGGAATGTGACGGCCAATTGCGCCGCGTCGAACGCATAGCCGCCGATCGTGTCGCGTCGCCGGTTGAGCGGCCGCCGCAAGCCCGCGCGGCGCAGTAGCGCGTCTACCCGGGCCAGCATTTCCGGGCCACGGACCGGTTTGATCAGACAGTCGTCGGCGCCGGCGTGCAGCGCGGCAACGATCTGACTCTCGCGTGGCGCCGACAGCAGCACGATCACCGGCAAGCCAGGCAGGATGGAGCGGGCGTGCGGGATCAAGTCTTCGGCGGAATGGTCGCCGGCCCAGCCTTCAGTAATGAGAAGATCGAAGAATTCGTCGGCAGCGCGATCCAGGAACGGTGCGCTCGCGGTGAAGTGCTGACACGCATGGCCACCGGCAAAGATCAGCCGGCCGACCAGGGTGGCGTGCCGAAGGTCCGGCTCGATAAGGGCGATTCGCATGGCACGCTTTCAGCTTGGCAATTACCAAGGACTAGGTTTCTCCGTAAGGCTTACAACTTGCCTAACACCACCCCGACCCCTAAACTCAACCGCTATGCGGAAAGCGCCGTGCTGAACCTCTATAGTTAATGAGACAAAAATGCTATCTGTGTTGGCCCCTTGCGCCCATGAGACAAATCTGAAACTGCGCGAGAACTGCCGCTGATGGGGTGGCCCGGAATCCTGGTGCTGGGCGCGGTGATCGGCCTAGCGGGCTGGTGGCTGCATCCGCTGCGCCGTTCGAGCCGCGCCCGTTGGTGGGTGGCGTTACTGGCCGGCCTGCTGGGCGCGAGTGTCGCGCGTATGGCCGGCAACGTGGTTGGTCTCTTTCATGATGGCGATACGCTCGAATGGCCGGTATGTACCGCCATCGCGCTGGTCGCCGTTGCCGTGACGGTCGGCTTGCTTTCCCGTCGATGAATATTTGCAGGTGACTCCGATGAATGCCCGACTTCCCGAAACCTCCTCCATTCCTGAACGGCTCGCGACATTGCGCAAAGCGATGGCGGGCGAAGGCGTAGCCGCCTATCTGGTGCCGTCCGCGGATCCGCATCTTTCCGAATATCTACCCGGGCGCTGGCAAGGCCGACAGTGGTTGTCGGGTTTCACCGGCTCGGCTGGCACGCTGGTCGTGACCGCCGATTTCGCCGGCGTGTGGACCGACAGCCGCTATTGGGAACAAGCCAACGCGCAACTGGCCGGCACCGGCGTTCAGTTGATGAAGATGACCGGCGGCCAGCAGACCGCGCCGCATTTCGAATGGCTTGCACAGAACGTCGCGACCGGCGGCACGGTCGGTGTGGACGGCGCCGTGCTCGGTGTGTCAGCGGCGCGTGCTTTGAGCCAGGCGCTCACTGCACGCGGCGTGAAGCTGCGCACCGACGTCGATCTGTTCGACGCGATCTGGCCGCAGCGCCCGTCGCTGCCCGTCGCCGCCGTGTTTGAGCATGCCGCGCCGCACGCGAGCGTCGCCCGCTCGGAAAAGCTCGCACAGATTCGCCGTGCGATGGCGGAGAAGGACGCGCAATGGCACTTCATTTCCACGCTCGACGACCTTGCATGGCTTCTGAATCTGCGCGGCGCCGATGTCAGCTACAACCCGGTGTTCGTGGCGCACGCGCTGATCGGTCCGCAGAGCGCTTCGCTCTTCGTCGCCGACGGCAAGGTGCCGCAAGCGTTGGCCGATGCGCTCGCGCGTGACGGTATCAGCGTCGAGCCGTATGCAAAGGCGGCGGATGCGCTGGCCGCACTGCCGGCCGGCAGCACGCTGCTGATCGACCCGCGCCGCATTACATATGGCTCGCTTCAGTTGGTGCCGTCAACGGTGAACGTCGTCGAGGCGGTCAATCCGTCCACGTTCTTCAAGTCGCGCAAGACCGAAGCAGAAGCGGAGCATGTGCGCGAGACGATGGAACAGGACGGCGCGGCACTCGCCGAATTTTTCGCGTGGTTCGAAGGCGCGCTGGGCCGCGAAACGATCACCGAACTGACGATCGACGAGCGCCTGACGGCGGCCCGCGCGCGCCGTCCGGGCTTCGTGTCGCTGAGCTTTGCGACGATCGCCGGCTTCAACGCGAACGGCGCGATGCCGCACTACCGCGCGACCGATGAGTCGCATTCGGTAATCGAGGGCAATGGCCTGTTGCTGATCGATTCGGGCGCGCAGTATCTGAGCGGCACGACCGACATCACCCGCGTCGTACCGGTCGGCACCATCAGCGAGGCACAGCGGCGCGACTTCACGATCGTGCTGAAAGGCACCATGGCGCTGTCGCGCGCGAAATTCCCGCGTGGCATTCGTTCGCCGATGCTCGACGCGATCGCCCGCGCGCCGATCTGGGAAGCGGGCGCCGATTACGGTCATGGCACCGGTCACGGGGTGGGCTATTTCCTGAACGTGCACGAAGGCCCGCAGGTGATTTCGCACTACGCGCCGGCCGAACCGTGGACGGCGATGGAAGAAGGCATGATCACCTCGGTCGAGCCGGGCATTTACCGGCCGGGCAAGTGGGGTGTGCGGATCGAGAATCTGGTGCTGAACGTGCCCGGGGAGAAAACCGAGTTCGGCGATTTCCTCAAGTTCGAAACGCTGACGCTGTGTCCGATCGACACGCGCTGCCTCGACCTGTCGCTATTGCGTGACGACGAGCGCGCATGGCTCAACGCGTATCACGAGATGGTGCGCGCGCGCCTGTCGCCGCATGTCTCGGGTGAGGCCAAGGCGTGGCTGGAATTGCGTACGCAACCTATTTGATCTTGTCGCCACGACCTTACTGACGGAGCGTGCATGGCCATCAAGGCAGTCGTGTTCGATTTCGGCGGCGTGCTGATCGACTGGAGCCCCGAGTATCTGTATCGTCAGTTGATTCCCGACGAAACGGAGCGCCGCTGGTTTCTGACCCACGTCTGTTCGATGGACTGGGTGGTCCGTCAGGACGGTGGCCAGCCGATCGTCGAGGCGACTGACGAACTGGTCGCGAAGTTTCCCGATCACGCACCGCTGATCCGCGCGTTCTACGAGCGCTGGCACGAGATGGTGGCCGGCGTGCTGGAAGATGGCGTGGCGATCATGGAGAAGCTCGAGGCGGCCGATGTGCCGCTCTTTGGGCTAACGAACTGGTCGGCGGAGACGTTTCCGTATGCGTGGGAGCATTACCCCGTGCTGCGGCGGTTCCGCGACATCGTCGTGTCGGGCAGGGTGAAGCTGGTGAAGCCTGATCCGGCGATTTTCGCGGCCATGCGTCAGCGGATCGAGGCACAACTGCCGGGCATCCAGCCGGGCGAACTTGTTTTCATCGACGACAACCTGAAAAACGCCGAGGCCGCAACGGCACTTGGCTGGCACGGCGTGCATCACACGGGCGCCGCGCAAACCGAAGCGAAATTGCTTGAGCTGGGGTTGCCGGTTTAAGCCTACTGCCCAAGCAGATTTTTCAACGCGTTACCCAAGCCTTTCACCGTTTCTCCTGCGCCCTTCGCCACGCCCTCGACGCTCACGCCCATCGCTTTCGCAAAACCGGCGCCAACGCGCGTCATCAGACTCTCCTGCACCGAAAACTTCGGGTCGCGCAAATTCCCATCCAGCACGAAATGCAGCGTGATGTCGCCGTTGTGTGTCTTGAGCGCGGCGATGGCGGCTTTGGTCGGAATCGACATGAAGGTGTCGAGCGGGTTGTCGCTGTCGGCGAGCTGCAAATGGTGGATCGTCACCGTGCCAGGCGCGTGCAACTGATAGTTGCGCACCGTTGAGTCGACCGTCAGGTCGACCGTGCCGCCCGTCACTTGCGCCTTTGCGCCGGTTTTTTTCATCAGGTACGGATCGAGCATCACGACATCGACGCCGCGCAGTTTGCTGGTGGTCTGCGAATCCTTGCTGGCGATCTTGATCCACCCGTCGAACGAAACGGTGCCCGTGTGCGTCGGGCCCTTAATCGAGCCGGTGACGCTGACGTTGGTCGGTTCGGTGAGCGCGGGCAGATGCAGGTGGTCGACAGTCGCGTTGGCGTTGCTGACCGCCACTTTGAATGCTGGCTGGCCGACCGTCATGTCGTAGAAATGGAAGTTGCCTTGCTCGAAGCTAATATGATCGACCAGCTTTTCGCGGGAGCCGGGTGTTGCCACGCCGCTGGCTTCGTCGTCGTTGGGGCCGTTCACCGCCTGCCGCAGATTCGGCACCAGACGGATCGCACCGTCCTTCGTTCGCATTACCGCGATGTCGAAGCCGCGCACCACCACGCTGCGAATATGCATGCGCCGCGCGAGCAAATCGCGGATATCGGGTGTGAGCGTGATTTCGTCGGCGCGTAGCGGATCACCGGCGGGCCAGCCGGGTGGCGCTTTGAGCAGAACATGGGTGAGATGGACTGAAGTAAGGCCGACCCGGATGCTTTCGGCGCTGCCTAATGGCCCGAGCGCCGCAATGACGTGTTCCTTGACTTCGCGCTGCGCGAACTGCAGCGCACCGACCACGACGACGATCAGCACCACCAGCACGCCACCTACGGCAATGGCCCAGCGCTTGCCCTTCGACATCGCCATGCTTGCCTCCTCGTCGCCGCGCTGGGTCCACAAAACCGTCAGCAAAAAACCGGCCAGCAAAACAGCCCGCTCATCAGCCAACGAGCGGGCTGCCAAGCTCGAGATTTATCGCGCGATCGGCTTGTAACGCAG
Source organism: Paraburkholderia elongata (assembly GCF_013177735.1). Classification (GTDB taxonomy): domain Bacteria; phylum Pseudomonadota; class Gammaproteobacteria; order Burkholderiales; family Burkholderiaceae; genus Paraburkholderia; species Paraburkholderia elongata. Next base: position 32,721 of record NZ_WOEZ01000261.1, on the reverse strand, counting down.
ACGCTTCGGACGTGCAGCTTCTTCACCGAGGCGTGCGCGTTTGTCCGCTTCGTATTCCTGGTAGTTGCCGTCGAAGAACGTGATTTGCGAATCGCCTTCGAACGCCAGGATGTGCGTCGCGATCCGGTCGAGGAACCAGCGATCGTGCGAGATCACCATGACGGAGCCGGCGAACTCGAGCAAGGCGTCTTCCAGCGCGCGCAGCGTTTCGACGTCCAGATCGTTCGACGGTTCGTCCAGCAGCAGCACGTTGCCGCCCGCGATCAGCGTCTTCGCCAGATGCAACCGGCCACGCTCACCACCCGACAGATTGCCAACGGTCTTTTGCTGATCGCCGCCCTTGAAGTTGAACCGGCCGATGTACGCACGCGAAGGTGTTTCGTACTTGCCGACCGTCAGCACGTCCGCACCGCCGGAGATTTCTTCGAACACGGTCTTCGAGCCGTTGAGTGCGTCGCGGCTTTGGTCCACGTACGCGAGCTTGACCGTCGGTCCTTGCACGATCTCACCCGAATCCGGTTGTTCACGGCCGGTCAGCATGCGGAACAGCGTCGACTTACCAGCGCCGTTCGGCCCGATGATGCCGACTATCGCGCCCGCCGGAATCTTGAAGCTGACGTCGTCGAGCAGCAAACGGTCGCCATATGACTTGCTGACGTTCTTGAACTCGATCACTTCGTTACCCAGGCGGTCGCCGACCGGGATGAAGATTTCCGAGGTCTCGTTGCGCTTCTGATAGTCCTGGCTGTTCAGTTCCTCGAAGCGGGCAATACGCGCCTTCGACTTCGCCTGACGGCCCTTCGGATTCTGGCGCACCCACTCCAGTTCCTTCTTGATCGCTTTCTGACGCGCCGATTCCGACGACTCTTCCTGCTTCAGACGCTCTTCCTTCTGGTCGAGCCAACTGCTGTAGTTGCCCTTCCAGGGAATACCGTGGCCGCGGTCGAGTTCGAGAATCCACTCGGCGGCGTTATCGAGGAAGTAGCGATCGTGGGTCACCGCGACGACCGTGCCCGGGAAGCGCGTGAGGAACTGCTCGAGCCATTCGACCGATTCCGCGTCAAGGTGGTTGGTCGGCTCATCCAGCAGCAGCATGTCGGGCTTTTCGAGCAGCAGTTTGCAGAGTGCCACGCGGCGCTTTTCGCCGCCCGACAGATGCTCGATCTTCGCGTCCCATGCCGGCAGGCGCAACGCGTCGGCGGCGATTTCGATCTGCTGTTCCGCGCTGCCGTCGGTGGTGGCGAGGATCGCTTCGTACTTTGCCTGCTCGGCGGCGAGTGCGTCGAAGTCGGCGTCCGGCTCCGCGTAGGCCGCGTAGATTTCGTCCAGTTTCTTTTGCGCGCCGAAGACGTCACCGAGACCTTCTTCGACCGCTTCACGCACCGTCTTGTTCGGATCGAGCTTCGGCTCCTGCGGCAGATAGCCGATGTTCAGGTTCGGCATCGGCGTGGCTTCGCCTTCGATTTCCTTGTCCACACCGGCCATGATGCGGATCAGCGTCGACTTGCCCGAGCCGTTCAGGCCGAGCAGGCCGATCTTCGCGCCGGGGAAGAATGACAGCGAGATGTCTTTCAGGATTTGACGCTTGGGCGGCACGATTTTGCCGACCCGGTTCATGGTGAAGACGTATTGGGCCATTTGCTTGCAATAGACGTTGACGACGCCGGCCGCTTTGGGGCGGCGGTCGTGGGTGGATGGGTAATGGGTGTTGTAGCCGGGCAGTGCGCCCGGCGCCGGCCGGCGCGGCGTCGAGTTCAACGACGCCCCGCGCGCGGGCGGGTAGTTCAGGTGGCATTGTACTTCGGGGTGGGGGTGCGGCGGCAGAGGGTGTCCGCAGTGGCGTCAGTTTGCTCGCCGTCCCGTCGACGGATCGAAGAAATGCAGATGCTGTGCGGGCAACGCCACTTGCAGCGCTTCACCTGCCGCGGGCCGATGCATGTGCGGCAAGCGGACCGTCACGTCGTGTTTGCCCCAGCGGCCGTGCGCGAGGTTGTCCGCGCCGAGCAGTTCGCAGGAATCGACGGTCAATGTGGCGTGAGACGCGTCCGCTTGACCCGGCGTCATGTGCTCGGGGCGAATTCCGAGCGTCCATTCGCGGCCCTTGGAAACTTCCCGGCCGATCGACGCTACGCGTGTGAGCGGCAGCTTCGGCCCGTTGCCTGCGACCTCGAACATAGAACCGTCATCTGACACGCGGCCTTCCAGCAGATTCATCCCCGGTGAGCCGATGAAGCTCGCGACGAACACCGTCGCCGGCCGCTCGTAGACCTCGGTCGGCGCGCCGATCTGCTCCGCGTGGCCCTTGTTCATCACGATCACGCGTTGCGCGAGCGTCATTGCTTCGATCTGGTCGTGCGTCACGTAGAGACTCGTAGTGGCGAGCCGCGCATGCAGGCGCTGGATTTCGAGACGCATCTGCACACGCAGCCTTGCGTCGAGATTCGACAGCGGTTCGTCGAACAGAAACACTGCCGGTTCGCGCACGATTGCGCGGCCCATGGCGACGCGTTGTCGCTGGCCGCCGGACAACTCGCGGGGCTTGCGTGCGAGCAGCGGTTCAAGCTCGAGAATCTGCGCCGCAGCCTGCACGCGTTTCGTAATTCGCGCACGATCGACGCCTGCAATTTTCAGCGCATAGCCCATGTTCTCGGCAACGCTCATGTGCGGATACAGCGCGTAGTTTTGGAACACCATTGCGATGTTGCGATCCTTCGGCTCCAGTTGATTGACCACCTTGCCGGCGATCGAAATGGTGCCTTCGGAAATGCCTTCGAGCCCGGCCACCATCCGCAGCAAAGTCGATTTGCCGCAACCGGACGGGCCGACCATCACGACGAACTCGCCGTCCGCCACATCGACGTCGATGCCGTGCAGCACGAACTGTTTGCCGTCGTAGGTCTTTTTAACGCTTTGCAGAGTCAGTGCAGCCATGCCGTTTTAGCCTTTTCGTTGCTTGCCGCGTGTTGCGCGGTGTTCTTGATTCCATGCTTGATTCCATGCCCAACGCCGAAGCTCGCCCAAGCTGCGCGAGTTACTTCTCGGAGTCCACCAACCCGCGCACGAACCAGCGCTGCATCGTCAGCACGACGGCGAGCGGCGGCAGCATCGCGAGCAGCGTCGCGGTCATCACCAGGTGCCATTCGGTCGCGGTGTCGCCGGAAGCGATCATGCTCTTGATGCCGACCACGGCAGTGGTCAGCGATTGCTGGCTCGTAATCAGGATCGGCCACAGATACTGATTCCAGCCGTAGATGAATGTGATGACAAACAGCGCCGCCATATTCGTCTTCGACAGCGGCAACACCACGTCCCAGAAGAAACGCATCGCTCCGGCACCGTCGATGCGCGCCGCTTCCATCAGTTCGTCGGGCAGCGTCATGAAGAACTGGCGGAACAGGAAGGTGGCGGTGGCCGATGCGATCAGCGGCAAGGTCAAACCGCTGTACGTATTGCTCAGATGCATCGACGACACGACCTGCACGGTCGGAAAGATCCGCACTTCGACCGGCAGCATCAGCGTGATGAAGATCAGCCAGAACGACAGATTGCGAAACGGAAAGCGGAAAAACACGATTGCATACGCGGAGATCATAGAGATGGCGATCTTGCCGATCGAAATCACCAGCGCCATCACGAGGCTGTTGAACAGCATGCGGCCGAACGGCGCCGCCGCATTGCCGCTGCCATGCGACCAGACAGTCGCGATGTTCTCGAACAGATGCGTACTCGGCACCAGTGACAGCGGCACGCTGAACACCTCATGCTCGCTCATCGTCGCCGCGCAAAACGCGACGTACACGGGAAACACCACCAGCGCGACGCCGAGAATCAGCACCGCATGGCAGAAGAGGTCGAAACCGCGGCGGTTCTCGATCATGAGTATTGAACCCTGCGCTCGATGAAGCGGAATTGCACGACCGTCAACGCGACGACGATCGCCATCAGGATGACGGACTGCGCGCCCGAGCTGCCGATGTCCAGCCCCTGGAAGCCTTCGGCGAAGATCTTGTAGATCAGCGTGCGGGTGGATTGCGCCGGGCCGCCGCCGGTGGCGGCGTCGATCACCGGGAAGGTGTCGAAGAATGCGTAGGTGATGTTGATCACCAGCAGGAAGAAACTGGTCGGCGAGAGTAGCGGCAGTGCGATGCCGAAGAAACGCCGCACCGGACCAGCGCCGTCGATGGCCGCCGCTTCGATCAGCGAGCGCGGAATGGCCTGCAAGCCGGCATAGAAGAACAGGAAGTTATAGCTGACCTGTTTCCACACGGATGCCAGCACGACCAGAAACATCGCCTGGCTGGCGTTCAACGCGTGATTCCACACGATGCCGTACTTCGCGAGCGCATAGGTGACGAGGCCGATGCTCGGGTTGAACAGGAACGACCACAACACGGCGGCGATCGCGGGCGCGACCGCGTACGGCCAGATCAGCAGCGTCTGATAGGCCTTGGCACCGCGTGTCACGCGATCCGCGCAGACTGCCAGCAAGAGCGAAATCACCAATCCGCACACGGTGACGAGCGCGCAGAAAATCAGCGTTGTATTGAACGACGACAGATAAAGCGGATCGGCGAATAACTGCTTGAAATTGGCTAAGCCGACAAATTCGCTCGACGTGCCGAACGCGTCCTGGCTCTGCGTGGATTGCCACAGCGCTTCGCCCGCCGGCCACAGAAAGAACAGCAGCGTGATCAGGAGTTGTGGCGCAACGAGCAGATAGGGCAGGACGCTGGTGCCGAAGCGGGAGCGCTTTTCCATCGAGAATTCCCAAGGTTCTGCTGCAACATCGGGTTTCGGCGCGAGCGCACCGAAACCCGGCCGGCTAGTACCGCTAGTGCTTAGCTACCGGCTTTCTCGAAGCGGCGCAGCAACTCATCGCCACGCGTCACGGACGAATCGAGCGCCTCTTGCGGCGTCTTCTTCTGTGCCCAAACCTGTTCGAGTTCTTCGTCGATGATGGTGCGGATCTGTGGCATGTTGCCCAGACGCAAGCCCTTCGTGTACGGCAGCGGCGGCTTGTTGAGCATCTGCTTGATCGCGGTGTCGCTGCCTGGGTTCTTCTCGTAGAAGCCTTGCTGCTGCGTAAGTTGATACGCGGCGGTCGTGACCGGCAGGTAGCCGGTGTCCTGATGCCACTTCGCAGCAACCGGCGCCGACGACAGATAAGACAGGAATTTCGCCACGCCCTTGTACACCGCCGGATCTTTACCCGACAAGACCCACAGGCTTGCCCCGCCGATGATCGCGTTCTGCGGCGCGCCCTTCACGCTGGCGTCGTACGGCATCATGCCGGTGCCGAAGTTGAACTTCGCGTACTTCTTGATCGTGGCGAGCGAGCCCGACGAGTTCGTGATGATCCCGCAATCGCCGCTATAGAACTTCGACACCGGTTCGTCCTTGCGGCCGACATAGGTGAACGTGCCTTCCTTCTGCATGTTTTGCAGGAACTGGATATGTGCGACTTGCAGCGGCTTGTTGAATTCGAGCTGGGCATTCGCGCCGTCGAAGCCGTTGTTCTCCGACGCAAACGGCGCGCCCTGCCACGCGCTGTAGTTTTCAAGCTGAATCCAGCTCTGCCAGCCGGACGAATAGCCGCATGCCATGCCCGACGCTTTCAGCTTCTGCGCGTCGACCTGCACTTCGGCCCAGGTTTTCGGCGGCTGATTCGGGTCGAGCCCGGCTTTCTTGAACGCGTCCTTGTTGTAATACAGCACCGGCGTCGAGCTGTTGAACGGCATCGAGATCAGCTGGCCGCTTTTAGAGTCGCTGTAATAACTTGCAATGGTCGGCACGAAGGCCTTTTCGTCGAGCGGCACGCCGGCTTGCTTGAACACGTCCGAGACCGGGATCACGGCTTTCTTCGCCTGCATCATTGTCGCAGTGCCGACTTCATAGACCTGCAAGATAGCGGGCGCGTTGCCGCTGCGGTAAGCGGCGATGCCGGCGGCGAGTGTCTGGTCGTAGGCGCCTTTGAACACCGGCACGATCTTGTAGTCGCTCTGCGACGCGTTGAACGCGTTGGCGATGTCGTTCAGACGTTCGCCCAGGGCGGCCTCCATGGCATGCCAGAACTGGATTTCAGTGGCGGCGTGAGCCGTCTGGCTGATGCCGAAACTCAACACGGCGGCAACGGAAAGCGAACGGAACAGCGGCTTGCAACTCATCGATTGGTCTCCTGTGTCGACCGGAGTTAGCGCTTCAGCGCGCTACTCTGGTCCCATGCAAAGCACTTACTCTGGTCCCATGCTTACTCCGGTCCCATGCAACATGGTTGCTGATCGGAACGGAACGGGGATGCGGATCGCGCGATTCTATTTGTGTTCGATGACAGTCCGGCGTCGGTTACCGGGCGGCGGCCCGCTTTTGGCTGGCGCCGACTGCAGCAATTTAACATCGGCTGTCATGGGACAGAAACAATGGGTGCCAGAAGGCGCGATTTTGCGCGAGGTGATGCCTGAACGCAGGCCGCTGGTTGCAACTGCCTGCGTGCAGGCATGACGGAAGACGGGGCAGGCGCCGGTAACGTCGCTGCCCAGGATTATCGCTTCGAGCGTGTTTTCGGCGAGCATCTACCGCATGCCATGTGCATCATGGATAGGGCTTTAAGTCGGCATGCCAAAACCCAGAGAGCGAATTAGAGTCCGGAATTTTTCTTCGTTTTCACGCCGGACTACCAGTTGCCGATCGCCCGCGCGAAGACACAAACCCGCCATTTCCTTACGCGTAGCGATCATGGTCGCGATTTCCGCATTCTCACAATCGATCAGCAGTGCGGTACCCGCAATTTTCAGCGCCTTGCCCTGCTGCTGGGTGATCCTAATGAAGGACTCCGCCGTTTCTGGCAGGGGCTGGTCTTCACGGGTCTGCAGAAACGCTCGAAGTTCGGCAATATCGTGTCCTCTTTCAACCGCTCCAACGGCCTTTTGACGGTCCAGCCGCCAACTTTTATCCGTTGCCTCTACGGCCCAGGTGTCAAGCGTCAGAAATTCTTCCGCCGTCAGGTTTCCGCCAACAACATTTACGTGCAGACTGGGCAAAACCGAAAGCTTGACGCCGGGCTGGACCGAGGCAGGCGTGTAGTCATCACTCAGGCCGAGGCAATAGGCACCAAGCGGTGTTACACGGAAGTAGATAAGGCCGTCATAACGACTGAGGAATTCTAAATCGTCCGTTCCCCATATGCCGCCAAAGTCAACGCGCGCCCCAGTCGCCTCGATGTAGGCGACGTCAACGATGCCCAGCGCGGCGGCATACTCAAACAGGAAACAGAGCAAATAGCGCAATTGCAAAATTTCCCAGCCGTGGTAACCGTTGTGGCCCAGGGCGCCATATTGCTGATCGATGATATAGAGCTTCCACGGATCATGGGTCACTTCAAACGTGCGGCCTGTCGCTTGCATGAACCGGGAAATGTCATCGACATTGATCCAAGCTCCAATCGGACAGAGCCGCAGTATTTCGGTGATAGCAGCGCGACGCGGCGCTAGGGCAGTCATGACGCGACCTTTCGATTTCTGCCCCTTGATGACGTCGACGCGGCTGAACTCGTCAAACAGATTGGATTTGAGCCATTTGTTCCAGATCGTGCTCAATACGCTGGCTTGGGATGAGGCCAAAGCTTTCCGCCCCGCTGCGCTCAGCGCAAGTTTGCTGCCGTTCCGTTGCACCAGCCCGGCGGCCTGAAGCAGCAGCGGCCACGAGAACGCCTTGATTGGGCCAATCTCCTGATCCCATTGATCTTGCGGGGGTTTGTCGGCGTAGAAGTCGCCGCCGGCGAGACTCTCTGTCAACAGGCGCAGCGTTGCCGCACCGGGTAAAGATGTCTTTTCGCTGACCTGGATTTTGCCCTGATCCGTCAGACGTAGCAGAACCGTTAGATCCACCATGGCATCGCGCTCGGTGTGTCGCACCGTTAGCCGATTTTCGTCGATCTCCTCCGGAAGCGTTTCGATGGTGCTCAGCCGGACGGGCTCGGGTTCGGGCGCGAAGGTTTTTAGTCGTTCGCGCATATCAACGGGCAGGCTGTAATACCCATCCTGTTCGTACAAAAAGAGGCACAACGCCGTCGGTGGCCCATAGTACGAATACCGGCGTCCATCCTCCTTGACAGTGAATTCAGGCAGGCACCCGTGTTTTGCACGGAACCGGTTTTCATCAAAGAAACCGTCTGGCGCGTATGCCGTCTCCGCCACCGCCGTACGTTGGGTGTCGTCCAGGCGATCCCAGAGGGCGCGCAGCCCGTCGCCCGTAAGACTTCGCGTGATTTCCCCGACCAGTTGGTCTTTCGTGCCGGTGTGGGCAGCATCAGGAAGCCAGCGCATCATTGATTTCAACCGGTCCTTGGTGAGCCGGAAGAGCACTTCGTTTAACGTGTTCATGGGCGAAATTTGATGCGTTGCTCAGAAAGATGACCCGTATTGTCTTCGAAATCTTCGGCTCGCCCGTAGGGTTAGCGCATACGCCTCGACCGTCGCGCCAGGCGATTACTCAGCACTGCCTGGCCCTGAGTGTCGGATTCTTCTGTACCGGGTTTTTGTCTCGTCTGTCGAACGAAGCACGCCTGGTTTCGTACCCGGCTACTCGTTGGATGTCTATCGACTCGTTCGGATTGGATTGACATGAAAAAGCCCGCTGGAAACCAAGCCGGGCGCTTAACCTGTTGAAGGTAAAAGCGACGGTTTTCGCAGAATCATATGATTGATGGTGGCACTCGGAGTCTCAGAGCGGCACGGTTTCTTTGGTTTTGCGCCCTATGCGCCGCCCTGCGGCAATTGCTGACCGAGCACACCGGACAAACGTGGCGTAAAATAGGTCTAAATTTTGACCTATATGGTGTTGCCATGGAAAACATCCACAGCCTGCTAACCGTCAGCATCTCGGAATTCAAACAAAACCCGGGGAAAGTGGTTGAAGAGGCGCATGGCCAGCCTGTGGCCGTGCTCAATCACAATCGTCCGGCCTTCTACACGGTGTCGCCGGAGCTGATGGCCCAGATGGCCGAGTTATACGACGAGCGTCAGCTGGCGACGCTTGTACAGTCTCGCCTCAAATCGGTGAGCCGCGCGGTCAAGGTGAACCTCGACGACCTGTGATGGCGCACGAACTCCGATTCGTGCCTGAAGCACTTGAAGACTGGGTGGACCTTGACGGCTCGGTCAAAGTGCTTTTCAAGAATGCGCTGAAGAAACGCCTGCTAACGCCGAGGCTGCCGGGCGCCGAGCTCCGGTCGCCACTCATCGACTGCTACAAAATCAAGCTGCGAGGAATCGGGTACCGGCTGGTCTATCTGGTCCGCGATAACGAGAATCCGCCGGATATCGTCGTGCTGGCGGTCGGCCGCCGCGATGGCGGCATCTACGAGGCCGCAGCGGCTTCGTGGGAGGAAGGGCGAGCCCTTGAACGGGACTGACCAGACAAGGTAATACATGCGGACAGCGGACGCAGAAGGCCCAGCATCGGCGCCGAGGCAATCTGCCTACTTAAGTAGCGGCACGTTCTTGTCAGCCGCTGCAACGCGGTACTCGATAGCTGGCTGTCCGGCGCTCGTTTCCCATTGCGCCTAACGAGCGGGAACGCTCATCTGGCAAGGCTGCCTTGCCAGCCGGAGGCACCTTGGCTTGGGCACCTCGCTTTGAAATCGCGCCCTCGGCGGAAAGACCGGACATGAAGAAGCCCCTGTAAGTTTTTGACTAACGGCGGCTATTTCACCGGATTAAGGGGTTGGTTTCAACAGCTTAAGCGACCGGCTTGGCTGGAAGCGGGCCTTCTGGTTTCTTTTTTGGGCGGCGGCGGGGTAGGGCCCGGCCTGACAGCGCTTCCACTCAGACATTGAACAGGAAGTTCATCACGTCGCCGTCGTGCACGACGTATTCCTTGCCTTCCGCGCGCATTTTGCCGGCTTCCTTCGCACCTTGCTCACCCTTGTAGGTGATGAAGTCGTTGAAGGCGATCGTCTGCGCGCGAATGAAGCCGCGCTCGAAGTCGGTGTGGATCGCGCCCGCTGCCTGCGGTGCGGTATCGCCAACATGGATCGTCCACGCGCGCACTTCCTTCACGCCGGCCGTGAAGTAGGTTTGCAGGCCCAGTAGCTTGAAGCCCGCACGAATCACGCGGTTCAGGCCCGGCTCGTGCATGCCCATGTCGGCGAGGAACACTTCCATGTCGGCTTCTTCGAGGTCGGCGATTTCCGCTTCGATCGCCGCGCACACCGCAACGACCGGCGCGTTTTCCGCTGCCGCGAACTTCGACACCGCGTCCAGATGCGGGTTGTTTTCGAAACCGCCTTCCTTCACGTTGGCGACGTACATGGTGGGCTTGGCGGTAATCAGGCAGAACGGCTTGAGCGTGGCCTTTTCCTCATCCGACAGGTCGAGCGCGCGGACCGGCTTGGCCTGGTCGAGTTGTGCGCGCACCTTTTCCAGCACCGCGGCGTTCTTGATGGCTTCCTTGTCGTTGCCCGACTTGGCGGCCTTCGAATAGCGCGTCAGCGCCTTCTCGACGGTCGCGAGGTCGGCCAGCGCCAGTTCAGTGTTGATGACTTCAATATCCGACAGCGGGTCGATCTTGTTCGCGACGTGAATCACGTTCTCGTCTTCGAAGCAGCGCACCACGTGCGTGATCGCGTCGGTTTCGCGGATGTTCGCGAGGAACTGGTTGCCCAGACCTTCACCCTTGCTCGCACCGGCCACGAGACCGGCGATGTCGACGAATTCCACCACGGCCGGCAGGATGCGCTCCGGCTTGACGATTTCGGCGAGGGACTTCAGACGCGCGTCCGGCACTTCGACGATGCCGACGTTCGGCTCGATCGTGCAGAACGGATAGTTTTCGGCGGCAATGCCCGCCTTGGTCAGCGCGTTGAACAGGGTGGACTTGCCGACGTTAGGCAGGCCGACGATGCCGCATTTGAGGCTCATGGAAATCCTTCAGTGAATCAGTAAGTTGCGTGATGCGCTCGACGCTGCGTGCAGGATTCGAAAAGCCTTCGCGTTTGGCGTGGCGGAGGAAGCGCAGCGGAGCGGGACAAGACACCAGATCGGGGCGTTGCCTCGACGATTCTGGGCGAGTTTTGTCACGGAAAGCGCAATTGTAACCCGTTCGGATCGGGTTCTTGATCTGCCTGCGGTAAAGCTGGAGTCTCGATCCGTCCCCCGCAACCCCCGCGGCTATAATGCGCGGATGAACGCACACCACCAGACCTTTGATGCCGCCGTGATCGGCGGCGGGCTCGTCGGCAAGACCGCGGCGCTGGCGTTGACGCAAGGCGGACTGCGCGTGGCGCTGCTTGCGCAGCCGTGCGCGGCGCTGCCGCCGGGCGCCACCTTCGACTCTCGGGTCTACGCGCTGTCGTCGAGTTCGCAGGCTCTGCTGGAGCGGTTGCGGGTCTGGCAGGCGCTCGATCTGTCAAAGCTCGGACCCGTCTACGACATGCGCGTCTATGGCGACGCCCACGCCGAACTCCACTTTTCCGCGTTTCAGGCATCCGTGCCGCAACTGGCGTGGATCGTCGAGTCGTCGGTGATCGAGCGTGCGCTGGATGCCGCGCTGCGTTTCCAGCCGAATCTCACCTGGATCGACACGCGTGCGCAGGCGCTCGACTTTACCGCCGACAGCGCGAGCGTCGGTCTTGCCAACGGCAATGTGCTCGAGGCCGATCTGGTGGTCGGTGCAGACGGTGCGCATTCGTGGGTGCGCGCACAGATCGGCTCGAAAATGAACCGGAGCGACTATAAGCAAACCGGCGTGGTCGCGAATTTCAAGGCCGAAAAGCCGCATGGCGAAACCGCTTACCAATGGTTCAGGGACGGCGAAATCATCGCGCTGCTGCCGATGCCGGGGGGCCACGTGTCGCTGGTCTGGTCGGCGCGCACCGAGCACTCCGAGCAACTGCTCGCGCTCGACCCGGCGCAACTCGCGGCTGAAGTCGAGCGCGTAACGGGTGAGCAGTTCGGCGCGCTGGAATGCGTGACGCCCGCGCAAGGCTTCCCGCTCGCGCTGCAAACCGTCGACAAGCTGGTGGCGCCGCGCGTCGCGCTGATCGGCGATGCAGCGCACCTGATTCACCCGTTGGCGGGTCAGGGCATGAACCTCGGTTTGCGCGATGTCGCGGCGCTCGCCGAGACGGTCGCCGGCAAGGAAGCATTCCGCGATCTCGGCGACATGGTGTTGCTGCGCCGCTACGAGCGCGCCCGCCGCGAAGATATTCGCGCGCTGATGATCGCCACCGACGGCCTGCAAAAGATCTTCTCGGTGCCCGGTCCGTTTGCCAAGGTATTGCGCAACACCGGGATGGCATTCGTCGGCGCGCAGCCGTTCATCAAGCGCTGGCTGGTGTCGGCCGCGCTGGGCTAGTGTGTGCGCCGGCCCGCATGCCTGGCTCGGCGAGACAGGTATGATGAACGGATGGACGCCATTCTGGTCAGACCAGAAACGTCCCAAAAACGCGCATCGCGCGCGATTGAACTCCAGGAATTAAGCATGAAAAAATCCTTCCGCATCGCTGCCGTCGCGCTCGCGATCGCTGCCGTGGCAATCGGCTGCTCCGCGCAGGCCGATCAAGCCACCGACAAGCTCAAAGCCACGCTGCAAACGCGTCTGACCGACGTGACGATCAAGAGCGTGACGAAGTCGCCGATTGCCGGCCTGTACGAAGTGAACCTCGGCACGCAGATCATCTATAGCGATGCGAACGGTGATTACCTCATGCTCGGCGATATGGTCGACGCGAAAACCCGCAAGAATCTGACTGAAGCGCGTCTGGCGGAGACCAACCGCATTGACTTCGCGAGCCTGCCGTTCGCGGACGCGGTGAAGGTCGTGAAGGGCAACGGCGCGCGCAAGATCGCCGTGTTCTCCGATCCGAACTGCCCGTACTGCAAGCAGCTCGAAACCACGCTCAAGTCGATCGATAACGTCACTGTCTACACCTTCCTGTACCCGGTGCTGTCGCCGGATTCGACCGCCAAGTCGAAATCGATCTGGTGCTCGACCGACCGCGCGAAGGCGTGGGAATCGTGGATGCAGAATCATCAGGCGCCCACTGCCGCCGGCACCTGCGATACCGCCGCGATCGACAAGAACCTGGCGCTCGGCCACGCGATGAACGTCGACGGCACGCCGACCGTGTTCCTCGCCGACGGCCGCCGCTTGCCCGGCGCCGTGCCGGCAGACCGGCTGGACAAGGAAATGTCCGCCGTGCACTGAGCACGCAGCACTAGTCGAAGAAAGGAGGCGCGAAGTGCGCCTCCTTTTGCATCAAGCCCCGAACCTCCCCGCCAGAACCCTCCAAATCGCCGCCGATGAAGCCGATCCGCTACACCATCGTTCCCAAGCAACCCGCCGCCCATCTGTTCGAAGTCACCGTGACCGTCGCCGATCCCGATCCGGCCGGCCAGCGTTTCATGCTGCCGGTGTGGATTCCGGGCAGCTACATGGTGCGCGAATTCGCCCGCAACATCGTCACGCTGCGCGCCACCAATGACGCGGGGCGGAAGGTGCGCGTCGAAAAGACCGACAAGCACACGTGGCAGGCCGCGCCGGTCAAAGGCGCGCTAACGCTGCGCTACGAGGTGTATGCATGGGATATGTCGGTGCGCGCCGCGCATCTTGACGATACGACGGGCTTTTTCAATGGCACCAGCGTGTTTCTGGCGCCGCTCGGTCACGAGGAAGCGCAGTGTGTGGTCGATATCCAGAAGCCGGAAGGCGCGGCGTATCGCCACTGGCGTGTCGCGACCGCGCTGCCGGAAGCGCGTGGCACGAAGCGCTACGGCTTCGGCGAGTATCGCGCGCAGAACTACGACGAGCTGATCGATCACCCGGTCACGTTGGGTGAGTTCGCGCTGGAGACGTTCAAGGCGCACGGCGTACCGCACGATATCGTGATCGCTGGGCGCGTGATCGGGCTTGATATGGCGCGACTGTCCGCAGATCTGAAGCGTATCTGCGAAGCGCAAATCGAGTTGTTCGAGCCGGAGTCGAAGAAGGCACCCATGGATCGCTACGTGTTCATGACGCAGGCCGTCACCGATGGTTATGGTGGATTGGAGCATCGCGCCTCGACGGCGCTGATCTGCAATCGCGGCGATCTGCCAGTGGAAGGCCGCGACGCGTCCACAGAAGGCTACCGAACCTACCTCGGGCTGTGCAGCCACGAATACTTCCACACCTGGAATGTGAAGCGCATCAAGCCGGCGGTGTTTGCGCCGTACGACCTGAGCGTCGAAAACTACACGCCGCTACTATGGCTGTTCGAAGGCTTCACCTCTTACTACGACGATCTGATCCTCGTGCGCAGCGGCTTGATCTCGCAAGACGACTATTTCGGCATGCTCGGCAAGGTGATTGGCGGCGTGCTGCGTAGCAGTGGCCGTCTGAAGCAGACGGTAGCCGAAAGCTCGTTCGACGCCTGGGTCAAGTACTATCGGCAGGACGAAAACGCGCCGAATGCGATCGTCAGCTATTACACCAAGGGCTCGCTCGTCGCGCTCGCGTTCGATTTGACGATTCGCGCGCAGACCAATAACCGCAAATCGCTCGACGACGTGATGCGTTTGCTGTGGCAACGGTTTGGGCGCGACTTCTATCGCGGCAAGCCCGTCGGCGTCGAAGAAAGTGAGATCGAGGCGATTTTTGCCGAAGCGACCGGCGTGCAATTGGGCGAATTGTTCGCCGAAGCCGTGTACGGCACACGCGATTTGCCCCTCGAGACGCTGCTCGCGCCGTTTGGCGTGACGGTCGCGCCGGACTTGGAAAAGAACGGCAAGCCGTCACTCGGCGCGCGCGTGCGCAACGGCGCGGATTGCACGCTGGCGGCGGTTCACGAAGGCAGCGCGGCGCAAAAAGCCGGCCTCTCGGCGGGCGACGTGCTGATCGCGCTCGATGGTCTACGTGTAACCGGCTCGAATCTTGATTCCCTGCTGTCGCGCTATCTGCCGGGCGCAAAAGTCGAAGTCCATGCCTTCCGCCGCGACGAGCTGCGTACCGTGCAAGTCAAGCTGGACGGGCCTGAGGTGTCGCGCTACAAGCTCGCCGTGAGCGACAAGCGGCCCGCCGCGCGCAAGGCGCGGGAGCGTTGGCTAGCAAGCTGATCGTAATACTGAGCGGTGTTAATCGATGGTTCAAAGCGGGGGATTGTTCTACCAGTGCAACAATCCTTCGCTGCCGGATGGCTTTTTCCCGGGGCGGTAAAAAACCACAATGGCTCCACTCGCGCAACACTGCGCGCCCCTACTGGAGTCAACCATGACCACGATCCTGCAAATCAACTCGGCAGCCCGCTCGCAAGGCGCGAACTCGACCCTGCTCGTCAACGAGCTGACCGCAAAGCTGCAACAATCGAATCCGGGCGCGCAAGTCGTCGTCCGTAACCTGCAAGCTGAACCGCTGCCGCATCTGGACGACGCCGTCCTCGGCGCGTTCTTCACGCCGGCTGACCAGCGCACGCCGGAACAAGCTGCGATCTCTGCTCGCAGCGAAGCGCTGATCGCCGAACTGCAAGCCGCCGACATCGTCGTGATCGGCGCCCCGATGTACAACTTCGGCATCTCGTCGCAACTGAAGACGTACTTCGACTTCATCGCCCGCGCCGGCATCACGTTCCAGTACACGGCAAACGGTCCGGAAGGCCTCGTGAAGGGCAAGAAGGTTCACGTGGTTTCGGCACGCGGCGGCAAGTATGTCGGCACCCCGAATGACAGCCAAACGCCGTACCTGAAAGCCTTCCTTGGCTTCCTCGGCATGACCGATGTGAACTTCATCTACGCCGAAGGCCTGAACATGGGCCCGGATGCTGCGAGCGCAGCGTTGGCTGGTGCGCGTGAAGCGATTGCTGCTGCGTAAGTCTTGAGGTTTGTCTCGCGCTGCGTGATCGCGGCGCGGTGGAATGAAAAAATGCCACGGGATGTGAGTTCCGTGGCGTTTTTGTTTTTGTTGCTGCGATTAGCTTTACGCCAGCATCTGAGCTTCGTCGGGCAAGCGCCAATCGATCGGTGTGCGGCCGTGCTTCACGAGATACTCATTCGCCGACGCAAAGTGTCCGCAGCCGAGAAAGCCGCGATGCGCCGACAGCGGCGACGGGTGCGGCGCCTCCAGCACGTAATGCGACTTGCCGCCGAGCAGCGCGCGTTTGGCTTGCGCGTGCGCGCCCCACAGCATGAATACAAGGCCGTCATGGCGCATGGCCAGTTCGTGGATCAGCGTGTCGGTGCATTTCTCCCAGCCGCGTTTCGCGTGACTCGCGGCCGAATCGCGCTCGACGGTCAGCACCGTGTTCAACAGCAGCACACCCTGTTTGGCCCATGTGTCGAGGCAACCATGACGCGGCGGCTCGTGGCCGAGGCTCGCGGCGATTTCCTTGAAGATGTTGCGCAGCGACGGCGGCGTGCGCACGTTCGGCGCCACTGAAAACGCCAGTCCGTGTGCTTGCGGCGTGCCGCGGTCATCGCCGTGATACGGGTCCTGGCCGAGGATCACGACTTTGACTTCGTCGGGGCTGGTGAGGCGCAGGGCCCGGAAGACGTCGGCAGGATAGACGGTTTTGCCGGCCGCGCGCTCACCGTCGACGAAACGGCACAACGGCGCGTAGGCGTCGCTTTCGATGAACGGTTTGAGGTGCGCGCGCCAGGCCGGGGGCAGGGCGGCGAATTGGGCTTCGAGCGTCGGCGGCGAGCCGGCGGCTGTTGGTGTCTGCTGCGGCTGCGCTGTTGCGCCAGCCGGCGTGGCAGAGGCGTCGCCGAACAACGAGGCTTGCGACGGATTGGAGCGGGTACGGGAAGCTGAGGTCATGGCGGGGAAGTGTCGCAGCAAACGCGCTGTTGCTCAAGATGCGTCTGCAACCGGGCCGACAAGCGCGACGACGCGTCGCCGCGCTTGCCACCACCGCTCAGGCTGCTCGCAACTGATACCCGCGTTGTGCTTTGCTGATGTTGTCCGGTGCAAGGCCGGCGACCTGCTTGCCGAGTTCGCTCGCGAGCGTATTGAGCGCGGCTTCGTCGCCGGATTTCAGTTCGAGTTCGACTTCCGAGATCGGCGCGCGGCGATTTTCGCCGTTCATTTCCGCGAGCACGTCGCCTTGGTCGATCGCGGCCTCAACTTCCGAGCCGTCCAGCTCGATATGCCAGAGCGTGCGCGTGAAGTTCGTGCGGAACAGTTCGATCAACTCCGGCGCCGCCTGGCGCAAGGCCTCAGCGGCAGCGGGTTCGTCGCATGCGTGCAGCAGTGCGTCGATTTCGAGTTTTTCGCCCGCCACCGCCATTTCCCATTCGTGCCGGCTGTGCAGACCATCCTTGGCGTTGCCCACGGTCTTGAACGTTTGCAGCCAGCCGTCCGGCGTATGCCGCAGGCGCAGCGCGCTTTTCGAATGAGCGAGCACCAGTGTCGGCGTGTCGAAGTAGATATTCGCCAGCTCGATCGGGCGACCCTTGTTGCCGGTGCGCGCGACGAACCAATGCGTCGCCGCGTTCACCTGGCTCACCGGCAGTGCCAGCTTGATTTCACGTTCCATGCCCATGACTTGCTCCGCTACTTAGCCTGCGTGTTGAACCTGCGCTTAGAAAAACATCCGCGCAAGTTCCACACCCGGCTCTTGCGCGCGCATGAACGCCTCGCCGACGAGGAACGTATGCACGTCCATCGCCCGCAGACGTTCAACATCGACGCGCGACAGAATGCCCGACTCCGTGACGACGATGCGGTCGTCCGGAATCGATTCGAGCATGCCGATGGTCGTCTCGATCGACGTTTCGAAGGTGCGCAGATTGCGGTTGTTGATGCCGATCAGGGGTGTCTTTAGCGTGAGCGCTTCCATCAGCTCATTGCTGTCGTGCACTTCGACCAGCACCGCGAGGCCCAGCGAATGCGCGAGCGCTTCCAGATCCTGCATCTGCGAGGTTTCCAACGTGGCAGCGATCAGCAGGATCGCGTCTGCCCCCATCGCGCGGGCCTCGACGATCTGGTATGGATCGACGATGAAGTCTTTGCGCAGCACCGGCAGATTGCAGGCGGCGCGCGCTTCTTCCAGATACGCCACGCTGCCCTGGAAGAACTGCACGTCGGTGAGGACGGACAAGCAGGCTGCACCGTGCTTTTCATACGAACGCGCGATCTCGGCCGGCACGAAATGTTCGCGCAGCACGCCTTTGGACGGACTCGCCTTTTTCACCTCGGTGATCACCGCGGGAAGACCCGCCGCGTGTTTCGCACGCAATGCGCCGACGAAATCGCGGATGTCGCGCGACGATGCTTCGAGGCGCAGTTCTTCGAGCGGCGCGCTCTGTTTGGCCGCGCGGACTTCTTCGCGTTTGACCGCGATGATGCGGTCGAGGATGTCGCTCATGAGTGTCTCGCTACGTAGTTACTGCTTGAATTGCTGGGTGAAGCGGATCAGCTCGTCGACCTTCGCCCGTGCTTTGCCGCTCGCGATCGCTTCGCGCGCCAACTGGATGCCGTCCGCAATCGACGCCGCCACGTTCGCCGAATAAAGGGCTGTGCCCGCGTTCAGCGTGACGATTTCGCGCGCGACGCCCGGCTTGTTGTCGAGCGCTTCGAGCAGCATCACTTTAGATTCGGCCGAGTCGGCCACTTTCAGCGTGCGGTTCGACACCATCTGCATGCCGAAGTCTTCCGGATGGATTTCGTACTCGTGGATCTGGCCGTCGCGCAACTCGCCGACTTGCGTGGCCGCGCCGAGCGACACTTCGTCCATGCCGTCCATACCGTACACCACCAGCACGTGTTTCGCGCCGAGGCGCTGCATGACGCGCACCTGAATGCCGACGAGGTCGGCGTGGAATACGCCCATCAGCTGATTCGGCGCGCCGGCCGGATTGGTCAGTGGCCCGAGAATGTTGAAGATGGTCCGCACACCGAGTTCGCGGCGCACCGGCGCGATGTTTTTCATCGCCGGATGATGGTTCGGCGCGAACATGAAGCCCATGCCGGTTTCCGCAATCGAAGCAGCCACTTGTTCCGGCTGAAGATCGATATTCACGCCGAGCGCTTCGAGCACGTCCGCGCTGCCCGACTTGCTCGACACGCCGCGATTGCCGTGTTTCGCGACCTTGGCGCCGGCCGCGGCCGAAACGAACATTGTCGCTGTGGAAATATTGAAGGTGTGCGAGCCGTCGCCGCCGGTGCCGACGATATCGACGAAGTTCGAGTTGTCCTGCACGCCGACGTGCCGGGCAAATTCACGCATCACCGTGGCAGCAGCGGTGATTTCGCCGATGGTTTCTTTTTTGACGCGCAAGCCGGTGATGATCGCCGCCGACATCACGGGCGACAGTTCGCCGCGCATGATGAGCCGCATCAGATGCAGCATTTCGTCGTGGAAAATTTCGCGGTGCTCGATCGTGCGTTGCAGCGCTTCCTGGGGCGTAATCGACATGATTTCGTCTCTCTTGATCAAGCGTTGCGGTGGGCCATCTTCGACTGCTTCACGAAGTTCTCGAGCAGCGCGTGGCCGTGTTCGGACAGGATCGATTCCGGATGGAACTGCACGCCTTCAACGGCCAGTTCCTTGTGACGCACACCCATGATTTCGCCGTCTTCGGTCCATGCGGACACTTCGAGACAGTCAGGCAGCGATTCGCGTTCGATCGCGAGCGAGTGATAACGCGTCACGACGAAATGCTTCGGCAGGTCGGCGAACACGCCTTTGCAGTCGGTTTCGATCGTGCTCACCTTGCCGTGCATGATGGTTTGCGCGCGCACCACGCGGCCGCCGAATGCTTCGCCGATGGCCTGATGGCCGAGGCAGACGCCGAGAATCGGCGTCTTGCCGGCGAACTCGCGCAGCACGTCGAGGGTGATGCCGGCGTGTTGCGGGTTGCTCGGGCCGGGCGACAGGCAAATGCGTTCCGGGTTGAGCTTCGCAATCTCGTCCAGCGTGATTTCGTCGTTCCGAAAGGTGCGCACGTCTTCGCCGAGTTCGCCGAAGTACTGCACCAGGTTGTAGGTGAACGAGTCGTAGTTGTCGATCATAAGCAGCATGGTGTGTCTCCGGTCAGAAGTCGCTATCGAGGCCGTCTTGAACCTGCTCGGCGGCGCGCAGCACAGCGCGCGCCTTGTTCTCGGTCTCTTGCCATTCGGATTCCGGCACCGAATCCGCGACTACACCCGCTGCCGCCTGCACATACAGATTGCCGTTTGCGATCACGCCGGTGCGGATCGTGATGGCCAGATCCATTTCGCCGGTGAACGACAGATAGCCGACGGCGCCGCCGTAGAGACCACGCTTCACCGGTTCCAGTTCGTCGATCAATTCCATCGCGCGCACCTTCGGCGCGCCGGACAACGTGCCGGCCGGGAAGGTGGCGCGCAACACGTCGAAATTGGTGGTGCCGGGTTTCAGCTTGCCTTCGACCGAACTCACGATGTGCTGCACGTGCGAGTACTTTTCGATCACCATCTTGTCGGTGACGACCACCGAGCCGATCTGGGCGATGCGACCCACGTCGTTACGCGCGAGGTCGATCAGCATGACGTGTTCGGCGATTTCCTTCGGATCGTTCAGCAGTTCGGTGGCGAGCTCTGCATCGCGTTCCGGCGTATTGCCGCGCGGACGGGTGCCCGCGAGCGGCCGGATCGTCACGATGCGATCTTCGCCGCGTTTTTCCTGGCGGACCAGAATTTCCGGCGACGCGCCGACCACGTGGAAGTCGCCGAAGTTGTAGTAGTACATGTACGGCGACGGATTCAACGAACGCAGCGCGCGATACAGCGACAGCGGATTGTCGCGATACGGCTTGATCAGACGCTGGCCGACCTGCACCTGCATTAACTCGCCGGCGGCGATGTATTCCTTCGCCTTGCGCACGGCGGCCAGATAATCGTCTTTGGCGAACTCGCGGTAGGTCTCGGTGCGCACGCTGGCCGATGTGACCGGCGGCTGCACGGTCGTGCGCAAACGCTGACGCAATTCACGCAGACGCTGCTTGGCTTTTGTGTACGCCTCGGGTTGCGTCGGATCCGCGTACACCACCAGGTAGAGCTTGCCTGCGAGGTTGTCGATCACCGCGACTTCTTCGGTGAGCAGCAACTGAATGTCTGGCAGGTTCAGATCGTCTTGCGGGGCGGAGTGCGCGAGCTTTTTCTCGATGTAGCGCACCGCGTCATAGCCGAAGTAGCCCGCCAGCCCGCCCGCGAAACGCGGCAGACCGGGGCGCTGCGCCACTTTGAAGCGGCCCTGGAATTGCTGGATGAACTCGAGCGGATCACCCTCGTGCGTTTCGACGACTTTGCCGTCCCGCACCACTTCCGATACGCCGTTGCGGGTGCGCAGCAGCGTGCGCGCCGGCAGTCCGATGAACGAATAGCGGCCGAAGCGTTCGCCGCCCACCACCGATTCCAGCAGGAACGAGTTGGCGCCGTTGCGTTCGCTCTGCGCGAGCTTCAGGTACAGCGAGAGCGGCGTTTCGAGGTCGGCAAGCGCTTCGGCGATCAGCGGAATGCGGTTGAAACCCTCGTTGGCGAGGGACTGGAATTCGAGTTCGGTCATGTTCCGATCCTGTACGTACGTCAGACGGCACTATGCGTCGGACAAAGCGGGGGCGTTGCGCGGCCGGTCAGGCGTTCGTTCGACGTTTCGACACGATGATACCGACCGGCGCGAGTTTCCCATCGACGCATGCAAGGGATTTCAGCGCACAGATGTACTTTGCGGGTACACGAACGCCAAATCAACCGATGCAGCGAAACAAGGTGATGGAAAAAACGCGTGAGCGCAGCGAAGTAAAAAACGGTTGCCGAAGACGAGCTTCAGCGTACCTCAGGCGAGGTTAGCGCGACCAGCGACGCCAGGGCCAGGCACCCCGGTCGATGCTAATCAGACTCCGTTTTTTATTCAGAAACATGAGGATGAGGGACTTTTCAAGTCGTGGAATGGTGCGCTGCGATAGCCTTGGCGGCATCGAGCAGCGAGGCAACTATACCATCGGATTTTATTTCTTGTATAGCTCGGCCGTGGTTGTAGCCGTACGGCAGCGTCAGCGTTGCCATGCCCGCCGCACGGCCTGCCAGCGCGTCGTTTTCCGAATCGCCGATGGCGACCGTGGCTTGCGGCGCGACGCCTAACTGCGCCGCGGCGGCGAGCATCGGCAGCGGATCCGGTTTCTTTTTCGGCAGGCTGTCACCGCCGAGTACGACGCTGAAATACTGGCTGAGCCCGTATTGCGCCAGCAATTCGACCGCGAAACGGTGCGGCTTGTTGGTGACGCACGCGAGTTTGAGGCCGGCATCGCGCATGGCGCTGAGGCCGGCTTCGACCTGGGGGTACAACCGCGTGTGCACGCCGTTGATCCTGGCGTACTCCTCTTGATAGATCGCGAGCGCTTCGTCGAAACGGTCCTGTGCGTGGTCCGTTTCGAAGCGCTGAGCCAGCACACTGCGAATCAGATTCTCCGAACCCTTGCCGATGTAGCCGACCACTTCCTCGCGCGAGGTTTCCGCCGCGTCGAGTTGCGCAAGCATGCCGTTCAGGCCGGCGGTGAAATCGTCAGCGGTATCGATCATCGTGCCGTCGAGATCGATGATCGCGGCTTGCAGGCGCGGGCCGGTGAAGGTCGGGGCAGGGTATGAAGTCGTCATTCTTAGTGCGGGATCTCGGTGATCGATCGGCGCCCGATCAGTGCTCGATGTTGGCGAGTGCGGCGCGCATCTTGTCGATCACCACCTTGTGATCCGGCGCACCGAAGATCGCCGAGCCTGCCACGAACGTGTCCGCGCCAGCCGCTGCGATTTCGGCGATGTTGTCGACCTTCACGCCACCGTCCACTTCGAGATGAATCTCGCGGCCGGTCTTCTCCTTGTAGGCGTCGATCCGCTTGCGCGCTTCGCGCAGTTTAATGAGCGCCTCAGGAATGAACGATTGACCGCCGAAGCCCGGATTCACCGACATGATCAGCACCAGATCGACCTTGTCCATCACGTAGTCCAGATGGTTCAGCGATGTGGCCGGGTTGAACACGAGGCCAGCCTTGCAACCGTGGTCGCGAATCAGCGACAGCGTGCGATCGATATGGTCGGAGCCTTCCGGGTGAAAGCTGATCAGATTCGCACCGGCCTTGGCGAAGTCCGGCACGATCCGGTCGACCGGGCGCACCATCAGATGCACGTCGATCGGCACGTCGACGTGCGGACGGATTGCTTCGCAGACGAGCGGGCCGATCGTCAGGTTCGGCACGTAATGGTTGTCCATCACGTCGAAGTGAATCCAGTCGGCGCCGGCGGCGACAACGTTGCGGACCTCTTCGCCGAGGCGCGAGAAATCGGCGGACAGAATGCTGGGGGCGATGCGGAATTGCGTCATGGCGGGGGCGGATGCAAGCGGGAAAACGCCATTTTACCGTTTTGTGCAGTTCTAAACCGGCTCGCAGGCGGTTTGAGGCCGGCACCGACCAAGCGCGGCAAAAGTGACAAAACGCCTTAGCGGCCCTTGGCCAGAGGGATTTGTCCGGTTGCGGGCGTGCCGCGCATCAAGCAGAATGCCAAACCATAAGTGCCGCTTCGCCAATGCGCCCGCAAACCATTGGCGTTCGGGGCTTCCCGCGATTTTTTAGCTCGTTTCACCAGACCGGAATCAGGATGAGCCAGTACGAATTCAGCGTCTCGGCGCAGGTGCAGTATCTGCCCGAAGAGTCGGACCCGGAGCGCCGCCAGTATGCGTTTGCATACACGCTGACTATCCGTAACAGCGGCCAGGTGCCCGCGCAGTTGATTGCGCGTCACTGGGTGATTACCGACAGCGACAACAACGTGCAGGAAGTAAAAGGCCTGGGCGTGGTCGGGCATCAGCCCCTGCTCAAACCGGGCGAGCACTTCGAATATACGAGTTGGGCGGTGATTGCTACGCCCGTCGGCACCATGCGCGGCGAGTATTTCTGCGTGGCGGAGGACGGCGAGCGCTTCGATGCACCCGTGCCCGAGTTCATTCTGCGGATGCCGCGTACTTTGCATTGAACCGAGGGCGCGGCTCGCGGTCTTTAAGAAGCTTTACGGCGCGGCTTTACTGGGATTTTTGCTGCTTTTGCTGTTCATTGGTGGCGGCGCGCGCGGCCTTTTTCTTGCCGGACGACGTCCATACAACGATAAAGACGAGCAGGAAGAGCGCGAGGAGCGATTCCAGCGCGAAGATGAGCATCGGGTATTCGTCGAACAGATCAGACATGGCGGTTTCCATCAAGAACGAACATTGTATGCGTTTTGTCCGCACGGCCGGAGCATGGCTTGGGGCGCTTTCGGTTGCGGTGATGCTGGCTTCCTGCGGTGGCGGTGGGGCGGTCCGGCCTTCGGTTTCGCCGCCCACGGGTGCCGCGATCATACCCGGGCAGATCGCCGCGACTCGGCTCACAGCGGTAGCCTGGCAGCAGGTGCCGGGGTGGCAAGACGATTCGCTGATCGGCGCAACGGCTGCATTGCGGCAAAACTGCCTGAGGCTTGCGCGTCAACCGAACTGGTCCCGCGCATGCGCGGCGGCCTCGCAGATCGACGATCTGGACGTTACCAGTGCGAGGGCGTTTTTCGAGGCGTATTTCACGCCGTTCCAATTAGCCAATAACGACGGCACGCTCGATGGTCTCGTCACCGGCTACTACGAGCCGTTGCTGCGCGGTTCGCGCACGCGGCACGGCGTGTATCAGACGGCGCTGTACCGTTGGCCATCCGGATATCGCGCGGGTGCTCCGCTGCCGGCGCGCGCGCAACTCGAGCGTGCGGGTGTGCTCAACGGCAATGAACTCGTGTGGGTCGACGATCCGATCGAAGCCTTCTTCCTGCAAGTGCAGGGGTCCGGGCGCGTTGTGATGGAAGACGGCAGCGTGATGCGGGTCGGCTTTGGCGGCACCAACAACCAGCCGTACAAATCAATTGGGCGGTGGTTGCTCGATCGCGGCGAACTGACGCCGGCGCAGGCGACCATGCAGGGCATCAAGGCATGGGCGCGCGCGAACCCCACGCGGGTCGACGCATTGCTCGATACCAATCCACGCTTCGTGTTCTTCCGCGAAATGCCATCTGGCGAGAGTGCGCCGAGCGGTGGCGCTGACGGTCCGATCGGCGCGCTGGGTGTGCCGTTGACGCCGGAGCGGTCGATCGCGGTGGATCCGACTTCGATTCCGCTGGGTACGCCGGTATTTTTGCAGACCACGCGTCCGTTGACGAACTCACCGATGAATCGCCTCGTCTTTGCGCAGGACACGGGGTCCGCGATCAAAGGCGGCGTGCGCGCGGACTACTTCTGGGGTCTTGGCGACGATGCCGGCGATCTGGCCGGCAAGATGAAGCAGGGCGGCCGGATGTGGCTGTTGTTGCCGAATTCGTGAGGGTTTGGCGGGGGCGGCGGGTTTCCCGCCAGCACATTTGATAGCGGGGCTGACGCCGATCAGCTCCGTTATCAAGCGTCAACCCTCGGCGTTTCGGCGCATGGCTTAAAGCCCCGGCTTCCGCTTGTCCACCACCCTCCGTGCTTTGCCCACCGAACGCTCGATCCCATTTACAGCCAGCACGTTCACAACTGCGCTCACGCCGATCAGCGCCTTGATGTCATAGGTCAACGCCTGCTTCGCCGTGGTCAGTGCGGCAGTATCCGGCGCTGATTCCGGGCAGGGCTCGACGTTCAACGTCAGTACGTCGAGCGGGCCTTCCTTGGTTAGCACGATTTGATAGTGAGGCGCGAGGGCGTGCTGCTTGAGCAGCAATTCTTCGATCTGCGTCGGGAATACATTGACGCCGCGCACGATCATCATGTCGTCCGAACGGCCCGTGATTTTTTCCATCCGGCGCATAGTGCGTGCGCTGCCTGGCAAGAGGCGCGTCAGATCGCGCGTCCGGTAACGGACGATCGGCAGTGCTTCCTTGGTCAACGATGTGAATACCAGTTCACCGAGCTCGCCGTCCGGCAGCACTTCGCCGGTTTCGGGGTCGATGATCTCGGGGTAGAAATGGTCTTCCCAGACGGTCGGGCCATCTTTGGTCTCGACGCATTCCGATGCGACGCCAGGTCCCATCACTTCAGATAGACCGTAGATATCGACGGCGTCGATGCCCATGCGCTTTTCGATAGCCTGGCGCATGTCGTTGGTCCACGGTTCCGCGCCGAAGATGCCGATGCGCAGCGAGCAATTCGCCGGATCGACGCCTTGCCGTTCGAGTTCGTCGGCGATCGACAACATATAGCTCGGCGTCACCATGATGATGTCAGGCCGGAAGTCCTGAATCAGTTGCACCTGCTTTTCAGTCTGACCACCGCCGAACGGGATCACCGTCAGCCCCGCGCGCTCGGCGCCGTAGTGTGCACCGAGGCCGCCTGTGAACAAACCATAGCCGTAGCTGATGTGAACCTTGTCGCCGCGCTTCGCCCCTGCGGCGCGGATCGAACGTGCGACGAGATTCGCCCACGTATCGATATCGCGCGCCGTGTAGCCGACGACTGTCGGCTTGCCCGTCGTACCGGACGACGCGTGGATCCGCGAAATCTGTTCTTGCGGCACCGCGAACATGCCAAACGGGTAGCTGTCGCGCAGATCCTTCTTTGTGGTGAAGGGGAAGCGCGCCAGGTCCGCGAGGGTCTTCACGTCGCTCGGATGAACACCGGCCTCATCGAATTTGTGCCGATACACAGGCGAATTCTCGTAAGCGTGGTTCAGCGACCATTTGAGCCGTTCGAGTTGGAGCGCGGCGAGTTCGTCGCGGCTGGCTGTCTCGATGGGATCGAGCGGGAGGGCGGTGGTCATTGATTGTCTCCTTGCTGCCTCAATGCTTGGGTCTGGGGTGCGGTGCGCTTGCACGCAAAAACCGGGGACTCATTGCTATCTATGTAAGTGCTGCCAATGTGCTGCGGACGCGCCGCGACTCTGCTGCGAATTTGGCGCGACTCTGCGGTTCAATCTGTTATTCAATCGCCCGTAGGAATCAGGTTGCCTTTGATCTGTGCAGATTTGCCGCGAAACATCGCCACGGTCTCCTCTGCGCGATTCGTGACGCGAATATCGTAAATGCCGGTGCGGCCGCTCAGCGTTTGCTCGACCGCTTCGGCCGTCAACACGTCGCCGCCTTTTACCGGCAGCAGGAATTCGATCGAGCAGCCGGCTGCGACTGTGTTGATGTTGTACGTGTTGCAGGCGAAAGCGAACGTCGAATCAGCGAGCGTGAAAATCAGGCCGCCGTGGCAAATCTGATGACCGTTCAGGAAGTCGTCGCGCACGGCCATGCGCAGGCGCGCGTACCCTAGGCGCACTTCTACGATTTCGAGTCCGAGCGCGCGGCTGCATGCATCGTTTTCGTACATGGCGGCCGCGGTTGCGCGAGCGAGTTCGTCGGGTGTCATATGGGCCGGGTGGTTCGGTTGTGCGGACATATCAACGACCCTCGAAGCGCGGCGTGCGTTTTTCCACGAATGCTTGCACGCCTTCTGCGTAATCGTGGGAAGCGCCGAGTTCGCGTTGCAGATCGCGCTCGAGATCGAGCTGCTGATCGAGGGGTTGTGTTACGCCCGCGCGCATCGCCTGTTTGATCGCGGCGATGGCGCGCGTGGGTTGCTGCGCCAGTTGTGCCGCGAGTTTGCTTGCCGTGGTGGCCAGCTCGGTGTCGTCAACCGTTTGCCAGATCAAGCCCCAGCTTTCGGCTTTCTCCGCGCTGAGTTTGTCGCCGGTGATGGCGAGACCCAAGGCGCGCGCCATGCCGACGCGTTGCGGCAGGAACCAGGTACCGCCCGAGTCCGGTACGAGACCGATCTTCACGAACGCCTGGATGAAACTGGCCGAACGAGCGGCAAGTACGAGATCGCAAGCCAGCGCGAGATTGGCGCCGGCGCCGGCGGCCGTGCCGTTGACCGCGGCAATCACGGGCAATGGCAGTGCTTGCAGGCGGCGAATCAGCGGATTGAAATGCGCATCGATCAGTTCGCCCAGATCGGTCATCGCGCCGGGCGTAAAGTCGAGATCCGCGAGATCCTGTCCCGCGCAGAAGCCGCGGCCCGCACCTGTCAGCACAAGCGCACGCGCGCTGGACGCCTCGACCTGGTCGAGTGCGGTGCTCAATTCCTGATGCATCGCGCGCGTAAAGCTGTTGAGCTTGTCAGGGCGGTTCAGCGTGATGGTCGCCACGCGACTCGATGTATCGATGTCGAGGCGAATCGCTTCATATGACATTGGGTGTCTCCTCAAAGTCTCTTTGACCGGCGGGGCGGCGGACGGGGTGGCGTTGGTGTCAGACCCGCTCGATCACCAAGGCGATGCCTTGACCCACGCCGATACACATCGTGCAAAGCGCAAAGCGGCCGTTGATCCGCTCCAACTGGTAAAGCGCGGTGGTGATCAAGCGCGCGCCCGATGCACCGAGCGGGTGGCCGAGCGCAATCGCTCCGCCATTCGGATTGACGCGCGGATCGTCGTCGCGCAGACCGAGTGTGCGCAGGACGGCAAGCCCCTGCGATGCGAAGGCTTCGTTCAACTCGATCACGTCGAGTTGTTCGAGTGTCATGTTCAGTTGCTTCAACAGCTTTTGCGTGGCTGGCGCCGGGCCGATGCCCATGATGCGCGGCTCCACGCCCGCCGTTGCCATGCCCACAACTCGCGCGCGGCGACGCAATCCAAATTGATCGGCAGCTGCCTGATTCGCGAGCAGCAGTGCGCACGCGCCGTCGTTCACGCCCGATGCATTGCCGGCGGTCACGCTGCCGTCGGGACGGACCACGCCCTTGAGCTTGCCCAGGCTTTCGAGCGTCGTTTCGCGTGGATGCTCGTCGAGCGTCACGCGTACGGGGTCGCCTTTCTTCTGCGCAATTTCAACGCCGACGATTTCCTGAGCCAAAGTGCCATCGCGCTGCGCGCGGGCTGCCTTTTGCTGGCTCGACAGGGCAAAGGCGTCCTGATCCGCACGGCTTATGCCGAACTCGGCGGCGACGTTTTCCGCGGTTTCCGGCATTGAGTCGACGCCATATTGGCGCTTCATTAGCGGATTGATGAAGCGCCAGCCGATGGTCGTGTCGTAAATGTCGGCATGCCGCGAGAACGCACTGGTGGCCTTGCCCATCACGAACGGCGCGCGCGTCATGCTTTCGACGCCGCCTGCAATCATCAACCGCGCTTCGCCAGCTTTGATGGCGCGAGCAGCGGTGCCGACCGCGTCCATGCCCGAGCCGCACAGGCGGTTGATGGTTGCGCCGGGCGCATCCGTGGGCAAGCCGGCCAGCAATGCGGACATACGCGCGACGTTGCGGTTGTCTTCACCGGCCTGATTGGCGCAGCCATAGATCACGTCGTCGAGGGCCTGCCAGTCGACGCCAGGATTGCGCTCGATTAGCGCCTTGATCGGTACCGCGCCGAGGTCGTCGGCGCGGACATCCTTCAGGGCGCCGCCGTAGCGGCCGATTGGGGTGCGAATCGCGTCGCAAATGAAGGCGTCGTTCATGTGGGCTCCTACTGGGACGGATCGGCGGGACATGCCGACCCGATGTCTCATGTTATTTGGGGCGCACGACTCGGTCTATTCGGCCAAACGGCATAGGACGAAAGCCGTGCTTTTGTCTTATGCCATTCAGCCAGCTACCGCTGATGCCGCTTTCGGTTCAACATGAACGCGACTTTGAACGACGCGGAAGCGGTTCGCGACAAAGGCTGCGTCGGCCAGCGCGGCATTTGCTGCCGGGTTTGCGCCTGTGCCGTGGAAGTCGGAGAACGCCGCAGACTGATTGACGAAAACGCCGCCCGTCAAATTGATCGAGAGTGCTACGCCACCGCGGATCGATGCTTCGTGCGCTGCTTCGAGCACGGCTTCATCCGTGCTGTAGATCGACAGCGTCAGCGCGCCGTGTTCGGCGGCAATTGCGCCAGCAAGATCAAGCGACTGCGCTGTCGAGTCCGTCGCGATCACGAACGAGATCGGGCCGAACCATTCTTTGGTGAACTGCCCGTGGTCGGTTGCCGCATCTAGTTGGAGCACGAGCGGTGTGCGCACGCGAGCGTCGGCAAAAGCCGGATGTTCGAGCGATTGGCTTTCTACCAGAACGCGGCCGAGCTTGGCAGCTTCGTCAATACGTTGGATTACGCCTTCGTTCTGGATCGCGCCGAGCAATTCGACGGCGCGCGCCGGGTCTGCAACCAGTTTTTGCACTGCGCCGGCGATAGCTTGAGCGATTTCGTCGAAGCCGAGTGTGCCTTCGGCGGTGCGGATGCCGGCGCGCGGTACATAGATGTTTTGCGGGGCGGTGCACATCTGGCCCGAGTACAGCGCAAGTGAGAAGGCGATATTGCGAGCGGCAGCTTTGATGTCGTCCACCGAGTCGATCACGATCTGGTTGACGCCGGCTTTTTCGGTGTAGACCTGAGCCTGGTGCGCATTGCGCTCGAGCCATGTGCCGTTTTGTGTACTGCCCGTGAAGTCGATGAGCTTGATTTCAGGGCGTAGTGCCAACTCCTGGACGAGCGCGCCGTCGTTCGGTTCGGTCGCTAGCAACGTAACGATGTTCGGATCGAAACCGGCTTCGCGCAGCACGTCACGTGCGATGCGTACGGTCAGCGCGAGCGGGAGAATCGCTCCCGGATGCGGCTTGACGATGACCGTGTTGCCTGTTGCCAGATCAGCGAAGAGGCCCGGATAGCCGTTCCACGTCGGGAAGGTGCAGCAACCGAGCACGAGACCGGTGCCGCGCGGTACGACGGTGTAGCGTTTGTGCATCGCGAGCGGCGGATTTTTGCCCTGCGGCTTTTCCCAGTGGGCATCGGCGGGAATACGGCGCAGTTGGTCCCACGCGTACACGACCGCTTCGAGTGCTCGGTCTTGCGCATGCGGGCCACCGGCCTGAAAGGCCATCATGAATGCCTGACCGGTCGTGTGCATCACGCTGTAGCCGATTTCAAAGCTGGCGCGATTCACGCGCGCAAGAATTTCGAGGCATACGCCGATCCACGCCTGCGGGCCGGCCACGCGCCAGTCGCGCTGTGCGGCGGCCGCCGCGGAGATCAGCGCGGCGGGATCAGCTTTCGGATAGCGCACGCCAAGCGGGAACCCGAACGGCGAGACTTCAGCGCCGACGGTTTCACCGGTCGACGGCTGATCGAGTTCGAACGTCTTGTTCAGGTGCGCTTTGAATGCGGCTTCGCCGTCTGCGCTAGCTGTTTCCCCGTACACTTTCGGACTGGGCATCTCGACGAAGGGACTCCAGTAGCCGCGCGTCTCAATCGCGGTGAGTGCCTTTTGCAGCGTGTCTTCGTGCTTGGTGAATAGCGGATGTGTCATGGCAGAGGGGCTTGTCTGTACGTTGGGAAAAGCCTGTCGAATAATTGACCGACCGGTTGGTTGGTGAATGGTAGCATTACTGAGACGGCCGCGCGAAGCGTTTTTTGCGCGCCATTAACCATTAGGAGGCGGCATGGCTTACGAGAACATTTTGGTTGAGACGCGAGGGCGGGTCGGTTTAGTCACGTTGAATCGCCCGAAGGCGTTGAACGCGCTGAACGACGCCTTGATGGACGAACTGGGTGCAGCGTTGCGCGAGTTCGATGCCGACGACGCGATTGGTGCGATCGTGGTGACAGGCAGCGAGAAAGCGTTTGCCGCCGGCGCCGACATCGGCATGATGGCGACCTACACCTATATGGATGTCTACAAAGGAGACTACATCACTCGCAACTGGGAAACGGTGCGCTCCATCCGCAAGCCGATCATCGCCGCGGTGGCGGGTTTCGCGCTTGGCGGCGGTTGCGAGCTGGCGATGATGTGCGACATTATTCTCGCCGCCGACACTGCGAAGTTCGGCCAGCCGGAAATCAAGCTCGGCATCATGCCGGGTGCAGGAGGTACGCAGCGACTGCCGCGCGCCGTTTCAAAGGCGAAAGCGATGGACCTTTGCCTGACCGCTCGCTTCATGGACGCTGCTGAGGCAGAACGCGCTGGATTGGTCTCGCGGGTGATTCCCGCGGCTTCGCTGCTGGACGAGGCGGTGGCTGCGGCCGCAACCATCGCTGAATTCCCGCTGCCGGCGGTGATGATGGTCAAGGAATCGGTTAACCGTGCGTACGAAACGACGCTCGCAGAAGGTGTGCATTTCGAGCGCCGCCTCTTCCATTCGCTCTTCGCTACGGAGGATCAGAAGGAGGGGATGGCCGCGTTTGTTGAGAAGCGCAAACCGGTTTTCAAGCATCGTTAATACGCTTGTCAAAATAACGCTTGCAAGGCACCGTTCCGCTCGCTAAAATCTCGCTCTTTCGTGCCTCGGACACCGGGGCGCGGGGGGCGGGAGAGCCAGCAGTGGCAAGGCTTTCAGCGAAGTGAATGGGTTGAGAAAGTTAGAAAAACCTGTTGACGGCGTAGCGAAAGTTCTTCATAATCTCGTTTCTCTGCTGCTGATGCAGCGACGCAGAACGAAGCGGTGCCGGGTGGTTGGAAGTTCGGTGCTGGTTCGGTAGTGAATGCGTAATCGATCTTTAAAAATTAACAGCCGATAAGTGTGGGCGCTTGATGCGAGATGCGGGTGGGTTCTTCGGAGCCTGCCATAAAGCAAAAGTATCAAGTCTCACACTAGTATTAAAGGAAGGTTTTCCTGCCGGAAGGCAGGAGGATCATTCGTCAGTACGTTGAGTGAGCGACCGGTTCGTAACAGAACCGAAAAACAGTAACAGGTTTGAACTGAAGAGTTTGATCCTGGCTCAGATTGAACGCTGGCGGCATGCCTTACACATGCAAGTCGAACGGCAGCACGGGAGCAATCCTGGTGGCGAGTGGCGAACG
>NZ_WOEZ01000260.1 GCF_013177735.1 Paraburkholderia elongata | reverse complement strand
TGAACAACCCGCGAAGATCCTACGCGACAGCACCTGATGCTGACTCGCGGCCATAGAGCGCGGAAGGTTCACCATACGGAGCCCTGTAATGTGGTAGCCAACCCACGGATATCAGAGTGATCCACCGTCGACGTTACAGGCTGCGCCGCCCTGAGGAGATTCGCCGACAGAAAGTGCCGAGGGGGAGACCCACAGACAAAAACGGCTTGCAGAGAAAGGGGAGGTCAGCGAGGCGAAACGGCTTGTGGTTCTTGACCAGCGTTTAGCACTTGACAAGGAGGAAGTCATATCAGGATCTACCGCGCGAGCGGTTTCGTCCGTCGACCCTTATGAGCCGCTCAGTCAAACTTCGCGACCGTCCGCTCCTCGATCGACAGGCGACGATCGGGGATGACACGGCAACTTTCCGCCCAGCCACTTTGTAGCCTTTCGGGACATTCCGAAGCAATGGGATGACGCGCATCCGTCAAGCGATCAGCACTGAGCAGGACACCGGGAAGCAAGCGGGGGCGCTGTCAACGGGGCGCCCCGTAACTGTTGCCAGCCAAGCGTAACCATTCGCACATGGTCGGCCGAATGTGGTACAGCCTTGATCCATTACCAGTGCCAGACCTGATCAAAGCGGTCGAACAGAGCGGGAATCTCGGCCCGCCCCAGTGCCGTCAAGCCGCCAATGACGTCTTCCTGTGACAATCCACAGTCGCCCATGTCCTCGGTGACCGCATACACGGCGACGCCGGCGCCGATCATTTTTTCCAGATCCTTGTCGAGCGCCGGCGGATGGGAATGCCGGCGCGCGCCGAACGCGAGGCCTGTGGCATCCTGGCCGCGCACGCCATAGTTCACGGCGTTGCCGCGCAGCAGCAGGCTGATGTCCGCGCCGGCGTTTTTCAGCACATGGTTCAACCACAGGATGGTGTCATCCTGTTCTTCAAGCGTAGCCCGGTACGCTGTCTCAACAATGCTCAGGATTTTCATGGCGCGACTCCTATTTCGTCGGGATTACGAGCACGGCGTCACTCTGGGTCACGGACTCAAGAAAATCTTTAGGGCTGCCGCGGCGCGGACCCTCAATCCAGTCGCCTGCACCGCGTTCGTCCACACATAGGCCGCAGTTGATCCAATCGAGCTTGACACCTTCCTGGCCAGCGAGTTGAAACAGGGCTGCAACCCAGTCCCTGGTGGTCGGGTGATCCTCTTCCTCCACAGATGTGCCCTTGACCGGATTGGCATGCGGGGCCTGCGCCTTCATCGTCAGATTGACTGCCCCTTCGTAGGCGAACACCGTCACGTCGTGGCCTCGACGCAGTGCCGCATCGACAATGCGTAGCGCCGTGGTGCTAGCTGCCTTCTCATACGGGGGATCCATCAGTGCCAGCGTCAATTTCTTACCGGTAGCCATCACGTTCTCCTTGCTTCAATGCCAAATGGCCTTGGTGCCTGCCACAAACAGGACATCCACAAGTTGGTCGATGTCTGCCTTCTGGACACCTTCCGTCAACCTCCCGATCGCCCGTTCACGAAGGGAGAATTCATCAGCAAGAACAGTGATGCCGCTGCGCGTCAGCTCCGCGTACCGCTCGCTGAATTTCGCACCCGGGCGAGTGGAAAGCACGCCGTTTTGAACTAGGAAAAGCGTGACCGCGTTGTTCCTCTGGCGTAGACCCTTGACCAGTTCACCGATCTGTTGGGTATCCCCAGTACCATACGGATCGCGCGATTCTACGAACAGGTAATTTGCCATATCAGCCTCCTGGCGGCCTGCCGCCCGAAGAAGCGGTTCCCACCAAAGCGTTGCCCCTGTATCGCGCCCGTCGCAACGCGCGCCGACTGACCGTGCAGCAGGTGGGCCGCGCACAGCCTATGCGTTGGGTATAGCAGAACGGAGAAACAGTCCAAATAACTAAGTGTCATATCGTGTGCACATGTCGGTTATTATCGGGCGCCTCGTTCGACGGACTACAGTCGGCCGGAACTCGGACCTGTCGCGAACTTCCGGAACGGCTCGCTGGACCATTGAAGTGCCGGTCGAGAAATTCCTGACCGGCCGGTTTTGGTCTGTAAACGCCCAATCGACCGATCTCAAGCGACCGTCGCCTCCTGGCCGGACAGCGCCCGACCACCGCCCGGTAAGTCTTCAGTTCAAACCTCAGTTTGTTCGGCCATCTCAAGCGCATCGTCTACCTCAATGCCGAGATATCGAACTGTGCTTTCAAGTTTGGAATGGCCAAGTAGCAACTGTACCGCCCGCAGGTTTTTTGTGCGCCGGTAGATCAGCGATGCCTTAGTCCGGCGCATTGTATGGGTTCCATACGCCGTGTCGTCGAGACCAATCGACGCGATCCAGCGATGCACGAGGCGTGCGTATTGGCGTGTTGAAAGGTGTGGCGATCCGTGAATCCGGCTCGGGAACAAAAAGTCCGACTGCGACAGTCTAGCTGTCCTGATCCACGCTTCTGCGCTATCCCGAGTCTGCTCGGTGATCTCGAACTGGACGGGACGCTGAGTTTTCTGCTGCATGACCGTTGCCCGTGACGCAACGTGGTGGCCGTGGCAAATATCACGCACTCGTAGTTTAGTCAGATCGCATGCTCTCAACTTGCTGTCGATGGCTAGGTTAAAAATCGCGAGATCACGCGTTCGCGCTGAAAGTTGCAGGCGAATCCGGATGGCCCAGATTTCCTTCAGTTTCAGTGGCGGCTTCTGGCCTGTGAACTTGCCCTTGTTCCACAGCACGCGGGCCGGGGTGTTGACCGTGGTCGCTTCCATGACACACTCCTTTCAAGTAAAGGGAGTGCAAGTCTGCGCCGACGACCGGTGGGCGCTGTTCGACCCACTTCGGCCCGTCAGTCCAGCCGATCTCAACGGCGGCGTCCAAAGGTGGATCGGTCGTTCGTTGACCCGCATGCCCAGGTGCGGCAGCCGGTTAATGTGACGGTGCCATGAAAATGCCAACGTACGCAATCGCACACTTCTGCTCGGTTTGGTCTTCGGGCTTCGCGCCCAGAGCACTATTTTTCAGAAGCACGTCCCTCGACTGACAAAACCGGCGCGGGACGTGCCGGCCTGTGCGGCCCGCCGATTTGATTGCGCCGGACCGCATCCTTACTTGCCAGCCACCTCATTGCAGCCATCCGGTCTCCTGATGGCGGCCGTTGCACGTGTTGCAAATTGGGGGTACGTCATGAAACGAATTTGTGCCGCATTCCTTGCGGTAATGCTGAGCGCTACGATCGCGTCAGAATGTCAGGGCCAGTACACGACTGACTGGATAGCGAATACGTTTGGGACTAACGTCACTCACGTAGGTAACGCCGCGCGTTCGATGTGGGTTGCGCCAGAAGGCACCATTTACACCGCTTCCATGTGGGACGAGAACGAGGGCGGCATTGCGATCTACAAGAGTGGTTTGAACGCCGGCAGCCTTGGCGCGCATGGTGAACCACAAGGCAGTGCCATCACCGGCAATGCCACCAAGCTCTGGGCACCGCGCCAGTGGGGACGCGTGAACGGGGTCTACTCGAGCGGCCTGGTGATCAGATACGACCGGGTGACGGGGGCGTTTGACCAGAACATCCAGGTCTCGTGCGACACCACCGAGCGGCGCGCCGATGTGATCACCGGTATCGCCACCTGGTCCCACTTCTGGATGGCGAGCGACAACCCGTGCGCGCGCATGCGACTTTACGACATCAATGGCACCTGGCTGCGTGACATTGCCGTGACTGACCCCGGCGCACTAGCGTTCGACCGCAATGGCAACATCCTCGTCGCCCAGGAGGCAGAGGGCACCGTCCTTCAGGTCAGCCAGACCGGCACGATCCTGCATACGCTCACCCTGCCCGCTGGCGAAGTCCCGCATGCGCTCTACTTCGACCCAACCACGCAGTATCTTTGGATCGGCGACGCAGGACCGGACCAGAACGCGAAGATCTACGACACGCGCACGTGGACACTGAAAAGCACGTTCGGGGTGAAGGGTGGCTATCTGGATACAACGACTGGTACGAAAGGGCAGGTGGGGAGTCTGCGCTTCGCGCGCATCGACGGCATCGGCAAAGACTCGGCCGGCAACCTCTACATCCTTTCCCAGCCGTGGGGAGGCTCATGGGACCATGGCCGCACAGGAGGCACAGACCTCTACGCATACAGCCCGACAGGCAAGCTCCTCTACAACCTGCGTGCACTGAATTTCGAGGCGATAGCCGCCCCCGATCCGGCGACTGACGCAACCCTGTTCTATTCCGGCGTGAACATCTATTCAGGCACAGGTAGTGCGGACTGGAAGTTTGTCGCCAACACCGTTGACCCGTTCACGTATCCGTCCGACCCCCGCCTCGACGTGACTTACCGGGGTCGCGGCCTGCACTTCGGCATGATTGCGAGCGCAGGAACGAACAGGGTGCTGGTCGCCACTGACCAGAACCCCGACGGCTTCTACTTCTTCCACTTTGACGCCGCCCAGGGCTACACTGCCGTCCCGGATGGGGTATTGCCGGGCACGCTATTCAATGCCACTGCGCTGGTTCGCAACGGCTTCTGCCTCGACAGCAGGGGCGACGTGTGGGCCGGGCTCGACAAGACGAACCGGATCTGGCACTGGCCGCTGACCGGGTTCGATGCGAACGGCAAGCCGTCATGGGGAGCGCCCGTAACCGTGCCGGTTCCTGCATCGATCGGTGACCTGAGCCGCATCATCTACCTGCCCGAAAGCGACACGATGATTCTCGGGCAGCGGATCACGGGCAGCACGGACTGGACCGGCATCGGAACCCGCGTAGAGGTCTACCACGGGTGGCTCGCCGGCAACACAACCAACCCGAACCCGGTTATCACGCTCACCAGCGCCAATCCGAAGTCCCTCACTGCTGCTGGCAACTACCTGTTCGTTGGCTACGTCCACACCGTGCCCAACATCGATGCCTTCAACCTGACGACGGGCAGGTTGGACAATACGTTCATCAACAGCAACCCCAGCAATGTGTACGTCGGCAATGACGTGGATTCGATGTACGGTCTTAGATCGTACCTTCGATCGACCGGGGAGTACGTGGTCACGAAGGACAACTACAACGGCTCCAGCATCGTTGTTTATCGTTGGACTCCGTGATCACCCGTGCCCGTCGCGCCTACTCCACCGGCCTCAGACCAGCAATCTGGCAAATCGCAGCGCGCAGACAACCACGCGCCGCCAATGGATCGTTGACCGATGAACGGAGAAACTCGCAGTGGAATCACGTCCGTCACATGTCAGGTTACAAGCGGACCTTCGGGACATTCGTTCGAGCGGCAGAAACTGGCCGAACCCGGTCCGATGGCGAACTTCCGTAATCGACATACTTCTGCTGGTGGACGCATCATTGTGTGAAGTGTCGCTTTCTCAGTAATGGTGCCGTTGGCTATCGCGGCGCTGTTCGTTTTCGCCTACTTCGTTGACCGCCGACACGGGCACTTTAGGCGGCCTCAGTTCCCGCCAAGGGGCTCGACGCAATCTTCGGGGTGCCCGTTTGCCTGGCCGGCTTTTCATCATCACCTCCCGTCGCCCGAACGCAGAAAAATCGTGCTACACGAAGGACGGCGTGACAATCGTGCGCGTGCCGACGGGGTAGGCCAGCTCCCTCGATCGCAACATGCCGATCGAGATCCGGCTGCGGTTGTTCAGTGACGGGTACGCAAGCACCAAGGCGGCTCTGGAGAAGATTGTGGCGGGGCAGACTATTCCGGCTTAGTCCCGGTCGTCGCCTCGTCAGGCACTTCCTCGCCGAACTTGTCTGCAACGTAGGCACGCATGGCGGCGATCAGCGGCGTTTTTCCATAGAAGCAAAAACCAGCCGGTGTGGATGCTGCGTAACCGCCGTGGTGCAGTGTGCCGACATTTGTGTTGACGCGGGGTAGGCAGTAGTCTTCACGCTCGATGATCGGGCCGCCAACGGCCCAATCGCTCGCAGGAGAGAACGCTGTGTCTAAAGCGCCCGCTGGGTCACCATCGCAAGCAGGCTCTTCCACCCAACATAGCCCATCGTCGATATGCGGATGAAGTAGATCTTCGGCTCGCGCTACCCAGTAGTCCAATAGGACTCCCTCCAGCTCAGCAACCTTCATAGTCCCTCCTAGCCTGCCTTCCGGCGGCGCAGCCTTCGTTGCCCTTGCCTGGCGGCGGGGCTCCGCAATGCCGGCTGCGGAACAAGGACCTCGGGAAAGATCAAAGCGTGCTCGACATCGTGCTGTTGCTGAGATCGGGTCAAGGTAGGTCTAATACAACGTTGCCTATCAGGCTTCCAGCTTCGACAGCTTCATGCGCTGCAGCAATGTCGTCCAAGGGAAAACGTGCCCCGATCGTGTGCTGTAGCTTCCCCTCCTCCAGTAGCTTCGTGAGGCCGTCAGTCGCCCTTTGCCTGTCTACTCGATCAAGGTCGTACACGACAAAGAAGCGCAGGCTAATTGAGCCAAAAAGAAGGTCGCGAAACGGCACTGCTGTTTCGCCGGGGGCATTAGAACCGTAGCAGATGATTGTTCCATGAGGCGCAAGAACTCCGAAGGGAAGCCATTTGATCGTCGTTGAGAAATCCATGTCGACGATCGCATGAACGCCGAGCCCCTTGGTGATTGCCTTGACCCTTTCAGGAACGTTCTCTTCCTTGTAGTAGATCGTCTCAGAGGTGCCAGCATCCACTGCATGTCGTGCCTTCTCTACGGACCCTACGGTTCCTATCACCTTGGCGCCGCCCATGGCGGCAAACTGAGTGGCATAGTGTCCCACAGCGGAAGACGCACCAACGACCAGCACGGTTTTTCCGGTGATGTCGCCTAACATATGAATCGCCTGAAAGGCCGTCGTGGCAGGAATGCCGAGGCAGGCTGCCGCAGCAAAATCTACTGCGGCCGGCAATTCCACGGCCTGCAATTCAGGCAGTACGACATACTGGGCGGCAGTGCCCATTGGGCGCTGCCATTGACCGTTCCAGACCCAGACCCGTTCCCCTATTCGGTCGGGATTCACGCCTTCACCAACCATATCAATGACGCCAGCGCCGTCACTGTGTGGCACGATACGCTCACTGGCTAGCGGTCGATTACGCCTCGACTTGACATCAGACGGATTTACTCCCGAGCAGGCTATTCGGACACGAACTTCACCTCTCCCAGGTTCTGGAATCGGCATCTCACCAACCATCAGAACCTCCCGAGCCTCCCCGTTTCTTGAGTACCAGGCTGCGCGCATAGCATCCTCACTTGAAGTTGCAAAGTAGTCGGCTGGTCAGCCAACTCCGAAATATATGGAAGTATAGGGAAGAAAGTGAGCTCGCCGCCGGTGTTGCCTGCCTCGAAGTCCGCCTTGAATGCGTCGAGCTTGTCTTGCAGTGACATGATGGTTCTCCCGACTTGGTTTGGGGGCGCTCCCCGGAGCGTCACCGGTACCCGCCCGCGCAAATTTTTCCATGAACGACGCGTGGTACGTCTATAACACCCAAACGGGGCTGCGCTCAGATCATCGATGACCTGCTGCGTGATGTTCACGAAACGCTTGGACGGCATACCGCCCTCCAAGATTTCGTGGTTGTTGATGCAAGAAGGCAACTTGCAACGTCCGTTTCCGTTGGGAGGCAAATATGGACAAACGAGTGAATGAAGAAGGGATGGATCTGCTGTTCCGTCAGGCTCGAACCCACAACAGCTGGCTGCCTAAACCGGTCAGTGATGACACATTGCGCGAACTCTACGAGCTGATGAAGTGGTGTCCAACGAGCGCAAACTGCAGCCCAGCACGTATTCTGTTTCTGCGCACTCAGGAAGCGAAGCAACGACTTCTACCGGCATTGGCACCAGGCAATATCGACAAGACGATGAGCGCACCGGTGACTGCCATCATCGCTTATGACGGCAAGTTCTATGACAAGCTGCCTAAACTCTTCCCGCACGCAGATGCGCGAGCCTGGTTCGCCGACACACCGGAACTGGCCGAGGTCACGGCACGGCGCAATAGCTCGCTACAAGGGGCTTATTTCATCCTGGCTGCCCGCTCGCTCGGACTGGATTGTGGTCCGATGTCCGGGTTCGATCATGCAAAAGTTGACCATGAATTTTTTCCTGCGAGCGCACAGGAGGGCACCTTCCAGCAGGAGTACTTTCCCGACAGCCACATCAAGTCGAATTTCCTCTGCAATCTGGGCTATGGTGATCCGGCAGGGCTGTTCCCGCGCAGCCCACGCCTAGATTTTGACGAGGCCTGCAAATTGCTCTGACCACCAGGAACCCTGCTTCGCGGGCCTGATCTCCCTCGCCTAGGTGCAAACGGCTCACATGCCGGTGGATCAGCATGTGGGCCCAATTGCATGGCCACTGCAAAGAAGACGTTCCGGTCCGGTGCGGGCATATCCATACGACCCGACACAAACATGGGTGCATGCGACCGAGACCGACGCTCACGGATGCCGGCCGTGCATGGCCAATCGTGCCGCCGAGCCCCAAAACGCCATGCCCACCGACCGCGGCGCCCGATGCCCCCAACGAATAAGTCCTATCTCCACCACCTGTCTAAAGCCATGGCATTTCCGGCGATCGCAGCCGTGTCCTGCAAAGCCGATCGCTGCTGACGCTCGATTTGGCCATCAACTCTGGTTTGAAGCGGATTCCTTTGCTGCAGATGGCAACGGCTGCCCTGACGCTGATTCGAACAAGTCGAAGTGACCTTTCAGTGAAGGGCGGTTTTGCGGCGCCATCACCCACAGAATGTCGGCTTTCGAGAGGATCGAGAACCGCTCGCCTCAATACTCAAGACTACCAGGTTTGATTTTGCGTCAGGGGCGACGCGTGGCGATCGAGGTTTCGCAAGAGATTCGCGCGGTATCGCTCGCAGCGATAGTGGTCCAAAACGGCAACCGCAGCGATGGCCATCGCGCTTGTGCCGATTGCAATTCCTATCCATTTCAGGTTCAAGATTGTCTCCAGCAACGTCAAATCCGAGGCATGAGCAGCTTCCGCTCAACGTGACAGAAGGGAACAGGTCTTCACGAGATCGCTCCGTTCAACGACGTGCATTTCAGATGCTGCGTATCGATCAGAATAGCCGCGCGATTGACCGCAAAATGGCATCGCCAAGTGGCGTGACGTTGGGAAGAGGGAACCCGGCTGCGGGACGCTCCACCGTCACCAGTTCGAGATCCAGTAGTGCGTGAAGCTCGGCTCGGCCGGGATCGATCCGGCCGGGCGCATCCTTGACCAGCATCAGCGTTGCAATTTCATGTGGGCTCAACATCACATTTGCCGTCGATGGACCTGCGATTACTTCAGACATCCTTGCTCCGTGAAAACGCGCTTGGCGCAGCGCAGCAAGATAGTCGCGTCTACGCGACGCGCTGACAAACGATCGTTGTTCATTAAAACGTGAATCAGATTCATCTGGCGGGGGACGGTTCGCGCGACCGCAGCCTTCCACGCTGGCGTCGCAGGAACCCATCTGACTCCATTTCACCTCAGCCATTGGGCGAAGGCGCTTGCGGGTTGATTAACCTTCGTACAAGCGTCCTAGTCGTGCGCGTGGTCGCGCGCCTGGCCGAGTAGCCATTGGCGGAAGGCGGCCAGCCTGGGCTGATTGATTTCGGTCGTTCGGCATGACAGGAAGTGAGTCTCGCGTTCGAACCTGACGAAGCGGTCGCGCCCGATCTCCACCAGTTCTCCCCGGGCGAGTTCGCGCTCGGCCAGTCGGACGCTTTCCAGGACCAACCCCATGCCGTCGACGGCAGCCGAGATCGCAAGCGCCGCGCGGTCGAACGATGGCCGTGGTCGTTCGGGCATCGGCATCGCATTCGCTTCAAACCAGTCGCGCCAGGTCACGCGGCTGAGCGGACTATCGATCAGCGTCGCTTGCTGAACAAGTTGCTCTACTGTCGCCGCTCGTTCGAGCAGTGCGGGAGAGCACATCGGAACCAGTGGCTCGCGCCCCAGCGGCACCGTCACGACTCCCGGACGGTCCAGCGCGCTGCCGTAAGAGATGGTGACATCGATTTCTTGCGCACGATTCAGGTCCAGAGGCTCCGGACCAGTCGACAGGCGAAGCGTGATGTCCGGGTAATGCCGGGCGAAGTCCGATAGCCGGGGAGCCAGCCACTTCACTGCGAAACTTGGCGGGCAATGTACGGCGAGCACCTGTGCGTGAGGCGCGAGGGACACCTCGGCGCACGCCGACTCGAGCACATCGAAGACGCGACTCACACTGTCGAGCAAACGCAATGCCTCAGGGGTGGGTTCTATCCGTCGATTTCGTCTGATGAACAGCGGCCGCCCGAAATATTCCTCGAGCTCCTTGACCTGGTGGCTGATTGCCGACGGCGTCAGGCAGAGTTCACGCGCTGCGAGCGCAAAGCTGTGCAAACGCGCAGCGGCTTCGAAGGCGCGCAATAAGACGAAATTCGGCAATTTGCGCACCTGTGCACTCCAATAGGTGAATGACATTCAGGTTTCCATGAACATCCTTAGTTTGTCAACACCGATCCGGCAAGCGAACATGGCGCCACGATCACAACGCGCTTCAAGGAGGCGAGCATGTCGCAAGTCATTGAGACACCGGCGAAGACGATTGACCTGAAGGGACGCATGTCGATTTACCAGCCCGAGCAGGAAGGCCTGATCTTTCCCGAATTTCCATCGTTTTCCAATCATGCCGAGCATCGGCGGCACTTGAAAGAGCGGCTGGTCGGCGCTTGCCGGGCGTTCGCGCTGCAAGGGTTCGACTATGGCTTCGCGGGCCATCTGACGGTTCGCGATCCTGAGCATCCGGAGCTCTACTGGACCAACCCGATGGCCGTCCATTTCTCGCAGGTGAAGGTTTCGAATCTGATCCTC
This sequence comes from Paraburkholderia elongata, assembly GCF_013177735.1. Classification (GTDB taxonomy): domain Bacteria; phylum Pseudomonadota; class Gammaproteobacteria; order Burkholderiales; family Burkholderiaceae; genus Paraburkholderia; species Paraburkholderia elongata. Next base: position 53,925 of record NZ_WOEZ01000260.1, on the reverse strand, counting down.
GCTGACCATGAGGGCCGTGTCGTCGAAGGGAAGTACGCGATCAATCGCGCGGGTTTCGTGCTGCATGCGGCGGTGCATGAGGCACATCCGGACATCGTCGCAATGTGTCATGCGCACACGGTCTACGGGACCGCGTTCGCTTCGCTCGGCAAGAAGCTCGATCCGATCAGCCAGGATGCCGCGGCGTTCTATGAGGATCATGTCGTGATCGGCGACGAGGCGGGGCAAGTGGCCGTCGAAGTGAAGGCAGGCCACAAGGTGGCGGATGCGTTCAAAGGCGTGAAGGCGGCCATTCATCAGAACCACGGGCTCCTGACCGCGAGCCGGCACAGCATCGAGTCCGCCGCGTTCTGGTTCATCGCGCTCGAGCGCTGCTGCCAGCAGCAGCTGATGATCGAAGCGACGGGCGCGAAGCCTCGGCTTGTGCCCGAAGACAAAGCGCGCTACAGCCGCGAGCACGTCGGCAGCGACTACATCGGCTGGCTGCATTTCCAGACCATCTGGGACCAGTTGGTCAACACGCAGCCCGACATGTTCGACTGATCCTTTTGCATAAGTCGCCTCGCATGCCGATCAAGGCGGGGCGACAACGAACACGAGACAGGAGGCACACATGAACCCGTCGAGGCCAGCGTTAGCGACGCCCCCCCGCTACGCGCCCGCCGATGAAGCGCAATCGGCACTCTATGCAAGGGTGACGTGGCGGCTCATTCCCTTGCTGTTTCTTTGCTATGTCGCCGCCTATCTCGACCGCGTGAATGTCGGCTTCGCGAAGCTGCAGATGCTGCAGGACCTCCACTTCAGCGAGACCGTCTATGGCCTCGGCGCGGGTATCTTTTTCATCGGCTACTTCATCTTCGAAGTGCCGAGCAACATCATCCTCCACAAGGTCGGCGCGCGGCTCTGGATCGTCCGTGTGATGATCACGTGGGCGGTGATCTCCGCGTGCATGATGTTCACGAAAACACCCACCGTCTTCTACATCCTGCGCTTTCTGCTCGGTCTCGCCGAAGCCGGACTGTTCCCGGGCGTGATTCTTTACCTGACGTACTGGTATCCGTCGGAGCGTCGCGGCAAGATCATTGCGCTGTTCATGACCGGCATTCCGATCTCGGGCGTGATTGGCGGGCCGCTTTCCGGATGGATCCTGCATTCGATGGGCGGTGTGTCCGGCTTGGCCGGTTGGCAATGGCTCTTCCTGATCGAAGCGATTCCTTCTTTCGTGCTGGGCGTGGTCGTCATCCTGATGCTCGACAGGGGCATCGAGCAGGCAAAATGGCTGACCGACGATGAGAAACGCACGCTTATCGCCAATGTCGCCGCGGATGCGAGCGGCACCACGTCGCATTCATTCAAGGACGGCTTCACCCGTCCGATGGTGTGGGCGCTGTGCGTCATTTATCTCTTCTTCATCATGGGCCTCTATGGTGTCAGCTTCTGGCTGCCGACCTTGATCAAAGGCTCTGGTGTGAAGGATCCGCTCACTATCGGCCTGCTTACCACGCTGCCCTATGCGGCCGCGGCGATATCGATGATCGTGGTCGGCCGCAGTTCCGACGCCCGGCGCGAGCGCCGCTGGCACGTCGCGGTGCCCGGCTTGATCGGCACCGCCGGGTGGGTCGTCGCCGTCGCGGCCGGCAGCAGCAATGTCACGCTCGCGATGATCGGCCTGACGGTTGCGACGATGGGCGTCATGACCACGCTGTGCCAGTTCTGGTGCCTGCCCACTGCGATTCTCGCCGGTGCGGCTGCGGCGACGGGCGTGGCGGTGGTGAATTCGTTCGGCAATCTGGCTGGGTTCGTCAGCCCCTACGTCATCGGCTGGATCATCGACAAGACGCATTCGACCGACCTCGGCGTGTATACGCTCGCCGCGTGTCTGACGATTGGTGGTCTGCTGGTTCTGGCGCTTCCAAAGCGACTGGTCAATCGTTGAGAAAGCGAACTGCTGACAAGCAGTGGGCCGGCCACGGTTATCCGACGGCAGTCGAATCAACCCTCTTTCACCGGCCGCGTCCCCCAAAACAACAACGCCTCGACCGCGAAAAATGCAACGAGCGGCACAATCGCTCCCACCGTCCCTGCGATCTCATGCCCAAACCGGCTCGTCACATAAAGCAGCACGATCATACTGATCGCCATGCCCGGCGCCCCGAGCCCGCGCATCGCAGCGCTGCGATGATAGCCGAGCCAGAACGCGAACCGTGCGACGATCCAGACCACGGTCGTCGCCACGACGGCGCGCATGGACGAGCCGTCGGGGCAATACGCGGCCAGGCCGAACAGCGACGCCGCAAACACGATGATTTGCTCCACCGTGTTCTGCAGGTATCGTTGATTGACGCGCAACCTGTGTGTCTCGAAGCCCGCCAGCGGATCGAACGCGGGCGAGGTCAATCGTTCGTGCGCCACGGCTTCGACGCCCGTCACCAGGCAGAACAGCACCGCAGCACAGCAGCATTTAAGCGTCAGCAGCATCCGCGCGCCGAGGCTGTCCATGCCGGGCAGGGGCGACATCAAAAGATCGATGCCGAGCCAGAGCCCCGAGGCAAGCAGCGAGGCGACCGCGATGCCGGCAATGCCGACGGTGCGCTGCCTGCGAAAGTCGGACGCGTGATGGGCCGGGTCGGTCATGGATTTTTCCTCGGAGCGTTTCGTACGGCGGCATCGGCCGGGGTTTGCTGGGCAGCGGTTGGACGCGTGGGAAATGAAAATGTTACTGGCTCGCGCCGAGTGGACCTGCGTTACGCTGGGGATGCGCATTGCCGCGCTGCGCTCCAATCTGCCGTGGTCAGCTTGGCGATGAAGAAGTCGGCCAAGGCGCTAACCTTTGCTGGTCGTGAGCGGGCAGTGGGTGTGACGAAATAAAGGCCGCCTTCGGGCAAGCGCCAGTCAGTCAAAATCGGTTCAAGCTTATTGTCGGAAAAGTACTGCGTCGCAACAAATTCAGGGAGTTCAGCGATGGCAAGTCCCGCGAGGACCGTGGGCAGCAAAGCTTCCACGCTCGATCCTCGCAACGCCCCGGTTGGGGTAACCGCGCATTCCTCGCCACTTTTGTGGGTAAAGCGCCAAACGTCGCGCTTACTCCTGTTCGTGTAGGTAAGACACTGGTGGGCGCCCAGATCTTGTGGGTGCTGCGGACGACCATAGCGAGCCAGGTAGGCGGGGGATGCCACGACAAACCGGCGCACGTGTGCAATGTGACGCGCGACGAGAGATGAGTCTTCCATGATGGCGATGCGCAGGGCGGCATCGAAGCCTTCCCCAATCAGATCGGCATGGGCATCCGTGAGATGAAGATCCACGGAAATATCCGGGTAGGTCCGGAAAAACTCGGGCAGCTGCGGGGCAACCCACCGAGCGCCAAAAGTGAGCGGCGCAGCGAGCTTGACGAGACCACGCGGTCGGCTTGAGGTCTCACGGGCGAAATCCTCGGCCTCCTCGGCGTCGGCATAGATTTTCGCCGCTCGTTCGGCGAGTGTGTGGCCATAGTCCGTGAGTGCAAGTCGTCGGGAGGTACGGTTGAACAGTCGGCCTCCCAGCCGCTCTTCAAGGCGGGTAACGGCCCGAGAGACCGTGGCGACCGAGACACCCATGGCCGTGGCCGCCGCGGCGAACGAACCTTCTTCGGCGACCTTCGCGAACATCGCGAGCCCTTCGAAATCCGGGAGCTTTGACATCGACAATCCTGCAACGATGGTTTTCATTCATTTCTATTTCGAAAAATAGCATGCCGCCGTAGATTTGTCTCACCCCACTTAGGAGATGGATCGTGGTACGCAGAGTCGAAGGAAAAATTGCCGTCGTCACCAGCGGCACGACCGGCATTGAAGTTCTCGCATTCCCCACGCCCAACAGCGTCAAAGTCCCGATCGCATTGGAAGAGATGGGGCTCGACTATCGGCTCGTTCCTGTCAACCTGCGCCAGGGCGAGCAGAAGACCGACACCTTCAAGGCGATGAATCCCAACGCGAAAGTCCCCGTTCTCATCGACCGTTCCGTTCCCGGAGACGGCGATGTGGTCCTCAGCGAATCCGCCGCGATCCTGGTCTACCTTGCTGAGAAGACCGGACAACTTCTTCCGAAGAATGGCCCCCACCGGAGCAAGGTCTTCGAGCAACTCTTCTTCCACGCGTCCGGCCTCAGCCCGGCGTTCCTCCAGGCGTTTCTGGTCGCGATTCAGTCGCCGCCCCAACCCGAGGCCCAAGCGCGCGCTGTCGGAGGTTGACCGGACGCTGGGCGTGCTCGATCACGGCCTTAAGCATCGACGGTACGTTGCAGGTGACGCTTATAGTATTGCGGACATCGCCCATTTCGGGTGGGCGTGGCGCCATCAGGCGGTCGGCGCAACCCTCGACAAGTTCCCATTCGTCGCTCGATGGTACGCCGAGATCTCGGCTCGACCTGCGGTTGCCAGAGGCATCGCGAAGACCTTGGCGCTTGCTCAGTAATCCATAGCATCGATTTCCAGTGGTAGACGGTTGAGAGACAACTACTTGCCTTAAGGAGGCAGCCAATGTCCAACAGCATTTCGATCCTACTGAGACGCAATCTCGACGTCTTCGGTGAGAACGATCCCGTGCGCCGGCGCGCGGTCATCGACGAAATTTTCACCGAGGATTGCGTGTTCTATGACCCCAACAACGGCACCTACCGCGGCCGTGACGAGATCGACCGGATCGCGGGCGTGATCAAAGCAACTCACCCTGACTTCCAGTACCAGCCAATCGCCGAGCCCGATGTGTCGGGCGATGGCGGGCGGATCCGATGGGTATCCGGCCGTCCAGGTGAGGCTCCAGCTTATGCTGGAACTGACTTCATCGTTACGCGGGAAGGCAGCATAGCCGCCGTTTATCTCTTCTTCGACGCGCTGCCCTAAACGGGTCGCCATGGCCCCCGGTAATATCATCGGTCTGCGAAAGGGCGGATCAACTCACCACGCTCTGGGCGCGCAGCGATGTGTACGCCGCCCGCACCGCCGGAGAATGCGCCATCTGGGCATGCGCGTTCAGGGGGCGTCCCGTAGGCGAAGACTGGGCAATCTTTTGCAGAAGCGGGCGCGACGCATCAGGCGCGCCCTCGACTGTGTGAGTAGGAATCCGGCTCATGGGTATTAGCTCCTTCGTGGTTTGATGAGTGCACTTCGTTCAGGTGGCTGCCGGGATCGCGAAGTTCGCTTTGGCCCATGCGGCAAACTTCGTCGGTGGCTGGCCGGCGACTTTGTTGGCGAGCGCGATCGCGTCGCGCGAATCCGAGCCGAGATACGTGTGCGCTTCGAAGTAGGCGAGCATCGCCGCGATACCGTCGGCGTGCGGAAACCAGCTGGCAAAAACCTCGCGCGGGACTTGCTTGAACGAGAGCGTGTTTCCTTGTTGATTCAGGGTGGTGATGATCTCGTTGAAGCTCAGGAAATCGCCTACCAGCGCCAAATGTTCGCCGCGCCCCGCGAGTTCTGGCTGCGCGAACGCGCCGGCCACGAGGCGGCCGAGTTCGGTGATGTCGCCCATATGGATGACTCGCCGCTCCGGATCAAGCGGCAGCGCCCAACCCACGGCACCATCCGCTTGTTTCTGCGGAGCCATCAGACCGATCAGATTTTGGTAATAGAACGGCGCGATCACGAACGTGTGATACGCAAATCCGGCCTCGCTCACGATGGGGTCGATTTTCGCCTTGGCCGTGAAGTGCGGGACATTGATCGTGCCACCGCTGATCGTCTCCACATTGGGAAGCGTCGACCAGATGAAGTGCTGGACGCCGGCGTCTTTCGCCGCGTTGACGGCTGCGAGCGCCTGCCTGGGCTCGTCTGCTTGTGCTTCCCAGGAATTGGTCACCAGGAAAACGCCGTGTGCTCCGGCAAACGCGGTCTTAAGCGTTTCCGGACGATTGAAATCCGCCAGAACGACTTCGTCACCCAGCTTCGGATGCCTGGCCGGATTGCGCGTTAACGCGCGCACTTTGAATTGACCGCTCGCCTGCAGCGCGCGCACAACGGCGCCGCCTTGCTGGCCGGTTGCGCCTACGACGGCGATGAGCTTCTGGGTGTTCGACATGGATGTTCTCCAGGGGTATTTTGCTAGGGCGGTGCTACCTCACGCAACGAGCGCGGCGGTCCGACGGGATTACTGCTTCAGTGCTTCGGCCGAGATGAGCAGCTTGGTCTTCATGCTGAAGCCGTACGGCTTGCCAAAGTCGACGCCGAAGTCGCTGCGATCGAATTCGCCCACCGCGTCGACACCGCACACTTCGCGCTTGAGCATCGGATGCGGCATGCACTTGAACGAGTCGACTTTCAGCGTCAGCGGCTTGGTCACGCCGTGCATCGTCAGATTGCCGACGACAGAGGCCGGCTTATCGCCCTTGAACTTGATCGTGCCTTTGTAGGTCGCTTCCGGGAACTTCGACGCGTCGAAGAACTGATCCGACTGCAGATTCTGGTCGAGCTTCGTGCTACCCGTGTGGATCGACGCAATGTCGGTCGTCACTTCAACGGTACCGGTCTTTGCCGCGCGATCGAGCGTCACCGCGCCCTGCGACTTGTCGAACTTGCCTCGCCAGACCGACAGGCCGCCGATGTGGTCGGCCTCGAAACTCGGGTACGTGTGGTCCGGATCAAGCTGATACGTCGACACGTCCGCGAATGCCGAAAACGACAGTGAGGCGGCGAGTGCACCAGCCGCAATCATCAGATGCTTCTTCAAATCAATCTCCTTGAATCGTTAAGTTGCCGCGCCCGTGCGCGGTATCGGGCGACTGACGTTCAGCCGAACAGCTTGTTTGCAGTCTTGACGATCAGTTCACCCTAACGGCGTGCGCCGGCGAGCTCGATCGCGAATTGACTTGCCCGGCCAGCAGTCTGGAAACGGCCGGCTCCTGTGTGACACCTCAAGTATGGGGATTAAAGGCACTTCACACTAGATGGTAAAATAGGATTTAATTAATCCATTTATGGAGAAATGCCATGCTTGATCTGAATGATCTGGCGATGTTTGTCCAGGTCGTCCGCGCTGGCAGCTTTTCCGAGGCAGCGCGGCGTCTGAGCATGCCGGCAAATACGCTGAGCCGACGTATCGATCAACTCGAAGGGCAACTCGGCACACGTCTGCTGCATCGCTCGACTCGCAAACTCGCGCCGAGCACGGAAGGTCAGGCGCTGTTCGAGCGCTATGCGCCGGCGCTTGACCAGATCCTCGAGATCGGGCGACTCCATGCCGATGAGCAGGCACCGTCCGGCTCGGTTCGCGTCACCGCGATGGCCGGCCTGTTCGAGTTCTTCCGCATGGAATGGTTGGTCGAGTTCTACGCGCGCTACCCACACATCAGCATCGACTTCCTGCTCGACGATATGCCGTCCGATCTGATCGCCGAGCGCATCGATCTGGCCTTGCGCATGGGCATCGAGACCCGTAGCGGTCTTAAGGTACGGCGGCTGGCGCCGAGTGGAATGATCCTCGCGGCGAGTCCGGCCTATCTGGAACGGCGCGCTGCACCACGCACGCTGCGTGAGCTGGCCGAACACGACTGTCTGACGATTTCCAATCGCCAGGGTCGCAGCACTTGGCGTCTGCAGGGTCCACGCGGTAGTCAGGAAGTGTCGATCAACAGCCGGTTCGCGGTCAACGACATGCGAGTGCTGGCGCAGGCGTGTACAGCTGGACTGGGTATTGCGCTACTGCCGCAGTTAATAGTTGAGCCAATCATCGCGCAGGGGAAACTGGTACGCGTGCTGCCGACCTATCGGCGCGCCAGCACCGGCCTCGGCCTGCAGCTCGTTTACACGAGCCGCCCACCGGTGCCGCCCGCAGTAGCGGTCTTCGCCGAATTCCTTTCGGAGAAACTGGGCGACGCGATGACAAACCCGTCACGGAACCATGCCAGCCAATAAGTTCGTCACCTTACCCAGGGCGGGCGAAGCCTAAGAGTCGATTCACCGCCCGTTTGAGGCGCTGGAAGCGCCATCGACGAAGCCCGTCGCCCATAGGGATGGTTGTGCACGGTGGCCATCGCGCAAACGGCGGCGTCGCGGGACGCCGAATTGGCGCGGCATCGGTGCTGCGCGCGATGCCGCGCTGCCGGTTAACATAACGAGTGGCGTCCGGACTCGATTCATGTCCGGGCTGGGTCATCCGATCGACATGGGGTGGGGACGTGACTGGCCGCAAGCTGAGGGTTCACGCACTCGTATTATGCGTCGCGGGCGCATTACTGGGCAGCGGCGCGGCATCGGCAGATGAAGTCAAGGTGATGATTTCGGGCGGGTTTGCGTCAGCCTATCGGGAACTGGGCCCGCAATTCGAGGAGGCGACCGGCGATAACCTGGTCACCGTCTGGGGGCCCGCGGTGGGCACGGCCGCGAATGCCATCCCTGTGCGACTTGCGCGCGGCGAGTGGGCCGACGTGCTGATCGTGGTCGGCTATGCGCTCGACGATCAGATCAACGCTGGCAAGGTCGTGTCTGGCAGCAAGGTGGACTTCGCACGCTCGGCAATTGGCATCGCGGTTCGCGAGAGGGCGCCGAAGCCGGATATCAGCTCGGTCGACGCGTTGCGGCGCACGCTGCTCGCAGCGAAGTCGATCGTCTATCCGGACAGCGCGAGTGGAGTCTATATCGGCAGTGAACTGTTCTCGCGTCTCGGTATCGAGGGGCGAGTGGAGAGCAAGAGCCGCATGATCCCGGCCGAACAGGTCGCCAATGTCGTCGCGAACGGCGAAGCGGAGATCGGATTTCAGCAGGTCGTCGAACTGTTGCCGGTGAAGGGAGTGACGGTGGTCGGCAGTTTGCCCGCGGAGGTACAAAGGTACACGGTGTTCTCCGGGGCCATCGCCACCAATGCGAAGAATCCAGCCGGCGCAGAGGCGCTGATCCGTTTTCTGTCATCGCCGGACGCGGCCCCCGCGATTGCGAGGACCGGGCTCGAACCGCTAACGCCGAAGGCAGCGAACTGAGCGAAGCTGCGAGCCCAGCGCGCCGGCCGACTTTCTTTCGGATAGCCGAGGTGTAGCGCAACGATCATTACGTCATTGTTGGCGCCAGCATTTCCTGCCCCGCTGTCACCGTCTATCGAAACCCGACTTGCCTCCCGCCCAGTCACCTTCGCGTCTTTAGTCGACGATACAGCGTGCGTTCGCTCATCCCGAGGTGTTGAGCGAGCGCGCTGCGTGTCCCGGAGAACTCCTTTGCGAACCGTACGAACTCACGATCCGTAAGCTCGCCGCGTGCCGAGAATGAGGGTGAGCTCGTGCTGCTGCCCAGATACGCCGACTCCGCCGCCACCATGTCATCCGGCAGATGTTCGATCCGGATCACCCCGTCGTCGGCCAACAGGCAGGCGCGGTCGAGCACGTTGCGCAGTTCCCGGATATTACCCGGCCAGGAATAGGCATGGAGCCTCGCGAGCGCGTCCGTTGCAATGCTGAACTTGCGGCCCGCAATGCCTTGTGTGCTATCGATACGCTGGAGTATCGATTCGACGAGCAGCGCGATATCGTCGGGGCGCTCGCGCACTGCCGGCAGGTGAATCGGAAATGCACTGATGCGGTAGTAGAGGTCCTGGCGGAACCGGCCGTCGTCGATCATTTCCCGCACCGGTTTGTGCGTCGCCGCCACGAGCCGGAAATCCGCGCGCAAGGTCTCGATGCCGCCGACCCGGCGGAACGTGCCGGACTCGATGAGCCGCAGCAGCCTGACCTGCATTGACAGTGGCACATCGCCGATTTCGTCGAGAAACAGCGTTCCGCCTTGCGCGGTCTCGACGAGACCCGGTTTGCGCGCGGCTGCGCCAGTAAACGCCCCCTTTTCATAGCCGAAGAGTTCGGTCTCGAACAAGGCCTCCGTGATGCCGGAGCACTCGACAACGACAAATGGGTGTTGCGCTCGCTCGCTTGCCTCATGAAGGGCGCGCGCGAACAGTTCCTTGCCGGTGCCGGACTCTCCGAGGAGCAGGACCGGCAGCATCGAAGGCGCGACGCGATGCAGCGCCGAGATCGCCGCGTTGAACGCCGTCGAGCGCCCGACAAGGCCTTCCGCGCTCGGCTTGGCGGATGCGCCGCGCACCGTCGAGAGCCGCTCGACGTATGCCACCACCTCCCGCTGTGCATTGAAAATCGGCCGCAACTCGACATCGACATGCTCCGGCCCGCGAGGCGTGTGATGAATATGCAGCACGCGGTCGGGGCCGCGCAGTTCAAATGCCCGTTTCATCGGACAGTGCTCGCCCGCCTGATCGCAAGGGACGTCGTAGTGATGCGAAACCTGGTAGCACTTGCGGCCGAGGTGAGGCTGGCTGGCGACGCCGAACTGACGTTGATAAGCGGTGTTGGCGGCAAGGATGCGGTACTCGGGATCGAGCACGATCATCGGTTGAGCGTCGTGCTCCAGATATGACACGAGTGCATCGACATCCAGCGCTCGAGGCAGTTCGTCCGGCATCGTCGCGACGGGCGTGATCGGTATGAATGACTTTGGGGATTTCACGGCGGCGGCTCCGGTAAACCTCACTATACGTCGACACTGCCACAACTGCCACAACTGCCACCTGACAGCCAGAACTGGCAGTCTTCGCTCGCTGCTGACCGTCCGAGGACGGCATCGTCCAATCCAGGTAGATAAAAATATTGACGAAAATCAACAACTTATATGCCTTAAGTCAGATGGGAATGACGATGGCACGGTTCTTGTGCTGATTGCACCGACCCTGCCGCATTGGAAGCCCCATTTTTTGAGGAGAGGATGTTGAATACCACGAGTCCCATGCAGGTCGAAGGCTTCTTCGACCCCGGTACCTCGACGATTAGTTATCTGTTGCTGGATATCCGCACGGGCGAATGTGCACTGATCGACAGCGTCCTTGACTTTGACCCGAAGTCAGGCCGGACCTCCACGACGACAGCCGACAAGCTCATCTCGCGCGTTCACGAACTTGGCGCGAAGGTCCAGTGGCTTCTCGAAACCCACGTGCACGCCGACCATCTGTCGGCCGCGCCTTACCTCAAGGAAAGACTCGGCGGAAAAATCGCGATCGGTGCGCACGTGACGCGCGTGCAGGACGTGTTCGGCAAGCTCTTCAACGCCGGCGCGGGATTCGCGCACGATGGCAGCCAGTTCGATCACCTGCTCTGCGACGGCGAAACATTCGCCGTCGGAGCGTTGCAGGCGCGCGCCATCCACACCCCGGGCCATACGCCGGCCTGCATGACCTTTGTGGTCAGCGACGGCGTGCAGACCGCAGCCTTTGTCGGGGACACCCTGTTCATGCCCGACTACGGCACCGCGCGCTGCGACTTTCCCGGCGGCGACGCCCGTACGCTCTACCGGTCAATCAACAAGGTGTTGAGCCTGCCGGCGGACACGAAGCTGTACATGTGCCACGTCTACCAGCCCGGCGGGCGGCCTTTGCAGTTTGTCAGCACGGTAGCCGAGGAACGCGAACACAACGTCCATATACGCAACGGTATCAGCGAGGAATCCTTCGTTGCGATGCGCACCGCGCGCGACGCGACGCTCAACATGCCGGTGCTGATGCTTCCGTCGGTGCAGGTCAACATGCGCGCCGGACATATGCCCGATCCGGAAGATAACGGAGTGCCGTATCTCAAGATTCCCCTCAACGCAATCTGAGCCGGTGCACGTGGTTAGTAGGAGCAACAGGAGAAGTCGATGGACATCAAGAAACTGACGGCTGAACTGGCGGTATCACAACAGATTGCCGCATCCGACCTGCGTGCGATCGCGGACGCTGGCTTTCGCGCCGTCGTCTGCAATCGCCCCGACGGCGAAGGTTCCGACCAGCCCAACTTTAGCGAGATCGAGGCGGCGGCCCGTGAACAGGGTATCGAGACCCACTACCTGCCAATCGAATCCGGCAAGGTCGGCGATGACGAGGCTGCACAGTTCGGCGAACTGATGCAGGCACTGCCGAAGCCGGTGCTCGCCTATTGCCGCACCGGGATGCGCGCCGCGACGCTGTGGGCGCTGTCCGAAGCGCCGAGCCGGACACTGCCGGACATCATCGCCGCTGGCAAGGCAGCAGGCTATGATCTGTCCGCGCTGGCGCGACGTATTGCCAACGACGGCAAGGTGCCCGTCGAAGTCGCCGTGGCCAGTCACGACATTGTGATCATCGGCGCAGGCGCCGCCGGCGTGGCGGCAGCCGCGAGTCTGCTCGCGCGCGAGCGCAACCTCGACATCGCCATCATCGACCCCGCCGACGTCCACTATTACCAGCCAGGTTGGACCATGGTCGGAGCCGGTGTGTTCGATCCCGAGACCACCGCCCGCGAGATGGCCGCCGTGCTCCCGCGCAAGGTGCACTGGATCAAGGCCGCGGTGGCTGCGTTCGAGCCGGAAAAGAATTCGGTTGTTCTCGAAGGATGCCGGGTGGTGAGCTACAGGCAGCTCATCGTTTGTCCGGGACTGAAGCTGGACTGGCATGCTATCGACGGGTTGCCGGAAACCCTCGGACAGAATGGCGTGACGTCCAACTATCGCTACGATCTTGCTCCCTATACCTGGCAGCTCGTGCGCGAACTCAAGGGTGGCCGCGCGCTGTTCACCCAGCCGCCGATGCCGATCAAATGTGCCGGGGCGCCGCAAAAGGCGATGTATCTGTCCTCGGATCACTGGCGGCGTTCAGGCCGGCTTGACCAAATAGATGTCCAGTTCTTCAATGCCGGGGCGGTGTTGTTCGGCGTGGCCGACTATGTCCCGGCATTGATGGAGTACGTCAAGCGTTACGACATCGCGTTGAACTTCGGTTTCAACCTGAGTGCGATAGACGGGCCGGCCAGGCGCGCGATTTTCAGGCGCACGCTCGAGAACGGCAGTGTGGAATCGGTGACCCGTGAGTTCGACATGATCCACGTGGTGCCGCCACAGAAGGCCCCGGACTTCATCCGCGTCAGCCCGCTGGCCGATAAGGCGGGCTGGGTCGACGTCGACCAGACGACGCTGCGCCACAAGACCTACTCAAACGTCTTTGCGCTCGGCGATGCCGCGAACACGCCAAATGCGAAAACCGCCGCCGCCGCGCGCAAGCAAGCACCGGTTGTCGCCCACAACGTGCTTGCCGCCCTCGGGAAGGTCCGGGGCGAGGCAGCATACGACGGTTATGGATCATGCCCGCTGACCGTCGAACGCGGCAAGATCGTGCTCGCGGAATTCCTCTATGGCGGGAAGGTCGCGCCGACGCTGCCGACCTGGCTGATCGACGGCAAGCACCCGTCGCGCCTCGCGTGGTTGCTGAAGGAGCGCATCCTGCCGCCGCTTTACTGGCAGGGGATGCTCAAGGGGCGCGAGTGGCTGGCGCAGCCTGAACTCGTGGGCTAACGCAGCGGTGGCTCACAACCTATCGGACTCCTCATGCTAACTTCACTTATCCTCGGCGCCATCGTTGGCGCGGTGCTCGGCCTGACCGGCGCGGGTGGCGGCATCCTCGCAGTTCCGGCACTGGTGGCCGGCATGGGCTGGCCGATGCAGCAGGCGACGCCAGTTGCGCTGGTTGCCGTGGCGGGCAGCGCTGCGATCGGCGCGCTTGAAGCATTCCGGCAGCGGCTCGTCCGTTACCGCGCCGCGCTGTTCATGGCCGCGGCGGGCGTGCCGCTGACCTCGCTCGGCGTGCGCCTTGCGCACGCGATGCCGCAGCGCGTGCTCTTGGCCCTGTTTGCCATCGTCATGCTGGCGGTGGCCGGACGGCTGTTGTCACAGGCTTTGCGGCGCGGGCGGCCGGACCGTGCGGATTCACGGTTTTGCGTCGGCCGCATGAACCCCGATACCGGCCGGCTGATCTGGTCGTGGACCACCGGGGCCGCACTCGCTGCAACCGGTGCGCTGACCGGGCTGATGACGGGACTGCTCGGCGTGGGCGGCGGCTTCATCATCGTGCCCATGCTGCGCAAAGTGACCAACGTGTCGATGCATGGCATTGTCGCCACGTCGCTGATGGTGATCGCGCTGGTCGGCAGCGGCGGTGTCGTCGCGACGGTCCTGCACGGCGCGCCGCTACCGCTCGAGCTGACGCTGTGGTTCAGCGTGGCGACAGCGGCCGGCATGGTGGCCGGGCGACTGGCCTCGCACCGTCTCTCCGCGCAGCACGTACAGGTAGGTTTCGGATGCGTGTTGATCTGTGTGGCGCTCGGCCTGATGGCAAAAGCCGCACTGGGCAGGTGACCCTGGGGCCGACACATTAGAAGTGCGGCAGTCGATCGTCCCATGTCAACTTCGGAACGGACGCTTGGGAAACTCACCTCCGCTTCGGCATTGCCAACGCACGCAACCATCATGCCGTGCGGGCGGCCACTCGCTGCTGCCGCAAAATCCTGACGAAGTTCAGCACGGTCGGCGACCTTTCCCGTTGCCGATGGATTAACGCAATACCCGTCGAAAGCGGTTTGCCCTTCAGTTCGTGATACGACACGCCTTCGACCTGGATCTGCCGGATCGATGCGGGAACCATAGCAACGCCGAATCCGGCCGCCACGAGGTTCGCCGCCGATGAGATCTGTGGCGCCATGCTAATCGAGGGCGCGAAGCCGGCTTCGCGGCAGGCGCCGATGATCGAGTCGTATAGATCCGGGCCGATCGGTCGTGGAAAGAGGATGAACGAATCGTCCGCAAGGTCTGCCAGATCGATGCGCCGTCGCCGGTTCAAGCGATGGTTCGCCGGCAACACCGCCAACATGTCTTCGTCGACGAGCGGTTCGACGATCAGATCCCGACAGTTCAGCGGCATGCGCACCAGAGCGGCATCGAGCTGCCGCTCGACGACTTTGTCGAGCAACAGCGAACTGTTGCTCTCCTCGCAACTGATCGACACGCGCTCGTACGCATGCCGATACCGCTGCATTGTCATCGCGACAGTTGGATGAAACACCGTCGAACCCGCGAAACCGAGCGAAAGCCGTCCCGTCTCTCCGCGTCCCGCGTTCTGTACGTCGACGAAAGCCTGCTGCACGTCCTCGACGATACGCCGCGCGCGCTCGCGAAAGAGCTGTCCCGCTTCAGTCAATTCGATGCGACGCGGATGCCGGATAAACAGCTGAGTGCCGATTTCCCGCTCGAGCTTCAGGATCTGCTGGCTCAAAGGCGGCTGGGCGATTCCCAGATGCGTCGCGGCATCCGTGAAATGCAGGTGCTCGGCGACAGCGAGGAAGTAACGCAACTGGCGAAATTCCATATCTTTTTCGTCTCCAAAAAGTGACTTCGAGATATTGGACTAATGACCGGTTTGATTTTAACCTTTGTGTCAACCCGATGCGCTCAAGGGGCGCAGCCGAATCAGCTGGACGAAGTCGATGCGCGTCACGCTCAACGTCTCATGAGGAGAATTCGATGTCAGCAGCGCGTACATCACTAGTTTAAGGAATCCTTATGATTGAAAATCCTTCTACCCCTCCCCAAACTCTGACTGGCCGCTGCATGTGCGGAGCGGTGTCTTACAAGATTTCCGCGCCGCCGGTGGCCGTCGGCCTGTGTCATTGCGACCGTTGCAGGCCGCAGGCGGGGAGCGCCTTCTCGACAGTGATGTTCGTGCAGCGTGATGCGTTCGAGATCAATGGCGAAACCGCTGTGTTCGAGGACGTAGGAGCGAGTGGCATGAAAGCCCTACGGCGATATTGCCCTCAATGCGGCTCACCTCTGATGACGGAGGCCGACGTCACTCCAACGTTGTTCTTTGTGAAGGCAGGGGGGCTCGATCAGACAGATTGGCTACGGCCGACTTTCGAGATGTTTGTCAGCCGTCGGATGCCTTGGGTCAGTGCACTTCCCGGTGCGGCTCAGTTCGACGGCAATCCCACACTTTAGTTGAGGCTCCAATGAATCCGTTTCAAACCATTTTTGATGCGCAGAAAACCTATTTCGCAACCGGCGTTACGCGAACCTGCGACTGGCGCGTCGAGCAGCTCGATCGGATGGCCCAATTGCTTGTCGAGAACGAGGCCGCGCTTCAAAAGGCGATGGCAGTAGATTTCAAAACCGCCAGCCAGGAATATATCTTCGAGACTGCAGCATCACTCGGTGAGATGCAGTTCCAGAAAAGCCAACTGAAAAGCTGGATGGAACCGGAAGAAGCACCACTCCCCAAATTTCTTGCTCAGACGGGATACAAAGGGGTTGTCTACCGTGATCCTTACGGCGTGACGCTAGTCATAGGGCCGTTCAATGGCCCCCTGCTCTTGCTCCTCCGACCGGCCATTTCCGCGCTGGCAGCTGGAAATACCTGCGTACTTAAGCTTTCCGAGCAACTGGGTGCGACCTCCGCGCTACTGCTGGAACTCATGCCTCGTTATTTCGACCCACGCGCTGTGACCGCCGTGAGGGGCGGACGCGAGGAAGTCACCGAGCTGTTGAAGCTGCCCTTCAATTTCATCTTCTTCACCGGTAGCACCAAGGTTGGCAAGATCGTCATGAAGGCGGCAGCCGAGAATTTAACCCCAGTGCTGCTTGAACTCGGCGGCCAAAACCCCGCGCTCGTGGACGCGACCGCAAACATTCAGGATGCTGCCAAAAAAATTGTTTGGGGCGCCATGGCTTGGGGCGGCCAATGGTGTACATCGCCTGGCTATGCGTATGTTCATGAATCTGTCGCCGATGCATTCGTTGCTGAGGTCAAGAAAGCCGTTGTCGAGCTCTACGGCACTGACCCGAAGAACAATCCGGATTACTCGCGCGTGATCAACGCCCGAGAAGTTTCACGGCTGGCCGGGCTTATCGATCCAACCAAGGTCGTGTCAGGCGGACAATCCGATCCCGAGGCACGATACCTCGATCCGACGATTCTCTATCCGGTTACATGGGACGATGCAATCATGGAAGAAGAGGTGTTTGGTCCGGTCCTTCCGATCCTCACCTATAAGACCCTCGACGAAGCATTGGGTCGGATTGCCGGTACGCCCGATCCGCTCGCGGCTTACGTGTTTAGCAGGGACCAGAAGGTGATCGACCGCTTCATCGGCGAACTTTCGTACGGCGGCGGCGCGGTGAACCAGGTCAACATTCATCTATTTGTTGAATCCATGCCGTTCGGAGGAACAGGACAATCCGGCCTGGGCCACTATTATGGCAAGCATGGCTTCGACGCGCTCACACACGCGAAATCTATGCTCATATCGCCGCCCGACTCAGCGATCGACCACCTGTTCCCTCCTTACACCGACGCTAAGAACCAGGCGCTGGCGAAATGGATGGACTATTGACCGTCTATGCCACCCGTCAAACAGGTACAAGAACGTGTAACCTGGTTCCCGAACCCGCGGGCTCGAGAGTGCCCGTATATCCGATGAGAAGATCATGACTGTCAAGAAGATTTTGCTGCTTACCGGCGACTATGCCGAGGATTACGAAACAATGGTGCCGTTTCAGGCCTTGACCATGGTCGGACACAGGGTCGACGCCGTCTGTCCCGGCAAGCGCGCGGGCGAGAAGGTGAAGACCGCCATCCATGATTTCGAAGGCGATCAGACCTATACGGAAAAGCGCGGTCACGACTTCGTCCTGAATGCCAGCTTCGACGCGATCGACCCGGTCTCGTACGATGCCCTGTGCATCGCCGGTGGACGGGCCCCCGAATATCTTCGGCTCGACTCCAAGGTGATCGCTCTGGTGCGGTATTTCGCCGAGGCGAACAAACCGATCGCGGCCGTCTGCCACGGCCCCCAGCTTCTCACCGCCGCCGATGTGGTCCGCGGCAAACGCATCGCGGCCTATTCGGCCTGCGCGCCGGAGGTGACCATGGCCGGCGGCGTCTATGCCGAGATCGCCGTTGACGCGGCGGTGACCGATGGCAATTTCGTCACCGCCCCGACCTGGCTCGCCCATCCGCAATGGCTGACCCAGTTTCTGGCGGTGCTCGGCACCAAGATCGCGCTCTAGGTATGAAGTCTCAGGAGGTCGCCCACTCGGTCTGAACCGAGGAAGCCGAAGTTGCTAAGGCTTTAGTTTTCCAAGGAGAGCGAATGGGCATCCACAAGAATGCGCGGGTCGAGAGATTTGGCCGGTGACGGTCTGACTCCGGTCGTTCGGCGGAGCACGTCGAAAGTCCGCAACGGATCGTCTGCGGAAACTCGCCGTGGGACCACCCCACGAGAGCTGTGGCGAGAGGTAGAGCAAAAATGTCAGGATCGCGCTGTGTCCGTACCACGCTGGCTAACAGGCTCATGATCAATGATGCGTTCGACAAAGCTCGCAATCAGCGGAGCGATCGTTGGCAGGCATTCCTCGAGCGCGAAGTGCCCGGTATCCAGCAGATGCAGTTCGGCATTCGGCACGTCGTCCAGATAGGCCTGCGCGCCAGCGTCCACGAAGAACGGGTCGTGACGGCCCCAGAAGATTAGCGTTCGCGGCTGGTGATCGCGTAGCCACGCCTGCCATTTAGGGTACAGGGCGATATTCGAGTGGTAATTCAACGCGAGATCGACCTGGATCTGAGCCCGGCCGGGCAAGTCGAGAAAGTGCTGGTCGAGAGTCCAGCCATCGGGTGCGATCAGCTCAGGATGCGCCGCACCGGTGAGGTACTGGCTCCGCGTCATCTCCAGCGTCAGCAGGCTGAGCACGCCTTCCTCAGCGCCTTTCGCACCCGGCTTCATTGCCGTGAACTTCTGCGCGATCGGGCTGAGACCTACCGTGTAAGCGTTGCCGTTCTGGATCACCAGACCCTCGATCCACTCCGGATGCCGTGCGGCCAGACGAAAACCCACCGGCGCGCCGAAATCAAACATATAGGCGACGAAGCGATGCAGCCCGAGTGCGT
The DNA here is from genome assembly GCF_013177735.1 of Paraburkholderia elongata. GTDB lineage: Bacteria > Pseudomonadota > Gammaproteobacteria > Burkholderiales > Burkholderiaceae > Paraburkholderia > Paraburkholderia elongata. The sequence continues at coordinate 35,182 of NZ_WOEZ01000260.1, read as the reverse complement.
AGCAGAAACCCTCCATCACATCCGCCAAGCGATCGAAGCTGTAGGCGAACGGCCCGCCCAGCGTGGCAGGCACGGGAGCGTCGCTATGACCAAAGCCCGGGTAGTCCGGTGCGATCATGTGACAGCGATCGCCCAGCGCTTCCATCAACCGGCGGTACTGATGAGACGCGGACGGAAAGCCGTGGAGCAGCAGCAAGGTCGGCGCGTCTTTGCGTCCGGCTTCCCGATAGAAGATTTTGATGCCGTCGACGTCAACGTAGTGATGGGTAACCTGAGGGATGTTCGTTGCCATGAGTCGTTTTCGGGCCCGCGGAAAAGTGAACCGTTCTATCTGCAGCGCTTCGCAACGTGCGCCACAATTCTGAAGCGAAGTCCTAAGACGGTCGCGCTCCTTGGAGGAGGCGCTCCGCAGCGGATCCGTTCGGCATCACCGGTGAAAGAAAATTGCACATGCAATTGGCAATTTCCATCGCAAGGTCGTTGAGTGCGAAGTGCCCCGCATCCAGAATATGGACTTCTGCGGACGGCAACTCCCGTCGGAACGCCCACGCGCCCTCGACCGTAAAGATCGGATCATGACGCCCCCAGGTGACCAGCGTGGGTAGCTGGCGATCGCGAAGCCACGCCTGCCAGCGCGGATAGCTGTCGAGGTTGCGGCGGTAGTCATAGGCCAACGCCATCTGGATCGCCGCCTGTCCGGGGCGTTGCAACTGCTTGATTTCATCCATCCACAGGTCGGGGTCGTAGCGCTGAGGGTGGTCCCGTCCACCAATATGGCGCGCCATCCCTGCCGCCACTGACGTGAGCCCGGCCACGAGGTCCGCCTCATGCGCTGCACGATCTGCCCAGAAGGCACGACGCTTGGCCCAGGCCGGCGACAACCCTTCTTCATGCACGACGGCATTCTGCACGACCAGGGCCTTGACCTTATCAGGCTGCGCCATCGCTAGCCGCATGCCAATCGGGCCACCATAGTCCTGCACGTACAAGGCATATTCGCGCAGGTCCAGCGCATCCGTGAACGCCAGCATCGTTGCGGCCAGATTGTCGAAGGAATACTCGAATTGGTCTGGCGATGGCGCGGACGACATGCCGAAGCCCGGATAGTCCGGTGCAATCAGCCGGAAACGCCCGTTCAGCAAGGGAAACAGTGGCTCGAACATGCGCGACGACGACGGATAGCCGTGCAGCAACAGGATTGCCGGTGCGTCCGGCGCGCCGCATTCGCGGTAGAAAATGTCGGCGCGGTTCGCGCTCACCGTTCCGTACCGCGTCCCGAGGAATGCGTCGCAATCGCTGCAGTCGGGCGCTGCGCAAAGGCCGTCGTGGGTGGCCGATTTGTTGGTCATGGTCAGTTTTCTCCGGGTCTCTGCAGCGCACGCGGCTTAGGGCTCAGCGCGCTGTCGCAGCGATACCTTCGGCGCCGCGCTCAGCGCTCGAGCAGATCCTGCGGCTCGATGCCCGCCTCGCTGCAGTAGCGCTGATAGTCGCCAAGGCGATCGGCGGTTGTGATGCGGCGTTTGGTCTCGCCATCGTGACCAAGATACTCGACGGTGCCCATCACCACGACCATCACGACCAGTGGTTCGTCACCGACCGCCTCCCACCAGTCGACGTTGCCGGCAGACTCGTGCACGTAGTCGCCGGATCCGACAGTTTCGCCAGTACAGAGGCGACGCTGCCCTTCAAGGTTGAAGGCGTGCACTTCGCCGGTATGACGGTGCAGGCCAAGCTTGACACCTGGCGCCAGACGCATCAGTTCCACCCAGCCGCGATCATCTTTCAGGAAGCGCAGCGGCCGCGACCACTTACCCGGACCCTCGGGGATCCACAGCCCGTCTGCGGACAAGGGGCTGGCGCGGGTGACCGTATGTCGTTCATTGATCATGCGATGGCTCCGAATAGATGGCGACATTGTTGTTCGGTTAGCAACGCGCCGAGGCGCGCAGCGGAGTCTATCACCCGTGACAGGCACGCATCTCAGCGGATCTCCGTAGTTTGTGCAATGGCGATGCGAAGCTTGGGAAACTACTGCGAAGCGGGAATTAACGCGGTCATTATCTATCAGTGTGGCGCCCCTTTTTGATCGTCGCCGGATCGCGCACGATCGTGACGGCGCACGGTGCATAGGCGAGAACCTGGCGGGCGACTGAACCGATCAACCAGCGATCGAACGGCGTATGACCGCGATGCCCGACGACAAGATGATCGATATCGTGCTGCTCCGCGTAGAGCACGATCTCCTTCGCGGGCTGCCCTACCGCGAGATCGAACTGGGGATGTTCGTCATAAGAGGCGAGCTTCGCTTTGACTTCTTCGAGAATCTCGTTGGCGTGGCGCAACTCGAGATCGACAATTTGCACTCTTTCTAGTTCTATCGCACCCCAATCCGGCGCGCGCGCAACGACGAGGACATGCAGGCGCGCGTCAAAGCGCTTCGCGAGATCGACCGCAAAAGTGACGGCATATTGCGCGGATGGCGACCCGTCATAACCAACTAACACGTTCTGCATGATCTGCTCCCGTCCGGCTCAAACCGGAACATGCTTCGATTGAACGGTGACCGTTTCCAGACTGTGCGGCGTCGGCGGGAATATGCGCGTGATTGTCTCCCGGGCGTGCCGCGTGGATCAATGCCGACGACATCAACGCCTGTGGCGTTATATCAGTTGTCGTCGCTCCGGCTTGGAAGATGCTCATGAGGTACGGGCTCTGCCGCTTCGGCGTCGGGAAGGTCGTCTTTCGCGGGTTTTGTCGATTCCTGTGAGCCGTTCTTGCGGGTCGTGCCGGATGGGGGTTGCGCGGGGTCGAGAGGCTTGTCAGTCGGCTCAGCGGACGGATCGGAGGGCATGGTTTGCTCCTGCGCTGATGAATGCTGTTTCTACCATGATAGACCGCATTGAGTTTGGGGGAGCGCGAAAGCCGTGTCGGCCGCTGCGTTTGGCTGCGATGCGCAAACTGGCGAAGCAACGGGCGCAGGGAACTGATCGTTGATAGCCCAACGCCCGGGCCTCGGGGACACATCGGAGCAGGCGAACGATTATGACCTACACTAGAAAACGGTCTTTCGCGTGCTCGAGTGCCGCTTTGACGCAATGCAACGTCGTTGGCAGCTGATTGAAGCAGACGAATGGCCATGGCACGGGCAACACACTGTCATCTGCTGCCCGAGTTCATCTGGAACTGATGTTCAGGAGGGGGGCGTCATGTTGCAAGCCAGCGAAATGCAAAAGCGCTTTACTCATCTGCAGCAAACCGTCAGCGAGGCATCACAGACCTGCCATGCCGCCGCGACGATTCCAAAGGACTTGATGAAGTGGGTGGATGAGATCGATAACGAATGCAAATCGGCAAAGAAGGTCATGTCGTCCAGGGATGAGGGTCGAATCCGGCAATGGGTCGATGATCTCGAACGTATTGGTGATCGTGCAGAGCGCGCTTGCCAACAGGCCGGCGGTCTCGATGCCAGGATCACGAATGCGGTCAGTTCGATGCATTCGGAACTTTCTGACCTGAAGCGACAACTGCACTGACCTACCTAACGGCCCCGGTGCAACCCGCCGGGGCTATTTGCACTTCGGCGCCATCAAGACGCGCAGCAATGCATCCGCTTGACACGCGGCCGTTTGCTTCGGCGCGACTGCCGTGCCCGCTTGCGGAGCAAAATTTTGCACGGAGGTATGTCATGGCTACGTACGTCATCCTCAGTCGTCTCGCTCCTGACGCGTTCAAGGATCCCGAGGACCTGAAGCAACTCGCCGCCACAGTGGCCGAGAAGATCAGGGCCGCATGCCCTGCCGTCACCTGGAAGGACAGCTATCTGACACTCGGGCGCTTCGACGTCGTGGACGTTGTTGAGTCGAACGATCTGAAACAGCTCGAACTGGCGGCGTTGATCATCCGAGGCTACGGACACGCCGCCACCGAGACCCTGCAAGCGACGCCGTGGCACGAGTTCATCGCGGCACTGTAACGGAGATTGATGCATCGGGCTCGCGCGCTTCGGCGAGGCGCTCTACCACGCGCTGGCCGATCCGAAACATCTGATGGTTGTGAAGGCGGCTGAACATAACGACTGGATTGGGCACGTCGACGATGCCTGGTGGCAGGAGGCGATCGGCATCCTGCTCGCGCCTTCTCATTGAAATATGAAATCCCGCTCTATCCCGCCCAGGTGGGAACGATTCTACGTCCTCGATGAGAAGAACAGGCCTGTCGAGGTGTTCGACCGCAGCGAGTGGTCGCGCTGGATGTCTGAGAACGAACTGATCTTCCGTCGCACGTTGCTGGAAGAATCCGGCGTGGCGGTCACGACCCGCTTCCGCGGTGGGTCCGAAACGAGTACCGGGGAGGCCCTGTTGTTCGTGACGCGCATCGCCGGAATGCACGCGCGAGACAACAAGAGCTATGGAGCAGGTACGCTCGATGAGGCGCTGGAGCAGCATGAGCGTATCGTACAGAAAATCCTCCGGATGCTGACCTCACACAACTGACCTCTAACGAACCGCCATGCTCTACGACAGCAACAACCCGTTTGCAAAAATGCTGCGCGGTGTCCGGTTCAACGCCATGGGAGACGCAAATGCCAACTGCTATCGTCACGCCGATCAATGACGGCCCATACCGCATCCAGGGTGAATTCAGGATCACCACTCAGGGCGGTAAGCCTATCGAGGTGAGCAAGGATGAAGTCTGGCTATGCCGATGCGGTCACTCGAACAACAAACCGTTCTGCGACGGTTCGCACAAGAAGGCCGGGTTCGCGAGCAACCTTGACGAGAAGCCTCAGGAAGGCTGACCGGCAGGAAGCCGCCGCTCGCGAACGGTGGTGCGTGACGCGGGCAGCATGCGGAAGGGTTATAGAAACGGCTCGATTTCAGGCAAATCGACGCGAAGGTCTTCCATCAGCACCGTTTCGATCAGTTCGCCGCGCCCGTCTGCGCTGATCACCTTGATCGGCAGACCGGTCATCACGTCGAGCCACAGCTGATAGCAGCCATCGCCGGCCGCGCCGTGCTCCGGCGCGCCCGAGATGACCAGATGTACGGCGTGGCGCGAGCCAACCGCCTCGTGGCCCGCGATTTGCGTCTCGCCGTGGCGCTGGAGTTCACGGACATTCCCCAGCAGGGCGCCGATATCGGAGCGATCGACACGGTGAGCGTTCGGTCCTTGAATCAATGGATTGTCGGGTGCGAGCACAAGCCGCGGGAACGTATGAAAGCCGAATGGCCAGAGCGTCACCTTGTCCGTCTTCGGACTGTAGGCGAGGACGGCGCCGGCATGCGGGCGGATGAAGTCCATCCGGATGAATCCCGGCTTGCTGTAGCAATAGCGGACTTCGACCGGAACGCCTACGGACGGTGTCGACCGGAGCGTCGCCTCGTAATTCGTCAGCGCGTCGAATCGGGCTTGGGCATCCGCGATGAGATCGGGCGCCGCAAAGAGGCAATCTGTCATGGTGCGCGTCAATGAGTTGCCGACACGACCTGCCCGGTGATGTCTTCTTCCACGCACTTGCGAAACGCATGCGCGACGACCGACGCGCGCACGCCGTCGTTCGGATTGCGCCCCATTGCCTCAAGCGTTTCGGCCACCCAGCCCGGACTCACGACATTCACGCGCAGCCTGTCTTTCAGTTCGAGCGCCGCCGCGTGGGCGAACGCTTCCACGCCGGCATTGACGATGCTCACCGCTGCGCTGCCCGCGATCGGGTGATGCGCGAGCACGCCGCTCGTCAACGTGATCGAGCCGCCCTGTTTGATGCTCGATACGCCGCAGCGAACCAGATTCACCTGGCCCATCAGCTTGTTCGCGAGGCTGAACGCGAAGTCATCGTCTGCGAGCGTGTTGAGCGGCGCAAATCTTGCAGTGCCGGCGACGCACACCACCGCATCCAGCGACTGCACCTGCCTGTACATCGCGACGATCGATTCCTTGCTCGAGATGTCGACGGCGATGGCCGATCCTTTGCGGCTCGCGCCGATCACGTCGTGATCGGACGACAGCAAACCGACGATTTCTTTACCGAGGAGCCCTGTCGCCCCGACCACCAGGATGCGCATACATCCTCCTGTACTCACAGGTGAAGAACGTCCATTCTGACGCTCCGCATGCATGGATGCAACGCCGTTCTACCGTTGCAGTTCCTGAGTGGCAAACGACCGATCAGTAGCCGATAATCGACACGCCAGCCAGGATACTTGAATGACGGTTGAGGCCGATGAGGAGCCAATCGCCGACCCGTGACTCGACCACTGACTCTTCATCGGCCTCTTCGGCCTTTCAACAACCAGCAGCCAAATGGCCGAGTTGGGCCCGGCGGCCTCTGACGCGTGCCTGGCGCCAACCATGGCACCCGCCACGCCAGACAAGCCATCGGAGCAACTGATGCAGCAGCCCGGATTATCGACAATCTGTGAACTCAAGGCTGCAGCAAAACAATTGCAACGGATTGAGGGGCGAATATGGGCTTAAGGAGCGTGGTGCTGACCGGCATCGTCGCCGGTGTTGTCGGCATAATTGGAGTCCTTTTCTTCCTACACGAAGATAGTAGTGCGCATGCGGACATTCTTATCAACCGACCGCCTGCCGACGTGTGGAAAGTCGTATCGAATGGCGCTGCGTATCCTGATTGGAATCCCTTCATTACCCGGGTTGACGGCGACTTCAGGGAAGGAGCGACAATCCGCATTGTGTTGGGCGCTGGATCGGATTCGATGGTGTTCAAGCCGACTGTCCTGCTCGTTCGTCCGGACCAGGATCTTTGCTGGCGCGGCAGTCTGTGGATTCGCGGCGTATTCGACGGTAACCATTGCATTCACCTGACGGCCGTAGCTGGCGGCACTCGTCTTGAGCAAACGGAGCACTTCTCTGGATTGCTTGTCGGGCGCTTGACGAAAGATGTAATTGAGGACACTCGGCGTAACTTTCAGGCGATGAATGCAGCGGTCAAACAGCGAGTTGAATCGGAAACGCCTTGATCGCACTTGCCTTATCCGCCTCGCCAGGTCATGTGCAGTCGTAGCATGGTGTTATCCCAGTGCGGGGACTGTCCTGCGCCGGGTAGCGGCAGTAAGCAGCAGCAACATCCCTGCAGACAGCACTGCGAGCACGCACCAGTTCAAGGCTGGGATCCGCCAGCGCATGCCAAGATCGAACAGCCCTCCGGCTACCAGGCTACCGCACATGACGCCAATGTTTTGATAGAAGTGCTGGCGCGCCATCATTGGGCCAGTTTGTATGCCGTGTGCCTTCGCATAGCCTGACACGATCACGTCGAACGACGGCACGTAGAAAATTTGCCCCAGAGCCAGAAGTACCGCTGCGCTCATGACCAGCCACGCCTCGCTGCCTGCCATGGCCATCAGGCCAAAGCTTGCCAGCAAGCTGCCGAAGCCGAAGAGCAGGAAGCGGAAGTGCCTGTCAGCGCTTTTGGCCATCCGTGTCACGCGCATCTGCAGCAGCAGTACCGTGAGCGAGGAAATCCAGAACGTTGTGGATACCGACATGCCTGGCACGAAGCGCGGAACGTACAGACTCATCGCTACCGTCGGCTGGATAGTGAGGAACCAGAACACGACGTTGGACAGCAACAGGGAACGCAGTGCCGGCTGGCGAGCTTCCACGACGGCTGTGGGTCCGGCAGCCGCCTTCGGCACCGCATCGGGTGAAGCTTGCGCTTCCGCTGGCGGATTGGCCAGAATGTCGGCTATTGCCAGGCGCATGAACGTCGCATATCCGATGAACATCACCAGGATCGCGGTGAACACGGCTGTCATGTGGCGCGCGGTGATCAGGGCACCGCTGAGGTAACCGAACAACATACCCAGCCGAATGGCCATCGACAGGCCGGCGAACAACCGCGCGCTTTCCAGATCTTTCAGCTTAAGCAGGTAGTTCTTTAACCCCGGAAACGACAACCCGCTGCCAAGGCCGGCCGCCAGCGCGACGGTAGCGAATGTCCATGGCAAATGCATAAATGCCATGCTGAATAGTGCGACACCTTCAAGCAGGATGGTCGAGACGATGGCGGCCGGACGTTCCGTGAAGATCGAATGTCGGCTTGCGAAATGCGAGCCCAGCATGCGGCCGAGATTGGTGGCAAAGAGGATAGATGCGGCCCATACGCCGGAGAAGTGCAGCCCCACCTGCGACAGCATCAAGGGTACATAGAAGGCCACCCCTCCGGCACCGAGGGCGACGCCCAGGTACATGAGTCGGGCATTGTAGATGGAGCGCCTGCGGTCGTTCATCGGCTTGGGTCCGTGAAAGAGCTTGAGCGGATCATGGCGCACGTCTGCGGCAGAGCCTCAGGCGAACGCGGCGCGTTTCAAGCTGTTTCATTTTCTGGTAGAGGTATTTAGACGGCAGCCGATTCTAATTTGAAAAAAATTCTCGCGATGCACTTAGATCGGAATTTCTTGAAGTATCCTAACGGATCCCTTTATGAACTGATCTGAGAACAGCCGATGTCTTTTGAAATGGGTGGAATACTGTTCGAGGTAGAAGACTATAGTGCCATCGAACTTGGTCGTGGAGACATCCCGATCGTTCAAACATTTTTGGAAGACAATCCCGAATACTTCTTGTCAGCAGAAGGATGCCCGCCGACAAAGACTCAAGCCAAGGAGGAGTTCGAAAGCGAATTGCCGGAAGGATGGGCATTTACTAACAAGCGCACGATTGGATTTGTCGATGCGAGCAAAGAGTTGACCGCATTTGCGACAATCGTTTCAGATCTCTTCGCTGACGGTGTGTGGCATATAGGATTGTTGATCTTGTCAACCGATAAGCACGGCCAAGGTGTAGCCCGTTGCTTGTACAAAGGCCTTGAGAGTTGGCTTAAGGCGTCGGGAGCGCGGTGGTTGCGCCTCGGTGTCATTGCCGGCAACGTGCGAGCGGAACGCTTTTGGGAACGCAACGGCTACCTTGAAACGCGCCGTCGGTATGGTGTCGTGATGAGAAATGCCACCCATACCATGCGGGTTATGATCAAGCCGCTAGGTGAGGCCGGAATAGGCGAATACCTGAGTCTCGTTAGTCGCGATCACCCCGACGTCCCGTAATAACCAGTCGATGCCGACTGAGTGGCGAACATCGGGTCAGCGGGCCTCCGCGCACTCCAGTGACCGAATTCGAAAATCCCAGAGAACACGTATTGCTGGAATAAGCCGGCGTACTTCATCGTTTACTCGTCAGGCAACTACGCCCCGAGCGGCAAGCCTCTACTGCAGTTACGCTCGCGGCGTGAATTTGCGCAAGCACACCGATGTGCTGGGTGACGCCGACGACACGACGTCGAAAACGTCGGGGATTCATGTGGCCGTACATCATGGACAAACTGCTTCGTTGCGGGACATTGCTCTTCTGTCTCGGCTTCGCTGCGCCTGCACTCGCGCAAACCTATGACGAACTACCGGTGCCGGCCGACAGTGCGAATTGCCGCGCAGTTGCCGGGCAGGCAGAAATCGATGGGACGATGCAGCAAGTCGTCGGACGTGCGTGCCTGCAAAGTGATGGGACCTGGCAAATTGTGCAAAGCCCGGATGGCAGCGCGCTGTGGTACCCCGTCGCAGCCTATCCCTATCCCGACCCCTGGTGGTGGGGGCCGCCGCTATTCATTGGGGGCGGCGTGAGCTTGATCTTTGTCGACCATTTCCATCACTTTCACCACTTCGACCACTTTCATCAACTGGGTCACGATCTCTTCGCACCAATCGGAACGGGCTTTCACCGTGGCCCGTTTCCGGGCGGTGGTATGCATAACTTCGGTGGTATGAGGGGATTCGGCGGCATGCATGGGTCCGGCGGCATGCATGGGTCCGGCGGCATGCATGGATTCGGCGGCATGCACGGATCCGGCGGAATGCATCGGCACTAGTCTAACTTTTCCTATACGCGCTTCTCGCCACGCTCATATGGGATCGTCCAACGGGACCGCTCAGGAACCCACTACGAAAGCCGTTCAGGGGGCAGTAGGGCGCCGGCGGGTGGCGTGAGGTGTCTCCGCAGCCCGCACCTTCCCGTTGACGATCAGTATGTACGCCGCCGGCGATCGCGTCCCGGTCCGCGGGCACATGATGGTCGCGCCCGGGGTCCGGCCCTATGAGCCGCCGCCCCCAGGCGTGCTGCCGCCGCCACCGCTAGCGAGTTGAGGCTGACGCGCGCACTGGCAGGCATGGATATTGTCCGCAGGCTCCAGCCGGACGACACGCCGGCCATTGCAATCCACCCACGCGAGACCTTTAGAAAGACCAGAGCGTGCCGTTAACAAGCGGTGGTCCGACAAAACGTGGACCGGGATCGGAGTCGTCCGTCAATTACTCGGTTCGGAGTTAAGCAACGAACCGAGTCATGCTTCGGGGCACGGCTTCCGGATGCGCACGTCATCTGCGGGCAGACTGGTACCTCCAGTTTCCTTCTGCCCAATCTGCTCGAACAGATTACCCCGTTGACGTGCCGTTCCACATCGGAGCAATCGTGACCAGACAGAACGGTACTCAAAGGCGTCGATATCTGTGGCGACGCAACGCAGGAGCAAACCGAGTTGAGCAGACGTCGTTGAACGTGCCCCCCGCGCGGCGGACCGCAATATTTGGTCTAGTCCTCGTTCTGTTGAGCGTGCCGCTCCTGGCCTTCTGGGGAGCCTATGAAAGCTTGAGCGCCGGTTTCGCCGCGCAAGCTGCCAACGAGGCGGATAAAGCTTTCGAGGAAGCCCGCTACTGCGTCGCATGGGAGGAATCGGCCGAACGCAAGTACTTCCTGGACCCACGTCCGGAGGTTCTACGCCAGCACCGCGAGGCCGGCCAGGCACTTGACGCGTCGCTGAAGAAGGCGATGGCACTTGAACCCGGCAGCAGCACGATGCTGCTCGGCCTGTTGGAGAAGCACGCGAAGTATCGAGCGTTCGCCAAGCCGATGTTCAAGGCCGTCGACGATCACGACATCGCGAGAGCCAATGAGATCGATAAGGATTCGGCCGATCCGCTCTTCGACGATATCGAGCAAAAGGTCCTCGCAGCAGCGGCACAGCACCGCGACGATGCGACGATGCAACTCGACCGGCTCGTTGTCGTGCAACGGATCGTCCTGATATCAACCCCCGTAGTTCTGGCGATCGGCGTGGGGCTCACGTTGTTGTTTCTTCAGATGCTGCGGCGTATTCGCGAGAACGCCGATGCAGCGGCCCAGGACGCGCTGCGCACGAGCGAACAGAGGCTGCAGGCGCTTGTCGCCAACACGTCGGATGCGATACTCGTTTCCGACGTCAATGGGACGGTGACTTACGAGGCGCCGACGCGAAGACCCGATCCGTTGAACAACATGGGCCAGATCGTCGGCACCAGTCTGTTCGATCCGGTCCATCCCACTGACCGTCCCACGCTGCAGGGCCTGTTGGAGACCGTGTCGTCGACGGCGCGATCCACGAAATCCATCGAAATCCGTACTCGAGGCGAGGGCGATGCGTGGCGCTATATTCAGCTTACCTTGACGAATCTGCTCGACGAACCGGCTGTCGGCGCGATCGTGGCGACAGCGAGCGACACCACCGAAAGAAAGAACTTCGAAGAGCAGCTCGCGCGACGGGCCTTCTACGATACGCTCACCTCGTTACCGAACCGCGCACTGCTGCTTGATCGTATTAGCCAGGCCGAAGCGCGCGCGCGTCAACGTAATGCGATGATCGGAGTCGTTTTCGTCGACCTGGACAACTTCAAGCGGGTGAACGACAGTCTCGGGCATCACGTGGGAGACCGGCTGCTGATCGCAGCGGCCAAGCGCCTCGAAGGATGCGTTCGCCCGACCGACACCGTCGCGCGACTGGGCGGAGACGAGTTCGTTATCCTGCTGGAACACTTGGGGAGTGAAGCGACGAGCGAAGGCACCCTGGTCGCGGACAACATTCTTGCGCAATTCAGTCAACCGTTCGATCTCGACAACAAACAGTACATCGTCAGCGCGAGCGTCGGGCTGGCATTCGCGCACGCTGGCCGCGGCCGCGGCGATGCTGACACCTTGTTGCGGGACGCCGACGTCGCCATGTACCGGGCCAAGAACGGCGGAAAGGGCCGCTATGTGGTTTTCGAAGAGAACATGCACGCTGAAGCAGTCAAAAAGCTGGAGATTGAAACGGACCTGCGTTACGCGATCGAGCATCGCGAACTACGCGTGTATTTTCAGCCCATCATGCAGCTTCAGGCGGCAGGGTTCCGTGAAATGGAAGCGCTCGTGAGGTGGCAGCACCCCACGCGAGGTTTGTTGCCGCCGTCTGAGTTCATTGCGATTGCAGAAGAAAGCGGCCTGATCATTCCGCTCGGACGATACGTATTGGAAGAGGCTTGCCAGCAAGTCGCCCGCTGGCAGCGGGAGTTCCCAACAGAGCCGTCACTGCAGATTAGCGTCAATCTCTCGCCTCGGCAGTTCGATGATCCCAATCTCGTTGCCGACGTGGCTGCGGCGCTGTCCAGTGCTCATATCGGCCCTGCCTCGCTGAAACTCGAGGTCACCGAGGGCCTGATCATGCGGGATACGACAAAGAGCATCGAGACGCTCCGAAAACTGAAAGATTTTGGTGTAACGATCGCAATCGACGACTTCGGTACGGGCTATTCATCGCTAAGTTATCTTCGCAAGCTGCCGCTGGATGTGCTGAAGATCGACCGATCCTTCGTCCAGGGCATCGGTACGAGTGCCGAAGACGATGCAATCGTTCGAGCCGTCATCTCCATGGCGCAGTCGCTTGGACTGTCCGTCACGGCCGAGGGCATTGAAACGAGCGAGCAGGCAAGGCTCCTTCGGGAATGGTCCTGCCAGGCTGGACAGGGCTATCTTTTTTCGCGGCCTCTGCCTGCGGAGGAATTCACCGCTCTGTTTCGTACGCGTTCTCCCGGTTCCGGCCGCAGCCATTCCGCGGGGGACTTCGCCACGGAACTGCGCTGATCCATGCGCGGCTGCTGTCGGTTGAGCGTGTATCGGCCACCTCTGCCGCGTCGCAATCTCACGAACCGCCATGAGTACGGTGTGAGACGGCCCGAGGTTTCAGAAACGTCGAACGGTGACCCAAGGGCATCATGTGTCTCGTCGTCTCACATCATGCCGCCCATGCTCCCTGTGCCGCCCACCCCGGTCCCACCGGTCCCACCGGTTCCGCTTGTGCCCGTACCTGGCGATGTCGCAATCGGATGTGCGGCCCCCGCCGTGGCCATGAGTGTGACGGCGACTGCGTCCGGTTCGCCGTTGGCGTCGATTGCGCCGAGAGCGAGGAGCGCTTCGAGATCGTTGTCCTCGCCTGGTTGGCCGACAGTGAATGCGGTGGTCAGAAAATTGGGGACGGAAAGCGTAACACCATACTTTTGCTGCAGATTCTGTACGACAGCGGCCTGCGCAGTCAGAACGTCGGTCTGATTCTGCAGCGTCTGCTGAAACTGCGTGTTCGCCGCGAAGCCGGTGATGAGCGCGCTTTCATTCGTACCGAGTTGCGCCGCCAGATACGACAACAACAGATCCGTCTCCGGCGTGACGTTGTACGTGCCGCCCGCGAACGCCGCGGAATGCAGCATCGTCCCGCCCGAAGTTGCAGTGATCATGCACGGCAACGCTGCGCCGAACGTCGCGTGGTAGTTTCCGTTCGCATCTGCAGAGACTGACATCGAGCCCCGCGCGCAGGCGATGCTGATCGTCGCATTCGCGAGTGCCTTGCCCGTTGCCGCCGTGCCGGCGATCGAAATCATCGATGTGCTGCTTGCGCTACCACCGCCTCCGCCGCCGCAGCCAGCGAGCAACGCAGCGGATGCAATTAGCAGCCCTGCGCTGACAGAACGGATGACGTGCTGTTGTCGAGTGCTCATCGAAGTCTGCCGTTGGTTCGTATGTCGTCTAAACGATTCCGCGGGGGCGTCTATTCCATCTTTCGCGCAGCCTCTGAGGCTGCGAAGGCATTGCTAAGTGGCTGGCGCCGACCATTGCTATCTGTTCGGCAAAGAAGCACGGGCGTTCGCGCGGAGGATTGTGGAGGTGCTGTCTGTTGCGTGATTCCGGCTACTTGCGCGGACCACCGCCGTGCGATCCGCTCGCTCCCGACGGCTGAAAGTCACTGCCGAAACCACTTGAGTCGTGCCCGCCGCCGTGGCCTTCGGCGCGCGCGCCGTGCCCGCCGCTTGCCATGGCGCCGCCGTGATGAAAGTCACGATCATGGTCATGGCCGCGATGAAAATCGAAGTCATGGTCATGGTCATGGTCATGGTGCCGATGGTGAAAGTGGTCGATATCGACAAAACCGAGAAAGCCTCCTTCGTACAGGGGGTACCCATAGCCTGGACCGCAGTAATATTCGGCGCTCGCGGGATTGGTCATCATGTACTCCTGATCACAGGAATTCATCGATGTGTCGTAGGGCGCCGCGGCGCACCCGCCCAGGACCGCGGCTGCAAGCACCCCCGTCAAAGGGGGCAAAATCATGTGCTGCACGATAGGACCTCATCTAATACGGCGGAACAACTCCGCTAAAGATTTAGACCGCGGCGCGGCATATATGTCCCGGGGCCGCGCAGGGGAAATTCGTTACCGCGTGTGACAGAACGAGGTTGCCGAGCCCCTCAAGCCCCGCATTTTCTCTTCGCTCCCGTGTGCGCAACGGCTTACGCTTCAAGCGCCGCGCGCAGCAGTCCGCTGCTGGATCGAATGACGTGCGATTGTCGAATGCTCATCGAACTCTGCCGCGGGTTCAGATATGTCGTATAAACGATTTGCCGTCGTGGGCTATTCCATTTGACCCAAGCCGGTCAGCGCGTGACGAGCAAAGACGTATGCAGGCCCATCGAGTAGTGGCCTGGCTGATTGCAGATTAGTACGTAGCGGCCGGGTGCCAACTTGAGTGTCAAACGCTTGCTCTTGCCGGGGTCGATGTCCTCCACCTCTCCCATTTTTTTGAACTGGCTCTCGGACACCTGTCCATTTTTAAGTGGCAGCTTATCGGCGGCCAAGTCCGTTTTAAGAACGACAAGCTCATGTTTCAGACCAGTGTCCGGTGCGTTGCTTACCTCGAAGGTGACTGTGCCTGCCTTAACGTCACTAGCATTGAGCTGGATCGTGTTCATGAGGAGCGTGGCTTTTATCGTCTGCTCTGCGTAACTAGGGCTACAAACGAGGCCGAGTGCGGCCATACCAAGGAAGACTGCGGTGCGTGGGCTTGAGAACATGACGTTTTCCTCTACGAATACCGCGAGTATCAAAGAGTGGCCAATCGCCCCCACGCGTGACGCCAGGCGAAGGTCCGGACGAAGCGTTAGGAACGGCGTGCAGTCGATCGACATCAAGATGTGTCTGTAACTGATATTTGCGCGTTGCTCGCACCGCCGTCCGAGTCGTAGTCGTCGCGCAAGGCTAGGAATGTCAAGCGCGAACACGTGTCGAGCGTTGATCCTTCAGGCCACCTGCTCACTACAGAAATAAAACGGCCGGTGCCGCGGGCTTATTCCCGTGTCCGAGAACTATTCTCGTGTCGGTCGCTATCCAATGAAAGCCTGAAGATCAAAGTAAATTTCAAAAAACGGGACAGACGTGCATCCGCCCTGTCCACTCGTAAGGGCGCGCGCGGGTTGCTTTTGTGGTTTGGGGCGCGCAGAACAAGCGTGAAGCGCAGCGAAAGTCGATACGTGCAGGACGACCTTCATCATGCTCTGCGTCGTCCTGTTTTCGGGCTGCACCCTGTTCTCACCGGTAAAGCTGAAGAGGTGCTTCACTTCATCCGAGGCAAGGGCAACGCGGTTGTGGAAGGGCGCGATTACCTGATCGCGCCAGGTATGACAGTTTTCCCGGGTCCACAGAAATCGCATACGGTGATAAACGACGGAACCGAAGATTTGCACTGGGCGTGGTTCTTTCTGCCATCAGGTCTTGAGACCTTTTTCAAGGCCATCGGACGGCAGCGTAGTCCCGCCGACGGCGCTCCTGATGCGTTCGCGAGACCTGAGAACGTCAGAGCGATTGAAACGAGCACAGGTTTTTCGTCGGTGGCAGCAAATCGCCTAGGGTAGCGTGCCCGCGTCGACCGCTTTCTCTTACTGTTTTAGGACATCACTTGTCATGGTACACACTGAATTGTTGCATTCGTCTCATCGGCAGGTCGTAAACATTGCGCATCGCAACGTTCAAAGCTGCGCCGCAGTTGCGTCGGCTTCTTCTTATGCGGCACTGCTGACCTCGCCGCTATCGAGCCTCGTGGGCAGTACACTTGAGCGAGCGGACGTCGCATCGGTCGCGATTCTTGGGTACAACTAATTTCATTCATATGACCGAGCCGCATGCCGGAACCCTATGGGTTGCGGCTCCCATCACGTTCACTGTCGGTGACGTAAATTCTCGCGGGGCGGGACGTATCGCCGGCGTCAATCTCCAGTGTTGCGGTGAAAGACGCAATTTGCGCGAACACGTCTTCGCCGACACTCACGACTGGTACGTTTAGGGCATAGAGTTCGTTGGCGGCAATAACGCCTATTGCAAGAATCAGGTCGCGTTCTGCCAGTACGATGCCGCTGGGGCCAGTCCCGTTGTGCAATGCTTCAGCCAGCACGCTGCTGCTGGAGCTGGAGCCGCGCGCCCGCGGCATCACAAGCATCCGGTCTTTCAAGCTTTGTCCGTAGCCCGGATGTGTCTTGTCGATGATCACCCCGTTTTCAGCGTCGTAGCCGCCCCAGAAGCTCAGCGGGGGTAGCGCGATTGTAAGGCCGCGTGCTCGCCCCGGCACGACGACTTGGCCGTCAAGCTCGAGAGTGGGCGGGATCGTGGTCGTAGCTCTAGCCGGCCAGTTCATCAGTGCAAACTCTCCCTTCGAAGGCGGAGCGAACACATTCAGTCATGCTCCCAAACGCGACTGTGACGCCGATGTTCGCAGGGGCATAGTGAGCCCACTTCCCTGAGTTAGTCATCACCAGTCCCTTGATCTGTTTCATCACGGGGGTGATGTAAGTACATGTGTCCACCACAATCTGAACGCCGCGCGAGGCCAGTTGCTGGGCGAGTCCTTCCTCTTCGATCTGCCAAAGAACATAACGGTTCGTATTTACATAGAAGTCGCATCGGAGCGGCCCTTTGTGTGATTCGAACAGTTTGGCGAGCCGTCGGAACTCGTTGACCGAAAAATGCGGTGTTCCCAGACTGATCGCGGCGAGCGGCCCGCTGGAGCGAGCATCGTTCCACTTATGATGGATCGCAACAAGGTCCGCCTCGCTGACAACAATGGTCTGTTCCGGCTCGCCACCCTGTAGCGCGGCGTCAAGCGTCGAAGCTTCTGGAGTAATTCCTACCGCGTGGAAGAGCGCCACTGAGCCGCTGGATGCGGCCGCAGCGCCAAGAGATTTCAATTCGTCTTCTGTCGTGTCCGCAGGTAATCCAGTGATCGCGGCTACCGTTGCTCCAGCTTTAAGGCCGAGAAAAAAGCCGAGAGCGGCGAAACAGGCGTCGCGCCGTGATGAATCACTGAGGTTGGGCGCTGCGAGCACAAGATGGGCGGCCCGGTTTTCGGTGACATGCAATCCGGCATACGGGACGCGGCCAGTAATTGCCGCCGCGAGATCAAGAAAATCGCCGTAGCGACTCGTCCGGGCGCCCAAAACTGAGTTGGCGAAAACGATCGCATTCGATTCAGCCCACGCGATCTGATCGCCTAGGCGTGGGCGGTGCTTTAGCTGGTACGGTGCGCACGTGAAGGTAGCTTCGCATCCGAGTTCCAGATGTGCCTCCATAAGGCGCTTTGCTGCGTTCGCAGTTTCCGGTTTGCCGCGATACAACTCCGGGTGTATGAGGTCGAGCGATCCGACATTGAGTGTGGTCGGAACGGCGACCTGCGTTCCGGACGCGACAAAGCGCTCGACAAAATCGAGACTCACGGATCCGTGGTACAGACACCCGTCGATATGAGCGGAGGAAATGTCGACAAGTCTTTGAGCGTTCATCACATGCGCCGTGGCGACGACTATACGCATCGCAAGCGCTGCACCATCACCAAATTCACCACTCAGCATCGCTTTGTCACGAACCGATAGCTCAAGCACTGTCGCCTCTTTGTTGTGGTCACTCGCAGCAGGAATCAGGATACCCCACGTTCGCATTGACGACCGCGTATGGCCAAGTGGACGTTCTCCGAATTTGATGCCGGGCATCGAACTAATTTGTCGACCATCACCTATGCTCGTGCGTTGCGCGAGGCCTTTTCCATATGGACGCTCTGATCGAGCACCGGTCGCTCGCTTGGCTCTTCTGCGTCGGATGGTGCCTTCGCAGTCGTTAGACCAATCAGAACAGCCGGCCTGCGCGAATGCGTGCTTCTACAGGAGGGACGGACGACCCGGCAATTCTCTGGATATCGCTCGCCCATTCCCGCTCATGAGGTCTGCCATTGCTGGCATTTGTCTGATTAAAGCCGTGATCAGTCGTTTATCATGGCTGGCTCACGTCGTTTGAAGGATCCGTCAGTAAGTATGATGAATACCCGAAAGATTTTGATGATTATTGGAGGGCTCCTGCTCGTTGCAGCAGGGACCACGTACCTGATGCTCCTTCAGGCGGACCGCCGCGCAATGGCAGAAGTCACGGCCGCCATGGATGAATCCGCACGCCCGCCCGTCGTCGATTCGCGCGTCAGCGATCACGTGACGGAAGGCAGCATCGGCGAGTCGAAGCCATCCGGCGCAATCACGAAAAGCACTGCCAACGCGCAGCAGCCGGTGGTTCCCGCTCCGGCTTCGGTTCCCGCTCCAGCTCCCGCTCTGGCCGTAGCACCTGCGCCCATGACGGCCGCGCCCGCATCCAGTCCGGCCGCCGCACAAGTCACCGGGCAACCGAAACCGGAGGCACAACCGAAGCAGGCGCCATCGATTGCAGTCGCGTCGGTGAACGTGCAGGACTCGGGTGCGCCGAAGGTGGTTCCGGCGCAGCGCGCCCAGCATGGACGAGACGGTCTGGACCGTCGCGCGATAACGACTCAAGGCGCGACACCGGAAACGGACGAACTGGTCAGGGAATCGGCGAAGCTTGATCCATCGTTGCCGCCGCCGGATATGTCCGCCGCTCGCGCCGCCATGGACCAACGTAGCTCGAAGCCAAGCACGGGCTCGAACCCGGTCGCGGCCGCGATGACGGAGCAGCTCGTCAGGGATTCGGCCAAGCTCGATCCTTCGCTGCCGCCGCCCAAGTAACCGGCTTCTCCGGCAGCACGTGCGGCTGCGCGAACGCTCCCGGCACTGAGCACTGCGCTGCAGTGCTTGGCGCAAACACTTTTCATTTAGAGGTATCGCGCGCCCCGGCATCAATGACGCGGCGCAGTGTGCCCCTGCGCGGCGGCAGAGTCGGCCGCGTGCTCCGCGAGCAGGCGTCGCATTGTCGCCAGCAGCACCGGCACATCGACGGGCTTGCGCAGAAAACCGTCGTACTGCACAAAGGCGGGCGGACTTGACTCGGCCGACACCAGGATAAAAACCGTCCCCGCCAGACCTGGTGCGTTCCGGATGTGATGGCAGAGCGTGCTGCCAGACATTTTCGGCATCCGCCAATCGGCCACTACCACGTCAACCGGGCTCGTCGTCAGGACGGCCAGCGCCGCCTGGCCATCGAGTGCGGCTTTCACTTCGTATCCGTCGTGCTCGCAGCACATTTCCCAGGCAGCCAACGTCTCCGGCTCATCGTCCACCAGCAGCACTGTCGTCATGCATCACTCCCACCCCCGGGCAATGTTCAGCGGGCGCCCGGGAACCCGCAGCACACCGGAGTCTGATTCGCAGGCGGTCGCCGCGCCCGCCTTTCGCGCAACTCGGTGCCTGTTCCGCCTGAATGCCGGAACGCCTCGAGTCCGCATCAGTGTCACCCGTCCTCGCACGGCCGCCGCGTTGCCGTCGACGCGGGCATGCGTCGATCGGGACGGGGCTGTCAGGAGGCGCAAGGCACAGCGTGCATGGGAGCCGGGTATCTTCATACATACTAGTCAATCCTTCATACTTTTTAAGCTGATTTTTCAGTCGAAGGATGCCGATCCTCGGCCTCGCCGGATGGCTTGCCCACATGCCTCACCGGGCCGCCGATATACCGCATCATGCTGGCGCGACCAGTTGAAAGGCCGGCTATTGGAAGACCTCGCGACGTCAGCCTGGATATGGTCCAACGTGCAGCTCGTGGGCGTCAGTGCAGTCGAGACGACGTCGGCGCACGCGTGAGTGGCCCCTTGCCACGGCCGATTGGCGGTGTTCCGGCGTGCCATTTGGTGCTTGCCGAGATGAATCGATGGAACCGACCGATGGTCTATGCAAAAGAATTTCCTCTTGCTGCGTTGTGTTCATTTGCTCCGGCTGGCTTACTTGCTGCGCTACCGCCCCCGTTGTACGCCAGCGAAATGAGACCGTAACGACCGCTTCACCGCCTTTGCGGTCATCCGCAACCTTTCGCGCCACGCGTTGTGCGAATGACTGCTTCGAGCGAGGCCTTCGACTGAAGTCGATGGAGGCAAGGGTCATGCCATTGCGCGAGCAAAGCAGATAAGCGGTTCATCTGCTTTAATTCTTGCGGGCGACGCCGGCTTCGGGAACGCATTTGGGCTGCTAGCGGCGCATCCAGCTACCGTGATCAACTTCGCCTTGCTATCGCTAATCTCAGTTCCGCGATCCGTTTCTCAATTCTCAGGATGTCGTCTTTGGGCAGAGCTTCTCCAACCCATAACTTATAGTCCAATAGTTCGCGAAGACGTACTTCGGATGGGCTATCCTCTCGATCAATAAACATCGCATCATGAGGCGTTATAGCTCGCACAACAAAAGCTGGCCGGCTACTACGCATCGGCTGGAATGTTTTTGAATGAACCCCTTTCGTCATGCTTAAAGGGTGAAATTCACCGATCATCAATCCTGCCTCCATAAAAACGGGCTTCGACATCGAATGCGCCTTGTCTATATATTTCGAATATTGCTCTTCTTTCAGGCCATTCAAGAATATGCATATCGAAAAGAGCCGCGATTTTCCGGGCGTGCCGGAAGACAGCCGATGATAAAGCGCAGGCAGCCTGTTCAATACCGAGAGGAAAATCTCGAACGGTAGTTCATTTACATCCCAGGCGCAAAAAACCAATGATCCTTCGTCATGAACTGGCTTGGCAAAAGGGCAAACCGCGCCACGACGGCCCAGTTCAGCATGAGGCCTCATGATAAAGCCCGCAAGCCAGTCGAGGCCCGATTCAAATACCCTCCTGGTGAATTCGTCTGGCACAGATTCGATGTCTGTCGACAAGCATGCCGACCGCTCTATTTTCTTGATTTCCAAATCGAACATCGAAAGGAGAGGTCCGCATTCTTCAATATCAGTCGCCATGATCTAAGCCGTCGATTCGTTGAAAAGAAGCAATGCACGATGTGCACGCGGCGCGTGTTAAGACACTTGTCGCCTCAGTCACGCAGCCAAGGGCTGTTTGTTTGCATTTTGCGACGCCGCTGACGACGGAATCGCGCTCCGGATTGAGGGTGACGACGGCAATGGGCGTCCAGTCTTGCGTGTCGCCCGGCGCGTGTCACTTATTGCTGCGCGTCTTCGATGCAGGGGCGGAACTGCGCCGTCATCGGACAGCTTTGCGCGGGCCGGTCTGGATCGACATCCGCCGCAACGAACTCATGTGTAAATCTGTAGCGTCCAGGACAGCGCGCCCGGCATGGAGAGTCCGCTCTTGCAAAAATTCCTCGAAATGCGCCATCACAATTTCACGCGCGGTGCGCGAGAACAACGAGTGATCGACTTTCTCCAGTATCTTTGCCGTTACGTTCGTCAGCTTTCCAAGTTCGCTACCGTTCGGTCCAAAACGGATCGCCAGTTCATCGAGTCCCGCATCGAGCGAGCCGTACACCAGCGACGTTCGCACGCCCTTGCGCTCGAGGTCCATCAAGAGTTGGCGGATAGCACCCGTCGACGTGTTGACGCCCAACCTGCCTTCGAACGGACTGCTGGCGAGCGAAGTCAAGCGCACGTACCAGCGGCGTCCCAACTCCACGGCGATCGCTCGCCCATTCGCCCGGCCGGTCAGCAGCCGGAGCCACTTATGGGGGGTGCGGATCGAACGCCAGTACACCTGACTGGATTCGATATGGTGAGCGCCTGGCTTCGTTTGCGGGCCGCCCCAAAAGAAAAACGGCAAGTTGACCGACATGCAGCCCACCACGCGAGGATGCGCTAACGCCGTATGAATGCTGACGTATGCGCCCGTGCAGACGCCGAACGTGACAACCCCCGGGTGCCCGGCCGCCATCAGCCAATCCACTCCCGCCGTCGCGTCGGTGACCGAATGACGGGCGTACATGGCTTCGAGCGTCGGCGAATCTTCGTGATGCAGACTATCGCCAAGGCCGCCCAGGTCCATGCGTAACGAGGCGATGCCTTGCCCCGCAAGCCGTCGCGCCATCAGTACGGCAAGCCGTCCGTCGCCGACGCGATGAGCGCCGGCCGTGTTGACGAGCAGCACAGCGGGGGCCCGCTCTTGCGTGCAGCGCGGCTGGCAGAACACGCCGACATAGCGCCCGCCTCCGAACACGACAGGCGTCTCATGACCTGCCGCAAAATCGATCCGGGCATCGGCGGCCGGTGGAAGTATCTCCACCGCAGGCGTCGCCGGCGTGCCGGACTGAAAGCCGAGCCACTCGAGCACACTGTCGAAGGCCCGTCGCGGCGGCACGCTAAACCGTGGGTCGACCAGGAACTTGTCGTACTCGGGAAAGATCTGCACGTCTGCGCTCGCACCATGACCACGATAACGCTCTATCAACTGGCGCATGGGAGCGCTGTCGCAGGCATCATGCAGCAGCACACGGCGCGCGGGGGGCCGCTCGCGCTGTACGAGGTCGACGGCAGCGAGTTGCTCGAGCGTGTCGGCATACAGCTGGAATCCGAATGCGCCCACGGCTCGCCCGTCGTCATCCGCTTGCACCGCTGCGCGGCCGCTTGGGGTCTTGAGCCAGCTCTGATGCTGCATGTTCAGCTCCCGGATATAACGCTTGCCAGCTATGACGGGCGCCATCAAAATCAGGCTATCGACGTCGCCCAGTTCTTCGGCCGCCACGACTGCCAACGTCGCTCCCAGACGTAGGCCGCACAGGATCACGCGCGTCACACCGGTAGCCGTCCGCAGATACTGTGTCGCAGCCTTGATGCTGTCGATCCATGCGCGAAAGCGCTGCGGATCTTCCTCGTTGCCCTCCGAATCGCCCGCTCCCGGATAGTCGAAGCGCAGAACGGGGATACCGCCGGCCACCGTCGACCCTTCTGCAAAGTCGCGCCAGCCGCGGTGCACGCATAGCGCGTCGTAGCCGAACGGGCTGCACAGCACCATGCCCGTCGTGGCCCCGTCGTCCGCCGGCAGGTGCAGTGACCCGTAACAGCCACCAAAGGTGACTGGCTTCATTGCAGCCTTCGCTGTCATGGCTGTCGCCGCGCAGTCGCACACGGCCGGTGCGCCGCCCAGTCGTCCCTTACGAGCGGTGCGAGCGCGCTCGCGAGCGAATCGATACTTCGGAACAGGTCAAACGTAATCAACTCTCCCGGTATCTCGATGCCCAACGCGTCTTCAACGGCCAGCATCACACGAAACGTGCCGAGCGAGGACAGACCAGCGGCGTAAAGGTTGTCGGTATCGCTCAAGGTTTCGACCGGCACCTCGAGGCATGCGGTTTCCGCAAGAATGCGGCGCAAAGCGACTTTCATTTGCTCCCCTATAACGCCTGCTTTTCAGGCATGTCATCAACGCACTCATGCGCGGCGATGGCTGGCTATTCGTTGCTTGGATCTGGCACAAACCTCAGGCGGCAACCATGCCGTGTGCGCACTGTCCTGCGAGAGCCATTCTGTCGATTTTGCCGTTCACGTTAAGCGGAAACGCGTCGATGACAACGATCCGTTGCGGCACCGCATGGACCGGCAAGCGCTGCCGGCACGCCCGCAGAACCAGCGCGATCTCGACCCGGGCGTTCGTCACGAAGGCGACGAGGCCGATGGCTCTCCCGGCTTCATCGAGCGGCCATGGGATCACCGCGCATAGCGCAGCTTGGCTGCACGCTTGCACGATATGTTCGACCTCTTCCAGCTCGACCCGGTTGCCGCGAATCTTGACCTGCGTATCGAGACGTCCCTGAAACACGATTCCGTGTTGCGTGGTTGCGCGCGCGGCGTCGCGGGTTCGATACCAGCGTCGCGCGTGCCGACCGGGATAGGTCTTCGCGATGAACCTGCTATTGCCGGCTTCGTCAGGCGACAGATAGCCGGCGGCGAGCTGCGGGCCCGCGATCAGCAACTCGCCCGTCTGCTCCGCGGCGACAGGTTCGAGTTCGGCATCGACAATCATCAGTTCCACGCTCGGGAGCGCCAAGCCGAGCGGCATGACGGTGTGCTGCGAATCCTCGAGGAATTCGGCGCTGACCTCGAAGCATGTGCAGGCGATGGTCGCTTCGGTCGGCCCGTACATATGCAAGATCCGGCTGTTCGGCGCGGCGCGCGCCCACGCCAGCGCCAGCGAGCGAGATAGTGGCTCGCCGCCGAACATCGAGACTCGAAGACTCGGGAATGCACCCGGCGTCAGCTTGCGCATCTGCTGCATGAAGCCGGCCACGGAAGGCACGCTATTCCAGTGTGTAATCTCGTGACGCTTGATGAAGTCCGCGTTATAGACAGGATCGACGGTGTCAGGCACGTACAGGCAGCCGCCGTTCGCCCAGCAGACGAACATGTCGTGCACAGACGGATCAAAGCCTAGTTCGCAGAACTGGATATAGCGTGCATCGCGCGCGTTGTCGTCCAGTTGCAACTGGACTTTCACATAAGCATCGGCGTTCGCATGCGTGATCGGCACGCCCTTCGGCACCCCCGTCGAGCCGGAGGTAAACAGTATGTAAGCGACGTCGTGCGTGGAGCCCTGGCGTTGCACATACGGCGCAGCGGGCAGCGGCGGCAGATGGGTGGCAACGGAGGGCAGATGGGGATCACCCACATCTTCGTCGAGCAGGAAGATCCGTGGGCGTTCGTCAAGCAGGGACAGCACTTCATCGAGCATC
Organism: Paraburkholderia elongata; assembly: GCF_013177735.1. GTDB lineage: Bacteria > Pseudomonadota > Gammaproteobacteria > Burkholderiales > Burkholderiaceae > Paraburkholderia > Paraburkholderia elongata. The sequence continues at coordinate 10,118 of NZ_WOEZ01000260.1, read as the reverse complement.
CCGGCGCAACGACGATCGACCAGCATCAACGGCGCGCCGGACTGCTCGATGATGGCCGCGATCCGCATCGCCGGCATCTTCGGGCTGAGCGGCACATAGGCCATCCCGGCGTCGAGAATTCCCAGCACGCCAACGTAGGCGGCCACGCTGCGATGCCCAAACAGCAAACATCGGCTTACGTCGCTGGTCCGTGCAACTGCTGCCAGACCCGCAGACACGCGACGTGCCCAGGCCTCAATTTCACCATAGCTGTAAAGACGCTCATTGACCCATAACGTCGGGCCATGCGGCTGGCTCGCCGCAGAATCGAAGAAGAAGGTGTGTAACATCTGACGCCCTCGGTCGTTCTCGGGAAGACAGGCACCGCCGCAATCACGGCACCAACGGTGTGTGCAGCATGCCACCCGGTCATCAGTCGGCTAACCTCGCAGGTAACCTTCGCTGCCGACAGCCGGGCTGGCCAATTGCTTGCAATGCAGCATAGAGGAAACGGGATCGCAGGGTCAAGACAGAGTCTTGTAACGAGATGTGAATCAATTTGATACGGACTGCGAATGTAAATGCTGGAGCACGCCTCCGTCAGCGGCCCTTGCGACACGCACCTTGAACTGGCCGCCTTGTTGGGGTCCGCCCCCCTTTGGCTGCGTGGTGGGACAAATTGAACGTCACAACATAAGACGCGCAGATATTAGAGGGCACGAGGAGTAAGGGTAATGTCGGCGGTACAGCGTGCGTCTGCCATCCGGCATTCATGTACTTACGCTCACCGACGTGATGTGCTGTTTGAGTTGGTGGAACTTCGAACGGCGGCGGGTCTATTGTGTTGAAAAACCCTGTTTTCGACGGCAGCGCTGACGCGTTTGGGCTGGCGATCAATGCGCGCTGGTTTCTTCCCGATGGCAACACGTCGAGGGTTCTCGCCCTCGATGTCTCTCGCGCACACGACGACCCTGCGCTGGGTGCAGCGTTATACGCCCGAATTCGTCAAACGCTGGAACCGTTTTAGCACGCCCACAGGACAGTCGTGGCGTGTCGACGAAATGTACCTGAGTGTGTCACGAACGCAGGCGGAAGTCTGCGATGCTGTACCGAAGATGGGAGTCGGCCTCCCGAAATCAGCTTGCAGGAGCAGATTTCAAACCGCCCAGTGCGGCTGCGCCCAAAAGACGTGGTCGTGAGCGACTGTGGAAAAGGCATCGATAAGATGTCAGGTACGTGTTGAGAAGATGAGCGAAAGCAAACCGTCCGATGACGCATCGTTAGTTTCTAAAGTACTGTCAAAACCGGGGGCGTCAGGTACCTCCGGGATTAGTCGGGACGACACCTGCTTACGGGCCCGTCGGCAGTCGGTGTATAGGCGGCATGAGCTCAATATAGGCTTCGGTATGGAACGTGAGAACCTTGCTTCGGATGTGAAGGGAAATGACGAATGGCAGACACCATGAGGAAGAATACCGATGCCGGAGTGAGGGGCGGAGCTGCTCGTAGTAGTGTTGAAGCTCTTGTAATGAGGGTGGAGCGAAGGGGCAGCGTTATCCCGTTGACGGGTGTCACCAACCGGTGTTGCGGGGATGAGTGACATGACATCAACAAAACCGTATTGCATTGCAAAGCGCACGGTGTGGGAAGCGTATCAACTGGTGAGGGCCAACCGTGGCACTGCTGGCGTGGACGACGAAACAATCGCCATGTTTGAGCAGAATCTCTCGGGAAATCTGTACAAGCTGTGGAACCGGATGTCATCGGGGTCGTACTTCCCGCCGCCGGTCAAGCAGGTTGAAATTCCGAAGGCCAAGGGCGGCACCAGAAAGTTGGGAATTCCCACTGTGTCAGACAGAATCGCACAGACCGTGGTCAAGCTCATGATCGAGGCGGTGCTCGATCCGATATTCCATGAAGATTCTTATGGATACCGGCCGGGCAAGTCGGCGAAACAGGCGATTGCCGTGACGCGCAAGCGTTGCTGGCAATATGACTGGGTGGTTGAGTTTGACATCAAGGCTGCGTTCGATCAAATCGATCATGGTCTCTTGATGAAGGCGGTCCGCACCCACATCAGCGAAAGCTGGATCCTGCTGTACATCGAGCGGTGGCTTGTTGCACCTTTCGAGGCGGAAGACGGTACTCGTCTGCCGCGGGAGCGTGGTACTCCACAAGGGGGTGTGGTCAGTCCAGTCTTGATGAATCTGTTTATGCATTATGCGTTCGACTGCTGGATGCGTCGGACCCATCCACAATCGCCCTTCGCGCGCTACGCCGACGATGCGGTAGTTCACTGTCGCAGTCAGAAGCAGGCGGCAGCCGTGATGCAATCCATCGCATCGCGGCTGGAGGAGTGCGGATTGACGATGCATCCTGAGAAATCGAAGATCGTGTATTGCAAGCAGAGCCGTCGCACTGGCACCTATCCGCAAGTGCAGTTCACGTTTCTAGGCTTTACGTTCCGGCCGAGAGCGGCTCGGGACAAGGGGGGACGGGTATTTACCAGTTTCCTTCCGGGCGTGAGCGACGATGCCTTGAAACGGATGCGGCAGACAGTGCGAGGTTGGAAGCTTCATCGACAAACATCGATGAAGCTTGCCGATTTGGCGCAGCAATGCAACTCCACGTTACGTGGGTGGTGGAATTACTATGGGGCGTTCTATCAGACGGCAATGCGCAAGCTCTCTCGGTATATCGATAGCAGACTTGAGCAATGGGCTAGAAGGAAATACAAAACACTGCTACGCCATAAGCGGCGCAGTGCCGAGTGGCTCAGCAAGATGAAGAGTAAATGCCCTCAGCTATTTCACTACTGGCCAGTACGGGGAGAAGTGGTTGGATAACGGGAGCCGTATGAGGTGCGAGCCTCACGTACGGTTCTGCGAGAGGCTCGGGGTGCAACTCCCCGGGCCTACTCACCAGATCCGCGGCAAGCGGGTCTACCTCTATCGGGCAGTGGATCGGGCAGGCCAGACAGTAGACTTCATGCTGCGTGCCAAACGTGACGTGGCGGCAGCAAAAGCATTTCTCAAGAAGGCCATCAAGTATCAGGGGCGACCACCGAAAACCATCACGCTCGATGGCAATGCGGCCTCGCCCCGCGCCGTGCGCGAGATGAAAGTGGACGAATTGCTGCCCGCGGATACTGAGATCAGATCTTCGAAGTACTTGAACAACCTGATCGAGCAAGACCATCGCAACATCAAGTCCCGGACAAAGGTCATACCTGGCTTCAGGCGGTTCACAAGCGCCACAACCACGATTGCAGGCATCGAGTTGATGCATCGCATTCGCAAGGGTCAGTTCAATCTCGCAACGCTCGACCTCCAAGACACCGCTGCACCGGCCGTTTGGAATTCGGTCGTCTCGGTTCAATAAGCTATCCTATCAAAATCAACCTCCTCGACTATTTCCGCTATTTGCACCAGAGCCGTTTTAAGCGCCGTCCAAGCCGTTAGTGGACAACTGGCTGTAATCAATCATCTCGAATTCCCTTGGCCGACTACAACATCCAAAAAGTGACTCTCGGACGGCAGTGGACTGCGTCCACGATAGACCACCAGCCAGTATGCGCTGATCGCCGCGACCACAAACGGAATCGAAACTACCGCGAACGTGACTGCGGAAGGCCAGTGCGTAGCCAACATCAGGCCACCGATCATAGACCCGACAATGCCACCTACGCGTCCCATGCCGAGTGTCCATGCGACGCCAGTAGCACGCGCCTCCGTCGGATAGAAAACCGCTGACAAAATGGTGATTCCGGTCAGCGCGCCCCCCGTTCCAACGCCGGTGACGAAGAGCACAACGTGAGCGAGCGCCGGCAGCCCGGTGAGATGACCAAATGACGTCAGACCGACAGCAGCAAATAGAAACGCTCCAGCCACAGCATGGTAAGGATTCGTGCGATCCATCAGAAAGCCGAGCAGAATAGATCCCAGTGCATGTCCGGTTAGGTAAATTGCGGTCATCAAAGAGGCCTGACTGAATGGCACCCCGTTTTGCTGAATGAGGAGCGTCAGCCAATTGACCAGGAAGTAGATGGAGAGCAACGCCATGAACCCCGTAACCCACAAAAGCAACGTACCGCCGCGCAAACCGCGTTTCAACAGTTGCGTCACAGAAAAGCCGGGCATAGGCGTCTCGTCGCAAGTAAGCTGGATTTCAGCCGACGAAAGATCTGGTGCGATGCGCCGCATAATCGCTTGCGCCTCCAGATGGCGATTGCGCGTTACGAGGTAAGACATCGATTCTGGTAGCCAAATAGCCAATATCACCGCCAGCAGTAATGGCAAAGCGCCACCCAAGATCAGCATGGATTGCCAGCCGAAAGCCCCGATCATGTGTGATGCAACAAGCCCACACACTGCCCCTCCTGCGGAAATGCCGCAGCCAAGCGGGGCGACAAGCGTCGAGCGTAGGCGGTCTGGACAATATTCGACGGCGACAGTGAAGACGTTTGGCATGGCACCGCCCAAGCCAAGGCCAATCAGGAATCGCAGTGCGATCAGCATGCCAATCGACGTGGACCATGACGAAATAATACTAAGTACACCAAAAATCAGTACCGCGTGGATCAGCGTGATTTTCCGCCCAAAACGATCTGCTAGTGGACCGAAGATAAATGAACCGATTGCGAGACCGAAAAATCCCGCCCCGAAAACGGGAGCTAACTGCGCAGCGCTCGCACCGAAGTGGTTTTTTAGAGCGGGGGCGATGAGACCAAGAACAACTGTATCGTAGCCATCCAGAACGAGTATCAGAAAGCATAGAATGAGCGTCCGAATCTGGAATCCGGACACCTTTCTATTGTTGATAAACGTTTGGACTGTTACAGATTGAACGGCTTGCATTCTGACACTCCCATTGTATGAACCACTCTGTCAGATAAATCGCCTCAGGTCGCGATCCCACTCAGTGTGTTGCGTCGACGACGCCCTGACCGCAACCCCGCAATTGACTCTTCTGACAACTTATTTGCCGAGGAAAACGACCGGTGCCGGTTCTTTGCCGCTCGCAAGGGCTTCTGCGCGTGCCGTTCGTCCGTTTCGGGCGTCTTCAGTCGAGTGCAGACCCACGGTGAGGTCGAGGACCAGCGCGTCGGCGCCAGGCACGCCCCCGCCCGACCAAGCCTTCAGGAGCGCACGAATGGCACCATAGGAACGCGTGGGGCCGTTGGAAAGCTTGATGGCGAGTTCCTCGGCCACGTTCTCGACCTGATCTTCGCCGACAACGAAGGCTGCAACGCCGAGTTGTCCCGCGGTGACGCCCGACATGGGCTCGCTCAGCAACGCGTATCGCGCCGCATAAGCACGGCCCACTCGTTCCGCCAGACGTTGCACGCCACCCGTGCACGGCGCTGCGCCAACGGATGCTTCGACGAACCGAAACGAGGCGTTCTCCGCAGCAACGATAATGTCGCAGGCGAGCGTGAGCTCGAACGCACCACCGGATACGGCGCCGCGCACAGCGGCAATCGTCGGAATCTGGAGGGCTTCGATAGAGCGGTAGGTATGGTGAATCCGCGAGATGAATGTCCGCCAGTCATCGAAGCCTTTTTTGACGAACTCCTGGACGTCGCCGCCCTTGCTGAAATTGGGGCCCTCTGCACGGATCAGGAGCGACCGAATATCGCTCTTGCTAGCTTCCCTTAAGGCGTTCTCGAGGCCGTCAGCGAAATCGAACGTGACGAGATTCGATGGGGGATCGGCCAGTACGATATGGCCAACCTTTTGGCGACGCTCGAAGTAGACTTTGCTCATTGAAAGCAATCCTTAATAAACGATGGTAATAGGATCACGAACCCAGCGCGCCCGTAGGTGGCTGCAGGCGCGCAAGGCAAGCGTTACTGCCGCCGCCTCACCATCAACCTGACAGAGCCCTTTTGTTGGCTTTTGAACCGCAGTCTACGAACTATGCGGTAAGCCGCTCCAGCATCCAGTCCGCAATCTGGGAACGATACCGTTCGGGGCGGTTGTTGACGATGTGATTGCCGTCGTCCACCAGGATGAGTTCGCATTCAGCCGGCGCCAGCTCAGAAATCTTCAACGCATCAGTCCACGGCACCAGGCGGTCTTGCTTGCCAGCCACAAGCATCAGCGGGCATTCGATGTGCTTCGCGGCTTCCTTCAGGGTCAACGTGGAAGCACGGGCGCGGGCTTCTTCATCCGAGTTGCACTTCGACCTGACGCGGAACGCTTCCTTGGTCAGCTCCGGCAGGTCATCCCAGAGCTCGCCCAAGTCGAACGGGCCGGACAGACTCACGCAGGCGCGAATGCGCTTCTCATAGGCGACAGCGCGCGGCGCATAGTAGCCGCCCAGACTGACGCCGACCAACCCGATGGCATTGGTGTTCAGATCGTTCCGTGTCAGCGCCCAATCGACTGCCGCGGTGACCGCAACCTCATAGTCGCCGCGAATGGGGTAGCGATATTCCGACTCGCCTTGGCCGGGACCCTCCATGATGAATGTGGCCATGCCGCGAGCCAAGAATGGGAGCTCGTATGCTTCGAGTTCTTCCTTGGCCGAGTCGAGGCCAGGCACGATGATGACGAGCGGCGGATTTTCTATGCCATTCGGCTTGCGAAGGACACCGACAAGATTTCCGTCCAGGAACGGAAACTCGATGCGCTCACCAGGAGGGTCGATGTGCGCCAGAGCCATAGTGCGGCACATCACCGCCTTCATGTGCGCCTGCCTCATCTGTTCGAGGTCGTTCACAAAGACGAACTTTGCGAAGTGGTAGTACACGGCCGCCCGATTCAGGTGTTCCCCCGCCGTGCGGTAGTAGTCGTCTGCCAGCGCTCGAGTGCCGAGCTGCTCGTGCTCCGCTGCCCGGTCGCACCAAGCTTGGCACCAATCCTCCCAGCGTGAGATTCCAGCTGTCACTTCGTTGAAGTCCACCAGGAGTACGCCGTTCGATACGAACCTTGGCCCCCAGTGTGCGATTGCTGACCGCACTCGTGCATCTTGCGTCATCGTTTTCCTTTCCTCTCGTTTGCCTTCCGTTTGCGCAGCTGCTGACCGTAGGGCTGCGTTCGGATTGACTTTACGAATGCGCGACTATAATGTACAGGAATGTTTTTTTATGATGCGATAACCTAAAGGTATCGTCGCGCTACTCATGAATATCCAGCAATGCCGGTACCTCGTCGCGGTTGAAGGCCATTCCTGTAACCTCACGGAAGCCGCGAAAAGCCTGTTCACTTCGCAACCAGGCATCAGCAAACAGCTCAAGCTGCTCGAGGACGAGGTCGGCGCTACGTTGCTCCTCAGACGCCGAAATCGCATCGTGGGATTGACCCCCGCAGGGGAGGTGGCGGTGACTATCGCGAAAAGGATTCTTCGTGAAGTCGAGAGGCTTCGTCTGCTGGGCAGAGACTTCAGTGAGTCGCCAAGCGGAACCCTCACGGTTGCAGCCACGCATGTGCAGGCGCGCTATGTCCTGCTGCCCCTCGTCGGAAAATTCAAGCAGGCATTTCCAGAGGTGGATCTTCGCCTCATGCAATGCAATCCCGACCAGGTTGCCAGCCTGGTCTCAAGCGGGGTCGCCGACTTCGGTGTGAGTATCTCGCCAGCTGCGAGCCCAACGACCGACCTGGTGCGCCTACCGTGCTACCAGACTGGGCGTTTCATCATTACGCCCAAAGGCCACGATCTGACCAAGCTATCTCGAGTCACGCTGAATGACTTGGCAAAGTATCCGCTTATCAGCCTTGATAGCAGCTTCTCTGCCGGCGTTTCGGTGCTAAGCGTTATGCAGGCTGCTGGATTGAGTCCGAAAGTGGTGATGAGCGCGACTGATGCCGGCGTCATCAAAGCCTATGTCGAGGCAGGACTTGGTGTCGCCACTATCCCTTCAATCGCGTTTGATTCAGCGGGAGATAGAGAGCTCGCCGGCATCGACGCCCAACATCTCTTTCCCCCCTCTGTGGTTAGCATCTGGATTCACCGAGATGCCTTTGTCTCGCACAATACCCAGGCGCTCATACAAATGATTGCGCCGCAATGGGACGCGGCGGCGATTGATACAGCGCTGCAAGGTGGCCCAGAAGAAGGTGAGATGGCGGTTGCTGATGTGTCAAAGCACTTCAGAGTTCCTAACACACTCTAATCGATGCGGGCATTTGCGCGCGGTTCATTGCTCATGCGTCAATTGCTTACTACGAGAGCTAAACGTTCAACCGACCATACATATTCCAGTGTTCCCGAGCTATTCCCACCTCCGCCCGACGTAACGCAAATCATGCTGCTTGTACTTCGGCGGAACCTCAGATCGAGGTCTATTTTTTACGCAGACGTTCGTTCACCAGGCGAGCAATGGCTGCCGGTGCCTGGTCTGGTATGGCGAAAACCGAGCTGACGTTGATCTCGCAGAGTACGTAGGTATCCTTGCCGGATTCGGTGCGCGGCCCATAAAGAAAGTCAGCATCCCAGATAATCGGCAGCGAAGCGCTGTCGATGTTCAGGACGTCCATCATTTGCGGCGTCCATTCGAGTTCCATTTTCGCTCTGAGGGCCTTGAACGGCTCAGCCGAGGCGGGGTGCATGATACGTGGCCCCGGCTGCGCAGCGTCAGAGTCGGGTCCTTCCGGTGGTGGCGGTATCAGCGCCTTGATAAATTGGTGTCCAAATCCGACAACCTTCTCTCTTCCCATGTAGCAGCGAATCATCCCGTCGGGCAGGCGTGACTGAAAGGGTTGGTCAACAATGCAGCCGTCGGGCCTGAGGTATGCCTCGCAACGCGCCATGAATTCGTGAAGCGTTATCTCTTCCGGCACACTCCCTCGGCGTGCATGCAGAACTCGAACCAATACGGTGTCGCTGCCCGTCGGCGAGATTTGCTCGACTTTCCAGACCCCCTGACCTCCATTGCCCCTGTTTTGTTTGAGAACGCGCGGCCCTGCCGATTCAAGCCGGGACGGGAACTCGGACTGGAACGCAGATGTGTTGCGATATAGGTGGGTATCCGTGCCCCAGCCGAGATGCATGGTGCGATGTAGAACCTCCTTGACGCCCATCTTCAAGATAACGTCAGGGTGGGCGCTGACCCAGGGTCCGCGCGACGCCACCTCCCGCAACATCGCGTCGAGAACGACTCGGGTCTGTCCGTCGTGAATCGGGTCGACCCATACCAGTACGCCATCGACATTCAGGAGCTGTTCGCGCACTTCGTCCACCATCTCGTCGGAATAGACGGCGGGTTGCGCCGCGATGCCGATCGCCGTCAGTTCTTCGAAGATGCGATAAAAGCGATTATTCGCCGGTGTCGCACTTTTACGCGCCTCATGATCGCCGCGCCACAGTACGGCCACCTTGGCCATTTCAGTTTGACTCATCTCATTCTCCAGTTTCCTCATAGAATGCGCGCACGCGCATGCCTTCAGATGGCGTGCTAATGGATGAGCGCATAGGCGGCCAGACCAAACAGGGCCGCCGCAACGACAATCACCGGCTCCTGCAGCTTCTTGAATCGCCAGAGCAACACGACCGTCGCAAGAGCGAGCACGACAGTCGGCGAGTCGACGATGGAGCGCCGCGCGACGACAATGACTGAGCCAGTGATTGCGCCCACGGCACCGCCGCAGTAATGCCATCGACGAACGCCTTGACGGCAGGTAATTTGACGTATTTCTTGAAGTACGGCGCGGGCAGCACCGTGAACAGATAGCAGGGCAGGAAAGTCCCGAGCGCGGCGACGCAGGCACCCGAAAATCCAGCGACGAGATAGCCGATGAAGCCGACCGTGATGACGACCGGTCCGGGCGTAATCATCGCGACGGCGACTGCGTCGACGAATTGCTTGTCGTTGAGCCAGTGATGTTCGGTCACGACACCCCCGTAGAGAAACGGTACGATCGCGAGTCCCGAGCCGAACACGAACGCGCCGACGACGCGGTAATGTACGTAGCCGAGGTAAATGCCGAGTTGTGCGGCGAGAGGACCCGGCATCATTTGAGCCAGCGCCAACCCCTCCTTGTAGTCCTGTTCGCTGATCCAGGTCCGGCGCCGACCAGGTCGCGGTGCATGTAGCCGACCAGCGCCACCGGGCCGCCAAAACCGAAGGTACCGAGCCGCAGCATGTATAGGACCATCTGGCCGAGCGTGTAGCTCGGTGCGGTCGCCGTGGTGGCGTT
>NZ_WOEZ01000259.1 GCF_013177735.1 Paraburkholderia elongata | reverse complement strand
GTCAGGTTGAAGCCGTGCGTCTGTTCGAACGCCTGGATCGTCCCGCCGGCTGCCGTGCCGACCCGGAACGCGCGGCCCACGAGCGCAGGCGGCGCAGCTCGCTGCCCCTCGCCGAATGCACCGTCGCCGCCGAGCTTGCGCCACACCCGCTCGGCTTCCTCGCGCAGATTGATGCGCAACAGCAGCGGCGCAAACTGGCTGGTGAACAGAACGATGGTGACCAGGCCGAACAGGTAGCTCACGCTATACGCGGTCACGATGTTGGCCTGCAAACGCAGCGTCTCTGCGTCGCTGAAGCCGAGCTTGGCAATCGCCTCTGACGCCGTGCCGATCACGGCCGACTCCGTCGCGGCGCCGGCCAGCAAGCCCGCCGCCGTGCCGGCGTCGAGCCGCATCACGAAGACCGCGATCATGATGAGCACCAGTACCGGTACGATCTCGACTACCGACAGCAAGCCATAGCGCCAACCGCGGCCAATGTTGGCGAAGAACTGCGGGCCGCCGGTGAAACCCAGCGCGAAGATGAACAGCGCAAATGCAATGTTCTTCAGATCGGGGGTAAGCCGCGCGCCCGTCTGACCCAATAACAAGGCCACGATCAACGTACCGCAGACGCCCCCGAGTTGAATTGGTCCCACGCGAAACGAACCAATGAAATATCCGATTGCAAGGCTTGCGAACAGCGCGATCTCCGGTTGAGATCTCAGCAATTCACCGATCATATTGGCTCGCCGATTTACGGTTTATCAGCAGAAAGTCGAAAAAATCTCTCTGGAATTTGAAGCGAATTCGATCCGAGCCGCCATGACTCAGAAATAACGCATCCGGCATAACCGGATTCCATTGAATGGAAACTTTATGGCAATGGCATGACGCTCTTGGCGTCAAAAAAGACATGCCGCAATACAGCGACGACAGCGAAATACTTTTCAGCAAGCTCGAGAGTCACGCATTCCTCGCGAAGTTGTCTAACCTATTGAAAAAGACATCCCATGGTGATGGCCGGTTTTCAGCACGATATGTTCATGCTTTTTTGAGACTTCTTTTTTAATAAATATTGTAGTTCGGCATCGCTGTCAATATGATTTTCAATTGCAGCCGGTTCCGCTTCGCAAAAGATGATCTTTAGTAAAGGTCGAATTGATTTTCTGATCGTGCTTCGCAAGCGGCGGTCATTACCCTATAAGGCCGATATACTGACCTGCCCGCATGCCGTGCCGTGAATCGGCATTCATCACGCCGGTACGCTTCCTTCGGAGCCATTCATGCGCCTGATCCTGTTCAGCAGCCGCCAATATGACAGCGACACGTTCGCCGAGGCCAACAGCGCGCATCGCTATGAACTGCACTTCCAGGAATCGCACCTCGATGTCGAAACCGCGATCCTCGCGCGGGGCTATGACGTGGTATGCCCGTTCGTCAACGACATCGTCGACGCAGCCGTCATGGAACGTCTCCATGCCGGCGGCACACGCATGATCGCGTTGCGCTCGGCGGGCTTCAATCACATCGACCTGGCCGCAGCCGAACGTCTCGGCATGACGGTTGCGCGGGTGCCGGCCTACTCGCCGCACCGGTTGCCGAACATGCGGTCGGTCTGATTCTCGCGCTGAACCGGCGCTTGCCGCGCGCGGTTGCGCGCACACGTGAAGGCGATTTCTCGCTGCATGGGCTGCTCGGCTTCGACCTGCACGGCAAGACTGCGGGTGTGATCGGCACCGGTATGATCGGCCGCGTGTTCGGCCGCATCATGGCGGGCTTCGGCATGCAGGTGCTCGCCCATGATCCCGGCACGCCGGCGGAAGATCTGCTCGCGCTCGGCGCGCGCTACGTGCCGCTCGACACGCTGCTGGCTGAAAGCGACGTCGTCAGCCTGCATTGTCCGTTGGTGCCCGGCACATACCATCTGATCGACGGGCCCGCGCTCGCGAAAATGAAGCGTGGCGCGATGCTGATCAATACCGGGCGCGGCGGTCTTGTCGAAAGCAATGCGCTGATCGGCGCATTGAAGGACGGCCAGCTCGGCCATCTCGGGCTCGACGTGTACGAGGAAGAAGGCGGCCTTTTTTTCGAGGACCATTCGAACCTGCCATTGCAGGACGACGTGCTGGCCCGTCTGTTGATGTTCCCGAACGTGATCGTCACCGCGCACCAGGCATTCTTCACGCGCGAGGCGATGAACGAGATCGCGCAAACCACGCTCGACAACGTCGCGGCATGGCAGGCCGGCACGCCGCGCAATGTCGTGCAGGCGCGAAGCTAGGTGTTGCCGCCGCCATCCACCGTGGTCGGGCGAATCGCCGTGCGGGCGTCGTCCGCTGCGCCGCACATCTCGCGCAGCAAACCCGCCTCGCGCTCGTGCACTTCCACCGGAAACCAGCGCGCACCCGCATCGGCCAGATAGCGCGCGCGATGCTGCCCATTGCGAAACGCCACCACGCCTTCGCGCTCGAGACCGAACCAGCCCAGCAGACCCGGCGCGCGACGCGTCGAGATCGTCACGTACGGCATCTGCGGAATGCGCGGATTGTCCGGGTCGAGAAACTCGCGAATGCCACGCACCTTGCCCGAATGCCATTCGGCGACGGGCTTCAACACGTAATCGGTGTTGTCGCGATCCGCGCATTCCAGCAGCTTGCGCGCATCGACCATGACCACTTGATGGCGCGTGCCGTCAGTCACGAAGACGCGTTTCAGGCGCACATGGTCGTACCATGGATGCTCATGCAGAGGCACGATCCAGACCGTCTCGGCATTGGCCGTCGCGGCTGCGGGCGATAAATTGGACAAGGGCAAAGGCGGGCTCGATAAGCTAGCTAAAAAACGCCAGCGCGTTAAAAGAGCGCTAACGCTACGAGCCGATTGTGAAAGATGCATGACAACCAACGGTATTAGTCACACTGCATGAGCATCCGGCATGAGCGGCAAGACGCGAACCTTTACGGATACCACAATGATAGTCACACAGAATCTCAATGAACACGTGCGTATCGAAGCCAACGAGGACACCGGCGTCGTCACGATCGTGCTCGAACGGCCCATGCAGCGCAATGCCGTCGACCGTCCTACCGCGGAAGCGCTCAACGCCGCGTTCCGTCGCTTCGAAGCGGAGCCGGCGTGGCGCGCGGCCGTGCTGTTCGGCGCGGGCGGCACCTTCTGCGCCGGCGCGGATCTCACGGCACTCGCCGACGAGACCCGCCGCAATGAACTGCACGCCGACGGCAGCGGTCCCGGCCCGATGGGACCGACACGCATGAGCTTCAGCAAACCGGTGATCGCCGCGATTGCCGGATACGCGGTCGCGGGCGGTCTCGAACTGGCCGCGATGTGCGATCTGCGCGTCGTCGAAGAAGATGCCGTGCTCGGCGTGTTCTGCCGGCGCGTCGGGATTCCGCTGATCGATGGCGGCACGATCCGCTTGCCGCGCCTGATCGGGCTGTCGCGAGCGCTCGACCTGATTCTGACCGGCCGCGCGGTGGGGGCGCAGGAAGCGCTCGGCTTCGGTCTCGCCAACCGCGTCGTGCGCAAGGGCGAGGCCCGCTCGGCGGCAGAACAGTTGGCCGCCGAACTGGCCGCCTTTCCGCAGGCGGCGCTGCTGGCCGACCGCCGCTCCGCGTTGGAAAACAGCACACTCGAAGATCTCGCCCTGGCGCTGCGGCGCGAAGGCGCCGGCGGCTTTCAGGCGGTATTCGACGAGGGCGTTGCAGGCGCCGCACGTTTCGCCGAAGGCGCCGGCCGTCACGGCAACACCTTCAAGTCAGACGAAAGCAAGCAATAAGACAGCGCCATTCCGCTGGGAGGCGTACTTCCAGGCGCACTCCCGAGCGTGTTTCCAAGCGCGCTCCAAGGCGGCTTTCAGCAAAAAACAACAGCCGGTTTGACGCTCAGCAAGGGTGTTTTGACTTAGGTAGAATCCCCTACTGTTTTCCCCTCGCATGGCGCATGCGTTCTCGCCCCGAAAAATGCGCGCCTGCCGCACGACGCTTCCCGTCGCGCCGATTCACGCTCCGTCACCATGCCTTTACCCCTGCTCGCCCTTGCCGTTGCCGCTTTTGGAATCGGTACCACTGAATTCGTGATCATGGGGCTGCTGCCCAATGTCGCGCGCGATCTGTCCGTGTCGATCCCGGCGGCCGGCATGCTGGTGTCGGCTTATGCGCTCGGCGTCACCATCGGCGCGCCGATCGTCGCGATCGCCGTGGCCAACATGCCGCGCAAGAAGGCATTGATGAGCCTGATCGGCGTCTTTATCGTCGGCAATCTGCTGTGCGCGATCGCGCCGGGCTACGCGGTGCTAATGGCCGCGCGCATCGTCACGGCGTTTTGCCATGGCGCGTTCTTCGGCATCGGTTCGGTGGTCGCGGCCGGCCTGGTCGCGCCGAACCGCCGCGCGCAGGCCATTGCGCTGATGTTCACCGGCTTGACGCTCGCCAACGTGCTCGGCGTGCCGCTCGGCACAGCGCTCGGCCAGGCGGTCGGCTGGCGCGCAACTTTCTGGGCGGTCACCGGCATCGGCATTCTCGCTGCACTCGCGCTCGCGGTATGCCTGCCGGCGAAGATCGAGATGCAGAAGGCGAGCCTCGTGCGCGAATTCAGCGTGCTGAAGAACCCGCAAGTGCTGATGGTGCTCGGCATCAGCGTGCTCGCGTCGGCCAGCCTGTTTTCCACCTTCACCTACATCACGCCGATTCTCGAAGACGTGAGCGGTTTCACGCCGCACGCGGTCACGTTCGTGCTGTTGCTGTTCGGCCTCGGCTTGACGGTGGGCAGCACACTCGGCGGCAAGCTCGCGGACTGGCGGCTGATGCCCTCGCTGGTCGCGTTTCTGCTGGCGATCGTCGTGATTCTGACCATTTTCGCCGGCACGATGCACGCTGAGATCCCTGCGATGATCACGATCTTCGTGTGGGGCATTCTGGCCTTCGCGATCGTGCCGCCGCTGCAAATGCTGATCGTCGACCGCGCGAGCCATGCGCCGAATCTGGCGTCGACCCTGAATCAAGGCGCGTTCAACCTCGGCAATGCAACGGGCGCGTGGCTCGGCGGCATGGCGATCGGCGCAGGCGCGCCGCTCACCACGTTGCCGTGGGTTGGCGTGGCAACTTCGATCGGTGCGCTTGCGCTGACGCTGTGGTCGGTGTCGATCGACCGGCGCGCACAACGGATGGCAGTGGCCGGGTAGGTTTGAATACAGCCGCAGTCGCTCCTAAGGCAACGGCCGCATCGCCGAACGCGGCGCGCGTTCGCGCTCGCGCTCGGCGAGGTTTTACCCAATCCGCACACAGGTGCGAATGACTCGAGGCCGTAGTAGCATCTCGGCCGATGAAAGTCATCTTCACACGCGATTTCCTCGCGCTGATCCTGAGTGTCGCCGTCGTCGGACTCGGCAGCGGCGCCACGCTGCCCCTCACAGCCCTCGCGCTGACGCAAGCCGGCTATGGCACCGACGTGGTCGGACTCCTGACCGCCGCGCAAGCCGGTGGCGGCCTGATCGTCGTGCCGCTGGCCGGTTGGGTCGCGGCGCACTTCGGCGGCCGTCAGGTGATCGTCGGCGCCGTACTGACGGTTGCGCTCGCCACTGCGCTGATGCAACTCACCTCGAACCTATGGCTCTGGGCGGTGTTGCGCGTACTCTGCGGCGCCGCGCTGATGCTGCTCTTCACGATCAGCGAAGCATGGGTCAACCAGCTCGCCGACGACGCCACCCGCGGCCAGGTCGTCGCGATCTACGCGACCAACTTCACGCTATTTCAGATGTCGGGCCCGGTGCTGGTGAGCCAGATCGCCGACTTCATGCACTGGCGTTTCCTGATTTGCGGCACGCTCTTCCTGCTGGCTTTGCCGGCGCTCGCCAGCATCCGCAAGACGCCGCAAGCGTCGGGGGACGAACACGCGGCGCACGGCAGCTGGCGCCATGTGCTGCCGCAGATGCCCGCTCTCGTGATCGGCACGGGCTTTTTCGCGTTATTCGACACGATCGCGCTGTCGCTGCTGCCGCTCTTCGCGATGGCGCACGGCATCACGAGTGAGGTGGCCGTGCTGTTCGCGTCGGCCCTGCTGCTCGGCGACACGACGCTGCAGTTTCCGATCGGCTGGCTCGCCGACCGGCTTGGCCGCGAACGCGTGCATATCGGTTGCGGTGTGATCGTGGTGGTGCTGCTGCCGTTGCTGCCTTGGGCGATTAATTCGCCGTGGCTGTGCTGGCCTCTGCTGTACGTGCTCGGCGCGACGGCTGGAGCGATCTATACGCTGTCGATGGTCGCCTGCGGCGAGCGTTTTCGCGGTGTTGCACTGGTGTCGGCGAGTTCGCTGGCGGGGGCGTCGTGGAGCGCGGCCAGTTTTGGTGGGCCGCTGGTGGCCGGCGCGCTGATGAAGGGTGTCGGCAATGATGCGATGGTGGGCGTGTTGCTCGTCGCTGCGCTTGCGTTTCTTGTTGCTGTTTGGTGGGAAAGGCGGCGTGCGCCGATGCGGGTTGTCGGCTCGTGAGTCTTGTTGCCGTCTGCGGCGGTGGGCTTTCTTTACTTAGATGCTATGTGGGAGGGCAGCGACAGAAAGCCCGACTGGAGTAAAACGAGGATTCCAACACCCGTTTTCCGAGAGGAGTACGCAAATGAATGCGCCTCGCACGGCCCTTCATGGCCAGGATACAACCATCACCGGATCGCTGTATGTCGCCTTCGAACTGGGTGACAAGAGCTGGAAGCTCTCGCTGGGCGATGGGGTGCGCGCGCCGAGCCGCTGCACGGTGGCCGCCGGCGATACGGCCGCAGTCTTCACGGCGATTGCGAAGGCCAAGGCGCGCTGTCATCTGGCCGCCGATGCTCCGGTGTGCAGCTGTTATGAAGCCGGGCGTGACGGCTTCTGGCTGCACCG
>NZ_WOEZ01000258.1 GCF_013177735.1 Paraburkholderia elongata | reverse complement strand
CTGAATAGCTGGGTGGGTTCAGAAAACCCACCCCCCCTTGTTTTTTCGGGGTGGGTTTTCTGAACCCACCCAGCTATTCAGGTGGCTTCTTCGCGTATTCAATACGTATCGCACCACTGAGTTTTTCCGATAGACAACGGCGCGATACCAGGTAAAAGGCCACTCGTATCGCGCCAACGTACGGAGCGATACCGTCATGCCGCTACACACCACTTCTCCCGAAGACGCCGGCCAGGATCAGCCGGTCAAGCGTGGTCCCGGACGCCCCCGCAAACAGCGCCCTGCATCACCGGAACCCGCGCCTGTCAATGCGGCACCGCGCGTCACCGACCGTTACGGCGCGGCGCGGATCATTGGCAAATCCTTTGACACCGTCAAGCGCCTGGAAAAATTCGACCCGGACTGGCCGAAACCTTTCGCCCTCAGCGGCCCCCATAAAAACCACTATCTGATCAGCGACATCGAGGCGTTCCTGCTCAATAAGGCCGCCGCCGCGCAGGCCGCCAGCATCGCCTCCACGCAAACGGCCACGCCGCTCGATCCAGCCGGGACGCGCGGTCTTGAAAACCTGCGCCCCGGCAACAAGGCACGCCGCCCTGAAAAGAAGCAGGCCAATGCCGCCACCGAACCGGCGTAAGCGCGATGAAGACCGCCTCCGTCGCCGCGAGATTCGCGGCATTGGCCGAATCAATCGAGCTGCGTCGTGAAGGGCTCATCGGCGCGACGATCTATCGCGACAGTCAATTCGAACTCGCATCGCGGGGCCTATCGCCCGAAGACGTGCGCATCGCCCGCCAGGCATTCATCGAGGCATTCGAACAGCGCATCGTGCGGCAATGGCCCGACGATCATCGAGCGGCGGTCGCGCGAAGGAATCTTGAGAAATGGCACACAAATTCCTGAAATTCTCCGAGCTGCGACGCGATCCTCTGCTGCAATCTCGCGTCGCGATGGACCCGGAACTGATCGGCGAATACACCGATGCGATCCTGCGCGGCGACCGGATGCCGCATGTGTCGGTCGTGTTTGACCGGATGTACTACTACCTGGTTGACGGCTGGCATCGCTGCGCAGCACTTGAAGCGGCAGGCAAGTGCGAGGTCGAGGCCAATGTCGTCAACGGTACGTATCGCGATGCACAGTTGGCATCGTTCGCCGCGAACAGCAAGAACGGTGCGCGCCGCACCAATGCGGACAAGCGGCTCGCGGTCGAACGGATGCTCGCCGACGAGGAATGGGCAAAGTGCAGCGATAACGACATCGCGAAACATTGTGCGGTGTCACAGCCGTTTGTCAGTAGCGTTCGATCGTCACTTATAACGGCTTTAAGTGACAAGCCCCTAGAGCGCACCTATACCACGAAGCACGGCACTCAGGCCACGATGCGCACGGCCAGCATCGGCAGGAAAGCCCGGACCAAACGCGGCGCCGAGATCGAGCAATCTGCTACGCCGGCCACACCGGCCCAGCCGTGGCCGTTTCTGGCTCCGCCCATTGATCCGACCGCGAACCCGACTGCGCGTGATTCGCCGGACGTTCGGGACGACGAACAGGCCGCCGCGCCAGAAGTGCACGCGACCGCTGAACCGGAGGTCAGCAAACACAACACGGAAATCGAGGAGCTCATGGCGTATATCGAGAAGCTCGAAGCCGAAAACGCTTGGCTGCGGCTCGATCTGGACTTCGCGAACGGTGAGATCGCGATACTGCACCGCAAGCTCGGAGCCGCGGCGCTTGAGTGCGAGGACGTGAATTACCGAACGCGTCAGGCGGATGGCGTTGAGCCGCGCCCCCACGATGCATAGGTGTACTACCTTCGCCGTCAGGTGGCGCGGGTGATGAGCCAGGAAAAAAGCCCTGCCCATGGAGGAAATAGGCAGGGCTTCGCAGCACGAGGGAACGGTTAGTAACCCCGGTTGGGCAATGCGACTTTAGCACATTCGCGAATTGCCCCGTAAGCGAAACACAGATGATGGGAAGCAATTTGCCATGGCGATCAAGGTTTGCAATCTTGTGTGGGAACACTTCGGCCTCGGCACGTCTGCAAAGCTTGTGCTGCTGCGGATGGCCGATCATTGCGACAACGACGGAGACAGCCTCTACCCGTCGATTGCTAGCCTCGCGCGTGACTGCTGCCTGTCGGAAAAGCAGGCACGCCGTCACGTGCATTCACTGATTCGCGACGGCTATCTTGAGGTGGTCGGCAACGGGACCGGCGGCGCGCCGGGCACCACGCGCCATTATCATTTGCGGCTGGAACGGTTGACCGGCGGCAGCCCTCCCATGGATGACCCTACGGCTCCCGTGGATGGGAGTCCTACCCCTCCCATGAGTGGGAGTCCTCTGAATGGCGCTACCCCTCCCATGGGCGGGAGTCCTACGGCTCCCATCGGTGGGAGGCGTGCCGGGAGGGGGACGGCTCCCATGGGTGTCCCTGACCCCACCCATGGGCGTCCCGAGACGCCTCCCATGGGTGGGAGCCAAACCGTCATTGAACCGTTACTAGCCGTTAGGAACTCGCCTTCGGCGAATTCCAACCCCGCCGTTGGCGGGATTGCCTGCACTGACTCTGCTATCGCAGCAAACAAAAAAAAACAGCGACGCACGGGCGAAGGTCATAACGAAAAAAACGCGCCCAGCCATCGCACTGACGGCGTTTCTGGAAAACTGCCGCTCGACCGGTCAGCAGCCGATCCCTGAAGGCGACACGATTTTCGACTACGCCGCGAAGGTAGGCATCCCGCACGACATCCTGCTGTTGCACTGGCAGGAGTTCAAGGCGCGCTACAGCGAAGAGGGCGCGAAGCACCAGAAGGACTGGCGCGCGGTGTACCGGAACTCGGTGCGCGGCAACTGGTACAAGCTCTGGCGGATGGACGGGAACGGTGCCCGCGCGCTCACGAACCTCGGTGAGCAGGCGAAGCGCGCGCACACCAAGGAGTCGGCATGAGCGCAGCGGCCCCTTATCCCGACGACCGGACGCGCGAGGTCCCGCACAGCGTCGAGATGGAGCAGTCGGTGCTCGGCGCGCTGCTGCTTGATAACGCCGCCATCGACCGTATCGGCGAACTGCGCGCCGGGCATTTCTATCGCGCCGAACACCGGACGATCTTCGAGAGCATCTTGAAGCTGATCATCGGGCATCGCACGGCGGACATGATGACCGTGGCTGACGACCTGACCGTTACCGGAAAGATCGGGGCAGCCGGCGGCCTGCCGTACCTCAACGCGCTGGTGCAGAGTACGCCGGGCAGCGCGAACGTGACGCGCTATGCCGGGATCGTGATCGAGCGCTGGAAGCGGCGCGGCCTCCTCGCGGCGACCGACGAGGTACGCGCGCTCGTGTTTGAGCGCAAGGGCCGCGACGCTTCGGAAATTGTGAGCGAGGCGCAGGCGAAGTTCGAAGCGCTCGCCGGGTCGCACCCTGACGGGCCGAAATTTATCAGCGAATATCTGCTGCCGGTAGTCGAGGAAATCGATGACCAGTCGGACGGCGTGCTGCCGAACGTCATCGCTACCGGCTTTCGTGATCTGGACAGGAAGCTTGACGGTGGCATGAATGCGGGCGAACTGATCGTCCTGGCCGGACGCCCTTCGATGGGCAAGACCGCGCTCGCCTTCGGCATCGGTGCTCACGTGGCGCGCAAGGTCGGCACGGTATTGATGTTCTCGCTGGAAATGCCGGGCAAACAACTGACCCAGCGCAGCCTTGCGCGTGACGGTCGCATCCCCATGCCGCACATCAAGAACGGCGCGCTGATGACGAAGACGGACTTTGAAAATCTGGCGAAGGCCGTCGATAACCATACGCATCTGCCGATGCTGATCGATGAAAGCGCCGCCCTCTCTCTGGCCGAGATCACCTCCCGCAGCCGAGCCGTGAAGCGCCAGCACGGGCTGAGTCTGGTCATCGTTGACTACATCGGTTTGATGACCGGCGGCGACGGCGAAAACCGCACGCAGCAGGTCGGCTCGTTCTCACGGGGGCTGAAGGGGCTGGCGAAGCGCCTCGACGTGCCCGTCATCACATTGTCGCAACTGAACCGTGGCGTAGAAAACCGGACGGACAAGCGCCCGACCATGGCGGACCTGCGCGAATCCGGCGACATCGAACAGGACGCAGACCTGATCCTGATGCTGTACCGCGACGAGGTGTATAACCCAGATTCACCGGATCGCGGCACGGCGGAAGTCATCATCGCCAAACAGCGCAACGGCGAAATCGGCACGACGCGCCTTGCGTACGTTGGCGAGCACACGAAGTTTGCAGACCTCGCGCCTGGCTACCTGCCGGTGCCGCGCAGCAAGCCGCAGCAGTCTTCAAGAGGTTTCGACGAATAACGGAGGATTTCTCCATGAGCAACAGCAAAGTCGTTCACATGCCCGCCCAGGTTGCGCCGCCGTCTTTCAGCGAGATCGGCAGTTTCATCGCCCGTTTGCGGTATGACATCCGGCAAGCGCTCGCCGGGATCGACCGGGCTACTGACGAGGCGCGTCGCATCCGCCGCGAAGTGCTGGCGCTGAAAGAAAGTCGTGACGCGGCCCACGCCGGGCGCATCCAGACTCTCGAACATGAGGCCGACCGGCTCGAAGCGCATCACGGCACGCTCGCAGAAGTCATCCGCAAGTGCGGCTATGCGTTGATGGAAGCCGCCCCCATGATCGATGCCTGCACGACACTGGCCCAGCGTTGCGAGTTGTTGAACATCAACGTTGCTGACCGCGAAGGGATCACCGAAGCTGATGGGCTGGCGGCACTCGTCCTCGATCACGGGATCGAAGACTCGGCAGCAAGCAGGCATTGTTGGTGTAAGGACGGCCCGCTGTTTCATGCCGTATATCGCGTGTTTGCGGACTTTCTGGCGACGGCGCGCGATGGTCAGGTCGGTGGCCGCTGCACGTTCTCGCCCGGCGGCCTGTTCTTCGACAGTCTGTGCAATCCTGCGGCGGCGCGTGCCGAGATGACCGCGACGTTTCACTGAAGGGAGAACCGCATGTTCGATGCATTGATCGGCGGGAAGGTAGACCGTCTCCTCAATTTTGCGGACACCCCACGCGCCAGCGACCCGTCATGTTAGCGGCAACATCTGTTGCGTAAATGGGCATTTTTAACAACATCGGCGCATAATTCGGCGCATGGATATCAGCCAGTACAAGACCCTGATCGCCGATCTGTCGCGGCGCGTACCGCTCATCGTGAAGGAAACCGAAAACGGCCACTTCATCACGATCCGGACCAAGCACGGCGTGCCCATCGCGACGCTCAGCCGTACGGTCGCGCTCGAAGCCGGTCTGGTCCAGACCGCCCCGCTCATGTGTGAACCCGAGGATCAGAATGCCGATGGCTAAAAGTCGCCTGCAACCCGATGCAAAGCACTCCGTGCCGTTGCCTGACAGCCGCGCGGACAAGACCGGAACCAGCACCCCCGCGCCGCTCTCGGGACCGAAGACCACGCGCACCGGCACGCCGTGGAGACGCTCATGGCCCGGGTCCCGCCCAATTTCCTGAGCATCACCGGCTCAATTCTGAGCCGACGGTAGTGATAACCGAAGTGGAGGACACCATCATGGCAGCGTCTATACACGAACAGAGTGCGGACTTCCTGCGCCTCGTCGAGGCAACGGGCTTGCGTTCCGAACTCGAAACCAAGCTCGAAGCGCAGAACCTTGAGGAGCGCAAGCGGCTTGTCGCCGAAATCGCGGCCAAGCGCGCCGGATTCGAACGTGTATCTCCGGCGCTCGATAAGGCTTATCGCGAGGCATGGGAAGGTGTCGAGCTAGCTGAGGCGAAGCTCCTCGCTGCCAAGCAAGTCTTCAATCATGTCTCGCAGCGGTCGTACGGCGCTCGCTGCCAGGCCGGCACTGGGCAGGAAGAGGCACGGCTTGAGAAGATTGCGCCGCGTTTCATCCGCGATGCGATCGACAGCGTGGAGGAGATGACCGATTTCCTCCGTGGTACCTTCCGTGGGGAAACCCGGCGCGTGACCGAATGGACTTGGGCTGGCCGGGTCTCCCGCAGCATCGATGTATCGAACGCCGAAGTCGTGCACTCGATCCGGCAGATATGTGAGGCTGCACTCGACGAGATGCACGCCATGATGCGCGACGTGGACACGCCGCTCGTCGATCAGCGCGAGCGGTGCGAGGCGCTTGTTGCCGAGTGCAAGGCGGTTGCGTTGCCGCAATTGAAAGATGATGCGACGTACCAGCGCTATCAGGACCGCAAGCTTGCGCGTGCTGCGAAGTCGGCCTGACGCACCGCCTCAGATGCCTCAGATCACAAACAAGGAGTCGACACACAATGAACGCCCCTGCCGCGATTGACTGGCTCGCGCCAGAGTTGGCCGCCGACGTGCTGCGTCCCCAACCCGCCGGTCGCCCCTTTGTAGAAGGCCTGATCGTCAAGATCAGCAAGGAAACCGTGCACTTCGACGGCGGCGCAATCTGCCGCGCGGCGAAGTATGCCGTTGACTATGACGACGTCGATTGCTGGTTGGACGAAGTGACCAATAATCGCCTGTACCTCGTCCAAGGCTGGGCGATTGCGTGATGCGTTTTGCGCGGCGCTCGTTTAAACGCGCCATGGGCTGTGGCCGGAGCATCTGAAACTCGCGCAACGCCACACGGACGAAAACCGCGCCTCTGCGTCAGAACGAGGTTACGGTGCCCGCTGGCGCCGCGCATGTGAAACCTATCTGCGCCGGCATCCACTCTGCGAGTGCGCCGAATGCCGCGCCCAACACCGCCTGCTACCCGCAACCGTGGTCGACCACAAGGTGCCGCACCGTGGCGACATGGCGTTGTTCCGGAACGTAAGCAACTGGCAGGCGCTGTCAAAGCGTTGCCACGACGCAAAGACTGACGCGAGGACGGTGGCTTTGGCAACGCGCAGCGCACCCGCGACGCGACGCGCGATCACCTGACGTGAGATTGACGGCCGTCAAATCATCCGTCATCGAACGATATTGCACGAACCGCGCCAGCCCGGAGGGGGCTATCGATCCCTGTGGGCAATAGCCCTGAGACCGCGCGGGTGGGCTCATTTTTGTGATCGCGTTATTCGAAAGGCCTATCAACAACCCCTAAATCGGGGGAAACCATCATGCGCGGATGAAAACCCACCTGAACACCGATGCCGAGCGCAAGGCCATCGAGATTCGCTGTCGCGCCGAGCGGCGTGCCGGACAGTTGCTCAAGGAAATGGCGGCGAAGGGACAACGCGCAACACAAAGCGGCAGCGGGATTCGGTATGCGGCACGACAACGTGCTTCGGGATATCCACGCAATGCGCGACAGTGAGGCAGCGGAAATCAGTTGGTTTCGGGGCCGATTCCCACCGCATGTGGCCTGGATGTTTTAAAGCGCCCAAGTGTGCTGCTGCGCACGGTGCAGAGCCGCGCCGTATGAGAGGCTCAATGCAGCAATACCCTGCGGCTTTCCGCAGGGACCACTATTTCGCGCTGTGGTGTTGGCCGATGGAATGCTCAAGGCTGATCGCGTGACGGGAACCCGGCCCTGCCGGATTCGGCGGCGAACACGAACAGGGGAGCAAACCATGTCACAAAACGCAACCGATCTTCTCAGCCTGGTGAGTGAAGTATTTCGCGGCGCAGAAGCAGAGCAGCGCCGGTTGGCGCTTCAGATCATTGCCCCGGGCGTTGCTGACGAGCGCGATGGTGGGTGAGAAACACGAACAGGCGAGAAAACAGTCGGGGACAGTGGACCGGTGAACGGCGACCACAAGACCCGTTTCCGACTGGATGCGTCTTTGAGATAGCCGGGATAGGGTTTCCGAGAACTCCGGATTGAACAGTTTGGTGCCGTAAGCATGAGCACGGCTGCCTGATCGGTGCAGCGGTTGATATTGGCACGAACGCCCTACGGTTACCTCACGCTTGTAACGGCGCAGATTGTCGCGAATTCAGTAATGGGACGGGGGTTCTATGGGGTGGATTAAAGCAGTTGCTGCTTTGTCGGCGGTGACGATGTTCTCGGGCTGCGCGTACAACGTGCAGGTGTCGTCGCAGTCAGGTGCCGCTGAGGTAATGACCACCAAGGTGCGACACGACAAGGCTTATGTGGTCTTCAGTGACAGCCTCGCGACGGCTGGAAAGGATGTGAAGTCCGGATTTGCATGCGGCGCGCATAAATATCCAATGTATATCGGGGAGGCCCTTCAGGGGTCACTTTCGAGAACTGTGGAAGCGGCCTTTCCGCAAGTGGTCAATAACGGCGGGGCAGTTCCCTCGTCAGCCGACGGTATCGTCTTCAAATTTGACCTGTCTGAGTTCGATCCGCGCATCCGCTTCACTCCCGGATTCTGGGTGCCTTCGGCAGATGCCAACGTAGACATCGCGATTCGCGCCCGTGTCTCGGATCGAACGGGGAAAGAGTTGATCACTACGACCTTCCGTGGGCAAGGACATGCTAGTGAGGATGGAGCGTGTCCCGTAGGGGCGGACGCCCTGGGCCAAGCAGCTCAGAAAGCCATCTCCAACGCGATGGAGAACTTTGTCGATAAGGTTATTAATACTGGCGCGCTCGATTCGGCGATGGCACCGATCGCTGAATCATCCACGCAGACTCAGGCGAGTTTGCCGATGCGTGCCCCAAATGTTGCTGCTGACGGAAGTTCTACTGGCGGAATTTCTTGCGTAGAATCGTTTGGCGCAACCATCTGCAAACACAACAAGTGAGATGCGTAAACGCCTGTTCGCTTAGATTGCCGTATTGTGCGGCCATCTAAGAACAGAGAACGCAATGACCAAGACGCGAATACTTCCAGCATATTCTTCGGTGCTGCACTCATCACTATCGTGCCGTCATGGTGTGACGCCCAAAGCTTTGACACAAAGGCAGCAGGAAAATGCATTACGCTTGGGGCCGTTAGCGAGAAGTATCGCGCCAAGGCTCAGGACGTATTGGATTATGCAAATAGTCAAGGCGCAGGGCGCATCGTGATGCGGAATGCGAATCAGGAAATGGATGACCTTGCGCGTTACAAGGGCAACAAGTCCCTCATGGAAGGATGGATGTGGGAAGCCATGAAGGCGTGCGATAAGTTTTAGATCTTAGAGCGATAAGCGCTCGATCAGGCGCTGTCGCGCGGCGGCGCGTGTCCCGGACGGTGGCGCAACCGAAGCCCGTACCGGTCCGCTCGATGGTTGGCCAATGCGACGCGCCAGCCTGTTGACAACCTCGTCGAGAGTCGCGACGCCGTCCACCATGTTTTCACTGCGCGCCGCCTGCGCGCTGAGTGTCCTGCCTTCGCCCATACCATTACGCACCTTGCTGACATCGACGTTGCGGTTGCGCGCGACGTTGCGCGTGAATGCGCCGTAGTAGGCATCGATGCGCGTCTGCATGGCG
Source organism: Paraburkholderia elongata (assembly GCF_013177735.1). GTDB lineage: Bacteria > Pseudomonadota > Gammaproteobacteria > Burkholderiales > Burkholderiaceae > Paraburkholderia > Paraburkholderia elongata. The sequence continues at coordinate 22,461 of NZ_WOEZ01000258.1, read as the reverse complement.
GCGCGCGCCTCGCCGGTGAGCGGACCAAAGGAATTTCCTTCGGTCTTGTACTTGCCCGCCGAAACCAGCGTCATGCTAATCCCGACCTTGTTGAGTGCGCCGCTTACGTCGGTGTGCAGGTCCGCGACTCCGATTGAACCTACTTCCCCTCCCGTCGTCACGAAGAACTCGCTTGCAGAAGAGGCAACCCAAAAGGCCGCACTGGCGGCGAGAGAATTGGCGACAGCAAAAATGGGTTTCTGACTTCTGGCCTGATAAATCTCATTTGCCAACTCCATTACGCCGTAGACGCTGCCACCGGGCGAATCGACGTCAATCAGGATGCCGCCAATCGAATCGTCGGCGAGCGCGGCGCGGAAATCCTGCGTGAAACGCTGAACGCCGGCCAAGCCGAACTGCTCGGCGAAGTCGCTCGCACGCGGCACAAGTACGCCATATAGCCGAAGCACCGCAATCGACCCGCTCGCTGCAGGCGTTGCGCGCGCGGGCGCGGCGCTCGCCTGCGGTCCGCGTGTCGGGCCACGCATCGTCGCGTGGTCGTCGCCGCCGTGCATGAGCAAATCCCTGATGAACGGCAGACGGTCGGGCAGCACGGCCCACGGTGCGTTCAAAAGATGGGTGATCGACATGGCGTCCTCCTCTGCGGCGGACTTGGTGGAATTTCAAGTTCGACCAAGATTGGCCGGTAAGCACTGCCGCGCTGGTCCATGTTAACCGCGACGGGCGGCGCGCGCATAATCGCGGACTATCAAACCCGGAAACCGGGGAGGTCCACATGACGGATGCGGCCAGCAGGTATGCGCAGGTGCTCGCCGATCTGGCAAAGGCAGGCCTGCGGGTCGTGGTCATCGAGAGTCGCGATGAAGAGCTTGTCACCGTCAAGACAACGCGCGGCATCCACGTCTTCACCGTCGGTCGCGAACTCGCGCTTGAGGTTGGTCTGCTGAAACGCCCGCCCGCGACACCGAAGCAGTAACAACGCCAATCCCAAGAAATCATGTCCCGCCCACGCGCCGAACAGCGATCAGGACGTGTGGCGAAGGCGCGCGGGGAACCCCGCAAGTTCGGCAGTCCGGCGCTATCGTCCAATGCGTAACAGCGCACAGAAAATCGTTGGCAAATGCGTATTGTCGATCCACGGCATGGGAGAGTCTTTGCCTTGGCCTGAACCGGTCGCACTACTGCTCGCGTAGATTGCAGCGCGCAATCGGACAGGCGACCAGTAATCACACGCCCGCTTTGACCGGCACGACAACGGGGACCAAATCATGAAACATGAAACCCTGAAGGGTATCGCGCAGTTGCAGTCACGGCAGCGTGAGCGGCTGGCTGAAGACGCCACGCGCACCCTGCGTGACAGGAACCTGACGCTCTCACAGCGCGAGCTGCTGGGTCGCATGCGCCTCGCGCTGATTGACATCGACGTAGGGACGGCGTTCGGACAGGATCAGGAGAACTACGTGTCGCGTTACGTGTACGACGCGGTTCAACAGGTGCTTAACGATATCCGGATCGTGCTACTCGAATACGGCTTTCCGCCGGAAGCTACCGTGACCGACTGGCTGCGCGAGCGGCTTGAGGCAACCAAATGAAAACTCATCAATGAGCGGCTCGTCGCGGTGGAGAACCGCTTGATACGCTCACGCCAGTCTTCACCAAAGTGAGCCACGGCGAGAGCATCGCGTGACGAATCGATGCGCAGACTGTGTGATCGTGCGCCGCTCCCGAAAAAGCTCACCTTAAGGCCCGTAGAAACCGCTGGCGGGTTTTGGACATGGCTGGTATCACCCGAGCCCCGCGAGCGGTTTCCAGGCATCTACGGGATGGCGGGCGCGGCATTCGCGGGTCGGACCTTTCCGCGCTCCACCACTGCCGACGACAACGACGGACGGCTCCCCGCGCGGCGGCCACTCCTGAGTGTTTTCATCGGGTTTGCGTCGCCATCAGCCGGTCGCCATAGGCAACCAGCGGCCGATACTGTTGAAAAAGTCGCTGACCGTTTTTCTCGCGACGTTTTCAGGGGTCTTCTTACCCTTAACCGGCGTTCGAGAGCGGTTTGTAGGTCGATCTGAGAGGTCGATTTTTTTGCGAGCGAATTGCAAAAGTCATACAGCGACTTTTTCAACAGTATCGGCCAGGAGCAGACCGCCGCAAGCCATGGGCGAATGTCTGCTCACGCGTCCCACGCCGCCCTTTGTGTCAGTAATAGTCCAAGCGAGATTTATCGGCCCCGCTGATTCCTGACTGAGCCGAAGCCCGATACTTCGCAATGCCTTTCCCGGGGCCGTAAAACAGGCGTCGCCAAGCCAGCAAACCTCGGAACTGAAGGCGCGGCTCATCCGACCGTTTTGTACGAATCCCTGCCGGCTCTAAGGCGTTGGCCCGACCGATCCATTGTCCGGCGACGGCCGGGCGCGGCCAGTCGCTTGCCAGGCGCGCCTATCCTATCCGTCAACTTGATGTGGCTCCATCCAGCCAGCAAGGCATAAGACGGCAAACTCTCGTGGTGTGACATCAAGAAACGGATTTTTTTGTCTGAGGCGTTGCCCCGGTCGATTTGGCCGCGCCATGCTCAAATCGCTTTCGGGGCATTGAGCAGGCGCCAGCGAGGCGTCACTTTTCGATGGCGGTTTTACGTGGGTTAATTGTCGGTTTCAATGTCAGTTCCGACGCCCGAAGCGCAGCGCGGTGACCACTTCCACTGTCAACCCTTCACGTCGGCACTCACGTCGGCCCTTTTGCGACCTTCGTCGCGTTCTCCGCCGCGCCCGAATGAATCAAAGAGACGCCTCGCTGGAGCAGTAGGGTACCGATCAGCCGCGACCCGACTTCGTTAAGATGACCATCGTCCCGATAGAGAGGCACGTTGGCAACGATCGGGCTGCATTGCTTCCCGTCGCAGATCACGGCGTTCGGATCGATGAACGTGATCTCGGGATGACTCTTCTGGATATCGCGGAGGTAACCCGGTTGAACGGGAACGTCTCGCACCGCGCAATTCCGGTCTGACGCGTACATCAGCTTTCGGACCGGGCAAGTTGCCGCGGCGCTAATTGTCTGGTTGCTTAGCACGATGACAAGCTTCGATCCGGAGGCCAGCACCTTGTCGACAGATTGCTTCATCGCTTCCGCGACAGTGCCGTCATCGTCCTCCGGCCAGTGCGCAGCCAGCACCACATATTTGTAATGACCGTTGCCGATCAAACGATAGTCGAAGGCGGTCCGCGACCTGCATTTATCCGCATACGAAGCCTGCCTGAGATTGGAGAAGCCGATGATCGGTTCACAGCCATCCATTGTGTAGTCCTGAAGCGTAATGCCATCGTGCGCGGCCAGAATGTCGATCATGCCGGTAAAGTGATTAGCGTAAGAATCTCCGATCAATAAACCCTCCACTTTCTTCGACCTGTCGCCGAGCACACACGAGCCCTTGGGCGGCGTATCGTATTGCTGCGTCGACACATGGCATCCTGCCCGCACCTCGTTTGGCTTGGTCGACACAATGCCGTCGAACGCCAGTACCTGTTGGTCCCAGCGCTGCGGAAACCCCTTGAATGTCATGCACACCGTCAGCACCGCCAACAGGCCGAGAACCGGCGTGGCGTAACGCCTGACAAAAAATGCGCGCGAGGCCAAGGCGCTTCCCGAGCGCCGGAACGACTTTTCGACGAAGCGCCAGGATGCCCAGCCAAGCACCAGGGTGCAGGCGAGAACCGCGAGGGCACCCGTCGTGTCAAGCTTGACGCCGTAATAGCTCAGGTAGGCGATGATCGGCCAGTGCCAGAGGTAGATCGAATAGGACATGAGACCGATGAATACAAGGGGCCTGACGGCTAGCATCCTGAAGGACAGGCTGTTCCGGTTGAGTCCGCCAATGATGAGGAGCGCCGTGCCCACTGTGGGCGGTAGTGCGTTAAAGCCGGGGAATAGCGTCGCCTCGCTCAACGTGGCGCACGACCATGCAATCATCAGCAGACCGACTATCCCGCACGCACTCGACGGGGCAGCGCGAAACCGCCGGCCGTCGAGGTTCGCGACGATCACGGCGAGCAGGGCGCCTGTCAAGGGTTCAAAAAAACGGCTTGGCAGCAGAAAATAGGCGGCGCTCGTCGCGTAACGAACGCCCAATTCCGACACTACGATGAACACCAATAGGCTTACGCTCAGCAGGGGAATCAGCCAGCGCCTTGGCAGACGACAGAGCGCCATCAAGACGAGCGGCCAGATCAGGTAGAACTGCTCCTCGACCGCTAGGGACCAGGTGTGAAGCAATGGGGCTTCTGCGCTGCCGCTGTAAAAGTAATTTCCGTACTCTTTCCATAAGTAGACGTTCGAAAAACCTGTCGCCGACAGGACTGCGGATTTGGCTAGGCGCGTCAGGTCGAATGGAGAGAGAAGGAATAGCCCTGCGACGAGCGCGAAGGCAAGCATCACCAGCAGCGCCGGCATCAGACGGTTGATGCGCCTTCTATAGAAGCCTCTGAGCGTGAAGTCTTTGGCAGCGAGGCCTTGATAAATCTGACCGGTGATCAGATAGCCGGAGATCACAAAAAAAACATCCACCCCCACGAATCCGCCGGGACATACGTTTCGATCGAGATGGAATATGACGACTGCCAGAACGGCAACGGCTCGCAGGGCATCGATATCCGGGCGATATGCCAATTTCATTACAGCCCCCAGTAAGGATCTTGCGTGGGGTGCCGACGCCCCCGTCAGCTATGGGACCAGTGCGAATTGCGGTTAGGCGAGCGGATGCTTGCTCAGCAACCATGACTCGCTGGAAAGCACGCCCCTCGGATCAAACGGTAAACTGTCGTGCGCCGGCGGTTTGGTCTGTGCGCAAGCGCACGAAGATGGTTGGGTTGGCGGAACGGCGTGGGGATCGACACCGTAGCCAGCACCGCTCGAGCGGTAAACTGTCGTGCGCCGGCGGTTTGGTCTGTGCGCAAGCGCACGAAGATGGTTGGGTTGGCGGAACGGCGTGGGGATCGACACCGTAGCCAGCACCGCTCGAGCGGTAAGCGCGGTGGAACCGTGCGTTGCCGTAAAGGTCAGGGGAATTCGCGGTTGGAAAGTACGGAGCATTCGAGCATTCGGTAGCAACAGGAAGGCCCTTGGTGTGAGGGATTCCAGGACCGGCCGGGGCAAACGCGGCAGCCGGCGAGGTCAGACATGAGACCGGAGTCAGGTTCTTATCGGACACTTGGCCGATTCGTCCACGAGGCCGTTCAGGGTCGGCATGAGACCTTCGCGACTGCTATCGCGTACATCACGACAACTTCACGCTTCTCCGGTTCGCCCGCCCGTTTATGACCGAGTAACGGACCCTTCCGGTGATGGGCGAACGGTTTGAGTCAGGTCGGGCGTCACCGGTTGGCCCCGCCGCGTACCGCGCCCATCAACGGAAGCGCAACGTATCGGGGAAGCGCGAAAGCAACGCGCCATGGGAAAGGTTGGCCATGCCGCCCTTGACGTATCGATGGCGTTGAACCGGCGATATAGTCGCCGTGGTGCGATGCCTCAGAGACGGGCCGGAACCGTCCAGGGCAGGACGGCGCGCGGGTTCCGTTGTCCGGGGTCGCAGGACCGGCGGCACAGGCGGAATTTAAAAAATTCCGGTTTGATTTTTTTATAAATACGGGCGGGGGTAAAACTGGGGGTAGCGGACGATAATTTCCGTGAAAATTCCGTCCCATATGGCCTTCGTACCTGTTATTTTCTTTGCCTGCCGCAAAGAAAAGTAGGCAAAAGAAAGCGGCTCAAACCGCTAATTCTTAAGCGGGTCTCCTGGCTTGGAGGAGGCAGTGGAGCATCTGGAATCTGTGTTCCCGCACATTCGGCGTCAGTGACAAGGCAGTCTCACATCCCGCCTCGCACTGCGTGCTCGCCGGAGCGGTCCATCCTTCAACCAAGGGCTTCGTTGCGCGCCGTTACTTCTGTGCGGGCAAAATCTCCCCAACACACGTGCCAAAGCCCACGCGGTAGCCATCGCCCTGGCACCAGCCGGCCAATGTCAGTTCGTCGCCGTCTTCGATAAATCCTCGTGTGCCGCCTTCCTTCAATTCCAACGGATTCTTGCCGTTCCATGTGGACTCGAGCAGGCTGCCGCATGAGTCGGCAGTCGGGCCGCTGATCGTGCCCGAACCCATCAGATCGCCGACCCGCGTATTGCAGCCCGATACCGTGTGATGCGCGAGCTGTTGCGCCATCGTCCAGTACATGTGCTTGAAGTTGGTCCGCGAGATCGTGGTTGCCTGCGTGGCCGTTTGCGGCCGTAGTGTCACTTCCAGCGAGATGTCGAACGCGTGCTTGCCGTCGTGGCGCAAGTACGCCAACGGTTGCGGCTCCTGCGTCGGCTGCTCGACGCGGAACGGTTCAAGCGCGTCGAGCGTCACGATCCACGGCGAGATCGTCGTCGCGAATGTCTTCGCATTGAACGGACCGAGCGGCACGTATTCCCATTGCTGAATATCCCGCGCGCTCCAGTCGTTCAGCAACACCATGCCGAGGATGTGCGCTTCGGCATCGGCGCAGGCAATCGGCTCGCCCAATGTATTGCCGCTGCCGATCACAAAACCGGTCTCCAATTCGATATCCAGCTTGCGGCATGCGCCGAACACCGGACGTTCCTGATCCGGCAGTTTCAACTGGCCGTTGGGCCGCCGCACCGGCGTCCCGCTCACCACCACCGACGATGCGCGTCCGTTGTAGCCAATCGGCATCTCCGACCAGTTCGGCAACAGCGCATTCTTCGGATCGCGGAACATCGAGCCGACGTTCGTCGCATGCTCCTTCGACGAGTAGAAATCGGTGTAGCCCGGAATCTGCACGGGCAGATGCAGTTGCGCATCGGCCTGACGCACGAGCGCTTTCGAACGCAAGGCGGCGTCGTCGCGCAAGGTCGCGGTTTCGCGCGCCAGCAGATTGCTCAGCTGGATGCGCACGCTGCGCCATGCATCGCGGCCAAGCGAGATGAAATCGTTGAGGGTGTCCTGCTCGAACGCCCGGTCTTTCATCGCGATGAATTGATCGGCCGTGGCGATCGGGAGCTTGAGCAAGCCGGCAGACTTGAGGACGCTCAGATCGACGATCTCATCGCCGATCGCTACGCCCACGCGCCGCGCGGCGTTGGTCTTGTCGCTGAAAATGCCGAACGGCAGGTTCTGGATCGAAAAATCGTTGGTCGAGTCGTTAGCCGATTCGACCCAGCTCTTGCGCGACGGATCGAGCGTCGCCTGAAGATCGCTCAATGCGTTCATCGTTGCTCCGGGTTGAAGTGTTTCTTGAGACCTTGCCAGCACTCGTAGTAATTCGCCTGCAATTGCGCGGTTTCGAGCGCAAAACGGGTCGGCTTGATCAGCGTGCGCGTTTCGAACATGAAGGCCATCGTGTCGCTGACTTTCTTCGGCGTCGACGTATCGCCATGCGACGCTTTCTCGAAGGTGTCCGCATCCGGCCCATGACCCGACATGCAGTTGTGCAGACTCGCGCCGCCCGGCACGAAGCCCTCGGCTTTCGCGTCGTACACGCCGTGCACGAGGCCCATGAATTCGCTCGCGACATTGCGATGGAACCAGGGCGGACGGAACGTATCTTCGGCCGCGAGCCAGCGCGGCGGGAAAATCACGAAGTCGATCGTATCGACGCCCGGCGTATCGCTTTGCGATTGCAACACCAGAAAGATCGACGGGTCCGGATGGTCGAAGCTGATCGAACCAATCGTGTTGAAGCGGCGCAGATCGTATTTGTACGGCGCGTAATTGCCGTGCCACGCCACCACGTCGAGCGGTGAATGGCCGATATCCGCGCGCCACAAGTTGCCGTTCATCTTGGCGACGAGTTCGAAGTCGCCTTCGCGGTCTTCATACGCGGCATGCGGCGTGAGGAAATCGCGGGGATTGGCAAGGCCGTTCGAGCCGATCGGGCCGAGATCCGGCAGACGCAGCAACGCACCGAAGTTCTCGCAGATATAGCCGCGCGCGTTGCCGTCCGGCAGGCTTACCGCGAAGCGCACGCCGCGCGGGATCACCGCGATCTCGAACGGCTCGATATCGAGTTGGCCCATTTCGGTGGCGATATGCAGGCGGCCTTCCTGCGGCACGATCAGCAATTCACCATCGGCGCTGTCGAAGAAGCGGTCCTTCATCGAGCGATTCGCTGCGTACAGGTGGATCGCGCAGCCGTTCATCGCTTCGGCTGAACCGTTGCCCGCCATCGTCACCCAGCCGTCGACGAAATCGGTCGGCTCGGTAGGCATCGGCAATGCGTCCCAGCGCAGCTGGTTAGGCGGCGTCGGCGGCACCTCGGCGAAGTTGGCGACGAGCCGGTCCGAGGGCAATTGCGTGAACGGCTTGTGGACCGCCGCCGGACGAATCCGGTACAGCCACGAGCGGCGGTTGTGTCCGCGCGGCGCAGTGAATGCGGTGCCCGACAGTTGTTCGGCGTACAAGCCATAGGCCGCGCGTTGCGGCGAATTGCGGCCTTCGGGCAGCGCGCCCGGCAAGGCCTCCGTGGCGAACTCGTTCGCGAATCCCGACTGATAACCTGGCTCGATTTCGAGCCGCGAGCTGGCGGTATTCGGTGTGCGGGTTGGGGTATCCATGCAAGGTTCTCCGTTTGATACTTGATCTGTCGGCGTGCGCTATCTGTCTCAGGCCGCCCGCGTCCCGGATGGACTGCCGCGCTGCCGCGTCCAGCGCAATCACCAGCAACGCGGAGCACAGCACCGGCATCGCAGTCGCGCCGCAATTTACGTATGGTAAAACTAATTACGCATAGTGAAATTAGCGTATACCCTGAAATCTCGTCGCGAAACCCCCAGCAGCCCGTGGTGACAAGCGTTCGGCCGATAACGTTATGAGCATTTTGTTCAAGTGCGCGCGGCGCGGACTGCTACCATCAGTGCATGCGGCAACCGAGTCGCGTTGCCGAGCGCCGAGCGCGCACCTATCGCCATCCATTCGCCTACATGATTCCGCCGACCATCCCCAACCTGATTGCCCGCGCCGCCGATCACCCGTTTCTGGGCGAACACCTGGTGATGGGAACAGGCGTGCATAGCGAGGTCGCGCTGGCGCAGTTCGACGGCTTCGAGCTCGCCAGTGCCTATGAGCCGATCTTCGATATCAGCGTGCATGCATTGGCGCAGTCGTTGTCGTCGGGCGCCGAAGGCGTGGATCGTTTCGGCGATGAACTCGGGTTTCAGGCGGTCACGCGGCGTCTCGACGGCGAGCCCTTTGATGTCTTCGATCCCTTCGACCGTGTCGCCGACGATCAGGAACTGGTCGCGCTCGACCGCATGTCACGCGCACTGCACGCGATCAATTTCTTCGGCGCGCAGCGTCACGGGCTGCTGTTTCTGCGGGTGCACGAGCGCCTGCTCAAGAGTGTCAAGTACGACCACGGACGGCATTTCTCGAGCGTGCTGGTGTCGTTCGGGCTGAACCCGTCGCGCGTGGTCATCGAGTTGCCGGCGGCAGCGGTCGCGCATAAGACGTTCCTTGGCTATCTGACCACGAGCTATCAGCGCTACGGTTTCAAGGTGGCGGGGAATCTGTCGAACGCGGGGCAAATTCTGTCGGTATCGGAAACGGCTCGGCTCGACTTCATCAAGATGGATGCGGCGATCGCGTTGCGCGATGCGATGGTGAAGCCGCTAGTCGGCTATGCGAGCCGGCTGCGGGTTCCGCTAATCTTCAATCGGGTGGTGGATGAGCCGCAGTTCCTCGCGCTGCAGCAGTACGATGTGCGCTTCGTGCAAGGGCCGTTGTTCACTGCGCATTATCATGATCGGGCGGCGTGATTGAGTTAGCTTGCTTGCGTTTAGCTGCCAGGCGCTTCAACCGGTATCCCCCAGGCGGCGCGCCAGCGCCTTCAGGCGCGGCGCCACGTTTTCCCGAAACACCTCCTCCCCCATCGACGACGCCGGCCCGCTGCAACTCAACACCAGCCAGCGGCCTTCACGCGGCTCGCGAAACGGCACTGCAACCGCGTTCACGTCGTCGTGCCACGCGCGAAACGAATAGCAGCAGCGTTCCTGCGCGAAGGCTTCGATTTCCTTTTCGGCATCAGCCAGCAATACAGCGCCCTCTTTGCCGGCGGCCTTCTTAAGCTCGACCAGCAATGCGGCGCGCACGTCCAACGGCTGCACCGCCAGATACGCGCGCCCCATCGAACTCGTCAGCATCGACAGTTTTGAACCGGAGGCGAGTCCAAGCGTCAGCGCGGTTTCGCTGCGGATCGTCTCCAGATAAATCATGTCGAGGCCGTCGCGGCATCCGAGCGACACTGCCGCGCCCACTTCGCGTGCGAGGGTACGCATGTGCGGGCGCGCGAGTTCGAGCGTGTCCGTGCCCGAGAGCAACGCGAAACCTAGCGACAGCACGCCGGCGTCGAGCGCATATTTACCCAGGGTTTCGTCCAGCCGCAGATAGCCGAGCATGGTCAGCGTGTAGGCCAAACGGTTGACGGTCGCCTTCGGCAAACCCGTGCGTTCGACGAAATCGCGATTGCCGAGCATCGTTTCGCCCGGTTTGAACGCGCGCAGCAAGTCCAGCCCCCGTGCGAGGGCGACGACGAATTTGCGCTCGTCGAGCGGTTCGGAGAGAGTAGATATGGGCGTCATGTGGTGATACACTCGGACGTGGTTTGCAAAACATTGTTTCGCATAGCGGAACTTAAGTCAAGCTCAAACACGTTTTAGCCAAGCTAAGGAATCAGGAGATACGTCATGGCAGAGGCCGCGCAGTTTCACTGGGAAGACCCGTTGCTGCTGGATCAGCAGCTCACCGAAGACGAACGCATGGTGCGCGACGCCGCCGCCGCTTACTCGCAGGACAAGCTGCAGCCGCGCGTGCTCGAAGCGTTCCGTCACGAGAAGACCGACATCGAGATCTTCCGCGAGATGGGCGAACTCGGCCTGCTCGGCCCGACGATTCCCGAGCAATACGGCGGCCCCGGTCTGAACTACGTGGCGTACGGTCTGATCGCGCGGGAAGTGGAGCGCGTCGATTCCGGCTACCGGTCGATGATGTCGGTGCAATCGTCGCTCGTGATGGTGCCGATTTACGAATTCGGCTCGGAAGCGCAAAAGCAGAAGTACCTGCCGAAGCTCGTCACCGGCGAATGGATCGGCTGCTTCGGCCTGACCGAGCCGAACCACGGCTCCGATCCGGGCAGCATGATCACCCGGGCGAAAAAGGTCGGCGGCGGCTATTCGCTGTCGGGCTCGAAGATGTGGATCACCAATTCGCCGATCGCCGACGTGTTCGTCGTGTGGGCGAAGCTCGAGGAGGATGGCAAGGACTCGATCCGCGGCTTCATTCTCGAGAAGGGATGGAAGGGGCTGTCGACGCCGACCATCCATAGCAAGGTGGGCTTGCGCGCTTCGATCACCGGCGAGATCGTGCTCGACGAGGTGTTCGTGCCGGAAGAGAACCGCTTCCCCGAAGTCAGCGGCTTGCGCGGTCCGTTCACGTGCCTGAACTCGGCGCGCTACGGTATTGCCTGGGGCGCGCTCGGCGCGGCTGAAGCATGCTGGCACACGGCGCGTCAATACGTGCTGGATCGCAAGCAGTTCGGCCGGCCGCTCGCCGCAAACCAGTTGATCCAGAAAAAGCTCGCCGACATGCAAACCGAAATCACGCTCGGCCTGCAAGGCGTTTTGCGTCTCGGCCGCATGAAAGACGAAGGCACTGCCGCAGTCGAAATTACGTCGATCATGAAGCGCAATTCGTGCGGCAAGGCACTGGACATTGCACGGCTCGCGCGTGACATGCTCGGCGGTAACGGTATCTCGGACGAGTTCGGCATCGCGCGGCATCTGGTCAATCTGGAAGTCGTGAACACCTATGAAGGTACGCACGACATTCACGCGCTGATCCTCGGGCGCGCGCAAACGGGGATTCAGGCGTTTTTCTGATGCGCTGATTCCTTGATAGCGGCGTTTTGTCTTAGCCGCTGAATGGAAAATCGGAAAATAGAAAACGTGGAAATGAAAAAGGCCGGTTCTTTTTTGAACTGGCCTTTTTCATTGCGGCGCCGCGTTGAAGCTAACGGCGCGCTGCGTAACCCATCAGCCGCTTACTTGTTCGGCTGCGGCGTCATACGCAGGTACGGACGCAGCGCCTTATAGCCCTTCGGGAATTTCTGCTTGATGACTTCTTCGTCCTTCAACGACGGCACGATCACCACGTCATCGCCCTGCTTCCAGTTGCCGGGCGTGGCGACCGAGTGGTTGTCGGTGAGTTGCAGCGAGTCGATCACGCGCAGCACTTCATCGAAGTTGCGCCCGGTGCTGGCCGGGTATGTAATGGTCAAACGCACCTTCTTCTTCGGATCGATCACGAACAGCGACCTGACCGTGAAGGTTTCATTGGCGTTCGGGTGAATCATGTCGTACAACTCGGAGACGTTGCGGTCCCCGTCGGCGAGGATCGGGAAGCCGACATTGGCAGCTTGCGTCTCGTTGATGTCCTTGATCCATTCCTTGTGCGACTCGGCGCTATCGACCGACAACGCGATCGTCTTCACATTGCGCTTCTCGAATTCGCTGGCCAGTTTCGCCGTCAAGCCCAGTTCGGTCGTGCAGACCGGCGTGAAATCAGCGGGGTGCGAGAACAGCACGCCCCAACTATCGCCCAGCCATTCGTGGAACTTGATGCGGCCGACACTCGACTCCTGTTCGAAATCCGGTGCGATATCGCCAAGACGTAGACTCATGTTGCAGCTCCTTGGTTGTGTTCGGACATTCCGCGCGAGCATTCGCCCGCGGCGCCGCGCTAAAGCGCGCCTGGCAAACTTACAGCATACGGGAATGACCGTACACATCGAACCAACATCGCGTCACTACTTTATGCGTTTTTGTAATTTTCACCAATTTAGTGGAAACTTTGCGGGACAGATCAACTCCATCTTAGGCAAACTTTGCTGCGTGGTGCCGCAAAGGTGGAGTTTTAAGACTTTGCTTCAACCGGGAACGGTTCGTGCGTTTATTTTCATGAACCGAGCACTGCGCTCGCCAGCGGCCGTTTCTTTGGTTACGATTCACGCGTGGCGTGAGACGAAGGGGAGCTGTCAATGTCGGAAGTCAACAAGGAGAGATTGATGTCGGATATCAAAACCGTCCTCGCGGACGCCGAAGATTTGCTGAAACAGGCCGCGAGCGCCACTGGCGAGCGCGCTTCGGAACTGCGTGAAACGGCGCTTACGCGTCTGAAGCAGGCTAAGGAAAAGGCGGCTGACGTACAGGTCGTGGTGGTCGAAAAAGGCAAGAAGGCCGCACGCGCCACCGACGATTACGTGCATGAGCACCCGTGGGCATCCATCGGCATCGCCGCGGGCGCCGGCGTATTGCTGGGGCTGTTGATCAACCGCAAGTAACACCGCCGACACTGCTGACGCTGGTGACGCCGCCGCGGCGCATTGCGTCCGGCACACCAGCGAATCAAGTTGACCGGCGCACGTCTGGCCGGTCCGCTTCTCTTGGCGCGCTCGTTTTCACGCGCCAGTTAGGCCTTCACGCGCAACGCCCAAAGCCATGACGATCGAAACACAATCGCAGCACGGCGAACATAGTCCGTTGCGCCGCATCATCGGATCCCTATTTGCCATTATGCAAACACGGCTTGAACTGGCCGGCATCGAACTCGCCGAAGAAAAAGATCGTTTGATCGGCGTGCTGTTCCTCGGCCTCGCTGCCATGATGCTCGCGACGATGGCTTTGATCGCGTTGACGGCGCTGATCGCCATCGCGTTCTGGGACACCTACCGATGGCAAGCGCTCGCCGGCATCACGGTGGTTTATGCCTTTGCGGGATTAGCCTGTGCACTGAAAGCGCGCAGCGGTTTGCGCAATGCCCCAATGGTGTTCGAAGCCACCCTTGCTGAGTTCGAAAAAGACCGCGAAGTGTTCCGCAAACCGTGATACGGCAGGCGTAATGGGCTCATAGGCGTGCCTCAAACGCCCTGCGCCTTTTGCAGTACTTCGCCAACACCCCCGAGCGGTTTGCAGCACTGTTTTACCGCCCCACTTCCACTGCCGCCGACACGCCATGAGCCAACCCCACTCCGATACCGCTTTCCGCAACAATCGCTACCGGGCCAAAGATCTGAGTGCGCCGCATATGCGAGCGCTGCGCAAGGAATTGCTGCTGGTGCGCGCGGATGTCGAGCGAATGGAACTCGCTCAGGCGACCATCGAATTTCGGCAGGCAGTCACGCATTTCAGCTGGCTCAAATTCATTCTGCCGGGCTTCGGTGGCGTGCGCATGGGTAGCGGATCGAAGGCGCGCTTCCTCAACGCAGGGAGCATCGGCGCGCTCCTCAAACAATATCCGATCATCAGTTCGATCGCTTCGCTGCTGTTGGCCAAGCCGCTGCGCGCGACGCTTGCAGCGGGTACAAAACCCGCGCTCAAATGGGGCAGCCTCGCGCTTGCCGGCTGGGAAGCGTATCGAATCTGGCAGCAGATGAAGCACGATTCCGCCACGTCTACCGACGACAAGGAAAGGGATGTTGACAGCGGGTACTGAAACGCGGTGCAAGAACGGTCTATTTGCGTGCCATTGCGTTTTGATTCCCCAGTCCGCTCGTTCTCCAGTAGCGCTGCCTCTACCGAATAGCCACCGTTTGCGTCGTCCGCCGGCAGCACCTGCAGACGGTAAATTGGCGTGCCGAATTGCGGCGCCTGATCCAGACCCGGCGGCAATGTCGCCGTGCCATCGTCCGCCGCTCCCTCGACGAATTGCGCTGCCCGATAAAGGGCGGATGCCGCGTCGATCCGGTGTGTTCGCGCGACATGGCTCCGGTACGAGGGCACGGCAAACACGGCCAGCGTGGCGGCTATCGCCAGCGCGATCATCAGTTCCAGTAGCGTAAATGCGGATGTGTGCGGCCTCGTCATGAACCTCCCGTCAAAATGGGCGTGCGGCGACGCGACGCCAATGGCGCTCGATCCGCTCACCTGCGATCACGAGTTCCATCTGCAACCAAACCTGCGACTCTCTCGTCCGGCCGAAGCCACGCGAGGTCAGTAAGTAGGCTCGGGCATCGGCGCGAGTGCCCAGACGCCACGCTTCGATCAAACATTGCGGCGCACGCAGCGATCCGGGCCATTGCGCGACAGGCGCGACGGCGCCGGCTTCAAAGGCGGCTTCATGCTTCCATTGCGTCGGCTCGCCGGGTGAGAGCGACGCCACTGGCTGCGGCTCGAAAGCTGCCGCGGCGACCACGCTCCGAGCGCACAAGGTCAGCGCCGAATCCGCGGCATGAAATGCCTGCAAATAGTCGCGCACGTTGCTGGCACCGCGCGCCGCTGCAAGCGATGTTTCGAACCAGGCTGCGGAGGTGGTCAACATCATCGCGGAAATCAGCAGGACGATCGGCAGGACGGTACCGCGATTGCGAACGCATGATCGACGACTGGTACGGATAAGCCGTATCAAACGTTTCGACGACCCTCGGTACGTTGGATCGCAAAGTCCTCCTGTCACAGGGAATCCTCCGCGTGATTGCGTATCGCCACCCGCCGCCAGAAAGCCTGCCGCGCCCGCATGTCGGCGCCAAGCGCGCTCACGCCATCGCAATCGACATAGCGCACACGCCTTCCTTGCGGAGCACCGCGCACGGGCACACAGAGATCGACGGCGACGATCTTTGCCCATTGACCGGCCGTCAGCGCCGACGCGTCTATAGCGGTCAGCCCGCCGGCCAGTACTTGAGTCGCATGCGCTCGACTCCTTCGACCAACGGCTGCGCGGAGCCCGCCTTGCCATTGCCTTCACAGTAGTGTTCCGGCTCGCCCGTCGACCCGCAGACTCTCGCGAAGTATCGGTTGACCACCAACACGCCCTGCCCGCCGAGCGCCGCATTGTTGTTCGTTACAGCCTGGCCGAGGCAATCGGTCGATTGGCCGGTCGCTGACGGCCACGTCGAAACGTTGTCCCCGACATAACGCGCCACGATGCCGTCCGAGCGGCTCGGCAACGCCTCGCAGGCAATGCTGTCGTCCGCACCGGTCGGGCGCCCCCCCGAACAGCCGAATAAGGGTGGCGGACGATTGAACCTCATGACGTCCGCGGGCACGAAGCCGGCCATTTGAAGTTGCTGGCCCATCAGCGTAAGCGCGGTCAGGCCGGCTTCGCGGATCCGCATAGCATCGCTCGCGCGCTCGAACACGGTACGCTGAGTTGTATAGAGCGAAACCGCGCCGGCGGTCACCACCAGTCCCAGCGCAATGGCGATCACAAACTCGACGAGCGTATGGCCACGCACGATATATAAACGCTTCGTCATTTCGCGAACGCCAGCGCAACGCATGAGGAGCCTGCGGGAACATCCGCACCACCGCACGACTCGGGCTTGTCGATGACATCGTCGGCGCGCGGCATGTCACGCAGGGCCGTCCACGTGACACGTGCGGCAGACACACCACTGCTTTCCCCTACCGACGCTTCGCCGTGCGGCAACAGGGCCGTTGCACGCGCAGTCCACAATTGGCCGGCGATCAACCCGAGCGCCGTCACTGCCATCAGGGTAACGGCCAGCATCACTTCGATCAGCGAACTGCCTCTATGCCTTGTTGAGCGCATTGCTGGGCAGCTGCGCTCCCATGGGTTCGACGGATATCGGCTCACGACGCCACTCCACACGCGCCCTCGACAATCCGCGCGCGCCCGCCCGCCGCGATGCGGATGCAGCGCCGCCACTTGTCGCCCTGAGTCGCTTGCGACGGGACGCGCGGCGCGATATCAAAGCTGCGAAAGGTACCGATCAACTGCCCCGCCGGCGGCGTAAACGTGAGATTTGTCTGCGTCCCGGTGATGCTGACCGCTGCGAGCAAAGGATGCGCGCGCAGTAGCGAGAGCGTGCCACCTCGTTCGGCCAATACGGCCCAGCCGCACGACCAGTCGGTGACGCCGTTGCCGCAAGCTTGCCCTGCGGCAAGGCAATACCGCGCCGCGTCGATTCGGCACACCGTGACGCGAGTACCGCGGCGCAATGCCTCGCTGCGCGCATAGGCGAGCGTTGAGGCAAGCGCTTTCGCACGTGCGTCGACCTGGTCCCGCAGGTGCCACGCCACGAACGACGGCGTCGCCATCACCGCGATTACCGCCAGCAGCGCGACAACAGCCAGTGTTTCGACAAGCGTAAAGCCGCGGCGCGGCCGCAAACAGACTGCATCCCATTTCATCTGCATCCCTGATCGTTTCAAAGAATGCAGCCAATCTAGCGACTCGCCAGCGGGTCAACAATCGGCCGAATGGCCAGGTGGCACTCAGACGCTATCCCGCGCAAAAATGCACGCGTGACGAACCATAACGGGAGCGGAGATGCGGATGCGCGAACCTACGCAGCGGAAAACAGAAGCTGGAACGCAGCTTCAGGCGCGACAGCAATCAGCGCTTGCGGGACGGCTTGGGAGGAGAAGAGGCGCGGCGAAATTCTTCGATCACGTCCTCGAATTCGGAAACGTCTTCGAAGCGCCGGTAAACAGAGGCGAAACGAACATAGGCAATTGTATCGAGCGCACGCAACTCGTTCATCACGAGTTCGCCGAGGCGCTCGCTGCGCACCTCGCGCTCGCCGCTGCCGAGCAGTTGATACTCGATGCGGGCGACTGCCGCGTCGATCGCGTCCGCTGCCACCGGGCGCTTGCGCAGCGCCAGTTGCATGCTCGCAACGATCTTGCGGCGATCGAATTCCGTGCGGCTGCCATCCTTCTTGACGACCGACGGCAACGCCAGCTCGACCCGCTCATACGTCGTGAAACGTTTGTCGCAGGCCGGGCAGCGGCGGCGCCGGCGAATCGTCGCGCCGTCTTCGGATACGCGGGAATCCACAACTTGCGTATCGGCGTGACGGCAGAAGGGGCAGTGCATGGCGGCTTAGCGGTAAACCGGGAAGCGCTGGGTCAGCTCGGCGACTTGCGCACGCACACGTTCGATCGTGGCTGTGTCTTCCGGGTTGTCCAGCACGTCGGCGATCAGGTTACCCACCTGCTCCGCTTCCTTGACGCCAAAGCCACGCGTGGTCATGGCCGGCGAGCCGAGACGCACACCGCTCGTGACGAACGGCTTTTCCGGGTCGTTCGGAATCGCGTTCTTGTTGACCGTGATATGCGCCGCGCCGAGCGCAGCTTCCGCTGCCTTGCCGGTGATCTTCTTCGCGCGCAGGTCGACCAGCATCACGTGGCTTTCGGTGCGGCCCGAGACGATGCGCAGGCCACGCTTGACCAGCGTCTCAGCCAGCACGCGCGCGTTCTCGACGACTTGCTGCTGGTACGCCTTGAACTCCGGCGACAGCGCTTCCTTGAACGCGACCGCCTTGCCGGCGATCACGTGCATCAGCGGACCACCTTGAATGCCCGGGAAAATTGCCGAGTTGATCTGCTTTTCGAACTCAGCCTTCATCAGGATCACGCCGCCGCGCGGGCCACGCAGGCTCTTGTGCGTGGTGGTGGTGACGAAATCGGCGTGCGGCACCGGGTTCGGGTAGACGCCCGCGGCGATCAGGCCGGCATAGTGCGCCATGTCGACCATGAAGTACGCGCCAACCGACTTGGCGATCTTCGACATGCGCTCGAAATCGATACGCAGCGCGAATGCGGAGGCGCCCGCCACGATCAGCTTCGGCTTGTGCTCTTGTGCGAGCTTTTCAGCCGCGTCGTAATCGATGTCTTCGGCTTCGTTCAGGCCGTAGCTCACGACGTTGAACCACTTGCCCGACATGTTGACCGGCGAACCGTGCGTCAAGTGACCGCCGTGCGCGAGGCTCATGCCCATGATCGTGTCGCCCGGCTTGAGCATGGCGAAGAACACGCCCTGGTTCGCCTGCGAGCCGGAGTTCGGCTGCACGTTGGCCGCTTCGGCGCCGAACAGTTGCTTGACGCGGTCGATCGCCAGTTGCTCAGCGATGTCGACGTACTCGCAGCCGCCGTAGTAGCGCTTGCCCGGATACCCTTCGGCGTACTTGTTGGTGAGTTGCGAGCCCTGCGCAGCCATCACGGCCGGGCTCGTGTAGTTTTCCGACGCGATCAGTTCGATGTGCTCTTCCTGACGGCGGTTTTCCTGCTCGATGACCTTCCAGAGTTCAGGATCGACGTTGGCGATGGTGCTTTGGGCTCTGTCAAACATACGGATTCCGTTGAGTGTGTTCAGGTTGACCGGATCGTGCGCCGAATCTTGCGTAGAGGGTACGCGGCGCTGCTGGCGGCTGGGCCAGCCCTGACGTGGCGGATGGAGAGTCGCCGCACACGCGAGGCAGGACAGCCACCGCCAGCGCAGATAAATGCGCGCGGATCACGGCTGCCCAGGCGAACGGCAAAACGGCACCCTGCGCTTCACGGTGGGTTGTTCCACCTTGAACCCGATTGCTTGAACCGGTTCTATCGCCAGTCACGCAGGGATGAGCGCGTTAGTTTATTGGAAGAGGATCGAATAGGCAACCGGCTTCCTGGCGGGCCGGCGGACGCTCGCGAAGCCAGTTGTGGCGCCGCTGCGAGCGGCGCACAAACGTCTGATGAAAACGCGCCCGGAACCCGCTCCGCGTCCTTGCCGCAGCCATTTGTACGGCTGGTTCATCCTTGCCGCAGCGCCGCATTGGAAGTAGGCTTGGGACCTTTCTCTTTTACCAACCAGGGAACTGCAATGATCGTGTTCGTCACCGGAGCGTCCGCGGGATTCGGCGCCGCTATCGCTCGCGCTTTCGTCAAGGGCGGTCATCGTGTCGTCGCCACCGCGCGCCGCAAGGACCGCCTGCAGGCACTCGCCGACGAACTTGGCGACGCCCTTCTGCCGTATGAGCTCGACGTGCGCGACCGCGCCGCCGTCGAGGCTGTGCCGGCCTCGCTGCCCGCCGATTTCGCCGCGCTCGACGTGCTCGTCAATAACGCCGGCCTCGCGCTCGGCGTCGAGCCGGCGCAAAAGGCGAGCCTCGACGAATGGAACACCATGATCGAGACCAACTGCACGGGCCTCGTGCAGGTCACGCATGCACTCCTGCCCGGCATGGTGGAGCGCAACCGCGGCCACATTTTCAATCTGGGTTCGGCGGCCGGCAACTGGCCGTACGCGGGCGGCAACGTCTATGGCGCCACCAAGGCGTTCGTGCGCCAGTTCAGTCTGAATCTGCGTGCCGATCTGGCCGGCACGGCGTTGCGCGTGACCGACATCGAGCCGGGCCTGTGCGGCGGCACCGAGTTTTCGAACGTGCGTTTCCGCGGAAACGACGAAAAAGCGTCCAAAATGTACGAGAACGTACAACCGCTGACACCCGAAGATATCGCCGACTCGATCTACTGGATCGCCACCCGGCCTGCCCACGTCAACATCAACACGATCGAACTGATGCCGGTGGCCCAATCGTTCTCCGCTTTGTCGGTTCATCGCGGCTGAAATCCCGGCTAAGGCCCGCCGGACGGGGCGCACATCTTGAAACAGACCTCGGGGTGTGCGTTCCGGTAAAATGCGCCGCATGAATATGTCGACTAGCCAGCCCGGCACGGAAATCGGCTTCACGTGGCCAATTCGCGTGTATTACGAAGATACCGACGCCGGCGGCATCGTGTTTTACGCGAATTACCTGAAATTTTTTGAGCGGGCGCGCACCGAATGGTTGCGCGCGTGCGGCGTCGACCAGAACCGGCTCGCCGACGAAAAGGACGCAATCTTCATCGTCCGCAGCACGGCAGTCGACTATCGGGCGCCGGCCCGGCTCGACGATGTCGTCAATGTGGTAAGCCGAATCGAGCGTCTCGGCCGCGCATCCGTCGATTTTGCACAGGAAGCGTGGCGTGACGGCACGCTGCTTGCTTGCGGCTCCATCCGGGTCGGCTGCGTCGACCGCATAGCGCTGCGGCCGGCCGCGATTCCTCCACCGGTTCTCGCTGCTTTGCGGCGCGGGCCGAGTGTGAGCGGCGGTGGCATGTCAACGGACAACGACTGAACCCCGTTGTTACGGGGCCAGTGAACTCGTATCGATCAAGCAACACAAAGCATGGTTCGGCTTGCAATATCGCCGATGCTTCCGTTTTGCTCACGGCAAGCTTCGAGTGACCTTGCAGCCGGACGCCCCCTTCCGGGACGTTAAAACGAACCTTTATGAACACTACACAAGATCTGTCGATCATCTCCCTCGTACTTAATGCGAGCCTGCTGGCGCAAGCCGTCATGGCGCTGCTGCTTCTGCTGTCGCTGTTGTCGTGGACTTTCATCTTCCGCAAGTGGTTTGCGATCCGCCGGGCGCGCGCGCAAACTGAACGCTTCGAACGCGATTTCTGGTCAGGCGGCGACCTGCAGGCGCTCTATCAGAGCGCCGCGAACAACCGCTACGCGATCGGCGCACTGGAACGGATTTTCGAGTCCGGCATGCGCGAATTCCTGAAGGGCAAGGAAAAGCGCCTGAACGATTCGGGTGCAATTCTCGACGGCGCACGCCGCGCCATGCGCGCCGCGTTCCAGCGTGAAATGGACGTGCTCGAGGCAAATCTGGCGTTTCTCGCGTCGGTCGGCTCGGTCAGCCCGTATATCGGTCTGTTCGGCACGGTGTGGGGGATCATGAATGCATTCCGCGGCCTCGCCAACGTGCAGCAGGCTACGCTTGCGAACGTCGCACCAGGCATTGCCGAAGCGCTGACCGCCACTGCAATCGGCCTGTTCGCCGCGATTCCGGCCGTGGTCGCCTACAACCGCTACGCGCACGACATCGACCGTCTGGCGATCCGCTTCGAGACCTTCATCGAAGAGTTCTCGAACATTTTGCAGCGTCAGGCACAGTAAGGAGTCCACGATGGCAGGCTCTTCCTCCAGCATGCGCGGTAGCCGTTCGCGCCGCGCAATGGCCGACATCAACGTCGTGCCGTATATCGACGTGATGCTCGTGCTGCTCGTGATCTTCATGGTGACCGCGCCGCTCGTCGCCCCGTCGATCGTCAATCTGCCGACCGTCGGCGGCGCCGCGCCTCAGCAGCAAACGCCGCCTGTGATCGTCAATATTCGCGCAGACGGCAACATGAGCGTCAAATACAAGGATGACGCGGGCGCGCAGCAGCAGGAAGGCATGACCAAGGCCGACCTGCACAGCTTCATCGCCGAGCGCGCGCAATCGCATCCCGACCAGCCGGTCGTGATCGCTGCCGACAAGACCGTGAAGTACGAAGTCGTGATGAATGTGATGTCCGAGCTGAAAGCTCAGGGCGTCAAGCGCGTTGGATTGCTCGTCAAATCGCAATGATCCGCAAGAATTCCGAATACCCGCTCCAGCCACCGCGTGAACGCGGCACCGGGCGAGCCTTTGCGTTCGCGCTGGTGATGCATGCGCTGCTCGGATTCTTCCTCTACCACGGCATTCAATGGCAGAACAGCACGCCGGCCGGCGCGGAAGCCGAACTGTGGACCGAGGTGCCCGATACGGCCATCCCGCGCCCGCCTCCGCCGCCGCCCGTGCCGGTAGCCCCTGCCC
>NZ_WOEZ01000026.1 GCF_013177735.1 Paraburkholderia elongata | reverse complement strand
GTAGCGCCGTTCTCATAGGGCTCATCGCGCTATTAGAAGGCGTGGCGCCAAGGAGCTTTAGGGTCACATCTCCGATGCGATCGGCATGCTTCCGACCGCTGGTGGAATGAGCGAATCCGGCCGCCTCCCGCAGTAGCCCCCCTTCGTCGATCGTGTGGACGAACTCGCTGCGGGGACAGGCTCGACGCAGCCAGGTGATCAGGCGTTCGTCGCGCAACGTGCTGCGTACGCCTGCGCCGCCAGCAATGAATAGTGCGCGGAAGCTATCTGCGTGGCGCCGCACTTCGACGCTCTCTGTCCAGACGAACACTGATGACGAGCTGACCACTCTGCCGCCAGAAGCCGATAGCAGGCTGACTTCGTAACGGGTTGCATCGAACTCGCCGTTCTCGGCAAGGGAGTTCGCCGACTGGAATACCTCCGCAATTGAAGCCACCTCAGGCAACGGAAAGCCGTTAAACAAGACAATGGCAATGTGCCTCACTGTGCTGATATGTGGCAAAACGTGTTGGTCCAGTCCGCCGTTATTTTGAAACTCTGAAAAACATTCCATCTAAATTCCCCAGACGAAAGTGAATTACTTGTCCGTCTCCGCGTCGATTTAATTGATATCTGAACGTGCTGCGATCCAATCTTTAGGGGGAACCTGAAGGGCCGGAGCCGCTCCCTGCGTCATGCGCGAGGGTGGCACATATTTCCCTTGGCTTTTGGCACAGCTCTTTCACGAGCGTATTATTATTTTTTATAGAGACTTGACCGCGCATCTCAGTTTTTTTAAACATTTCTGAACCGCCTGCGGATTTCGATACGATTCTTGTCATACCGGCGTTGCGGCGCAGTCCGATAAAACATCTTTTGCATGAACGTTCGCGCTAAAACGGCCAATGTATGTCCGCCACTGAGGGTGGGCATTGTCCATTGTCATTGCCACGCTCTGATTTGATGGACGACTCCCGCTAAGCGGCGGCAGAACCAGCTCAGCGTGCTGGTCGCGCGAGCGCCGAAGGCAGGGAAGAAAAAAAGCCTGCTCGCACGGGGAGCGGCAGGCCAAAACTCCGAAGGGTGCGAGGACCAATTCTGTCCCCCCTCGAAGCGCCAGCGGAAAGGGTAGGCCAATATCAAGCGTTGCCGGCAAGAATGACTGAAGATGCCAAAACGTTGGCTGGATGTGACAATAAAGAGGAAACTCCGACGATATGCTGTTCAGATAGATATGTGTGAAGCGTTGAACCGCGTAACGCTGAGCGCGCCCCCTGTGGGTACACGAGGCGTTTCGCTTGCTTGATTCGTGCGATGGTGATAGCCCGAACCGCGTCGCAGAGAAGTGTTCGGATGTCGGATACCGAACGCCATGGGCGCAGACTTGTTTTGAAGCGGACGGCGCGACACGCACGTGGCGCAGCGTCGGAACCCCGCCATGCTCGATCAAATCCAAATTGCTTGGCAGCGCCCAATGACGATTGATCGGGGTAGCGCTCAGAATCCCTGCGCGCTTTAGCCGAGACGAGCGCGGGTGCCCAACCGATACGATGGGTCAGGCTGGCATTGATATGGATTCGGCCATGCCACAAGCGGCCGTTGCAGCACGAATGAAGTTCACCGCCATGTGCGGCAGACCTCGCGCCGGGCCTCGAAGATCGGTCAAGTCGGCGAGCACTGCTACCGCGCTGACCCAATTGAAAATCAGCCATGCCCCCGATGCGATCGACTGCAGCTTGCTTGCGCGAACCTGATACATGGGCCTGGTTGAAAAGACTGTGGAAGAAGGATTGCTACGACGCCCCAAAAGCATGAATGCGCGCAAGCGACTGCGCGCTGCCAAGCGGCTTCTCGAGACAGATGTTTGCGCCGCTCTTCAGCCCCGCGGCGATCACTTGCTGCGACGTGCACGACTTCACGCACAAGACAACGGGGATCACGGATCCATGTCTGCACAGACAGCGCAACGTATCGTATCGGAGTGCATCCGGCGCCACCCAATCGAGTATCACCAAATCAACGGGCACTTGTTTGAGCAACCCGTGCAATGTTTTGTCGCATAGCGCGCCAAAACAGAGATGCCCAGCGGATGACAGGATTTCGAGCGCACAGTCAAGTGCTGCGGCATCGGATTCTAGGATAGCGATTCTCATGTGAACAGGTGCGCTTGCGAAGAGCAGCGACGAGAGTCGTCGGTGGCGGGCAGGTCGGCGAATTGATAGGCAACGCCTGTATGGTCGACTGCACTTCGACGGCCGAGTCTACCCGAAAGCACTCAACAAAATTGTTAAGAAGTGTCGACTGCAAGAAAGGGGCTGCGATGCGTCGCGCTGGTTGGGCGGCCGTCAATCGACATTGTTCGGCACCCTCGACTTTTTGCCGGGCCGTAGTATCGACAACACATCGCACGCATCACCCCATCGCATTCTAGAAGCGTCGTTTGAAGCACGGAAGTGGATTTTCTTTAATTAGGGCACGATGCACCATCGGTCGCGATGCTGTTGAAGCCGTTTCGCCATGCTTAGCGCGTTCTGCGGCCAATCCTCATAGCCGGCCGGGAAGCGCGCTCGCGTGATCCCTTCGCGAAGACACCTCTCGCGCCTTCCATAGCCGGCAAAATAAGTCGTCGCCAGACTGTTCCCTAGCTGGCCTGACTGGTTCCGCCGTCACGAATCTCTATGAGATCACCACACCGACGACGAATGTCGCGATACCCAAAGGCAATGCCAGGGCCGCGCAAAGCGCCATTCGCTGCAACAAGCTGGCCTTGGCGATCTCCCTTGTGCCGTGCGCTCGATGCGGCTGAAACTCAAGAAAGACGAGTCCCTGGCTATGTCGTGTACCGACCGATATGGAAGAATGGAAACTGAAAATCAGATAGACAATGATCCAGACGAAGCAAAGTCTCGAGAGAATCGAAAGAGCGATTACCATGCGACCCTGCGTCCTGTGTACCGTCCGCCAGTACGAACGGAAGTTAGTCTGGATTTGTAGAGTTTATGTTTCGACGCAGCATGTTGATCGCCAATGTTGTGGCGTTATCCGCCGAGGAGACGGGCTAGGCAGACAAGATAGATCTCGGCTACGGCTAGAGATCGGCGGCCGAGGCGCCCGTAGACAGCTATCGTGCAGTTGCTCACCGCGCTGCCGACGTTCACATAAACCAGTACCTGGAAAAGCGCTGAGCAGAGGGCTATAGGAAGCGCGCGCAGACGCCGGGCGAGTATCGTTCGATCAAAGATTGAAAGGGCGCGTGGTGTCCGTAGGCGATCCCAGATACCAGCAGAAGTGACACAGCAGCAACAGCGGAGCCTCGCAGTTCAACGTGTGATTTGTCGAGCGAGCGCACGAAGGCCAATGCGACGGTTGAGCCAAGCGCCCAACCAGCGATGACCTCCGACAGGGTGTGCGCTTCTTCAAACACGCGAGCAGCACCAATGAGAGCGCCACTCGCGAGACCCAGAGCTATACCGATGGACATGTGCCCGGTGCGGCGGAGAAACAATGCGACACAAGTGGTCCATACTGCTGACGAGAGCATCGTGTGTCCGCTCACAACGCGGAATCCTATTTCGCTAATCTCAATGCCGCAGCCGGCGTAGAGGATCTTCGTTGCTCCGACGATCGCCATCCCCGCTGACAGAAGAAACAGCCAGTAAGCTGCCGCGCGTCGATTCGATGAGGCGATCCATATTGCGCAGGCCAGTGCCAGCGGAAGGGTCACGGCAGCATCGCCGAAGTTACTGATCGCATTCCACATTTCGTGCACATGTCCGATTGAATGTGTGACAGATTAGCAGATGGCGCCATATTCGCTATGACGCTCCCGGTCCGGCGCCCGATACGTGTATGGCAAGACGGTAGAACGCGCCAACGCGGGTGGCTAGTCGGCCAGGAGATGGGCCTGGCGGATGATGTAGATCTCGACTATCGCAGGAGACCAGAAAGAATGCGATAAACCGGACTACATTCAGCTCAGGTCAATAAAATTTCTTCGCTAGTCTGACGGCGGAACGCTCGACCGTTCCCGCAATACTCACTGCAGGTGCGAAGGCAGAGATGTCTGCGAACGTCACCCTAGTTGAAATCCGGTCGCTCATTTTTTTGTGTCGATTGTTAGCTTGTATTAATCGATTCTGTCGCGAGGAATATCTACGAAAGAATCACGGAGGCGACGGCCGACGCGATACCGACTGGCAATGCCAAGACCGCGCACAGGCCCATCCACTTTAGCAATCTAGCTCTCCCAGCCTCCCTCGCGCCGCGAGCGCGACGCGGCTGAAACTCAAGAAGAACGAGACTTCTGCCGTGTCGCTTCCCGACCCACGCGGCGGACAGAAAACTAAAGAACAAATAGACAATGACCCACGCAATGCAAAGTCTGGAGAGAATCGAAAGAGCGATGTCCATGCAACCCCGCCTCCTGTGTACAGTTGGACAGAACGAGCCGCCTCTAGCAATCTGACATCACTGAGCATATGCTGCGACGCATCAGACTGATGGACAATATTTGGGCCTTATCCGCCGCTTTTCTTTCGGCATATCTCACCGAGACATCGCGCGCACCCGCAGCCCCAACCTGTAAAACCGAACGTCAGGCAGTGCTTGACTTGTCAAGGAAGGTTAACTGCCCGGGGAGATTGGCTGCGCAGGCGATGAAGATTTCGATCACCGCTGGAGACCGGAAGTCGAGGCGCAGGCCACCGAAAAACGCGCCTGCTACAGTTTTCGCGTCGTACCTTCGTTGCGAGGCCCATGCCACATTTTCCGCAAGATATTGCGCACGGCAGGCCAGCGTCACGCGCTGCAGCCAGTCAGCTTTGCGACCGTTTAACCGCAGCCAGAGATGTGTAGACTCGACAACGTGTTCGACCTTGAGCCATCGTCCGGTCTTCTCACGCATTGCCAATTGCGAAGCAACGAGATAGGTCAGCAGCTCCGTGCGCGCTAGCAGGTCGAAATCAAGCAGCCGAGTCATGATGGATTGTGTGTGCAGACCGAGTCATACCGTAGTGGGTAATGGGCGCGACGTTGCCCGGCATGAGCGCAAAAAGAGCGGCCGTCCCTGTCACGCAGGCGGCCGCATCCAGTTAACGCCACAAGAGATCAGAGATCCCAAGACCGATAATCCCCCGTCCGATTTAACTGCGTCCGCCGAAACATTGACGGATTCCGCCGAAATTCACTTGGTGGCGCACCACGCGTATTCACGACTGTGAGTTCGGCGCCGTCGGCGACTGCATAGTTGGAATACATCTTGCGAAAAAAGCACGCCGAAGAACAGGCTGCGCTGCACGGCGCGTACAAGGTTCAATGCAGTGCGTTCATCACCGCCTGCGATCCGCTCAGCGAGCATTGCGACGCTAGTCCAACATCACATCCCATCTGCTGCGCCTGCTCGATCGCTATGGCGCCGCCGGCTGAACCGCTACGCCTGATCCCCGACAACTGGTCGGCCGACCAGGCCCTTACCGTCGTCGAACTCCTCGACGATCTCCGCGAGCGGATCTGCACGCACTACCAGCTCGCGTTGCATGAACTGCAGCGAGAGCAACGCGTCCCTCCCGTGAACGCTCACCTGAACGACATCGACGATCCCTTTTAACCCCAACCGTGGGCCGACATCGGCCTCGGTTGGCTCTCTTTTACCCCTTGCCGCCATCTAGCCGCGCTTTTACACCACCAGCAACAATTGTTTGTAATTCTGCTTTAATGGAAGTTGACCACGCTTACAGCATGACCGAGCGCCGACGATCATGCCCCCGGCTCCGTGAGATACGACGCTAGACAGGATTCGTGCAACGCTTCCGTTAATGATCAGGAAGGGCAGATGGCAACCGGCACGGTCAAGTGGTTCAATGATCAGAAATGTTTGGGCTTCATCACGCCGGATGACGGCTGCAAAGATCTGTTCGCACATTTCGGAAACTCGCCGGGAAGGCTTCAAGTCCCTGCAGGAGAACCAGAAGGTCAGCTTCGGAGTAGAGAATGGCCCGAAGGGCAAGCAGGCGGCCAACATCACGCCGCTATAAGCGGTTGACGATCTTCGTCTAACGAGTGGGTTTCTATGAAAAGTGACATTCGCTCTATGGGAAATGATGCCAACTGCGCGCGGCTTGCGCCTGCGTCGCTCGCTCCGAAGCTGTCGGTGCAGAGTCCGACGAGCGATGGTCTGTCGGTGCCGAGGAGAAAGCATGTCCTAGGCGCCGCTGAAATACTCTTTGAAAGCGCGCTTTCAACGTGGCAGCGCACTCATCCCGCTCATGCTCTTGAAGCAGCGGCAGGCACGCGGGAGCTTTTTGGCGAGTTGGTGGTTCTTGCCGAGAGAATCACGGCTAATCAGCTTGCGGATGCGCTATTGGAACAACGCGCAACGGGAGAAAAATTAGGTCATCTGCTGACCAGAAAAGAATGGATAACAGACGGAGAGCGGAATGCCATCCTCGCTTTTCAGGCCAGTCAGACGGGCCATGAGGGCCCCTTAAGGCTAGGAAAGCTGCTGCTCGCAGCAGGATATATTAACCAGCAGCAATTGGACGATGCCATTGCACACCAGCGAGCGACGCACAAAAAGCTGGGTGAAATTTTGATTGATGCGGGATATGTCAATCCGGGGCAGATCTCGCGCAGTCTCCATTTGCAGCGTCACCTGGTAAAGGCGTCATTGCTGTTTATACTTTCTTCACTAGGAACCGCTGGTGTGGAGTCGGCGCTCGCCGACGGGCACACGCAAGCATTTTCTGTCACGGCGTTAGTAGTGCCGAAAGTTCGGATGAACGTCGTGCAGCAGGTGTCGGAACTCACAGTGACAGCGTCAGAGGTAGAGCGCGGCTACATTGACATTCCCGCTGGGTCGGTGGTCGATATTGTGGCACTGACTAGCCAAGGTTTTGCGCTGTCCTTCGATACCACTCTGCCCATATTCAGCGCGGTCGACATCAGAGGTCTGAATGGCTTGGCCAAACTCAGTGCCGATGGGGGAACCGTTACGCAGCGCGAAGCCGGGCGTTTGCGCAAGACGTTAACGCTTGGTTACCGCTTTTATCTATCGAAAGACGTTCGGCCAGGCACTTACGCATGGCCTCTCATGCTGAGTGTGTCTCCGGCTGACAGGGCTGACTAAAATGAGTGCAGAGCGTGGCCAGCTTTCAGAAGGACAGCGTCATAATCAGCATGGCATTGTAAGCCCCAACGCTGACGTCCTGCCCGCCAGGAACTTGCCCATAGATAGTAAATAATCCAACACGCGGATTATCTTTCAGATTGAGCGTCATTGTCTGCGTGCCGCCTGTTCCGTCCCCCCAAATCGTTTGCCTAGTGGTGTCTGTGTACAACTGATAGTTAAGGACGTCGCTAGCCCCCGTCATCTTGCGATTTCCAAAGCCTGATTGACCGCTAATGGAAAGCGTCACTGTCGCATTTTTGTCGCAGGTGACTTGAACAGTTGCCACCCCGTTCATCGGAGTTCCACTGAGCGGATCATACCCACCGAAGTCAACGCCAGAGGAACTCGTCACAGAGCATGTTGCCGCGTCGGCATGGGAAGCGCACGCGTATGTGCCTATCGCGACAGCGACAGGAAGCCAGTGCCACAGATTGCGGCATGCCTTCCTCATGGTTGGGTCTCAACACAAATGACGTCGCCCAGGTGTGGCAAAGCGTCTGTGGACTTCGTCACGTTCAGTGTGGCTTGGCAACTGTGCTTATCCCATTCAGCGTAGAGGCGATTGGCCGAATTAAGCCCAGTGAGGAATAATGCGCCCTCAAGCGCGACAGGAAATGATTCGTTCTGTCCGGCGATACGTACCTGCGTCCCCGGCGATAAGGGTTTTCCGTCTGGTGTCACGATACGCATCATTGCACCATAAGACTGTCGGGCAGGCGGGCGAATCACGATGCCACTCCGATAGTACGGTACGGCATTGGCGCTCAGGCTATCGATGACAGTGTCCCACGGCAGGTCTCGCTCCTCAATCCGAATCGGGTTGTCTTCATACGGTCGTAAGCGAGGAATCAAGGCGTTGCCATCGGCGTCCGTGCGACCCACCAACTGATTGTCGGCATAAACCCTGACGTTGGGTAGATTAGGCAATTGGACCAAGCCGAAGCTGCCCTCAATATGGCGGCTTAGAAATGTCGACCCATCCATCACTGTTCCGCCGCCTGAGACGCCCACGCGCATGGCTGACTGTCCGGCGAATTCGGCGCCTTCGAGCGTGTAGGTACCAACCCGATTCTGCAGGTACAAACTGGCCTGCTGGGGGGCGTTGTCGGCGGCTTGCAGGTCGTAGCCATATCCATCGCCGACTGGCAAATTTCTTTGTACTTGCAGCATGGATTGTGGACGGGCGCCCTGCGACGACGTGTGCGTCAGGCTCACGCTCGGTCCCGAGCCACCCAGCGGTAACACCAGGCTGACATTGATGGAGTTGGACGCCGAACCGCTCAATGCTCTAAATGCTGAAATCGAGACAAGGCCAACGTGCTTTATCTGCAAGGTATAGCTAACACCCCCGACTGCGAATCTAGGGGTGCCTGATATCACCTGTGATAGATATGTCAGGTTAAGTGAACCATATCTGTTAAGCATGAAACCCAAATTGGCACTGGTTTGCCGACGCGGAGCAGGGAAATTCGCGTCACCCCCAAGTTGCTGAAATCTCTCGTCAGCCGACTGAGTTTGGAAACTGAAACTGAGGTGTTCGCTGCGCCGAACCAAACCAAGCGCCCATAGGCGCCCCACCCCCATGTTGCTGCGGCTTAGCGCTATGGAAGTGCTGACCACACCCAACAATGGGGTGAGATAAGCGGCACCGATACCCAGCGTCGCCCGGTTGCTACCTTGCCCTTCAAAGTGCCCCTCTCCAGTCAAAGCATCCGTGATGCCACGGCGATACGTTGCCGACGCGAAAGTGGGCCCGTAGTCAAAGCTGGTCAGCCCGTAGTTCTGCCGAATGCCGCCGAGCTCGAGAGAATAGTCCTGTAAGCCTGGACGCAGGAGACTATTGCTCGTATAAAACGGCTGACTTACGACCTGTTCTCTCCCGAGAACGTCTTTGATAACCAATTGAACCGTGCCGTCACCGGTGACAACCGGTAGCGCGTTGATGGAAAACGGTCCGGGCGGCACATCCTTGCGCGTGGCAAGGATGTTATTGACGTACACGTCGACGGTGGAGGGCAAGGCCGCTTGCCCGGCGAATGTCTGCGTCGGTACCGTCACAAAGCCTGGCTGTGTCCCAAAATTCGTGGCGTATTGAATCCCGCCGAAACGTACGGCTCGCCCCCATAGGGCTGCAGCGGCTGTCACGTTGTCGCCAAGACGCAGGCTGGCTACATCGGCAGGCTGGTCAGTCGTCCACGTGGTATCCAGACGGACAGCGCGACGGGTCGCGACACCGTTTTGTAGCGCAATGGTTGTCGTGCCCACGCCCAAAGCGTTGAACGCACCGAGCTCGAGCAATCCCGACAGCGTATTGGTTTGCTCGGCGCGCTCGGCGAAGATGTCATAGTTGAAGTACAGGCCAGGTGGCGATGGTGTGGGGGACGATACCGGCGCTCGATACGCACTAGCTTCGGTGGTAGCGAATGCATTGGCATTGACTTCCAGTGCCAGACTTTGTGTCGATTCGTCCACTGTGTACTTCGCGCCGGACAAACTTGAAAGTGGATAGTACCGAGCGCCCTGTCGGACAATGGATACTGCCTGAGGGACTATTAAACGTAGTCGTCTCAAATCGCTTTCGGATACCCACAAGTCACTGTGAACATCTCGAAAAACGACTGCAGTTCCGGCGCTGCCCTGACCGTTCACCTCAATATCCAGGAGCAATGGCTGCTCATTTTGCATGGGGGTATTCGCAGCATCGGCCAGGCCATTCAAGGGGGACTTGGCGGCGACTGAGGCGGCGAACAAACAATGCGACGCAAGAGCGATTAGTGCGGTGCTACTTTTTCTCCACGACAACTTCGACGTCAGCGTTTCCCGCATCTGTATAGGCTTTAAGGCGTATTTTTCTGCCGCTCAACTTCGTTACGGGGTCGATCGGTAGCAGCCACTCGTGAGCCTGTCCTGGCAAAACGTAGGTGGCGACTTGCTCAACCGCAATCGGTCGGTCTTCGCCCACAGGGGTCAAGGCGAAATCGGTGACCTGCATATGTGCCATCCCCTCATTCATGGCGCGAACTTTCAGTCGCTCTCGGTCAATCTGTTCAACGGACCACTTGAGCGCAGCACTCGCATGTTGTTGCGCCTGCACAAACATTGGCAAACCAAGGCGCAGCGCCACCTGCAACCCCTGAAACCCCGGTTGGGCGGTGGAGGGGACCTCCTGAAGATAAATTCGGTAACTCAGTTCCTTGACCTCATCCGGGGCACGGCGTAATCCGACACGAAGAATCTGCACTTTGCCGGGCTGAACCGTAAAGATGGGCGGCGTCGCGAGAATGTCCTCGGTCGGCTTGTAGCTATCACGCCCGTCAGACTGGGTCCATTCCACAGTTTGCACCTGAACGATCACCGGTCGGTCACCATCGTTGCGAACCGTGAGCGCCGAGCTTTTATCCTCCGGCGATAGCGTGACTCTGATTGGCGATACCTGAAATCCGGCACCTTTGACAGTCGCGGGGACGATGACCGCTATCAGAATTAAGCTGGTCAACCATGCGGGACGCCAGAAATTGTTTGCCACCGATGCATTCCATTGCTGAGGCCACCCCGACGCATCGAAGTGGTCTTGTCATTTGAGATGGGGCGTCAGAAATTGACGGTCGCCACGACAGTATCAGAGTAACTATCCACCGACACGTCTTGTCCGCCTGCA
>NZ_WOEZ01000257.1 GCF_013177735.1 Paraburkholderia elongata | reverse complement strand
CGCCTCCCCTTCGAACAGCGTTATCACCGTGTCGACCTCGGAGATTCGATGCGGCGCAACCTCGCGCAGATCGCCGCTCAAGACCGCAAGCGATGCCGGCCGTCCCGCCGAAAGACACCCCGCCTGAACGTCGAAACGCAAGCTACACGCCGAATTCTGCGTATAGCGGCCCGCCTTTTCTGCGTTAGCGTTCTTTATCCAGCCGTGATAGCGGCGTTTGCTTCGTTCGCCAGTGCTGCTCTAGCTGCGGGAGGCGCTCTTGCGCCCACTGCGTACGACGCTCGGTACTGAGCAATTCGACAAACTGCGTCAGGCAACCGTCACGCTTGCACTTAACGACCTTGAGCAAGTGTCAAATGACACAAAGTCGTCCGGACCCAAAGACCAGTTTATAAGGCACAGCGAGCAGGGGTATTCGTACTTTTCGTGCAATTTCTGGCGACTACCGCCAGATTCCACACGAAAAGTACGATTGCCCCGGCATCAGGATCATGTATCCGGACTTTCATCCGGCCGGGGCCTTCGCCGGCATATCGTCCTGCCACATCGATGAATCAGCCTCCGTGCTGGCGAGGTTATCGTTGCGCGCGTCGATCCACTCAATCGCCCATTGGCGCGCAACCTCGATCGCCTCGTCTTCGTTATCGAACCAGGCAAGATTGCGCTCGATGTGCATTTCAGTGTCTACATTACTTTCTGGCGAGCTGGGGGTTAGCCGCGCGTGAGCGAAGAATTTCCCCAGGGAGAAATCCGGAATCGCGTTAATGATCCAGCCGCCGTACTCGTACTCCATGGTCACCTCCGATACCCAACTAATCGAGATTCGAAAAGAGAAAACATGGATTCATCGGATCGTAATTGCTACACCTCCAAGGTTGAACTCGCTGACTTCAGGGTCGGTGCGGGGGCAACGAGTTACCCCACCTTGGGTTTCGTTATAGACCCTCCAGCGAAGCGCGTATGTGGTTCCTGGGATGGCAGCTGAAGAACATTCGCCAAGGTGATCAGGTTGAGATTGTGCATACCGAAGCGGTTGCGATATCCGTCACGCCCGGAACGAGCAAGTAGTCACCGGGAGAGTTCAGGTGTCGCGTTTTGCGCCATTCTGGCAAAGAGAGACCGGCTTCCCTTGAGCCGAGCTGCTGACGGCCCAATTTTCGCCTTATCTGACCCAATCGGTCGACGCCACGGTGGACCCTCACGACCATGCTCATGCTCTTTCGTGCAGTGCCAGTACTTCAGAGTTCCTAACATTCTCTACATTCAAAAACGGTAGCATGCTCGGCCACCTCAAGGGTCGTCACGGCCGAGAAGTCGGCGACAGCCAACAGTCCACGATCTTCAATGCCTTTTGTGGATCCGATAGTGGCCGGTCTTGACTTTCGGTAGGCTGACCGGGTTGGGTCGATCTGAGCCGGTTGTCATCCGGCTCAGTGCGGCCACAAAGGGGCATCGAATCTACAGTCGCCTCGACGCTCAAGCATCGCCTGTGCACCCGCAAACCGCCATTCGGCTCACGAATCCGCCCGAAGCCTCGCAAAACGAACGCGGCCACCGCCGCACTCAAATTTTGAGTCGCGAGACCTTGGTTCCCGAGAGCGACACATCTCCCATCAGACCGGCATTGGTCAGCACGATCGCATTGACTGGTGCGGTTGCCGTTGTCGTATCGATCGCACCGTTCGCACCGACCTTCAATAGCGCGACGGACCCTTCTCCACCGACCGACCAGCCTTTGGAACGGCGAAAGCTGTTGAGCGCATCATGGGTCATAAACAGGAAGATAACGGCCTTCGATTGAGCCCCCGCCTGCAGGCCAAATGACCCGGATACCGTGCTGTAGTAGCCAACGGATTTCCCGCCTACGCGCAATGCGCCTTCGCCGTACTCGCCACCGGCGACGAAGCCAACCTTGATCACCGATGGGAACACGAGCACACCGTTCGCCTTGTCGACCAATTCCCGGGAACCCCTGACGTTCGCGTACAGCTTCGACAGGGTCCCATGGACCTTTGCATCGATCGCCCGCCGCTTCGAATCGTTGGACTCGTTGGCAATGGCATCGCTTACCGCCCCCAGGGAGACCGTGAGCGTAAGACCCGCGCCAACTAGCATTGCGCCCGTCCGCACAAAACCTCTTCTGTTCATCGCTACCTCCGTCGTTGTTGCATGGGTTACCGGGTCGCGGCCTCGTCTTCAGATGACCGGGATCGGTCAGGCATCGGGACCGAACTTTACGAAGCGCCGGTACGCCGCTCCAGTTCCGCTGTCGTGCGCTCCAGCTCCTGCACGATCATCGCCTCATCGGGCAACACCGTCTGGTATTCCGCCGCAAGAATCTTGTTCGGCAGGTTGTCCGGCGCGTAGTGTGCTTCGGCCGCACCTTTTTCGGCGCAAAGGATCAGACCGACAGGTGGATTCTCCCCAGGCTTCATCCAATGCTCGCGCGCGTAGTTCAGATAGAGATGCATCTGCCCGGCGTCCGCATAGCTGAAGCGGCCGACCTTGAGATCGATGATGACCAGGCATCTCAACCGTCGATGGAAAAACACCAGATCGACCCTGAACCACGTGTCGTCGATTCTCAGGCGGCGCTGCCGGCCGACGAAAGCGAAGTCGTCGCCGAGCTCCAGCAGGAAATCCGCCAGATGCTGGATCAGCGCCTCCTCAAGATCCGACTCCGAGTACTCGTCCTTGATGTCGAGAAACTCGAGGACGAACGGGTCGCGAATCGCCTCCTCTGGCGTGAGAAGATCACCCGGCTGAGCATCAGCGGCTTTTCTGAGCAGCGCCGCCTTGTTGCGCGACAGCGCCAGCCGCTCGTAAAGCTGGCTACCGATCTGGCGGTCGAGCTGGCGCACCGACCAGCCTTCGCGCAACGCCTCTGTTTCATAGAAAGCGCGCGCGGCCGCCGTCTTCACAGAAAGCAGGCGCACATAGGCGGACCACGGCAACGTAAAACGGGTGGCGAGCGCCATGTAATCGGGCGCTGTTGCCGTGGTGTCGACAACGTCTTTCGCCGGCAGCGATTTTCCAGACACTGTCTGGAAAATCTCCGCCGCCGGCCAGGCGAAATAAAAGGCGCGCATGCTGGCCAGATTCGCCTTGCCGAATCCGCGCCCGAAACGGCGCGTCAGGTCCTCCGCGAGCCGGGCGATCAGCGCCTGTCCGTAGCCGGCGCGCGCCTGCCCGCCCTGCTCCCTGGCGACGATCCGCCGCCCGATCTCCCAGTAAGCGGCGGTCATCACAGCATTGACGTTGCGTGCCGCCGTGCGTCGCGCCGATTCGACGACACTGACCACTTCCTTGTGCAGCCCGGCGTAGTCGCCGGGCGCGATCGCCACCTCCGTCATGACGCCTTCACGGCATCCTTGAACGCCTTGCCCGCCGTGAACTTGACGGTCTTCGCCGCGGGGATCTGGATTTCGGCGCCGGTCGCCGGATTGCGGCCGACCCGTGCGGCGCGCGCACCCGTGGAAAACGAGCCGAAGCCGATCAGCTGGACGGTATCGCCCTTCGTCACCGCGCCCGTGATCGCAGCGATCACTGCGTCGATCATCTCGCCGGTCACGGCCTTGCTTTCATCTGTTACGGCCGCGACTGCATCCACCAGTTCCTGCTTGTTCATTGCCGCCTCCTCGTTGTGGTTGGGATGTCGCCACCCTACCCGATCGGCGCGCCTTCGCGCAATCACGACCAGCGGGCGGTCCGGTTCTGCGGCAACTGGATCAACTTAAGGTGCATTGACTTCGCCACGCGCCGTCAGGGTCGGTCGGAAGCGTCCGGGCACGGCAGATCAATCGCGAATTTATCGCCCGTCACCGGGCGACGACCGGAAAGCGCCACGCAGCAAAATCGTCACATCTGATAACTGGAGTAATCACGAACCGGCACCTCCGGCTGAAACCCGCGCACCGGCCCGATGGGCGGCTAACCGCGCCAGCGTGCCGCGCGCTCAGCGACTCCCGGGCGGGCAGGTCGACAGGGTGCGCCGGTACTGATCGACTTCCAGCAGCAGATGGTCAATCCGCTCGCGCAGCTGGCCATTCTGCGCGCGCAGCGCGTCCGCCTCCCCGCTCGCCTGCAGCCGCACGGCATCGTTCTGCATCTTGAGAAACCGCTCGGTACCGGCAAGCTGCGTGGCTGTCTGCGCGAGGGCCGTCGCGCCCACGCCGGCGCGTTCGATCGACGCGTGCAGCTCGCCGAGCAGCCGGTTCACGTGTTCACCGGCCAGATCCCGTGCCGCATGCGCTTCGCCGAGTTCGCGGTGCAGCTGCGCATTGTCCTGCTCAAGCCGCCGGATCCGCGCATGGGCATCTTCCAGCGCCGCCTGCAGCAGCGGCTGCTGCGCCATCGCGTTCGCGTCACCACGATCCGGTGCGGCGCCGCCCGCATGCCCGTTCCCCCGCTCGCGCTGTGACGCGTACAGCGGCGCGAGCGCCTCGCGCACCACGGGGGCCAGCGCCTGCCGGATCAGCTCGAGATCGGCCGGCCGGTTATCCGCACTGCCCGGCTGCGAGATCGGGGCGAGGGCCTGCGCCCGCAGGATCGCCTGCTGGACCGTCGGGGCGCTCGGATGGCGCTGGACGCCCACCTGCGGCGCGACATCGCGCAGCAGCCGGCTGTAGGTGGTCGCGCCAAACACGCGGCCGCTAATGGCCCGCACTTCCGCGATCAGGCCATCCAGGAAGCGCGCATTGTCGCGCGGGAAATCCCGGTCGATCGCCGCGATGCCATTCATGATCGCGAGCAGCTGCACATCGCTCCATGCAATCCGGGGTCGGCCCATTTTGTTCAACTCCTCAGGGTCCGTCAGAAAAGAGCGCCCTGCCGCGGATCGCGCACCGGCGGCTTCGACGCCTTCACCGGCCACGCCGACTGGCGCTTCGGTTTCACGCGCCGCAGATGCGCGATCAGCCGCACGGGCACGCCCTCGGCCAGCAGCGTCAGGCTGAAAAGCCCAGTCTCCCCCGGCGCCGTCGCGCCCGGATTGTCCCCTGCGGCACGC
>NZ_WOEZ01000256.1 GCF_013177735.1 Paraburkholderia elongata | reverse complement strand
CGTGCCGTTCTGCGCAGCGACGCGCGCCTGCGCGGCGCGGATACCTTCCGGATAGTTGGGGTCACGGCGGACGGGATTGTAGCCGGCCTTTTCGAGTTGCGTCAGTTCTGCTTTCACCTGTTCCCGTGTGACAGTCGAACTGGATTGCTGAGCGAACGATACGGCCGGAGCGGCCAGAACCGAGACGGTAGCGACTGCATAGACCAATGATTTCATGATAGCTGACCTCCAAGGACGAAATCTGTCCTCCTTCGCACACTCATTCCTGCAGTGAGCAACTACAGTTTAGTTGTTAGGGACGATCCTGCACGTTGGACCCGTAATCACCTGTTCGCCTGATTGAAGTCCCAGGGTGTGATTGACATGAAGAAACTCGCCAGCGTGCTGCTTCTCGCCGCCGCACCGCTCGTGACGTCGGCCGGGACGCCGCTCCTCTATTCCCGCAGCGCGATCGCGTACGACGTCGGGCGCGGCGAAGTCCTGCTGGAAAAGAATCCTGACGAAGTTGAGCCCGTCGCTTCGCTCACCAAGCTGATGACGGCGATGGTCGTGCTGGACGAAGCGCAGGCATTGGGGGAAACACTGACCATCGACGATGCCGATATCGATCGGCTCAAGCATTCGGGCTCGCGTATGCCGGTCGGTGTTGCGCTCGAACGCGAGGAGATGCTGCGCCTTGCGCTGATGTCGTCCGAGAACCGCGCGGCCTCCGCGCTATCGCGCGCGTTTCCAGGCGGTCAGCCTGCCTTCATCCAGAAGATGAACGACAAGGCGCGCGCGCTGCACATGACCGATACGCACTTCGACGATCCGACGGGGCTCTCACCAGACAACCTCTCCACCGCGCGTGACGTCGTGAAATTGGCGGATGCCGCGTCCCACTATCCGTTGATCGGCGCATTCACGACACTTCCGCATTACGAGGAGGCGATCGGCAGCAGAACGAGGTTCTATCGGAACACCGACCCTATCGTCGATTGGCCGGATTGGGACGTTCAGCTCGCGAAGACCGGTTATACCGACGAGGCAGGACGCTGCATCGTGGTCGAAGCCAACATGCCGAATGGTC
>NZ_WOEZ01000255.1 GCF_013177735.1 Paraburkholderia elongata | reverse complement strand
AGTGCCCCGCTGCGGACTTGGGCGACCACTTCCTGGGGCAGCCAGGCGTCTTCCATCGCGTCGATGCCCTTCTCGATCAGCTGCTTGAGAAAAAACGACTGGCTGCGTCCTGTGACTTCCGCCAGCAGTCTCAATCGCTGTTCAATCGCCGGCTCGACGCGTACCGCGATGACCTGTGACCTGTTCTCCGACTTCCTTCTCAACCTGTGCTCCTGATTGCATCTGTGCGCCGCAAGCCGGCGAATTCGGGCGCTGTTTTACCACGACCAGTTGGATCGACGCCAGGCAACGCGGGTCACTGCCTGCGAGGACACATCGCGTCGACCGGAGGAGCGTCATCCGTGCGTCGGTCGCATACGGGTGCCGGACTGGGTACGTGGGTTAACG
Organism: Paraburkholderia elongata; assembly: GCF_013177735.1. GTDB lineage: Bacteria > Pseudomonadota > Gammaproteobacteria > Burkholderiales > Burkholderiaceae > Paraburkholderia > Paraburkholderia elongata. Next base: position 24,044 of record NZ_WOEZ01000255.1, on the reverse strand, counting down.
ATATTGTCCCGGCGCGGATATCCCATTCGCGCATACGTGCGCCTGCACGCTAATCCGTAACGCTACGGTTTCACAGAATGCATCACAAAACCACGCTGTTCAGATAATCCTTCTTCTTAGTAGTTTGATCTTTGATGACGGCGGTTTTAAATACCAAGTGCAACAGCCGGGTCGCTAGGGGTCGCGCATAGCGTGCCGCTGCAAAGGTCGACGTCCCCGGTTCCGTGCTGATCCTCGTGACGCTTTCGCGCCTGAATGAACGCCACGGCTGCAGTGATTGAGCCTGAGCACTTACGATGATTGCGACCTGCTGCGAGCAGCAACAATTCGTGCCCGCGTAATCCCGGTGCGTGCACACGGCCGACATGCAGCAAGCTGAAAACTGCGGTGCGCACGAGAACGGGATCCCTGGTCGTGAACTCGCGCTCCATCGACAGTAGCCGATGCGGACGGGCAACAAACCGCTCAATCGCGCTACTGAGAAACAGAGATACGAGGCCACGCGTCGCGACGAGGCGAGGGAACATCCGCATACGGTTCGCGATCCACGCGCGAAAGGCAGCGATTTCAGGTGGCTGAACTGACCCGACTATCAGTCCAGCGTCACCCAGGGTCGCGGGTGGTTTTAAGGCCAGTTCCGCATCCGCAGTGAATAGGATAACTAGCTCTTGGTGATCAAAGTAACGCACCTGAAAATCTGCGAGCTAGCGACTCCCTCCTGATTGTATAAAACCCGGTCGCTCACAGAACGCGGTGACCGTCAGATCTGGCTCAGGTATTACCCACTGCTTGAGCGCGGACTGGCGGTACCGGATCCCTCGGTCCGACTTCAGGCCGAACGCTTCGAGACGATGGGCGCCGCGCGGACAATTGAGCGCGATCAGCTGACAATTCAGGATATCGTCCATAAAGCTCCAAAGTTACGAATAAAGTTCTAACTTTTCTACTACTGAAGAATTTAATGCTTATTTAAGCGGAATATTGAGTTTATTTCGTTCGAACTGGAAATAAAACTGTCAACTCGCGCGCCGGAATCCTGCCGACACGTAGCTGCTGAATTGACATGTCTACTGCGTGCTACGGCTCGCATATCACCGCGCTTGTGTTCGTGAGAATCTACTTTGTCGCGTTGGGGGCGGCTCTGCCGCTTCGAAAGCGACACACTTTTTTCTCATTCACCTACGGGGATTGAAATGGACCGCATCGATTCAGTCGTTTTGACGCAAAATGCAGGTTACACGTCGCTCGAAGAACGCTTTAATCAGAGCACCGTAAAGAAAACGGAAAGGTTGCCGTTTACGATAAAGGTGGCAAGTAGCCTGGCTGACATCGACAAGGCCGTCGAGATGCGCCGCGCCGCCTACCGGCGCCACTTACCGGAATTCGCGGAGACCATGGGCGTCGAGGCGTTAGATGCCGCGCCCGGCACGATCGTGCTGCTCGCGCAGTCGCGGCTGGATGGCGGTCCGATCGGCACCATGCGGGTCCAGACGAATGCATTCGGTCCGCTTGCCGTCGAACAATCGGTCCGCCTGCCGGACTGGCTGAGCCAGGCGCGGCTCGCCGAGGCCACGCGGCTCGGCGTCGCGCGCGGTGCGATAGGTCGGGTGGTGAAGGTGGCACTGTGCAAGGCATTTTTCATGTATTGCGCGCAGAACGGGGTCGACTGGATGTTAATTACGGCGCGTTCACCGCTCGATCGGGAATACGAAGCGATGCTGTTTGACGATGTGTTCGGCGACAACGAATTCCTGCCAATGGCGCACGTTGGCGGGTTGCCACACCGGGTGATGGCTAAACCGGTTCCTTTAGTCCGTCAGCGCTGGGCGAAGGTCAACCATCCGTTCTTCGGATTCTTTTTTGAAGCGGATCACCTCGACATCGACGTCAGCGTCGCATCAACGCAGGGTGAAACCAACCAAGGCACTGATTGTGGTGGCCTGCCGGGTAGCGCCTCAGGCCGTCTGCGGCCGCTGGGCGAAGCGTAAAGCATGATGTCCGCCCGAAGAAATTCGGGTGGACAAGAGGTTGTCGGCGTCAGCGCAGTCGTGCTTTCGCTGCTGACTAACGCAGCGTGACAATGAGATCGGGAATGAAGTCATTGGGAAAGGGCAGCAAATGACAAGCGTTAAGTTGGCGTTTCGGGACCGACTGACCGGATGGGCTTTCCAGCGGTTCTCCGTTTATGTAGCGCCATTTGTGATTGTGTTTGGCAGCGTCGCAGTCATGTTCTGGGCGCCGCGCCAATTCGATACTACGGGAACGATCCCGCTCAGCTTTCCTGTGATTGCAGATCCTTCGGCGACACTGTCACCCGCCGTCGCCATCGCCCGCCTGCGCGATGCCGTGCCCACTGCGCGTTTCAGTACCCATCTCGCGGAAACTCCGTTCTGGTTCATGCTCACCGCGCCTATGCTGACCAGTGAAGGCGATACGTTCATCGACCTGCCGTCGCGGCACGCACAGACCTTATCCTGCTGGCGGACGACCCCCGTTCTTACGCTGCTAGGCGCGGGCGACCGCCACGGCACGAGCGGCAAGATGCGCGTCAACAAGGCCGGCTTTGCGCTCAAGTTTGACGAGCACACCCCCCCTGTGCAAATCCTGTGCCGTGGCACCTTTTCTGGACCCGCATATATCACCGCTTCCGCATCGAGCCGCGACAAGCTCGAGGTGTCCACACTCGAATTCCAACAGAGCGCTGCGTTGATCACCGGCGGCCTGCTGACGCTCGCGATCTTCGTGTTTGTGACAGCAATCATCAATCGCGAATGGACCTACGTGATCTTTGCCGCATGGCTCGTCGGCAACCTGCGGTTGAGCGCCAACGCAATGGGGTTCGATACCGAATGGATGGGCTGGATCATCCCGCCCGACCGTATCGCGCTTTTGCGGGAATTCACGTTCGCTGCCTATTACGTGCTGACCACGACGCTCTTCGTGGAACTGTTTCGCCGGGAACTGAAAGCAATCGGGCTACGCTGGAGCCTGCACGCCGTGCGGTACGGCGGCTGCCTGCTGATGGCCGCCGCATTCACACTGAATTACGCGCACTTCATTCCGGTGCTGTGGGCAAGCGCCAGCTTCTGCATACTGGTGCTGACCTACTTCCTCGTACAGTTGGTCATGAAGGCGCGCTCACGCACCGTGCTCTGGTACGTCGCGTCGATGGCCATCGTGCTGTTCGCGACGCTGTCGCAAGTGCTCGCCGCCGCGTTCGGTGTGAAAGCGCTGGCGGGCGCACTGAGCCCCGTAGTGACGGCACTGTCGTCGAGCATGCTTTGTGCGTTTGCTATTGCGGAACGTATGCGCGAAGAGCGCGAGCGCCGCCGACAAATGCAGATCGAGCTGCGCAACACGTATGACGTCACGCCGATCGGCCTCTTCACACTGAACGGGGACAGCGCCTTCGTCCGCGCCAATCCGGCGCTGCACTCGATGTTGAGCCTGCCTCAACAGCACCACGGCACGCATCGCTGGGCCGACTATTTCGCCCAGGGCGCCGAGCGTGCGCTGTGTGAACTCCTGGAACGCGACGACTCGGCGTCGATCGAAATCGAGGGCACAGCCGGCACGAAGACAGAGGCGCGGCGCTACTCATTGCGGGCGATTCGCGCGAACGGCTTCATCGAAGGCTCGCTCGAGGACGTGACGGACCGTTCGAAAGCGGTGGAGCGGCTGCACTTCCTCGCCGAACACGACCCCCTCACCGGTCTCCTGAACCGTCGCGGCATCGAGCATGCAATCGGCCGGCAAAGCGGCGAAAGCGGCCCGTGGGCACTCGCGTATCTCGATCTCGACCGGTTCAAACTGTTAAACGACCTGTTCGGCCACGGGACCGGCGACGAAATACTGCGGCATGTCGCTGCGCGGCTCGTCGAGCGTCTCGGCTCCCAGGTGCAGATCGGGCGCGTCGGCGGTGACGAATTCGTGTGCGTGCTCGCGAACATGGCGATCGACGAAGCAATCGCGCGCTGCCGTGAACTCGTCATGGCGTTGAACTCCGCACCGTTTCATGTCGATACGCGAGCGTTCCAGGTCAGGGGATCGATCGGCGTAGTCGAGTGCTCTCAGGGTGAACGGATTCTGGACGCCCTCGCCTATGCAGACCGCGCGTGTCGCGCCGCGAAACGCGGCGGGAATGCGCGACTCGTCGCACTGCGCAAGGGCGCGCCGGCGTTCGAGGAGCGTGCCGCCGAGATCAGTCTGATCGAGGCGCTGGGACAGAGCCGGCTGCCCGAGGGGCTGTTCCTCGTGATGCAACCGATCATGTCGATGCGTGCTCCGGCAGAAGCGCTCGACTTCGAGGTACTGCTGCGTATGCGCATGCCGGACGGCTCGGTAGCGACTGCCGCGAAGCTGATCGCCGCCGCCGAGGACTCCGGCACCATCACCGCGATTGACCGCTGGGTCCTCTCGACGACGCTCGCATGGCTCAGCGAGAACCGCACGTCGCTCTCCACCACGTGCTTCGTGTGCGTGAACCTGAGCGGCGGTTCGCTGAACGACGAACACTTCCTTGACGAGCTCTTCGCGCTGTTCTCGCATCACGAGGACGTCGTCCATTACCTGTGCATTGAAATCACCGAAAGCGTCGCACTGCACGATCTCGAGAATACGGAGCGCTTCATCGCGCGCGTGCACGACATGGGCGCAAAGATCGCGATCGACGATTTCGGCGCTGGTCAGACATCGTTGCGTTATCTGAAGAAGCTGTCGGCCGACGCACTAAAGATCGACGGCGAGTTTGTGCGCACGATGTGTAACCATCCGGCCGACATTGCAATCGTCGAGGCAATCATTACTCTCGCACGCAATCTCGGCATGCGCAGCATCGCCGAATGGGTCGAAGACCTCGAGACCTTACGCGCGCTGAAGGAACTAGGTGTCGACTACGTACAGGGCTTCGCGATCGCAAAACCGCAAGAGGCCAGGGACATTCTCGCGGCCTCCTCCGCCGCAAGCTTCGTGACTGACGCGGAGCTCACACGCTATTTGAAAGCACAGCAGACGCCGCACCGCGGAGCCGATGACCTGCGCATGGAGCGCGAAAGCGCAGTCTGACGCAACTCAACGCGCCCCTTGTGCGATCGCATTCGCTCGCGACCGACCGGAAAGCGCCTTGTAGCCGACTCAATAACTGGCCGCCGAATGTCGAAGGCCGATGACGCGCAGCATATCACCGATGGTCAACCGGCCGTTCATGGCGCGCTCATTCTGCGCCGTGTGGGTTAGATCGCTTACGCTGTCGGCGGGTTCAACCGGTCAATGCAACACCCAACGTTTCTGCCAGTTTTTTAGCAGGGTTCATAAATTGCAAGGTCTGACGGGGTCGACCGCTCAGTTGCGCGGCGACCTTGTTCAAGTCTGCCTGCGAATAGCCGTCCACTGGCTTACCTTTGGGGAAGTACTGACGCAGCAGGCCATTCGTATTCTCGTTGCTGCCTCGTTGCCATGGGCTCCGCGGATCGCAGAAATACACCTGTACGTCCGTGGCAATCGTGAAGTTCCTGTGGCTCGCCATCTCTGTGCCACGGTCCCATGCCAGCAAGGCGCCTTGCACATTCACTCAAGAAGTGGTCGCCGCCTACGTGTCCATACGAATCATTAATACGCTTGAAGTCGCCGAGATCAACGACTTCGACGATGACGTACGATTCGTCCTGTGCTGCTTGCGCCAATAGCCTGCCAAGCTCGCCGTGGAGCGCCCGCCTGTGGGGCAGGCCGGTCAGGGAGTCGGTCAAAGCGAAGTTTGTGAGGTATTCGTTTGACCGCCTCAACTCCTCAAGCAATCGTTCTCGCTCAACGTGCTGTCCAATCAGCTTCGAAAATATGTTCACGGCGCTAAACGCCTGTGGACCAAGCGGTTGGCAGCGCTTGCTCGCCCCGCACAACGTACCGATAACAGAGCCGTTACTCGCACGAATGGGGGGCGCTGGCGTAAGTCTCGATCCCGAGATCCCTCGCAGCTTGCGAATCGCCCCAAATCTCGCTCGCGTTGGATGTAAAACTGCGTCTTTCGTCCAGGCAACGCTTGCATACCGTGTCGGACCATGGGACGGACAGTCCCTCGGGGATAAAAAGTTCACCCGCGTTTCTTACATAGTCGACGGACTCCAAACCCGCCTCTTCATCGATTAAGGTCGGGCACAAGGACTCAATTCGAGGATCCGTACCAGAACCTGAGAGAGCATGATGGATCGTTGAGCGGCGATATGCGGCACAGGCAAGCAGTGTGTCGAGCAGACAAGGGCGCCGGATGTATAAAGCCTAGCCTGCTAGGTTAATGGCACGACGAACTCCCGACGAAATGTTGACGCAGCATCAGCGTTGCTGCGGGACCGGCGAGTTAGCCGTGCCGTGCTCGCTCGTGCCTCGCGAATACGGTATGGCTCGTCGCGATGAATGCGTCCGTGTTCTTTCAGGATAGCTGGTTGTCTGGCTCGTCAAAACCCTCTTCGCGCCGATGCTGTGCTTCCCACACTCGTCGTGTTCTCGCAAGTTCCTCGGCGAGGAGCTTTTCATCCGGCAGCATCATTTGGTATTCGGCCGCCAGCACTTTGTTAGGCAATCCCTCAAGGGCATAGCGTGCGACGGCGGCATTGGTACGCGCGCACAATATCAACCCGACTGGTGGATTTTCGCCGGGCAGAGTCCAGTGCTCGCGGGCGTAATTACAGTACATATGCATCTGGCCCACGTCGGCATGGTTAAGTTCGGTGAGCTTCAGGTCGATGATAACGAGGCACCGCAGGCGGCGATGGAAAAACAGAAGGTCCACCCGGAACCAGCTCTCGCCAATGCGAAGCCGACGCTGGCGGCCTACAAACGTAAAATCGCCGCCAGGTTCAAGCAGGAAATCTTCGAGCCGGTGGACCAGCGCGTCTTCCAGTTGAGTTTCTGAATATTCGTCTTTCAGATCCAGAAACTCGAGGACATACGGATCTTTGATCGCCTCCTCCGCCGTCACAAGGTCACCTGGTTGCGCTTTGCCAGCCTTTTGCAGCATCGCCAGCTTGTTCTTCGATAGCATCGCCCGGGTATGGAACTGGCTGCCGATCTGTCGGTCCAGTTGGCGCACGCTCCATCCCCCGCGAAGCGCCTCGGCTTCATAGAACGCCCTCTCCTCGGCTGACCGGGTCCGCCGCATGAGATGAATGTAGTGAGTCCAGGAAAGCTGAAATACGTCGGCGAGTTGATCGAGATCGAAATTCCGAACCACTGCTTCGGAATTGCCCTGACGCAGCTCGCCGGTGAATTTCCGAATCAGCGATTCGGAAATCGCGGTGGGTGGCCAGGTCTGGTAAAACAGACGCATCAACTCGAGGTTGTCAACCCCAAAGCCCCGGCCGAACTGTTTTGTCAGGTCGGCTGACAGTCGCCCGAGCAGTGCCTGACCGTAGGCCGCGCGATCTTTTCCGCCCTGGTTGAACTCAACGATACGGCGGCCAATCTCCCAATAGGTCGCAGTCATCAACGCGTTGACGCTGCGTGCCGCGGCACGACGGCCGCGCTCCAGAAGCGCGACTATGTCGCCATGGATGCTACCGTACCCGGTGCCACTTGATGCGATATCAGTCATTGTTCAGGCTCATGCACGGGCCCCAGGTTGCGTGTTGCACCATTATCAAATACCGGATCACCGCTGTCCCTATCACACGATGGGGCAGTTCACGCTCGCCCAGTGAGGTAAAGCGGGTCGCGCTCCGGAGGTCAAAATCGGAACTGGTCTGCGCTCCACGACGCATCACTCACCGGGTTCTCATATACGCCGCATATAGCCCGGCATGCAGTTCGCGCAGCGCCTTGCGACGATCGACCAGTTCATGCTGGTTGCCCCGCCGCTCGAGGCTGAGGATCTGCAGCAATAGTCGCGTCGCCCGCTCCGGCGCCGTCTGGCGCGACGGCTGCGCGTCACGCAGCAGCGGTGCCAGTCCCGGCTTTTCGATCAGCACCCACGCGGGAAACCACGCGAGGTCGGCGGTCTGGCCTGCCCCCTCGAAATTCGCGTCGAACTTTCTGCGCAACGTGTCGACTGACGCGTCGGCGAGCCGGTGCAACAGACCAGCCAGGCGGCCGGGTGACAGCCATGCCAGTTCAGTGAGCAAGGGCAACGCAGACTCCAGGCCATCCGCGCGATACCGCACCTCGGCCATCCACATCAACGGCGCCGGAATCCGGCGCCACGACTCGATCCGCTCGACGGCCCGTCGCGCCTCACCCCAGTCGCCCGCACGCAGCCAGAGCGGTGCCGCGTGAAGGTCACTGACGTCAGCGCGAAACGGCAGGGCCGCGGCCTGCTGCGCGACCGTGCGCCAGCATGATGCCAGCCACGCCCGTCCGGGCGCGTCGCCCAGTAACCGCCGCGCCGCCGGCGCAACCTCATCATTGAGGCGACCACAGGCGGCCGCCAGCGCCGGATGATCGACGAACGGCGTGGTGACATCGCTGTCGAGCACATCGATCAATGTCGCCAGCCCGGCCAGGGTGTCGTCATCGGGGAATTCGCCTGCCAGTCTCTGCCAGGCCTGCCGGGCAGAGACCGCATCGCGCCGCTGGAGGGCGTCGAGATTTCACCACGCTGCGGAACGACCGGCCATTGACGTCGACCGATTCGATCACCGCGCGTTGACCGCTCGCTTCGGCGATCACGCGCACGATGCGGTCGCGATACCGCATCAGCGCGCCAATCGGTGGACAGACGGCCCTCTTCCTTTTCCGGGCGGTCGGGTTCATGCGCTTATCCCGGCTTCTTCGCCGATGCCGCCTTGCGGGTCGCACGGGGCTGCTTGCGGGCGGTTACCGTGACAGCCCCACCCTTGCGACCTGAGCTGCGCGGAGCGACCGCCCCCGTCATCTGCTGTCGCAGCATCCCGAGCTCTCGCGCGTAGCCGGCGCTGGCGTCGCGCACGGCCACCAGGCTGCCCTCGAGGACACCAGCCTGATGCTGCGCATCGGCAAGTTGCGCCTGCACGGCCTGCAGCTCGCTGCGGTGGCGTGCCTCGCCCTGCTCCGTGCGGCGCGTTGCGGCGTCGAGTTCCTTCTGGAGTCGCGCGCTGGCAACCCGTTCACGCTCGATCTCGAGCAGCGCCCGCTTCCCGGTCGCCCGTAGCCGCTCTTCCGCCAGTCCGGTGCTGGCCCGCAGCTTCTCGAGCTCCTCCGAGAAATCCGCCCTCGCCTGCACCAGTGCCAGATCGCGCGCGGCGTTTTCATCCTGCAGCCGGGTGATTTCCGCGTCGAGTGCACGACGCGTGGCCTCGCCTGCGGCCTGCGCCTGCTCGAGTTCCTGGATCCGCACCTGGGCGGCCAGCAGCGCGCTGGTGCGCTGTTCGAGCGCGGTTTCGGTCCGGCTCAGTTCACCTTCCATCGACGTGACGGCATTCTGCGCGACGACCTTCTCTGCCTCGGCTTCGACCCGCAGCACGTCGAGCGCGGTCTGCGCCGATGCGGTCGAGCGGGTCCACAGCGTCGCGACCAGTTCGCCGGCGGCCGCCTGCAGGTCGGCCGGCAGGTCCGGGTGGTCGATCCGCACGCGGCTCTTCTCGCGCAACTCAACCCAGAACTCGCCGAGCACCTGCGTCGGCGTGCTCATGCTGCCGCGCTTCACCAGCTGATAGAGCCGGTTCGCGGTCGGCGTGATGCCGAAACGGAAGAACAGCAGCGCGCAGACCTCGCGGTACAGATCGCGGGTCTTCGGAAAGCCGGCCTTCAGGCGGGCGATTTCGGCGGCCAGGCGCGCTTCGTCAGGCAAAACGTCGGACATGGGAGCGGTTTTGGTGAAATGCAGTAAATAATATAACGTAAACCAGCCAATATCCAACGTCCTGCGGTTAGTATTTTGACATTAATCCTGTAATGTTGAAATTTCATATCGCTTGTGCGACGATCGCTGCGTGACACCCCGCACACTGCCCCAAGTCCGCCCACCGCCCATGAAAACCGCCCTGATTGCGCCGCGCCCCCTCGACGTGCTCGACCTGCCCGCCGACCTCGATGGCCGCGACGGCACCAACCGGGCGCGCGGACACGCGCAGATCGCCGCCCGCGACGACCTGGCTGCGGTCCGCGCGTGGCTCGGGCGGGTTGCCGACAAGCAGACCACTTTCGAGAACTACCGCAAGGAAGCCGAGCGGCTGCTGCTGTGGGCGATCGTCCAGCCCGGCAAACCGCTGTCGTCACTGACGCACGAGGATCTGCAGGCATTCCGCGAATTCCTGCAGGATCCGCAGCCGCGCTCGCGCTGGGTCGCAGCAGGCGGTCGCAAATTCCCGCGCCATGACCCGCGGTGGCGCCCGTTCTACGGTGAACTGGCCGCGAGCAGCCAGCGTCAGGCCATGGTGATCATCAATGCGCTGTTCGCGTGGCTGGTCGAAGCCGGCTATCTGGCCGGCAACCCGCTGTCACTGTCCCGCCAGCGCACCCGCCGCTCCAAACCGCGCATCACGCGCTATCTCGATCGCGAGCTGTGGCAGGAAGTGAAAGCTCATATCGGCAGCCTGCCCAAAGACACCCTACGCGAGCGGGAGCGCTACCTGCGTGCGCGGTGGCTGTTCACCCTCTTCTATCTCGGCGGTCTGCGTATCTCCGAGGTCAGCGGCAACACGATGGGATGCTTCTTCTGCCGGCGCGACGCGGATGGCCACGAGCGCTGGTGGCTCGAGGTGCTCGGCAAGGGCGACAAGGAGGGGCTCGTGCCCGCCTCCGCGGAAATGATGGTCGAGCTCGGCCGCTACCGGCGCGAACGCGGCCTGTCCGCCCTGCCCTCCCGGCATGAGGACACGCCGCTCGTGCTGCCGCTGGGCAGATCGATGAAGCCGCTCACGCGCGCCGCCCTGCACACGATCGTCAAGGGCATCTTTGCCGGCGCGGCCGAACGGCTCCGGCTGCGCGGCGACGGGTTCGCGGGACAGGCCGATCTGCTCGATCACGCCTCCGCACACTGGTTGCGCCACACCGCAGGCTCCCACATGGCCGACGGCGGCACCGATCTGCGTACGGTGCGCGACAATCTTCGTCACGCCTCACTGACGAGCACGAACCCCTACCTGCACACGCCCGATGAACAGCGTCACCGCGAAACCGAGGAAAAGCACCGCGTCGACTGGTGAGACCGATCAGAATTCACGCCCGGGGTCGGCCGACGCCTCGCAGCACTGACGCCCACGAACAGCCTGATACTCAAACTGCATCGTGTGTGCAAAAATCCTGTCGACGCGTCCGATAGCGTTGCCCCCTGACCGCCCATGGAAACCGTTGAAGTTAAACCACAAGTGCTCGCCAACCGCCGCGGCGTGGCGTTTGGCCTCGTACGCCAGAACAGCACGGTCGAATGCGTGATCACGATCGCGACACTGGAGACCCATTTCTGGCTTGAACCAGGGGCCAGTGAGGCCCGGACCATGAAGATCTTCCGGGACGGGTATGGCCGCATCCGGGCGATTGCTGAGCGCAAGCTGCTCGCCCATCCGGCAGCGCGTCTCGAACTGACGCCGGACGATTTTGCGCGTCCCTGACCGCAGGCTGCCGGCGACGGCGCAGACCGTTTCCCGCGGCGTCCACTGCTGCGTCATACCACCGACAACCGAAGCGAAGGATTTTGCCTCGTCAACCCGGTCATGCGGCGAAGCAGGGGGCACATTGACCCGGACGCCTGAGTGGCGGTGCGCGCACAGGACTGCTCAAACAGCATTCACGATGTCCTCGCATGCGTTGCCGGCGGTAAATCTGATGGTTTTTGCCGCTGGGATCGTGACGGTCTCGCCCGCCCACGGATTGCGCCACCAGCGTTCGGCACGGTCTCCTCTCGAAAACGGTTCGAAGCCAATCATCTGCACCGCATCGCCGCGCGTCACTGCATCTGTCACGGCATCAAGGCCGTCACTGCCTCGACGATCGCTTCGATGGCAGCACCGGTGCGGGACCTGCTTTCGCCCGTCTGCGGCGCGACGGCATCGATGAGCTCCTGTTTATCCATATCTGCGCCCCATTGATCAAACGCCGGCGAATCGCGGACGGGACGCGCCCCTATCGCACGTGTGCAACAAAAGGCAACCCGTGAGATAAGCGGAAAGGGGCTTCACAGTCCTGTCTCCACGAGCCACGTCCTTCGTTACATGAACCCTGTGACCGGCGCCCCCTTCCTGCCGACTGATTGTTGGCGAAGCCGGGTATGTATGCGGATGAGCCAGACCGTTAGTTGCGCAATGCTTGAGCTGGACCCCTGTTGAATGCTCGTTTGTGCGGCGATATGCATCGCATCGGCACGCGAATCGCGATGACTGACTGACACCCGTTACTGGCAGAAAACGACACAACGCGAATGCGACTGCGACTGCGACTGCGACGCATAGCAGCACGACGCTCACTTGTGCATGGCAAAGGACTCTTCGCGCTGCAGCCGATCGCTGCCGGCGAGCGGGTTATTGAGTACAGGGGCGAAGTGACCAGCTGGCGGCGGGCAGCCGCCCGCCAGCGATCCGCGGCTGGCCACACGTTTGTATTCGGGCTGTCCAACGGACGTGTGATCGATGGCAGCCGCGGTGGCAACAGTGCCCGCTTTCTGAATCACGCATGTTCGCCCAACTGCGAGGCAATCGAAGTGGGCGATCGGGTGTTCATTCATGCACTCGCCGCCATCGACCCCGGTGAGGAGCTTTTCATTGATTACGGCCTTGCGATCGAAGGCGAGATCACCGATGACATACGGACCCAGTACGCGTGCCATTGCGGTGCTTCAAACTGTCGCCAATCAATGTTGGGCAACACAGAGCAGAAAGTTTGAGACCATGCCTCGTTCTCTCAAGATAAGAGAACTTATTCTTAATAGCGTGACCCACAAGCGCATTTGTAACAGCGCCTTCGCTCGTTTGCAAAAAACTAGCCCTATTCTCAGCGTAAGATTGTTCCCGGTATCAGACGCCACTGAAGCCAGTTCACCAGCATATCTCCGCCCACGGCAAACGAGATTCCGCTCAAATCTGCTCGCGCGAAATTGAAGATCGCACCAAAATTCTGGAAACGCTCATGCGGCAGATTGAACGAAATGGAAACCGATTCGTCCTCAAGCGTGAGCTGGTGCTCAAACGATGCCTCAAACCTTGTGCGAAATCGAGACGGATACGCGTCGGCAGGAAGTCCAGCGCAGAAAAGTTCCGCGTGCGTCCGGCTGAAGAATTGGGCAACCGTGGTCGGCATAGTCCGAAGGCGAAGGTCGAGGACATCGGCACCCCATAGCTCTGCATCAATACCGACCTTAGCGCATTCAGCAGCAGCCTCCAGCCAAGCCGCAACCTGTTTCGTCTTCTGGACGTTAGCTGCGATGCAAAGAATGTACTTACACGAGGTTCCAACCCATTGCCCTTTCAGGAATGCCTGCACCCATTCTTTGATCTTCCCCGGTGTAACCACCTTGTAGCGCTTGCATTGCACTATGACGTGCCTTCCATCGGACTTACGAACGGCGATGATGTCTGCCTCGGCCTGGCTCTGTCCGCTCACGCCGTATCGGAACGCCTGCTGAATGTCCAGCTCCGAAGCTGCGTCAACGACGTGCGCACAGAGGCTTTCGAACGTTCCCGGATGCAACTCGCTGTAAGGCAGCGTCTCAACCAGAGGTGCCAAAACAGGTATGTTGGACCCGCGAGGGATAGAAAACAGCTCGTCGACCGGCACTTCGTTCTTTTGGACAGACCGGTTCTCGGTGGAATACTCTTCTTTGGTTTTTGAATGACGCATCGCTGTAGGCGTAGACAATAGAGTGAGCAGAAATCGACTTGTCCGCAGCAACGCTCTTCGCAACAAGCTTCGTGAACGTTACCTCTCCATATGTCGAAGGCGCTGGTGCTTGTGAGCCATATAGGACGTGGAAGATTTGATTGTGACGATTGTCGGCGGCGCGGGCAACCCAAACAACGCACCTAAACGACGTGATTAAATAGGCTGCGATTTTCCGGTACCCGCGTGACGTTGCCGATGCGTCGTGTAGTTTTTCGCCGTTGCTAGCAGGGTCTAACACGAGAAGTAGCCGACGCAAAAGCGAAAGAAATAACGCCGCCGTACCGTGATTTTCCATCCCCGCGAAATTTCGCATCGGAATTCTCATTGCGGTATTCCGAGCACCTGCCTTAGGTGATGCGCCAGCCTCATCTTCGACCGACCACGCAATCGCGTCCGACATCCGCTACCTCGACGTCGACGTGTGCCAATTGCCCGCCAGTAGCCGGCGTGTTTTTCTTGCGGTAGCCGCGCCGCCGTCGACGGCTACCCTCCGCGTGCCAGACCGGTGATCAAGCGCGAGACTATACGAGTGATGCAGTTGGGCCGCGTAAGTTCCGTATCCAACCTTCGGCGGTATCTGGGAGAAAACGCTCCCAGTCGGCTGAGAACAAGATGCGCTTGATATCGCGCATGTGTTCCTCAAAACACGTCCATGCGAACCCCGCCAGCATTGTGTGACTATGAGCTGGCTCGGTCTTGCGGGCAAAGAATGTCCCGAGCCCCGTCCTATCGAAGATCTGCCCTACCAGTTCAATCTCGTCAATGGATGCTACCGTGTAAGGCATGTCATCAGCTACACGCGGATCAATACAGCTTCTTTCCAGCAACGTCTTGACTTGTCGATGCACGTAGGCAGTCGTTAGCGGACTAAAGAGGTACCACTCTTCGAGTGTGACGACCAATGGATAGATTGGCAACTGATTCGGCGTCCAGTTGGTCTTGCCGTCAACGGCGTCGCGGATGTTCTTGTATAGCTGGACGATTGCTTCCGCCAATATATTGAGCTGAGCCTCCAACACCTCCCCTTCGACGGTGATTTTCGCATCGTGCCTCAAACGTTTCGTCTTGCACTCGACGAACAGATTTGCTGTGCCGTCCCCGACAATCCAGTCAACTCCGTGCTTCACTTGCCGGCCGACTTTGTACTCGGCCTCATCCATCAGGGAATACCGGGAGCCTAAACAGAGTTCACGGAATACGTCACCAACATAGGCCTGAAAAGCGCGTCCATACGGATTGTCAAAATCAACCGAATTAATCAGATCCTAGAAAACACCCTGCGATATCCTTCGCAGCAAGAAAGCTGGAACGGGGCAATGCACAAGATTCGAAAACCTTGTGTCGAGCGAGACCAATGGAGTAGCCTCAAGTGGATTCCATGTGTACTGCCACCGTCCATCGTAAGACTGCACATCCCGAATTCGCTGTCTCAGCGTCTCGCCGTTAATGCTCATCTTCTCGAAGAAAACTTTGGTCGCACGAGCGTCAATTCCGAACCCGGAGTAGTCCTGCTGTGTATTAAACCCGGGATATTTCACCAGATGCCCGGCAGTCGCGATGCCCATGAAATACAGTTGAGTCATCGTAAGTCCGGTTTCTCGAACCACGACAGCTTCCACGTCGCCCGCGCCAAATATCTTGAGGTACCGAATCACGACCGCCATGTCGCGCCGTTGCTGCCAGGGGAACTGGCGATGCGCGATGCGGTGTAGTTCGGCGAAAACGCGGGAAGAGTCGAGCTCCTGTGCCGAAATAGCCTCGTCGACGCGTCGAATTTGGTTAATGGCATCGATCAACTCCCTGTGAGTACGAAGCGTTCGTTTCCCCCGTTCTCTGCCATGCAACAGGAGCTCTCTGGCGAGTAAACTCAGCTCCCACGGATGGACATTGTCCTTAATCTGAATTTGCCCTCTACGTATGAAGCCGGCTGGTAGCGGTGCGTTATTGAGCGTGTTGAAAGTACAGCCAGGCATGTTCGAGCGATGACCTCAAATCAAATTGCGCAACATAATTTCGCAGCGGCTTGTACGAATCATAGACGGTCAAGATCCCTTCCTTTCTGCTTGTGGTAACCTTGGCGCGAGCGCAGCGTTTAGTGGTAGAAAAAATACGTCAACTAGGTTCCCGTGCGCGACTCAATTTTGTTTAATTGAGCAATTTCTAGACTCACCCGCATACTTTCCTGCCATCCTTCGGGTCACCGGAATAATCCCAATAATCGCGTTCAGCGATCGCAATTGGAGTCGCGCATGCTGAAGGACAAGGCATCGTCGTGCTTAACGATGCCTTCCTCTAACGTTAGCCACCTCGGCATACGAGTGCAGCAGCTGAGACATGTCCGATCGGACGCTAAAGGACATCTAGCAGTCGAGGAACCGCAAGACCTTCTTTAGTTCGAGCGTTTCGCGTTCCTCAAAGATTTCGTTTAGCGGCCGGCGCGACGCTCCTATGAGTCCGTGACGGAATGCATTCTCGACGACGGCTCGCCCCCCGCGTCCATCGCCGGACGACAATGGCGCATTCGCGGCTGCGTCCGAACCCTCCGGCGCTATGACGTAAAGCTGTAATCCGTTTTCAGCCACTGCCTTCGCGATTACATCATTAATATAAATGTCACGGAAGCCGTAGCCAATGGTCATAAGTCGATGGTTAGGCTGAGATACATAGTGCGCAAATTGCCGGTGATACCAGTCGAGAATGGGAGGAAGACCAAGCGCGCGAGCGTTCTCGCCTCCTGTGATAAGCAGCGAGCCGCCTACGCTGTCAACCCAATTCCAAGACCCGTGTAGCTTGAAACACGGCTGTCGATTCGCAGTGACGCGAAATTCGTTTTCACTCGCAGGAACCCATTGGTCCGTCCAAGGGATTCCGCACGGACCAGAGCCCGCGTTCGATGACAATCGCATCCCTGGTAGCTCGACCCCATCCCACCGCTGGAGATACTGATATTCCAGAAGGAGATCCTGGTTCAGGGTAAAGATTGCATCGAACCGGCTCAGGAATTTGCGCACTGACCTGTTCCCGAGACCGAGGTCAAAATTTTCAAGACGGGATATGCAATAGTCCATCGTCTTGGACATAGCTCGAATCGCCGTCTCGAGGCTTCGCAAATCGGCGGAGTGTCTTTCGGGATCGAGCCTCGCCCTACCTTGCAGCTCCGCCAAGGCAGATTCATATCCGCCGACTTCGTTGAAGCTCCAAAGCAACTCCTTTATAGCTGGTGACGATCTAACCTCGGGACATCCGAGCAAATATTCGAAAACCTCCGACCCAAGCCAGCCACCCCAATTACGCGTGAACCCTGCGCCCAGCAATACCGAACAAGCCATCTCCCCTCCGAAAGGAATAGGAACCGGTTCTTACTATCTTTGACGGGTTCGCCAGTTTCTCTGGCAAGCCTGAACCCATTGTATAAGTTTCCGCATCCGCGCGCATCGCGTGCACCGTGCCCCACCCAACGCCACGTTCGTGCACGAATGAGCTCGTGCTGATGCCTCGGTTGTCGTGGGCTAGACGGCGTCTCACGCTCCTGCATTGTTGACGGCGAGTTCGCATACGGAAGAAAGAATCTCGCCGGACAGTTCGGGATCGAACTTCACTACGGCGCGAGAAAAGGCGACACCGCCAATCACAATCGTGGCCATTGCAACCGGCTTCGTGTGCCCCGGTGCCGTGCGCGCCTCCGACGCCTCTCCGATCGCCTGCTGGCGAAGTGCCATCAATGAAGTCCAACCGCTACCATGCCTGCTCAAGCCACCGTCCAACGAAATGTCTCCGTTCAACCGGTAGGGGCAGAAACGGCATTATGCCAATGCACTGTCGGTCCATGCGCTACGAATTGCCCCTCATTTACGAAAACAATTCGACCGTCTTGCTTGCCGACCGAGATACGGCACTACGCTGCTTAAGGTCACATTTTCGAACCTCATCGCGAAACCAACCCCATTCGCGGCCTTCGAGAACAGCCATGCCAGTTGGATTTCAGATGAAATCTTATAGTACTCCATTCAATCGATGACAACATGATATTGTCGCCTTTCTTCGACAATTCCCCATCTATCTGGCATACACTCGTAATTCAGAAATATGCTTACATGACGACATTGCTATCATGGGACATTCTCAATCAGATAAGTTGCGGACCCACGAGCGCATCCTCGAAGTAGCGGCCAAACGGTTTCGCGAGCGGGGAATCCAAGGTGTTAGCATCTCCGAAATAATGGAAGAAGTCGGCATCACGGTTGGAGGCTTCTACAAGCATTTCCCCTCCAGAGAGGCCTTGATCCCGGAAGCCGTGTCCGTGGCGTTCGCTCACGCAGCCGACTGGAACGAACTCGCTAGCTGCCAGCTCGGCAAGGCAATCGACGAATATCTGTCGCCGGCGCAGCGTGATGACCTTGCGTCATGCGCAGTATTTTCTTCCCTTACGGCAGATATCCGGCGAAGCAATCCAGCAACGCGTGACATTTTCAACCGCAATCTGGAAGAGGCGCTCGCTGCTGTCGAGCAAGGACTTGGCGAAAGCAACATCGCCCGGCGCGCTAGTAAGGCAGCTGCGATTCTCGCTGGACTTGTGGGCGCATCACTGCTTGCACGAGGAACGTCCAACGGGAGTCTGGCACAGAAGCTGTTGAGCGCTGTCTCGGCCGAGCTTCGCTTCGCATACCTCTCAGAGGTCGTTCCGTCGCAGTGACCGTGTGATCGACTAGATCCACCCCGAGCGATGAACAATCGACACTGGATACGCTCAATTACTCGCATAATCTGAATTGAAAGCGATTAACAACAGCTCCTTCGCACATCGTTACACTAGGACGAATAAGGTGAATGCGTTCACCAATCGCCAGCCGACCGATGGTGCCCAGAACGAACAAAAACGAGAGCAGCAGTGCTAGCAACGCCGCAGTCATACAGGTTACATGGTCCGACATTTCGTCCGACGAAAATTCCAATGGAGAGTTTTCTATGAGCCATGATTTATTTCTGCGAGAACTGGCTACAAGACGGGAACCTTCGAACCGGCGGGACCACGACGGGACGTTCGATGACCCCACCCCCTGTGTGCAACTGTTTGAAGAGTTTGCTACCGAACACTATTGGTGAGAGTGTTGACCTGACGAAACCTTGGGTTATCGTGAGCGCAAATGGCTGAGTTTAGGATGACTGCAGTAGCCGGAAGCCGCAATCACTTCGCCAATGCAGTCAGGATCGCTCTGAACAGTGACATCACCGAAGCGGAAATACACATGACAGTCAGGCAGATTGTCGTTTGGCGTCGCGTGTCAGACGGTTCGGAGTGCGTGAAGATAGCGCGGGAAGCGCTCGCTTGCACCAAGCGCTCAGCCGCAGCTCATCCACCGGCAAGCGCCAGCGAAGGCCTTTGACCCAAGTGAATCTCGCGGCGGGGGCGCAGCATTTTCCGCGGACGGCGGTGACTGCTCACGAAGCTTCATTAGAAGCGCTACCCAGTATGAACGCGAAGTAAAGTCGAATTGTGGAAGCCCGTCCCACTACAAGGATTGGCCCCGGCTATAGGCTATGCACCAGGTAATCCCAACGCATTGACGCTGTTACTGCGGATCCGTTTCCAACGAGCAACAGGCCGGCGAAAGCGTGCACATTGCTCAAACTCACACCGGTGCCCACGAACCAATCACCGTTAATTTGATTGTTCCAATCAAGCAAATAGTGTATTTTTGATAGCTCGGTTTATTCGTCCCGCAGGACCTATAGGGTGCAAATATTTGGATTGAAAACAATGGGCAGACCGTCGAAGAAACGGCAATTAGATGAGCTGGATATTGACGGCAGCAGAAGTATCAACTGCGTCCCCGCTTGATTTCCCGGGGGTATGTCGCTAAGCGTGAGGCAAGGGAATATGGACAAGCTCCTGGCTATGAAGGTCTTCACCAAGGTCGTGGAGATGAACAGTTTCTCCCGTGCGGCAGATGCATTGCAAATCCCACATGCGTCGGCAACCACCATCATTAAGGGCTTGGAGGCGTACCTGCAAGTGCGCCTGATGCAACGGACCACTCGCCGACTTAACCTTACTCCCGAGGGCGCGGAGTACTACGAAGGCTGCGTGCGTATCCTCGCTGATGTTGACGAGACGGAGCACAATCTTGCCAACGCAGGCAAAGGCCCCCGCGGAAAACTGAGAATCGACATGCCGAGCTCACTCGGTCGTATCGTGGTGATGCCCCGCATTGAAGAGTTCAGACACCGGTACCCTCACGTGGATCTCATGATTGGATTTGGTGACCGTCCCGTGGATCTGATTCAGGAAGGCGTGGACTGCGCTATCCGGGTCGGAAAACTGGAAGATTCCAGCCTTGTTGCGAGGCGGCTAGGCGTGCTCTCCACGGTAACTGCTGCGAGCCCGTCTTATCTCGCGCGGTATGGCGAGCCACATTCACTGGAAGAACTGCAGCAACACATCGCAGTACAGTACTTCTCAAGTCGTACTGGCCGGACTACCGAACTGAACTTCGAAGTGCATGGCAAAAGCGCCGAGATCAAGATGGGCGGGGGCCTCTCTGTCAATGACGCTGACGCCTACGTAATGTGTGGACTCCACGGAGCAGGGATAATCCAGCCACCTCTCTTCATGATCGTGTCGCACTTGGCCTCCGGCGAGCTTACGGAAATCCTGAAACCGTGGAAGTCCCGGTCCATGGCGTTATCCGCCGTATACCCGCACAACCGGCACCTTGCCCCCAAAGTTCGGGTCTTCGTCGAGTGGATAGCAGAAATCTTCGATCAATCCACCCTTGCGTCCACGGAAAAAAAGTCGTTGGCGGCGCCGATGACAACGGCCCCCGCTGACGTCGCTACTGCCGCTCGCCAATCTCGCCTCGAGAAATGAGACCAACATCAGGCCGGCATGTGAAGGGAGGTCGGCTGGCACAAAGTCTGGTGTCGAACTGATCCTGATTGATCGTGCCTACACATCCGCCATCGGTGCTGTGATGTATGCATCGCGAGAGGGTTGGAGTGTGCCAGGCGCCGGCACGGCTGTCCGCGTTCCGGTGCCTGGCGGTCGTCGCGGCCTCGGGCTACCTGCACGGGAAGGCCGGGAATCGCATGTGGCCGCCTCGCGCAGCATGAGCAAAGGCCGTTGGTGTGCTGCATCTATTCGGCGGAAATCAATCCATTCATCGAACTGGCACCAATGCACAAAGCGTGTCCGCCTGAGGCGTGGACGCCTGGGTTGCCGTCGCTGCCGCGCGCAGGCAAGCTGGTTGATGCGGGCATGCTGGCACTGATCCCGCAGTCACGCGATGCCGATGCGCACGACCTCCCCATCAAGCAGCAGGTGTACAGGTTGCTGGGTATTGACCAGGCTGCGGTATCGAGTGAAGGCTATGTCGCGCATTCGCCTGATCACTTCGATTTGCTCGCAGCGCTACATCAGGCCAGCGACGAACGCGGCGCGGCGACGCGGTCGCCGACGTGGCGTTTCGTATCCAACCGCAGAACGACTGTCGATGCGCTTGTGTCGGTGGGAGCGGTCTGCTCTCTCGTAGATGCAAACAGTACTGCGGAGTTCGAATACCTGGGGTTCTGGCTGCCTCTGAGTAAAGGTCAACTCGGCAAAAGTCATGCGGGTTGAGCACGCGAGGTTGTTGTATGCGCGTGGCGCAGACGCGAGGCGATAGTCTGCACGTCGAGCGACTTCAACAGTATCGACCCAGATGGAATGGCCGCTCTCGCTGGCACTTAAACAGACTTTCGAGCGTCGCGTTCACACCGCTAAACGGACTTCCCGCATGCGGTTTCAGGCCATGCTCCTGCGCAATCTCTGCAATTGAGCGAACCGGATCGCTGGCTTGCGCCACGACCGCCTCCCGGACCTGACGTGAATAGTTCTTTGATCCCGACCTGCGGCCTCTTGCCTTTGCTTTCATCAGTCTGGTCCCCATCAAATTCTGACGGGAACCAGATTGACAACTTTGTATCACTCTGCGAAGACGGTACCGCGGTCCTCGCAATAACCCGCATCCATTAGCGGGCAGGTGTCAAGCGAGCAGTCGACCACATGGCCGGGTTAGCGGCCAGTTTCAATTTCACGATCCCCGATCGCATTAGCTGAGCGCGCCCGTTTCGGTCAGATCGATGGACGCGAGTGGCGCGTGAATGGTGGCTTCGGCCATCGATTTGGCGATGACCGCATTAGCAATTTGTCGATCTCCGGATTGTCAAACTGACAGCTTCGCGACGATCTCGTCGGTCGAGACAATGGCGCTCGCGTAAGCCGGCATGTTGAACTGTAGCGAGGCGTCCATCTCGGCGTGACCGAAGCTGCCAATAGCGTCTTTCACTAGCGTGACTTCGTAGCCGAGCTCGACCGCAAAGCGAACGGTGGACTCGATGCACGTGTTGGCGCGCATGCCGATCACGATGACTTTGCGGACGCCGTGCTTCTTGAACTGGAAGTCAAGATCCGTGTTGGCGAATCCGCTCGAGAGCCAATGTTCTTGCGCGACGACCTCACCGGGACGCGGCTCGAAATCGGGGTGAAAGCTTCCGCCCCAAGTCCCGTCAGCGAAAACGCGCCCCTTGACGCCGGCGGCCCCAATGGGCGGTATCGTCTTCCAATGACTGTGCAAATCACCTTCGCGCCAGCGATGGTGGGGGGCGATGAAGACCTGAACGCCGGCCGCTCGAGCCGCAGCGAGGGCTTGCCGCATATGCTCGACGACATTGTTCGCTTCGAGGGTCTCGCGGCTGAGTTCGTAAAGCTTGCCACCCTCCGACAGGAAGTCGTTGTAGGGATCGACTATGAGCAGCCCAGTCAGTTCAGGTTCGTACGTCAGTTCGGATTTTGACTCGTTTGCCATACCAATTCTCCCTTGGGTTCGTTGACATGTTGCTACAATATTTGAAGTCACTAGATTTGTAAAGGGCATAACCTGGGATCGACGAACAGTAGCGATCTTGGATTGCAGAACGGACAGGTTCACAATCAAGGGTTCAGTGAGAGACCAAAATGAAACAACAGAATACTGGCGAGACGCTTTGTCCCCTCGCACGTGCGGCCGCGGTCCTTGCGGATCGCTGGACGCTCCTGATCCTGCGCGAGCTGACAATGGGGAATGATCGCTTCGACGGCATTCAGGCACAGACCGGAATGTCGCCCAACCTGCTAACCCAGCGCCTCAAAACAATGGAGGACAACGGGCTCATCGAGCGTCTGCTCTATCAGGAGCGACCCAAGCGGCACGCCTACCTCGTCACGGACAAGACGCGTGAGCTTGACGAAGTGGTACTGAGCCTTCGTTTGTGGGGAATGCGGCACTGCGGGCTCGACCAGAAGGCTGAAAGCGCTGTGACGATGACGCATCGTCGAACCGGCGCGATCATCGGTGCCGACTGGCACCCCGAAGAAGCGGATCTACCTTTCACCTTTAGCCAGGTCGAAACTCGGATAAATCCAGCATGGGCTGCCGAACGAGCCGCTCGCGCGGAAGCCTTCGCGGCAGAACGGCGCATTCAGGTCTCCAAACGCGCGCCGCAAAAAAAACGTGCCGCCGTCACGTTGAAAGCCGAAAGCGTAAAGCGCGATGCCGCTTCTGTGAAGGATTGACCTTTCACGCGGAGCCGCCGAGTGAAGCGACGCGGCTACCTTTGGCCAGCAGGGTGTTCCAGGCGTCGCAGCACGCACTGTTAATGGCTTCGTAGGTGTCGAAGAGGCTGTGACTGAGGAACAATTACCGCTGGCATGGACCTGTTGTAGGACAACGTCACCATTTCGGGAACGTTGCCATCAATCACCCGGCGGTTTCAACGTCGACTTCCGCCGGCCGCACGAAGGGTTATTGCTACTCGAACGCGACGCATCCCCTTCCGAAGAGATACACAGAAGCCATTCCCGCTATCGTTCAGGCGTTCGTCAGCTTTTCAGACTCACATGAAGACAAATCTTTAACGCGCAGCAGCGCATCAAGCGTACATTTACGCTCCAGATCCGCTCGACTATTTGGACAAGGCGAACAGAGACTTTGCGCCCGTTCCATTTATCAAGCTAGGTGTTCACGAAAAATTGCCTTGGAATTTCGTGCCGTATCCATTCAGCAGGTCGGCGAGCTCAGCGTCGATGGTTTCTTTTGTCCAGGCGACGAAGCGTCACCAGTAATATTGCTTCTTTCGAAGTTCGAGTGGGTGCGCTGCCGGGTCAAGTGCGGGCGCAAGCCCGGCGAAGCGAACACTTGACGCGCGTGGGGTAAATAGGCTGTTGCAGGGCTGGTTGCGGCAGAATGCGGCAA
>NZ_WOEZ01000254.1 GCF_013177735.1 Paraburkholderia elongata | reverse complement strand
GTCTGACGATCAACGGGCACGAAGCGACTCATCTATGGGCTCTCTCAGTGAACTGGCTGATTCATTAACGCCCAACGTGCCCGCCCGGATGACCAACCTCGGCGCAAACTCCGACAACCTCCTAGTCAACAGACGGTTGCGCCTATCACGATCTCTGTCGCGCAACGTCGAGATTGACCACGCCGTGTCGCGTGCTAGATGCTTGAGAGGACTTCCGCTATTCTGTCAGTTGTTTAATAGCCACACCGTAATGACCATGGATCTCGACAAAATCGACGCTCGCATTCTTGACCTTGTGCAACGTAACAATCGCCTGACCAGCGACGAGCTTGGAGAAAAGGTCGGATTGTCCGCAACTGGAGTCCAGCGTCGACTGAAGCGGTTGCGATCAGAGGGCGTGATTGAAGCAGACATTTCAATCGTTTCACCCAAGGCGATTGGCCGGAACGTGACGATGTTGGTCCTCGTCACCTTGGAGCGGGAGCGGGCGGATATCGTTGACCGCTTCAAGCAGGCGATCTGCAATACTACCGAGGTAATGAGCGGCTTCTACGTTACTGGTGATGCAGACTTTGTTCTACTGGTTACTGCAAACAATATGGAAGACTACGAGCAATTTACCAGGCGTTTCTTCTACGAGAATACGGATATTAAGTCTTTCAAAACGATGGTTGTTATGGATCGCGTTAAAGCTGGCTTTACTCTGCCGATGCCTTTAGGCGCATCAATTTAGATTGATTCGGATAGGAGGGCGCCGGCAAGGTCCTGTCTATTTTTTCTTGACTGCTGGGATGGTGTTGTGAACTGGCTTCGTATGCTCCCGATTTCGGTTCCTTGTCCAACCAATCGAGAGCGTGACATGGCGCGCGAGCGGATACGGACGTCTCGCGGAGTAAAAAGAGCTCCTAAACATCGCGCGACGTAAAGGAGCTAACTCTCGGACCTAAGAGCGGTCAGAGAAACTTAGGAATGCGTCGGCTCTTTGGCCAGTTCGTTCTCAACCTGTGAGACCGCCTGACGAGCAATGCCAACGATGTCGTCGATCTCCGCCTTGGTAATCGTGAGCGGAGGAGCGAAACCCAGGATGTCGCCGTGCGGCATCGCGCGAGCGATCAGCCCGCGGTCTCGAGCGGCTTTCGACACTCGTGCCCCGACCTTCAGTTGCGCGTCAAAGCGTTGCTTGGTCGCCGGGTCAGCAACGAATTCAACCGCTGCCATGAGGCCAACACCACGAACCTCACCGACGATCGGCGAATCGCTGAACGCATCCTCTAGTGCCGTCTGGAAATATTCGCCGACGTTTGCGGCATTTCCGGGGAGGTCCTCACGCTCGACGATGTCGAGGACTGCATTCGCAGCTGCAACGCCAATCGGATGGCCAGAGTACGTGTAGCCATGCGAGAAGGCACCGACCTTCTGTGCACCTGCGTCGAGCACCTCATAGACTTTTTCGCCCACAATACATGCCGACAGTGGCGCGTACGCGGACGTGAGCCCCTTCGCGACGGTGATGAGGTCCGGCTCGATCCCGTACTTTTGCGAACCAAACATCGCGCCGGTACGACCGAAGCCTGTGATCACTTCGTCTGCAATCAGCAGGACATCGTATTTCGCCAGAACCGGTTGGATCGCTGCCCAGTAGCCTTCCGGTGGGGGCGTGATGCCGCCCGTGCCGAGGACAGGTTCAGCGATGAATGCACCGACAGTTTCCGGGCCCTCACGAAGAATGAGTTCCTCCAGCTCGCGAGCACGACGTGCCGAGAACTCCAGCTCCGTCTCACTCGGATTTGCACCCCAATAATAATGGGGTACGCCCGTATGCAAAATTCCCGAGACCGGCAGGTCCATGTAGTCGTGATAGAAGCTCATGCCCGTCATCGAGCCGGACACAACTGAGCACCCGTGGTATCCGCGTTCACGCGCGATGATCTTCTTCTTCTTCGGCAGCCCGCGAAGATTGTTGTAGTACCAGACGAGCTTCGCCTGCGTTTCGTTGGCGTCGGAGCCGGAAAGGCCGTAGAACACCTTGCTCATCTTGCCCGGCGCCATCTTGACGAGGCGGTCAGACAGTTTGGCAAGCTCCTCCGTCGTGTGTGCAGCGTACGTGTGGTAATAGGCGAGCTTGTAGGCTTGCCGCGCAATCGCCTCGGCGACTTCGTCGCGGCCGTAGCCAACGTTGACGCAGTAGAGACCGGCGAACCCGTCAATGTACTCGCGGCCTTCGGCGTCGCGAATGCGAATGCCCTTGCCACCTTCAACGATCGTGGGATCTCCGGCCTTCCCGGCAGCAAAATCGTGAAGCTGCGTGAACGGATGGAGGACCGAATTGCGATCCATTTCCGAAATCTTTTTGATATCCATGTCTATCTCCTTAATCCTTCAAATTGCCGAAGCAGGTGTACTTCTGCTCCATGTAATCACCCATGCCGTAGCGCGATCCTTCCCGCCCAAGGCCCGACTGCTTCCATCCCCCGAACGGAATCGATGCACCCGTGAACTTCGGTGTATTGACGGCCACCATCCCGTACTCCAGTCGATCGGACATACGCATCGCACGATTCAGGTTGCTCGTGTAGACATACGCAGCGAGACCGTATTCGGAATTGTTTGCGCGTTGCAGTACTTCAGCTTCGGTATCAAACGGCAGGATTGCGGCGACCGGACCGAACGTCTCCTCCTTCGCAATATCCATGTCATCTGCGACGTCAGCCAGAACTGTCGGAGGAACGAACTGGTGCCCCAGCGGAGAGGTGCCTCCACCTGCAACGACGCGGGCTCCCGCGCTTACTGCCTGCCCAATCTGGTCGCGACATTTCGCAGACACAGACGGACGAGTCATCGGGCCGATGTCGGAGCTGGGATCCAGACCATGTCCCACCTTCAGCTCTTTGACAGCGGTCGAAAACTTCTCCACAAACTGCTCGTAGATGGATCGCTGGACGTAGATTCTGTTTGCAGCAAGACAATCCTGGCCAGACGTCGCAAACTTCGCATCAATACAGCCCTCGACCGCGACCTCGAGAGACGCGTCATCAAATACGATGAAAGGTGCGTGACCGCCCAGTTCCATCGAGACCTTCTTGACCGTCTCTGCCGACTGGCGCAGCAGGATTCGGCCCACCGTGGTCGAACCGGTGAAGCTGAAGGAGCGGACCTCCGTAGCTTCAAGAAGACGTTTGGACATCTCGGCCGCGTCGCCGTTGATGACCTGAAACACACCCGCCGGCATACCTGCTTCGTCAGCCAGTTTTGCGATGGCCAGCGCGCATAGCGGCGTTTCCGGCGCGGGCTTGACGATCATCGGGCAACCCGCTGCGAGCGCAGCGCCGGCCTTGCGCGTAATCATCGCGATCGGAAAATTCCAGGGTGTAACCGCCGCCGTCACTCCGATTGGGTGCCAGGTGACAGTCAGCCGGCTACCCGCCAGGTGGCTCGGAATAGTCTCACCATAGGCACGTTCACCTTCGGCTGCAAACCAGTCGAGAAAATTCGCGGCGTACTCGATCTCCCCGCGCGATTCCTTGATAGGCTTGCCTTGCTCCGACGTCATGATTACGGAGAGGTCTCCGGAGTTGCTCCGCAGCAATGCAGCCCACCTTCGAAGAATCGCGCCACGTGCGGTCGGAACAAGTTCGCGCCAGCCTTCAAACGCAGCTCGCGCGGCATCGACCGCGGCATCAATGGCATGCGCGGAAAGCATGTCCACTTGGGCAATCACTTCGCTGGTTGCGGGATCGATGACACTTATCTTCTCTTGGCCGGCTTTCCACGAACCGTTCACGTAGGACCGGTGTTCCAACAGGTCCGCGCGGCTCAGCGAAGCCAGTGCATTTCTTGCTAACTCTTTCACGACGTGTCCTCATAAGCTCGTCAAACGACGTATACATGGTAGCGTCGGTGCCTCGCTGAAAAAGCGCACTTGAATTGATTGTGACGTCGAATTCCGGCGATGTTCCTCTCGCTACGCAGCTTTTCAACGCCGCGTGGCATTGAGGGCGTATTCCCGTCGAGGCGACTGGCCGCTGCACGCTCGACCGCACGACCTACGGCTCTTGGCCCGGCGCACAACACCTCCGGGTAGTCAAACGTGCGGCGATTCCCTGCCAGTTGACGGTCCGCACAAATTGTGCGCGACGAAGACAAAAATGCAGATTATCTGCGTGATGTAGCGACCAAACGCCGTATTGCGCTTTTATTGCCGGCGGAAACTCTCTCCATTCCAAATGAATTCGAGGAGAGGAGGCATGAAACCTGGCACACGTTGCGAAGCCGTTCAGATCGGACATCCCGCTGCCGACAGTGCTTCTCAACGCAATGTGCCCGTAATCCCGAAAGATTCACGACGGCGCTTTTGGAATCTGGCAGACCGGCAAGTTGCATCCTGGAAATTCAGCGAGCACGAATGAGCACAGCACCTTTACTCACTGTCAAGCAACTGACGCCGGAGTCTTTTTCTCCGTTTGGCTGGGTGTTGGGTAAAGCAATGGCTACTGCCGGCGACAAGCCGTTCTTCAAAGGCGCCACGCTGTCGATGTGGCGGGAGCACCTGTTCGATACGGGGGCTCCGAACAAGACCGAAATTGTGTGGGGCAACTTCAGCGACGACGACCCGATTGTGCGCACCCTCGAGACACGCTTGTTGACTCAGCAAGCGGTTGTGCCACTGACCGGGCCGTTGATCCAAATTGTTGCTGCCAGCAATGAATCTGGTGGCCCTGACATTGACTCAATCGGAGCCTTTGAAATTCCAATAGGCATGGGGACATGCGTGCGCCCGGGATGTTGGCACGCAATCCGTGTGTCGAAAGGCGAGGTTATGGCCCTTCTGCTATCTCGGCAATCGACAACTTACGATTTGATTGTCCACCTGCACACGGGATGTCCAACAGCAGAGAGTTCAAGGAATTCAATTGTGCCGCGTCGGGTAGTCTTGACGGAGGTCGAGTCAAACGAAATTGTCGATGTCGCATAAATCTTTTCGTTAATACCGAAAAGCGCAGTGATTTTGAGTTATCTCACGTTCAATAACAGGTGGTGATCATGCGCAAAATTGAATCCCTTTCGTATATTGCGGCGCTCTCGTCGCTTTCATGTGCTTTCGCGGTCGTCTACCCGGCACCGGCGGTCGCAGATGAGACAGTGGTGATCGGCCATGTTGCTCCGCTCACTGGCCCTGTCGCACAGTTGGGTAAAGACAACGAGAATGGTGCAAGGCTCGCGGTCGAGGAGATCAACGCAAAAGGCCTCGTGATTGGTGGTCAGAAGGTCGTTCTGCAATTGGACGGTGAAGACGACGGCGCAGACCCGAGGACGGCTACCCAGGTGGCACAGAAGCTCGTTGACGAGAAAGTGGTGGCGGTCGTTGGTCACATGGAGTCGGGCACTTCGATTCCGGCATCAAAAATTTATAGCGACGCGGGAATTACGATGATCACACCATCGGCGACCAACCCGACTCTCACGCGACAGGGTTTCAAAAACGTCTTCCGCCTGGTTGCCACTGACGCGCAACAAGGTCCTGCGCTGGCAAACTATGCAAGCGAGAAACTGAAGATCAAAACCGTTGCGATCGTTGACGATGCTACGGCATACGGCCAAGGCTTGGCGGATGAGTTCGCAAAAGCGGCAAAAAACCTGGGTATCCAAGTCCTCTCTCGAGACACCACGAACGATAAAGCTGTCGATTTTCACGCCATTTTGACGAAAATCAAGAGTGAAAGACCTGACGCAATCATGTATGGCGGTCTGGATGCAACCGGGGGGCCTTTCGCCAAACAGTCCGCACAACTTGGCTTGCAGGCGAAGATTCTTTCTGGTGATGGCGTATGCTCTGACAGATTGGAAGCGCTGGCGGGAAGCGCGGTTGATCGCGTAGTGTGCTCTCAGCCCGGAGCGTCCCCGGAGAAGATGCCGGGAGGCGCCGCGTTCAAGGCCAAATATCAAAAGCGTTTTGGGCATGCGATGGAAATCTATGCACCGTTCACTTACGACGCTGTGTATATCGTGGTAGATGCGATGCGTCGTGTGAATTCGACAGATCCAGCAAAGATTCTGGCTGCGACGCCGGCCACCGACTATCGCGGCGTTACTGGTGAAACCAAATTTGATGAGAAAGGGGATCTTCGGAACGGTGTGATCTCGATCTTTGACTATCAAAACGGGAAGAAGACGTTCGTCGACCAAGTGACGATGTAAGCGGTTCCGTCCGGGAGCAACTGGTCGAGTCGAGCTCCCGGATGTTTGTTTCTCAAGTTTGAGACGTAAAGTAAAGAGAGGACTTTCGTACATTCGATTTTTCAAAATTGGATTATTGAAGGAACGAAAATTCATTTTATGAGGTATTGTCAATGAGCGAAATCTCAAGTGACACCGGATTTCCAAAGCTTCGAAAGTTTTTCGATCGCGCGGAATATTTGGTTCGCTTAGAAAAAGTACGTACCGAGATGGTCTCGAGAGGCATGGATTTGCTGATCGTGTCGGACCCCGCCAATATCGGTTGGATGTCGGGGTACGATGGCTATTCGTTTTACAACCATCAATGTGTGGTTGTTTCGATGGATAACGAACCCGTCTGGTTCGGACGCGGCATCGATCTCAACGGTGCCAAAGCGACCACTTACATGACCGATGCCGCATTGTTCGCGTACCCGGAGGAGTATGTCCAGCGTGACTTGCATCCGATGGAGTACCTTGCTCGCGAAGTGATTGCGGGTCGTCACTGGGAAGGTTTGGCTGTCGGGGTGGAAATGGACAGCTTCTACTTTTCTGCGGCGTCGCTTACGACACTGCAGAAGCATTTGCCGAAGAACTCGTGGGTGGATGCGACAGGGCTCGTTAACCGTCAACGCGCCGTGAAGTCGGAGACCGAACTGCGCTATATGCGGATCGGGGGGCGCATCCTGGAGAAGATGTACGGTCGAATCCTCGATTTGATCGAACCGGGTATGCGGAAGAACGATCTGGTTGCTGAAATTTTCGCAACCGCGATTCGGGGTGTGGATGATTTCGGTGGGGATTATCCGTCGATTGTGCCTCTGGTTCCGACCGGAATTGAGGCTGCTACTCCTCATTTGACGTGGGACGATTCGAAGTTCCAGCGCGGTGCGGGTACCTTCTTCGAAATTGCAGGGGTTTATAGAAGATACCACTGCCCGTTGTCGAGAACGGTATATATCGGTCAGCCTCCGCAGAAATTCCTGGACGCCGAAAAAGCGGTTATTGAAGGAATTGAGGCTGGGCTTGAAGCTGCCAAGCCGGGAAACACGTGCGAGGATATTGCAACGGCCTTCTTTTCTGTCATGAATCGGCACGGCATTCAGAAAAGTGGTCGCGTGGGATATCCGATCGGAATGAGCTATCCCCCAGACTGGGGCGAGCGTACTACGAGCTTGCGCGTCGGGGATAAAACAGTGCTGGAGCCGGGCATGACTTTCCACTTCATGCCTGGCCTGTGGTTCGAGGACTGGGGACTGGAGATTACCGAGAGCATCGTTATTACACCGACAGGTTCATCATGTCTGTGCGATGTTCCGCGGAAGCTCTTTGTCAAAAACTGACTTGTTCTAAGTTGACGCGTGTTTCGGGAGAAGTGGATGAGGGCATTGCTGCTCAACTTCTCCGGAGCACTGTGAGTTGATTGTTGTGCGAAACGGTGACGACCGGGGCGCCGGTGATGTCCAATTAAGGTGTCCTGATCTACCGTAAGGCGCCACACGAACTTTTATCAAGGAGTGGCCCGATGCTGGCTTCACCAATAACCCCCACTGTCGATTTCGACGCCGATGGCGAGCAACATGGGTTCTTGAAACTGCCGTACTCACGGGACGATTCTGCGTGGGGCACGGTCATGATTCCGGTTGCGGTCGTGAAACGTGGTGAGGGACCAACCGTCTTGCTTACGGGCGGCAACCACGGGGACGAATACGAAGGCCCCGTTGCGTTGTCGAAGCTTGCAGGCGAGCTTCGCGCACACGACGTGCGTGGACGGGTCATTATCATTCCGTTCATGAACTATCCGGCGTTCCAGGCCGGTACACGCACTTCGCCGATTGACGCGGGCAACCTGAACCGCAGCTTCCCAGGCAGGCCCGACGGCACCGTGACGGAGAAAATCGCTGACTACTTCCAGCGGTACCTGCTCCCGCTTGCGGATTACGTGCTCGACATTCACGCTGGCGGTCGCACGCTCGATTTCGTGCCATTTGCCGCGATCCACGTGCTCGACGACAAGGCTCAGCAGGCACGTTGCGAGGCCGCGATGCGAGCATTCGGCGCCCCGTACTCGATGCGGCTTCTCGAACTCGACAGCGTCGGGATGTTTGACACGGCAGTCGAGGAGGCTGGCAAGGTGTTCGTATCGACGGAACTCGGCGGCGGCGGTGCGTCAACGGCGAAAAGCGTCGCTATTGCTGACCGGGGCGTGCGTGGCTTCTTACGGTACGCCGGCATCCTGGAGGGTGATGGGCAACCGGGTACGGAGCGGCGCACGACGACACTCCTCGATATGCCGGACGGATCCTGCTACACCACCAGCGACCACGGCGGATTGCTGGAGATGTGCCGCGACCTTGGCGAAACAGTTACGTGCGGCGATGTCCTGGCACGCATCTACGACACGAGTCGCACCGGCGTGCCGGCGGTCGAATACAGAGCACGGCGAGACGGGATTGTCGTAGCCCGACACTTTCCTGGGTTGGTGAAAGTCGGCGACACGATCGCGGTTGTTGCAATAGTCGTCGAGCGCGATGTGGTAGCGGCCGGCTGCCGTGCTGACGAAGGACGATTACGAGGGCTACTTCCGCAAGCATGAACCGTTCGTCGCTGCCTTGAGCGGCGATCTGACCGTGTGATAGTCGCCTTGATGGCGCCCCCAATAAATGGCAACCCAAGAACGCCCGCTCCGTATGGAAAGTGCAGCGTCTCGTGTATGGAATGGAGACTTGTCTGTGTGATACGGCTTGAAATGCAGACTCTTCGTCCTTCTCGCGGTGGCGCCGGCAGCCTACAAGCCCCTGTCCATAAGAAGTTTAAGTGCAGGCTTATTTGTGTACTCACAATAGGTGTATGTGCCTTTCCCGCACTCACATTGGACCAAGGTCCAATGGCGGCCTTTACACCAGACTCATAGCCTATTGGTTGGGGCGTGCCGCTCCATGGGTAAGTAGCATTCTGACACCTGTGGAAGCCCATCAGACGAGGCTAACTAATCGATTTCCCAACCGGAGAGGAACATTGTGAGCCTCGACACCCTGGAAACGCTGATGGCCGCTTCACTCGTCCTTCTGCTCGGGAGGTGGATCCTTGCCCGTACACCCATATTGCGGGCTTACAGTATCCCCGAACCGGTAGTCGGCGGACTACTTGTCGCGCTGCTGGTTTTTGCGCTGCGCAGCGCCTTGAAAATCGACGTGCGTTTCGATCCGGGGCTTCAAGTGCCGTTGATGCTGACGTTCTTCGCCACCATCGGTCTTAACGCAGATCTCGCAGGGCTGAAAGCTGGCGGTCGCGCGCTGATTGTCTTTCTCGGCGCAGTGGTCGGGCTGCTTGTGATGCAGAATGTGCTCGGCATCGGCCTCGCCTGGGCGTTGGGGCAAGAGCGCATTCTCGGCCTGCTCGGGGCGTCCGTCACCCTGTCGGGCGGCCATGGCACAGGTGCCGCGTGGGCCAAGGTGTTTGCAGAACGTCACGGGCTCGCATCGGCGACGGAGATCGCGATTGCCTGCGCCACGTTCGGCCTGATACTCGGAGGATTGATTGGCGGCCCGGTCGCGCGTTTTCTCATCACGCACTATGGCCTTACCCCCAACCCCGAATCGAATTCCGCAGACACGACCGGCTTCGAGCAGCCCAAAGCGGTGCGCCCGATCACCGCGGACGCAGTCATCGAAACAGTAGCGCTCATTGCCGTTTGCCTCGCGGTCGGCTCGGCGCTCGCGTCCTGGTTGAACGGCACGGCGTTCGAGTTGCCCGCGTTCGTGTGTGTATTGTTCGTTGGCGTCATTCTTCGCAACGGGCTTGCTGTGCGCGGCTGGTACCAGGTCTTCGAGGACGCAGCAGCACTGCTCGGCAATGTAAGCCTCGGACTCTTTCTGGCGATCGCACTGATGAGCTTGCGTCTAGCGGACCTGGCCACGCTTGCGCTACCCCTTCTCGCAATCCTGGTAGTCCAGGCGATGGCCATGGCCGGCTATGCAATATTCGTCACTTTTCGGATCATGGGGCGGAACTACGATGCGGCGGTGCTAGCAGCGGGGCACTGCGGTTTTGGCCTCGGGGCTACGCCAACTGCCATCGCGAACATGCAAGCCATTACGGGGCGATTCGGCGCCTCCCATCTGGCCTTCCTGATCGTACCGATGGTGGGAGCGTTCTTTATTGACATCGCGAATGCGATCGTGATCAAGTTGTTCCTGCTGCTGCCAATTTACAGGTAAAGGCAACCAGACCTGCAGCGTGGCGAGCCCCTTCAGCGTACACACGACACGTAGCTTTTATGTGAATCGTAGTAAATGCTCACTCGACCGTTGCCAAGATTGACCGCCTTGTGGAAGCCCTTCCCGGCGAAGGTGTGTGACCAATATATGCTGCCGCCCCCCCAACCATAGAGACCATCTGGATAACGCGAATCGTTTTTTGGCGCGACGATCGCGTACTTGCTCCCTGTAGCTGTACTGTTACCAGCGTTCGCGTAGGCGAACAGCGCCTTCAGTTCTTCGACCGTTGGTAGCCGCATATCACGCTTCGCACAGTGGTACAGCGCGTCGTGGTAGTCGTAGCGCACCACCCGTGATCCATTGAAAGGGTCTCGGGCGCCTTTCGTCGCGCTCAGGGATTTTTTCTCCCATGGATAGGTGTCAGTTGCGGGGCGGCTAAAGCAGGTCTTGTTGTGAGAGAAGACGGTCGTGCCACCGCCGAACATTGGATACGTCCCCGCAGGCATGCAGATTTCTTCAGTGGCTACCATCGCGTCCGCCCCTGCTGCGGCGGTCGAAAGACTCAAACTCAGAAATGGTGCTGCAATCGACAATGCGCGAAGCAGCACCAATCTCCGATTCCACTTTCCGCTGACGAAAGTCATGACAGTCCGATAAGTGTGTTCATGATCGACCACGTGGACACGATCTGGTTGCGTCACAAACCCCGGCCGGGCGTGGAGCGTCGGCCACAGCCCAGATGATCCGGAGACGCTTGCATCCTTGTGCGTCAAGCTAAGCCCGGAAACGGAGGAAGTAAACGTCTTTTTTGGTGGGGCAAATAACTGATAACCCATTTTATAAAGCTGCTGGATCACGGCCGGGATGTATCCTTCAGATAGGGCGTCGCAGTCGCACCGAACACGCGAGCATGGAAGGTGGGTTCAGCGATTCCGGTCGCAGCGCCTTGAGTCGTAGCGGTGATGACATGAAGCGTATTTACGTTCTGATTATGCTTTGCAGTGCGTTGGCCGCCTGCATATCGGCGGGCGTCGACGTCAAACCAGAGCAGCTGTCGAGCTTCAAGCAAGGTGTGACCAGCCTTGACGAGGTTGTCGCCGTGCTTGGATCTCCAACGGCACAGACCACGCTAAGCGATGGGTCGACCGTGCTGATCTATTCATTCGTCACATCCAGGCCCCGTCCCGAAAGCTTTATCCCGCTCATCGGTTCGCTCTTCGGCGGGGCCGACACGCAATCTTCGACAGTCGTGTTCGAGTTCGACGAAAACGGCGTTCTCACGAGTCAACGCAGGACGACATCGAGCGGTGCACAGGGATTGAGTGCGAAGACGCCCGGCACGCTGCCGCAGTCGGATGAGCCTGGTCAAACGAAGTAGCCGGAGCCCGGCCTGTCCGCGAATGCGGGAGATCTGGTGCCCGGCAAGAGCAGAAGGCTCGCTATGACACGTGATCCATTGGTTAGCGAGAGGCTGTAGCACCCGCTGAAGTTCCGTCCTCCGTGCGCGGTACCGCGTCTTGTGCCGGCAGCGCCGGGAGTGCGGACTTGAGATGAACGTCGTGCTGCGGGAATGGGATTTCGACTCCCGCCTGCCGCAACTCACGTTCGATCGCCGTAAGCACATCGTGGGTGGCGGGAATTCGTTGATTCACGCCCTCGACAAAGAAACGCGCCTCAAAATCGAGTGAACTGTCACCGAAAGCGAGGAAGAATACGCTAGGGGCGGGATTGGTGAGGACATAGGGCACTGAGCGCACTGCTTTCAGGATCGATTCGCACGTAGCCGCGGTGTCGGATCCATAGGCGACGCCGACCTTCAGCACGACCCGCGTGATGTGATCGCTCAGCGTCCAGTTGGTGACTCGCTCCGTGATCACGGTCTTGTTCGGTATCACCACTTCCTTGCGATCGAAGTCGGTCACAGTCGTGGCGCGTGCCTGCACACGGGTCACGACGCCGGTCACGTCTGCGACAGTCACGGTATCGCCGATACGGATCGGCCGCTCGAACAATATGATCAAACCGGAGACGAAATTTGCAAAGATCTCCTGCAGGCCGAAGCCGAGGCCCACGCCCATGGCCGCGACCAGCCATTGAATCCGGGACCAGTTGCCGCCCAGCACACTAAACACCGTCATCACCGCCCCGCCCACAATGACGTATCGGGCCACGGTCCTGATGGCATAACGGCTACCGCCCGAGAGCCGTGCCCGGTCTGGAAACGCAATATCAAGGAAGCCCCCGATGTTTTTGACCGCAACGACTGCGACAAATCCTATCGTCAGGGCGAGCATCACGTCCCCGAGCGTGACGGCGCGCTCAACCGTTTGCCCCTCCTCGACATCGGTATAGGTCCAGAGAGAAATCTCGTTGAGCCGGCTCAGACCTGGCAATGCTCCGTGCCAGACCACCAGCACGGCAATCACCAGCAGTACGGCGGATAACGCACGCAACAACCGCGTCGCCTGGGCTCCGATCGAGGCCAGGTCGGGTCGGTCCAGGTTCTTGCGCGCCCCGTCGATGAGGACTTCCGCCTCCCGATCCATGCCCTGCGTCCGTGCGCGCTCGAGTTCGTCGCGCCGGTCGTGCAGCCAGCGCGCTGTCAGCGTATGGAACAGCGCGATCGCTGCCGCAGTCAGGCAACTGATCAGCGTGAGCCGGCCGAAGACCTGCGCAGCATTGTAAAAGCCAACCGCTGACAGTACCGCTAGTGATAGCGGCACCACACAGGCGAACACATAGGCGGCATATTTCATGACCACGTCCCGGTCTTCCGCGCCTGGACCGAAATACCGCGAGAGAACCCGGCCACCCGGGCGGAAGGTCACGCCGATTACTCCGGCGAACACGATGAGCGCCAGCATATGGGTTGGGCGCCCCAGTGAGGCCCGCACGATGAGATCGTCATACTGGGATGCGGCTCGGTTGACGAAGCCAAGCGGCACCACGAGGAACGTGAACACGCGTGATGCGCGGCGCAACGCACGCGCTGACTGGGCGTCGAGTCCGAAATGCAGTTGGGCAATGCCATCACGACGAAACAGCCTTGAGAAGAACAGCCCTATGAGTACTCCCCACGCCGCCGGGCTGAGCCCTTCGCCGACAGCATTGGCAAATTCTGAAGCCGTCGACGAGGCGACGATCAGATTGCCGACCGTCCAGATGGCCAGCGGCAGTGGTGCAACGACGAGCAGGGTCGTGCCAAGGGCCTGCACGGTGGCGGTGACGTCGGGGTCGCCCTCTGCCCCCTTGCGCTCGGACAGGTGCCGCAGACGCGCAAGCAGACGCTTGCGCGCCGCCACGATGGCGAACACGGCGGCAAACAGGACAAGCACCTGCGGCGAGCGTTGCTGCGCCTGGTCCTCGATGGTTTCACCCACTTCGCGCCAGCCCGTTGGCGAAGCGAGCCACGACAGTGTCTGTGGCAAATCGCTGAAGGACCTTTGGGACAGGGGGGCCACAGGCACCCAGAACAGCGCCTTGTCGATCAGGCTGCGATAGTCTTGCGCGGTGCTCAGGAGCTGGTCCTCGGCAGCGACGAGTTCATCCAGTGTGTTCAGATAGGTTCGCTGCGAAGTCGATAGCCGATC
Source organism: Paraburkholderia elongata (assembly GCF_013177735.1). GTDB lineage: Bacteria > Pseudomonadota > Gammaproteobacteria > Burkholderiales > Burkholderiaceae > Paraburkholderia > Paraburkholderia elongata. Next base: position 28,937 of record NZ_WOEZ01000254.1, on the reverse strand, counting down.
GAGCAGTTCCCTGCGGTCCGCAATCAGGACTACCGCTTCGCCGCGCAGGGCCGCCAGTTCTGCCGGGCGCGTGCGCGCAGCCTCTTTGCGCATGACGGCGTCGATCTCCTCGTCCGGGTTCGCGAGACGACGTTGCTCGCGCTCGACCTGGAACGCTGCCGCAGCGATTGACTCAGCGGCTCGCGCCCGTTCGCCGCGCGCGCGACGGAACTGCTCCGCTTCAGGCAGCGCGGCAGCGCGCTCCGCGAGCACCCGGGCCAGTGATTCCGTGAGCTTGCTGCGCTCCAGGCTGAGGCGCGCGCGCTGAAAATCGACCGCCAGTTGTTCCGCCTCCGCCTTGCGCCGATCGCGCGCTTGCCGCAGCGACTCGATTTCCTTCGCCGTCGCCGCAAGCTGTGCAGAGCTTTGGACATTGGCCGCCGCCAATCGACTCAAGGCGGGACTGCGGTCCACCAACTGCCGTTGGCGCTCGGAGGCATCTTCCTCGGCTCGCCGGGCGTCATCTACTCGACGCTGATCGACGAGAGCCACCAGCCGTTTCAGGTCAGCATCGTCGCGCTGCAATTGCGTCCGAATCACTTCCCGCCGCAGTTGCGTCAAACGGGCCAATAGCGGTTGCGCATCGATGCGGCTGCGCAAGGCGTCAGCCTGAGCTTCACGAACCAGCAGCGCGGCCCGCTTGGCCTGTGTCTCCGTCATGGTGAGCAAAGTCTGACGTGACGCACTTGAGGCAGTCTGGATCTCTTCACGCAACCGCTCCAGACCGGCTTGCGCTTCGCGCTGCGTGTTGCGCAGCTCCGCGGGCTCCGTGTCGACACGTTCGATTTCGAGGTCGAGCATCGCGAGTTCGGCGCGCGCCGCGGCCTGGCGAGTTTCGGCCTGGACCAGCGCCTGCTCCAGTTCGTTGAGTGTGCTGCCGGCACTCGAAGGGCCGGCAACCGCCTGGTCTGATTCAGAGCGCAGTTTTTCCAGTGTCCGCTCCAGGTCACGAATCTGGTCCGGCGCATCGCGCATTAACTGACGATAGGTCTCCGCCTGGGCACGCAGCTCGGAAACACGCTCCAGATCCGCGAGCGTTGTGCGGGATAGTTCCGCGATGCGTGCCTTGGTGGGCACATCGATGTCCTTGCGGACCTCTGCTTCCAGGGCCGTGCGCCGCACCTGTTCGACGGTCAAGTCAGCGTTCGAGCGAACCCCAGGAGGTTCCGCCTGCGCGACTACAGCCGTCATGGCTGCTCCGACCAGCAACAGTCGCGCGATGGTCAGGGGACGAACCAGACGGGTTTTGTCTGGACTACTGCCGACGCAAACCACCACCGCCACCCCTTGCGCCGCCCGCGCCGTTGGCTCTCCGGTCGAAACCGCCTCCCGATTGCGCGTAGCGTTGGCTCTGGGTCGCACCTCTCTGACGATTCTGCATGTCGTTGTTCAGCTCTCCAAAGGAAGGCTGTGCGCTGGTCCGGTTGATTCCACCCGCAGCATTTTGAGGCTGGGCAGCGGCCCTGCTCGGCGGTGCTGGCGTGGTGCGCTGCTGCTGATAGTTCTGGGTTCCTTGCTGAGTGGTCCGGGGATTCGCCGGCTGGGTTCCCGCGGGGCGTTGCTGCTGATAGCTCTGCGCGCTTTGCTGAGTGGTTCCGGCATTACCGGGCTGGGTTCCTGCGGAGCGCTGCTGCTGATAGCTCTGCGCGTTTCGCTGAGTAGCGCCGGTGTTCGTCGCGGAAGGCGTGCGCTGAGGCTGCGCGGATTGCGCTTTTTGCGGCGACGACTGCGGCGTCGGTTTGTTCACATTGGACCAGGAACCGTTATCGTACTTCTGCCAGCTCCCACCCGTGTTCTTGTACACATTGCCATCACGTCCTGCGTAAAGGTCGCCGTTTGCTGTCTTACCGGCTACGGCTCTGCCGTTGGCCGTGCTTCCAGCAACCGCCTTGCCGCCTGCCGAATTTTGATAAGTCCCGACCGTGCCCTTCGCTGTGGTGGTGTGCTGCGTCGCCGCCCACTGGTTCCCCTTTGTCACGACCGAGCTTCCCCACTGCCCGTACGCGTTCGATCCTTGACGGGTAGCGGCGTAGGCGCCTGTGTAAGGGTTATAGGCCTGCGCGACGCTTGCGCTGCCGTACTTCCCGGAAGCCGTGGCGCCTCGCGCGTACGTACCGGTATAAGGGTTGTACGATGCGCCCCATTGCGCGCTACCCGCCGGGCCATAGGCACTGCCGCGTACGCCGCGCGCGCCTGTATAGGGGTTGTAGGTCGGATATCCATACGGCGCCGGCCGCGGATAGTAGACCGGGTACGGCCCGTAGCCCACGCGGACATAGGGCGGATAGTAGTAGCCGTTGCCTTGTGCAACGATCGCGCCGACGGCGGCGCCTGCGATAAACATGCCGAGATATCCGGCGGTATAGCTGGCCTGGACAGACCCGCCCGGCACGACTTGTTGTGTCACGTAAGTGACGTTATAAACGGGCGAGGCCGGCGGAATCGTGTAGATCACCTGAGGTACCGAACTGCTGGTTTGCCAGGGTCCGGCTGGCGACGGCGAATCGAACCAGACGCCCCGCGAGCAGAGGTAGTAGTGATTCTGTACCTTGATGATCTTGTCAGGGGTGTTGGTTGCGTAGGCGAGCGTGGTGCCTTCGATCGGTGCGAAATTCGGCTCGCCGCTGTATGCGACCTTGATCTCAGCCGCTGCCGCAGCAGGGTTGACTTCAACCGTCGTCGGAATTTGCGCGAGCAGCACCGCATCGTTAGCCTCCGGCGTGCCCGGTACGGAAGCGAGGACTCGCGAGGCAGGGCTGTCGCGAGGAATGTTGGCGAAATCGGCCGGTAGCTGGTTCGTTGCGAACGTCCATGGCCCATTGGGGTTGGGCGACGAAAACCAGCGCCCTGCGGTCAGATAGTAGTAGGTCTTGGTCGGCGCGTAGACGAACACGTCGCTATCGGTATTCTTCGCGAACACCAGTCCTGTGCCGGGGATCGCGGTGTAAACCGGTTGACCGTCGAACGCGATCAGCTCAGCCGGCGTACTGCTGAAGAAGACCGCCGGCGGCTTCGCCGAGTGCTTCGCAGGCGGCGGAATAAATGGCTTCAGGTCCGTCCAGTTGGGGTCGGCGGGAACCTTCGACATCTTGGCAGGGAGCGTCTTCGTTTCCGCCCATCCGGTTTTCAGGTCGGTCGACGTCATCCATGACTGACCGGTGAACAGGTAGTACTGGTGGGCTGCGTTGTCGACGAACAGCGGCCAACTGGCGTTGACGACGAATGAGACATCTGAATTCTGGATCGGCGCGGGTACGGCATCGCCATCCACAAACAGCAGGATCGCTGGCCCGAAACTGACGAAGACGGTGGGCGGATTGCTCTTGATGGCTGCGACGGGTGCTGCCTGTTTTTTGTCGATGCTCGCCACCAGCCTATCCATCGACAAGGTCAACGACGCCTGCGGATTGAGAAATTTTCGCACTGCTTGATCCAGCTTCTGGCTCGTTGCCTGGTCCGCACCGGGGAACGCGGTACCGGTAATTTGCGGACTGCTAAGAAGTACGTTGCGGCTGTCGATATCCACGTCAGTGTGCATTTGCAACGTGATCACGCCCACCTGTGGTTTGCCACCGCGCAGGGTGATCATAATCGCCATTCGACCGGTCAGTTCCTTGAAGTCTTTCCAGTCGTCGATCTGTGGCTGGTAATAGGTGAGGGTCGCGTCCTCCTGGACCATTTCACGCGGCCAACCAGGGTCTTGTGTCGCGGCGCGAATCGGCTGCATGGCCGACAACGCCAGTGCCAGCGCCAACATTCGGATGGGCAGTCTGGAAGTCACGATGCTTTGCTCCTGTCTGCTTCACGGTACTTCCGCAGCGCGACCCGTGCCAGGGACGGAAGGCGAATGAGCAGACACGGGGTACAGATGTTGGCGGCCGGATCGCTGTTGCCGTCAGTGGTGCAGCTAAAAAGATAGGTTCACCAAGGCCTGCATGCAATTGGACCTTGGTCCAATTGCATGCAGGCGCGCGGCGAGCAAGATGCGGAACAGTAAGAGGGAGTGACCAGAGACGGAGGATTGCCGGGTGAGCCACCTCGTCATCGCGTTGATTGTGTTCTTATGCGTTGTCGGCAGCGCGCTGCTTGGCTCGTATTTGCGCGTCGTGCTGCCGCAACACCACCTTAGCAGTGAATCAACCGATGTCGTCAAACTGGCGACCGGCCTGATCGCTACCATGGCCGCCTTAGTGCTTGGCCTGCTGATCTCGTCGGCGAAAGGCTCGTTCGACACAACCAATAGTGAGATTGTGCATAGTGCCGCCGACATCGTGCGCCTTGATCGAGTGCTGGCCAGATATGGACCGGAAACGCAGGAGATTCGCGGCTTGCTTAAACGTAACACCGCCACGTCGATCGAGGTGCTCGCTTCCGGCGATCGGTCGCAATTGGCGCGAATGAGTGGACCAGAGGCAGTAGGACAGGGGGAAGCCTTCCAGCGCAAGGTGGAGGAACTCTCGCCGCACAACGCTGCGCAAAGTCAATTGCAGACACGCGCCCTCCAGCTCGTCGATGAAGTGTTCGCCGCGCGCTGGTTGGCGTTACTCCAGCAGAAGGGTTCAATCCCCGTACCGCTACTGGTGGTTCTGGTGTCCTGGTTAGCCATTCTCTTCGGCACGTTTGGTTTGTTTGCCCCTCGCAACGGTACGACCATGACAGTGTTAGTCATGGGTGCACTGTCGACTGCCGGCGCGATTTTTCTGATCATGGAAATGAACACGCCGCTCGGCGGGGTAGTCAAAATCTCGCTTGAGCCCATGCGCGCAGCGCTTGCCATTCTTGGAGAGTAGCGGCTCGATTGCGGGAGCGTTGGCTCTGTTGGCCACGCACTCAAGCACGATCAGCGATTGAACCAGCGGTATTGGAGAGCGACCGAGACGGTTTGGAAATTGCCGCCGACGCGTGTTATCAGCCCACGCGACCACGCGAGCTTTGCGGACCACTTCTCGGTAAGCGGCACCGACAGCGTGACGCCGTAGCGCACGCTGCGCTGAAGGTCCTGATCCTGGACGCCGTTCACGCTTGTCCGGCCGCCCGTGAAATACGTCGCGTCCGCGGCGAGCCAAAGCCCGGGGCGCCAGGTGTAGCCGCCATGCAGCTGGAACTCGGGTATCGGATCCTGGCTGCGCCTCCGTCCGCCGAAAAAATCGTTGTTGTCTGTAAAGAACCACACGCCCGCTGCGCCCTCGACGAACCAGTTGCCAATCGGCTGGGACAGTCCGATTTCTGGCTTGAACGACCATCGGTTCGACCCCACGTTGATCAGGCGGGACGGCACGTACTGGCCTGTCGGTGCCACGACGCTCACACTGACCCCGAGGACCGTGGAGGGTTTGCGTCGCGCGAATTCCTCCGGTGTGAGCGCCGGATCGCCCAGCAGATTCAAGGCGACCCTGAACCGCACGTCGCCCAGTCCCGATCGATAGGCATGCTCCGGCCTACCCTCGACGTCACCAGTCACATTCGCGCTTGCGTACGGGACGGACACCGCAACGCTTGCGGTATGACCGGCGACGCCGAAGCTGTGCGAATAGCCGAATGCATACGTGTTGATTTTGGCCTGCACATTGGCAATCGGCAACGAAGGGTCGACCGAGAAGCCGCCGCTCGATCGTGCATAGTCGAACACCACGAAATTCGTTCCGACCGGCGCGGCCGAATAGGCGCGTGGTTCCATTTCCTGGGCGCTTGCCAGCGCGGACCAGAGCAAAGCAAAACCGACACGTGCCGGCCGAAAGCGCTGGGCAGCGCGCGTTGCCGAACGGATCTCAGCCTTGCAACCCGATTTGACTGTGTGATTCGAGTCGATCGATGGTTTCGGCATTGTCGTGACGTTCGTCTTTGATTGACGTATGAGAAGGCTGGATCATCGGTGCTCGCAATAGGACCAAGGTCCAATATGCATACGACCGTATGCGGCTAATCTGGAAGATGCGCCAGTCCGGTCGCGTCGTTCCTGGGAGAGAGTCATGACGAGTTCTGTACGCACATTCGCGGTTCTGCTTGTGTTGGCATGCGTCGTGCTGTCTTCGGGCGCATTCGCGAACTGCGCCACTAACGCGCGCGGCGAGACCGTTTGCGGCAACGGACAGACGGCCGGTGGCTATAACCCGAATACGGGTAACGCGTGGAAGGCCCAAAAGAATCAGAACGGTGTCACGACGACCCAGACAAGCAGGGGCGGAGAGGCCAAGACAAAGAACGGTAAGGGCGTCTATAAAAGCCCGAGTGGGAAGACATGCTATCGGAGCGCCAACAGTCAAGGATGCAATTGAATGTATGAAGCGGCTAGCCGTTTGCGCGCGCGGTGCTACCGTGGTTTTCCTCGCGCGCAGCTAGTCCAGTCGATAAAGGGCCGCCGACAGATCGTGGGCTTTCAGCGACCCGGCCCTTCATTCAGCGAGATAGTCGTGCACCACGGTGCCAAGGCCAAGTGTGAGGTCAGATAGGATGTGCACGCCGGATATCACTTCAATGACAGGCAGCGACGCGACGGGCGCGAGTGCGTGGTTGAGCAGTTCAAGCGCGGCAGGACCTCCCCACGCCCCCTTCACCGTGATGTCCTCACAGAAATAGCGCACCAGTTCGCAGATGCGTGGCGAGCCATCCACGTGCGGAATGATCTTGAGCAGAAAATTGGGCGCGGACAGCGACGCGAGGATCTGGTCGTGCGGTAGCGTGCGATGCTTGTAACCCATCGTCGCAAGTGCGATCGGCACCGGGCCATATCTCAGGATGCCGCCGATGGTGTCTTTTTCGACCCTCAACTCAGGCGACGCGAGCTTCTTGGGAAATCCCCAGATTTCGCGGCCGCCGGCGATCGGCGGTTCGTCGTCGAGAAACATGGCGTGGACATAGCTGCCTCGCTGGCCCTGAAAACTGACCGGGATGACCTGACCGCTTTCAGTGTAGTCGCCAAAGCCCGTTGAATCGGGCATCCGGATGAATTCGAATTTCACGAGCGGTTCGGTCATTTCGAGGGGGGCAGGAATGACTTCGGCCAGGGCGTCCGGATCGGTCCGATAAGTGATGATCAGGAACTCCCGATCGACAAATCGATAAGGACCGGGCGGATAAGCTGGGCTGGTAAGCGGCATGGCAAATGCGCGCTTTTTTACGTCGGCTTCGGTCATGTTGCACGCTCCTTATGTCGGCTGCGATAGTCCGACGTGTTACGCGGTCAGATCGTAGATACGTACACCATTGCCCAGATCGGTGGCTTGACGCCATTGCGGGTTGGCGATCGACTTTTGGGCATCGCTGTATCCGAAGTCCCACAGTTCCATCACGGTCGCGCGTGAGAATTCGTAATCCTTAAAGTTCGACGAGCGCGTGTTGTGCCGGTTGATGAAATGGACAAGGGCGACGGCGCCTCGAGTGCTGATGGCGCCAAGTTTCTGGACGTCGGGGTCCGTTTGAAGCGAGGGTGGCAGCTTGTCGAGCAGGCGGTGCAGCGAGTTGCGAAGGTCTTCGATTTCGCTGACACGAGTCGTATTGAAACGTGTCTTGCTCGAGTACTGGATGTCCTTGGTGCGTTCCTGCACTTCTCTGAGAGTCTTGGGCAGTTCGCCGGCGCCGCTGAATACGTCGACTTGCAAGATCAACGCGCTCATTCTGTAGTCCTCGTCGAGAACGTACCAAAGTGGCGAGTTGCACGCGATACCGCCGTCCCAGTACCATTCTCCATCTATCTGAACAGCGGGAAAACCCGGAGGCAGTGCACCGCTTGCCATTACATGCTTGGGACCGATCCGTGTCTTGCTATTGTCAAAATAAACTGAGTTACCGGTGCGCACGTTGACCGCGCCTAGCGAAAGGCGTACCACTTTCCGGTTGATCAGCTCAAAATCGACCAGTTCTTCAAGTGATGCCCTGAGCGGGCCGGTGTCATAAAGGCTTAACGCCTCGAAGTTTCCCTCGTGCGAAATAAAAGGCGCCGGTATCCGCGGTGAAAAGAAACCCGGCACGCCAAATGCGACCGAGGATGCCGCACTCATGAAATTGAATAGTGGGCGCATCGGCTCGAGCGATAGTGGCGGCACAAATGGGGCGTGTGCTGATACGCGTTCCCAGAACTCCCGCAATCGCTTTACACGCTGCTCAGGCAGATTGCCTGCAATCAGCGCGGCATTAATCGCGCCAATCGACACGCCGGCGATCCAGTCGGGCGCGACGCCGGCTTCGGCGAGGCCGGCGTGAACGCCGGCCTGGTAGGCCCCCAAGGCGCCACCGCCCTGTAGGACCATGACGGTATGGTCGAACTTGCCCCAGCTGGTGGTGGTGCTTGAGGGTTCAGCCTGGTCCCGGTGTGCCTTTGCCATGACTACCCCACAAGTGGAGGGATGTTTGCGCACCACGGCCAAGCCGAAGAGCCTTTTTTTGGAGCCCTGGTTTATTTAAGCATTGCACGTAGTGAGCGTCTATCTGCAGCGAGCCGACGTTGGCATGGCTCCGGTTCTTTCGGACTCGGCGATAACGTCATTCAAGCTACATGCTCTGCGAGGCGTGAACAATTGGACTTTGGTCCAATGCAACGGCGGTCCAGTAGAGCGGTCCCGAGTTGAAATGGTGAAGAATATACTTGCACGTCATTTGCTATTTTCTCATTGCGTACTAGGATTAATTTGCCGTTCAGTTTTATCCGGTCGCGGAAGTTTTTACTGGGATTTTCATCTGGCTGGCGGTGCACACGTCCAGCCCTGCCATCTGCCACGCCAGCAAATCGCCGGACGAACAATGCACAACAAAGGTGGCGACTCGAAAGCTTGCCCATGACGCAGGCTTGGAGCGCGCACTTACGAGCGAATCACGATTCTGAGTTTCCGGCCGGCTTTGTAACATCTAGCGGCGGTAACCAGCCTCCGGGTCAAGGGGCTTTTGCCTCTTATGGAAATCCAGAGCGAGTTCTTGTCAGCCCATCTCGCGGTGCCGACCTTTGAGAGGCAGCTCGGCCATGAGCATCGTCATGCCAGTCGTTGTCGTGCTGGAAACGGCAGCCATTCTGTGGTTGCTGACGATGCTGGCGCGCCGCCAGCGGGCGGCGGCATCGATCGCTAGTCATAATCCGCCACCTCCGTCAGCGCATTACGCTGCCCGCGCCATGCTCGGTCTGCGTGTGATGCGGGCACGCTTATCGGGGATGGCGAGGAGAGCCAGTCCTTTCGATTCGTTTGCGAAGGCAGGTTCGTCAGGAGAGACATGCGAGATTCGCGCGGAGAACCTTCGCGTCACGGAAACGTCACGCGTGCCGGAAGCGGGTCAACGTGGGGCACGCGCCGAGCATCCATTTGCAGAGCGACTCCGCACCATGGTTTCCGCAAGAGGCGTTCACAGGGAGCCTTCTGAGCGTGGCGGACGAACGGTGGGCCTGGCGGGTTCACGCGCCGGCACGATCGAGCGAGGGAGCGGTGAGCGCTACTTTCGCGAGGCACTGGCGCTATTGCCGTTTGCGATTCTGATGCTGGGCGAGCATGGCCTCATGGTGATGGTCAACCCGCAAACTGCGAAGCTGTTTGGATACGAATCCGACGAAATCATCGGGAAATCTGTCGAACTACTGGTGCCTGACCTGCACTTCGACAGCAAAGCCCGCTTCTGGGCAGGCCCGTCCGCGTTACGGCAATCCCGCGGCATGGCGCCTTCGCACGAACTGTCAGCGCGGCGCAAGGACGGCACGGAGTTTCCCGTGGAAATCGGGCTTAGTGCATTTCGCTTCGACGACGACAACGTAACGCTCGCATTCATCATCGACCGGACGGATCGATATGAGTTACACCGCAACCGCCAGGAGCTCGCGCATCTGACGCGGGTGTCCACCATGGGCCAGTTGGCCTCATCGCTAGCCCACGAGTTGAACCAGCCGCTTACCGCAATCCTGAGCAACGTGCAGGCCGCACAGCGGTTTATGGCTAGTGATCCGATCGATCTGGGTGAGGTTCGGGAGATCCTGAATGACATCGTTCAGGATGACTACCGCGCAAGCGAAGTGATTCGGCGCATTCGCGCAGTCGTCAAAAAAGGCGATCTGGAGGTCGCGCCACTCCACCTCGCGGGTGTGATCCGTGACGTGATCCTTCTGGTGCACAGCGACGCGATTGTGCGCGGAATGCGCGTAACACTCAACATCAACGGCGATCTACCGCCGGTGCGCGGCGACAGGGTGCAGCTGCAGCAGGTCATCCTCAATCTCCTGCTCAACGCATTCGATGCGATGAACGATGTGCCGCCGCTCGATCGTGTGGTCTCCGTGACACTCCGGCCCGAGGACGACAACATGGTCTGCATCGCCGTTCGTGATCGGGGCCATGGACTGACTTCCGACAAGCTCGACAAGATCTTTAAGCCATTCTTTACATCAAAACCCCAGGGGCTCGGTTTGGGTTTGTCGATTAGCCGCTCCATCATCGACATGCACTGCGGGCGACTCTGGGCCGGAAACAACATCGATCGAGGCGCGACGTTCTATGTCACTCTGCCCGCAGAGGATACGTCTGCGACGGGGCAGGACGAGTCGCGATACTGGCCATGACAGATTCTGATTCGCTGGTGTTCGTCGTCGACGACGACGATTCTGTGCGCCGTGCGCTGGCGCGTTTGATCCAGTCCGCAGGCTATCGGGTGGAGACATTCGGTTCGGCACACGCATTTCTCGACAGGATGCGCGCCAATACCTGTCCTGCGTGCCTGGTATTAGATATTCAATTGCCGGATCTCAGCGGTCTGGAACTGCAGCGCGAGCTCAATGCGGCGTTGCCGATCATTTTCATCACTGGGTATGGGGACATCCCGATGACCGTAGGCGCGATGAAGGCGGGGGCAACTGATTTCCTGCCGAAACCGGTGCGTGATACCGATCTGCTTCGCGCGATCGGGCAGGCGTTCGAGCGCCTGGCACAAACGCACGCAGCCCACCGTGAACTGGATGCAATCCGTGTGCGTCTCGGACGGTTGACACCTCGCGAGCGGGAAGTGATGGCGCTCGTCGTGACCGGCCGTCTGAACAAGCAGGTCGCCGGCGAACTGGGTACGGTCGAAAAAACGATCAAGGCGCATCGCGCGCGCGTGATGGCGAAGATGGAAGTCACGTCGCTCGCCGAGCTCGTTCGCGTCGCAGACAAGGTCGGCCTCGGCGGCGCCGCTGGAACACGCACATCGCACTAAGCGACGGCAATCTGGCACGCCTGGCGCTCCGTGCTGGCGAGCTTCGCTTTCCCGGTGTCCACTCGGGACCAAGGTCCAATATCGGCAAACCTGTCTGACTCGTAGGCTGTCGTATGGGGGAATGCGCTTGCGCGTGCATGCCCGGACACCGGACTACTCACAATGGGAAAACTCAAACCATTCGTTGTCGTCGTGGATGACGATGAATCGGTGAGCCGAGCGATCAAGAGACTGTTGCGCTCAATCGGAATCGCCGCCGAAACGTTCGCAAGCGGCGACGCGTTTCTCGATGTCCTGTCGTCCATGCCGTCGTATCACCCTGACTGCGTCATTCTCGATGTGCAGATGCCGGGGCTGAACGGGCTGGAAGTCCAGCGACGTCTATCCGGTAGCGGCATACCGGTCGTTTTCATCACTGCCCACGACGACATCGGCGTGCGCGAGCACGCGCTCGCAGCCGGCGCGGTTGCCTACTTGCGCAAGCCGTTCAACGACGAATTGTTCGTCAAGACGGTACGCACCGCCCTTGAAGGCGATCAGCCGCCGTAGCGCAAGCCCATGCGCTTGCGTACTCAGGCGATATGGGACCAAAGGCCAATTGTTTTAACGAGACGCAAACACCACTATTCATGTGGCCTGCGAAGAATTTGAGGCGGAAACGCGTTTCATACCGTGGTGTCAATTTCTGAATGGAGCACGCATCATGATCAAGTACCTTCGGCTAATTTTCGCGGTTCCCCTCTTTCTGTTCGCGGTGGCGTGTTCGACGAACCCGACTGTTGCCAATGGTGGGGACCCCGAGATGGACGCGCAAGCCCGTCAGGCACTGCAGCAACTATTCGACAGCACTCCGAAGGCGAAGGATCTCCAATACCAGGCGAAAGCCGTCGTCGTGTTTCCGAGCATCGTCAAGGCTGGGTTGATAGTAGGTGCGCAAGGTGGAAAGGGTGTGATGTTTAGTCCGGACGGCAGGATCCTTGGGTACTACAGAGTGCGCGGGGTTTCATACGGGATGCAGGCAGGCGCACAAAGCTTTTCGGAGGCGATGTTTCTCATGACCGACTCGGCAATCACTGAACTCACGAGTGGCACCGGAATGTCCGTTGGTGTGGGACCGAGCGTCGTGGTGGTGGATGCAGGGATGGCGAAGTCGATGACAACTACGACATTGAAATCAGATGTCTATGCGTTCATTTTTGGCCAGCAGGGTTTGATGGCCGGTCTGGGCGTTCAGGGGCAGAGGATCGTTAAGTTTGAAGAGTGAAGTCGACCTTAGAACATTGAGGGCCTCAAGCCATGCAACGAATGCAGCGAGTCGCAATTGGTTTGGTGGTATGCGTGCTGACATTCGCGGCCGCCGCGCAGCAGCCCATCATTTATCCGGCAAAAGGCCAAAGTGCCCAGAAGCAACAGACAGACACCGCTGAGTGTCAGCTATGGGCGAAGCAGACGACCGGCGTGGATCCGGTCGCGATTGCACAGCAATCCGGTCAGCCGGGCGCTGCGCCGAAGCAAGGCGGAGCGGTCAAGGGCGCAGCCGGCGGCGCCGCCGTGGGCGCAGCAGTGGGTGCCATCGCGGGTAACGCCGGAAAGGGCGCGGCGATTGGTGCGGTGACCGGGACGGCGGCTGGCGGTATGCGTCAGCGTCGAGCCAACCAGGCCGCGGCCGAACAGCAGCAAGCGGGTCAGCAACAGACGTCTCAGCAGATGGCGACTTTCAATCGCGCAGTTGCTGCGTGCATGACCGGGCGCGGCTACACGGTCCAATAGACATCGATCGAGACAGGAGAGACATCCATGAGCAGGAAATGGTCACGTCTCGCGTTTGCACTGCTCGCGCTGTGCGTTGCCTGTCACAAAGCGGCTACGTTGCCTGCTCCCGGCGCGATCGAAGTCACCGTAATGCCGGTGGTGCAGAGCGACACCCCCGTCGATTTCGAATATACCGCGCAAACGCAGAGTTCTCGCGAAGTCGAGATTCGCGCGCGGGTGGACGGATTTCTCGACAAGCGGCTCTATACCGAAGGGCAAATGGTTCACGCCGGCCAGACGCTCTTTCTGATGGACTCGAAGCCCTTCGACGCCGCGCTGCAGACGGCCAAGGGCCAGCTCGCGCAGCAGCAGGCTCGCTTAACCGTCGCGAAGGCTAATCTCGCTCGCGTGATTCCACTGGCAGCACAGAATGCATTGAGTCAGAAGGATCTCGACGACGCAACCGGCAACGAAAAGCAGGCCGAGGCAGCGGTGATCGCGGCACTTGGCCAGGTGCAAACTGCGCAGCTAAACCTCAGCTACACGACGATCAAATCTCCGCTCACCGGTTTGTCGAGCTTCGCGAGGCAACAGGACGGCAGCTATGTCACGGCCGCCGCCACGGGATTGCTGACCTATGTCTATCAACTCGATCCGATGTGGGTCAACTTCAGCATTTCGGAAAATGAGTTGCTGAAGTTCCGCGAAGAGGTCACGGCAGGCCGTTTGCGGTTTCCAGCCAATGACGACTTTGAAGTCACGTTGATCATGGCGGACGGTACCCAGTTTCCTAACCACGGTCATATCAGTTTCACCAATCCCGCTTTCAGCACCGAGACCGGCACGTTCCTCGTACGGGCGTCTTTCGCGAATGAGAAAGGCCAGTTGCGTCCCGGCCAGTTCGTGCGGGCGCGCGTGTCCGGCGCTTCCCGGCCGAAGGCGATCCTCGTACCGCAACGCGCGGTCTTGCAGGGGGCGAAAAGCCACTTCGTGTGGGTTGTGGACAATGACTCCAAGGCGCATCAGCGTGTCGTGGAAGTGGGCGAATGGCATGGCGACGACTGGTTCATCAGCGAGGGGTTGCAACCGGGCGAGCGGGTGGTGGTAGACGGCGCGATTCGCGTGGCCGCCGACGTGCCGCTAAAGATCGTCGCGGCGCCGGCCGCGCATGCGGCGGCCAACGTGCCAGGGGGCGGGGAGAGCAGTTCGGCGGGACACCCGTCCGGCACGACCGCCGCGCAGTAAGGGGACACGCGACATGAATATCTCCCGTTACTGCATCGACCGCCCGATTTTTGCGTCGGTGATTTCGATTGTCATCACGCTCGGCGGCGCAGTGGCGATGTTCAACTTGCCGATCGCGCAGTATCCGGACGTGACCCCGCCGCAAATCACGATTTCGGCCAATTATCCCGGCGCGAACGCCGACGTGGTGGCCAACAACGTGGCCGCTCCGATTGAGCAGCAGGTGAACGGCGCGGACAACATGATCTACATGAACTCGTCGAGTTCATCGACCGGTAATCTGACCGTCAACGCGTACTTCCAGATCGGCACCAATCCGGAACTGGCGCAGGTCGACGTACAGAACCGCGTGAACCTCGCGCTGCCGCAACTGCCCTCTTCGGTGCAGTCGCAGGGCATTCAGGTGCAGAAGAAGTCGTCGGCGTTCATGATGGTGATCGCCATCTTTTCGCCGGGCGAGCGCTACGACGCGACGTATATCGCCAACTACGCGAATATTTACGTGCTCGATGCGCTCAAGCGCATTCCCGGTGCGAATCAGTCGGCCATCTTCGGCACTCCCGATTACGCGATGCGAATCTGGCTAAAGCCCGACCGCATGGCACAACTGGGTATCACGGCGGGCGATGTGCAGCGGGCGGTCGCCAACCAGAACCAGCAGTTCGCCGTGGGCCGCCTCGGCCAATCGCCGACCGGCGCGCCGGTCGAGCAGTCGTTCGCCGTGACCACCACCGGCCGCCTGAGTGAACCCGAGGACTTCGACAACATCATCATCCGGGCAGCCAACGGCGATGCCGCGATTGTGCGTCTCAAGGACATCGGCCGCGCCGCGCTGGGCCAGAAGGATTATTCGATCCGCAGCCGCTTTCAGGGCAAGCCGGCCACCGTCATCGCGGTGTATCAGCAGCCTGGCGCCAACGCGCTCGACGTCTCGAAGCAGGTCCACTCGACACTTCAGGAAATGAAAAAGACCTTTCCTGAAGGCCTCGAATACGACATCGCATTGGACACTACCGACTTCACGCGCGCGTCGATTTCCGATGTCGTGCACACGTTTTTTGAAGCGCTCGTACTCGTGGTGATCGTGGTGTTCGTCTTCCTGCAAAGCCTGCGCGCGACGCTGATTCCGGTTCTGGCCGTGCCGGTGTCGATCATGGGCACGTTCATGGGAATGCTCGCGCTCGGCTTCTCGATCAATATGCTGACGCTATTCGGCATGGTGCTGGCCATCGGCATCGTGGTGGACGACGCGATTGTGGTGATCGAGAACGTCGAGCGGAATATGAACGTGCACAAACTGAGTCCGAAGGAGGCCGCGAGGCGCGCGATGGACGAAGTGGCCGGCCCGGTGGTCGCAATCGTGCTCGTGCTGTGTGCGGTGTTTGTGCCGGTGGCCTTTCTCGGCGGCATTACGGGGCAGTTGTACAAGCAGTTCGCCATCACCATTGCGATCTCGGTCATTTTCTCCGGGGTGGTCGCACTGACGCTGTCGCCGGCGCTGGCCGCTTTGCTGCTGAAGCCCGGCCACCATGAGAAGAAAGGCTTCTTCAAGTGGTTTGACAGGAACTTCGCGAAGATGACGCACGGCTACACGTCCGTGGTCAAACTGGTGATCAAACGCTTCGTGGTCGCGCTGTTGCTGTTCGTCGGCATGATCGCGCTGGCGGTGGTGATGATGCGCACCATTCCGACCTCGTTCCTGCCGCCTGAAGATCAGGGCTATCTGCTCGGCGCGATCATCATGCCGGACGCGGCGAGCCTCGATCGAACCGGCGACGTGTCGCGGCGCGTGACCGACTACTTCATGAAACAGCCTGCGGTAGGCAGCGTGACGATCGTCGACGGCTACAGCCTGCTCGACAGCCAGAACAAGAATAACGCTAGCACGTTCTTCATCGGCTTCAAGAGTTTCGATGAGCGCTACAAGTTCGCCAACATCAGAACCCAGAACGCGAAGGCGGTGCTGATCGACGCCTACGAGAATCTCTCCAAGGTGAAGGAAGGGATCATCCTGCCGGTCAATCCGCCGTCGATTCCGGGGCTCGGCACAACCGGCGGCACCGAGATGTGGATTCAGAGCAAGGGCGATGCGACGACGTCGCAGTTGGCGGGCGTGGTGGACGACTTCGTGGCGAAGGCGAAAACCCGTCCGGAACTTGCGCGTGTCACGTCCACTTTCAATGCGTCGTCGCAACAGTTGCTGGTCGACGTCGATCGCGACAAGTCGGAAACGCTCGGCGTGCCGATCGAAGAAGTGTATAGCGCGATGCAGACCATGTTCGGCTCGCTCTACGTCTCGCAGTTCAACCGTTCGAGCAGGCTGTGGCAGGTCATCTTGCAGGCCGAGCCGCAGTACCGTCTGACGCCGCAGGACCTGAACCAGCTTTACGTACGCAGCAAGACGAACAACATGGTGCCGCTGAAGGCGGTGGTGAACTCGAAGTACGTCACCGGGCCGGATCTGGTGACGCGCTTCAACAATTTCCCAGCTGTGAAGATCACGGCGAATGGCGCGCCTGGCTACAGCTCCGGGCAGGTCATCAATGCGCTCGAGGAAGTGGCCGATCAGGTGATGCCTTCGGGCTATGGTGTCGGCTGGAGCGGTGAGGCTTACGAAGCGCGGCAATCGGGCAGCACCTCGGGGCTTGTGTTCGTGTTCGGCCTGGTGATGGTGTTCCTGATTCTCGCCGCGCAATACGAGAAGTGGAGCTTGCCGTTCGGTGTGCTGCTGGCGGTGCCGTTCGCGTTGTTCGGCGCGTTGCTCGCGATTCTTTTGCGCGGCCTCGAAAACGACGTGTACTTCCAGATCGGTTTGACCATGCTGGTCGCACTCGCCGCCAAGAACGCAATTCTGATCTTCGAGTTCGCGGTGCTCAATCGTGAAGCGGGCGAATCGGTGTACGACGCGGCGGTGACTGCTGCAACCGAGCGGCTGCGGCCGATCGTGATGACATCGCTCGCGTTCATTCTCGGTTGCGTGCCGCTTGCCATCGCGCTCGGCGCGTCGGCCAACAGCCGGCATTCGATCGGCACCGGGGTGATCGGCGGCATGCTAGGCGCGACGGTGATTGCGGTGTTCTTCATTCCGATGTTCTTCTACGTGCTCGAAACCATGTCGGAAAAGAGCGGCAGCAAGAAGACGCCGGGAGGGAGCGGCGGGCCGGCGGGGGATGGCGGGCCCGATCTCGTTCCGGTAAAGTCTGCGGGCTCTGGCGGCCCTGCGGTCACGCCTTCCGCGCAACGTGAGGGCGACTGACATGCGAGGCTTTGCGTTCCCGCTGCGTTGGCTCCCTGCCTTGCTGCTGACGATCGGGCTGGCAATCGGGCTGGGCGGTTGCCTGTTGGGCCCGGACTACGTCCGCCCGAACGTGCCGACGCCCGCGAACTTCCGGTTCGCAGCGAGCGAAGCCGTCGATGCGGCCAATACGCCGTGGTGGGAACAGTTTCAGGACCCGGTTCTGAACGATCTGATTCTGGCCGCGCTCGCCGACAACAAGGACGTCAAGATCGCCGCCGCCCGCGTCGACCAGTTTCTCGGCCAGTTCGTGACGACGCGCTCGGCGCTGTTTCCGCAGGTCAACGCCGGTTTCGACGCCTCCCGTCAGCGTGCCTCGCAGCGCGGACCGACACCGCTGCCGGCAGGCGTGAGTCCCGTCTTCAACGAGTTCCAGGCGCCGCTGACAGTGGCCTGGGAACTCGATTTCTTCGGGCGGGTGCGGCGGGAGACCGAATCGGCTCGCGCGAGCCTGCTGGCGAGCGAGGAGGGCCGCCGCGCAACGATCCTTTCGCTGGTCGCCTCGGTGGCCACCGCTTACATCAATCTGCGCGATCTTGACCAGCAACTGGCGATCGCGAGAGCGACCACCGACAGCCGCGCCGGATCCGTGAAAGTATTCCAGGCGCGTTTCTCCGGCGGCGATGTCTCGCAGATGGAACTCGCGCAGAGCCAGTCCGAATATGAAGCATCGCTCGCCACGATTCCGCAGCTCGAGACGCAGATCGCGCAGCAGGAGGACTCCTTATCGGTCCTGCTCGGTCGCAACCCGGGCCCGATCTTGCGCGGACGCGAACTGACTGAACTGGTGCTGCCCGCCGTACCGGCAGGTCTGCCGTCCGATCTGATCGAGCGCCGTCCCGATCTGCTGCAGGCCGAGCAGAACCTGGTCGCGGCCAATGCCCTGATCGGCGCCGCACGTGCGCTGTATTTTCCGCAGATTTCGCTGACGGGCCTGTTCGGCTCCACGAGTATCGAGTTCTCGAAACTGTTCACCGGGCCTGCGCGCGTGTGGTCGTACGCCGGCTCGTTGACGGTGCCGATCTTTACGGCGGGCAGCATCAGCGGTCAGGTCAGCCAGGCCGAGGCACAACAGCAACAGGCGCTGGTCCAGTATCAGCTGGCGATTCAGACCGCGTTCCAGGAAGTCGACGACGCGCTCATCGCGCTGCAGAAGTCGCGCGAGCAACTGGTCGTGCAGGCGCGCCAGGTGGACTCGTTGCGGACGTATGCGCGACTTGCCCGGCTTCGTTTCGAAGGCGGCTATACGAGTTATATCGAGGTGCTCGACGCCGAGCGCAGTCTGTTCAACGCGCAACTCAGCTATACGCAGACCAATGGCCTGGTGTTCAGCTCGCTGATCGGTCTTTACAAGGCGATGGGCGGCGGGTGGGTCGTGCAGGCCGAGGCGATGACCGGGCGCGTGATGGGGCAGAAAGCGGTGGCCCAGGTGGCCAGTCAATCCGGCGGTCAGTCAGGGTCTCAGTTGGCAAATCCATCAACGAGTCCATCCGCGAGTCCATCCGCGAGTCCATCCGCGAGTCCGTCAGCGAATCCGTCAGCGAATCCGTCAACCACGTCGCCCGGCGCGGAGCAGCCTAAATGACCACCGCCACGACAAACGAGGCAACCGGGGCCGGTCCGATTCTTCTCGTCGCCTGCCACGAGTGCGATCTGCTGCAGCGGGAATCCGCGGTGCCGCCCAACGGCACGCTGCGCTGCTGCCGCTGCCAGGCGGAACTCTATCGCGCGCATCCCAACAGCACCGATCGGGCGCTGGCTTTTACGCTTACCTGCGTCGTGCTGTTCTTCATCAGTAATCTGTACCCGATTGTCGGACTCGCGGTGAACGGCGATCTCGTCGAGACGACGTTGCTTGGTGCGGTTCGCGTGCTCTACAAAGACGGCATGTGGCCGCTTGCGGGCCTCGTGCTCGCCACCACCTTCCTGATGCCGTTGATGCAGATGACCGCGATGGCGTATCTGCTGGTGCCGTTGCAACTGAACCGCCGCCCGTATCACGCCGATTTCGTGTTTCGCCTGATGCATCTCGCGCAGCCGTGGGGCATGACCGAGGTCCTGATCCTCGGCATGCTGGTGGCGCTCGTCAAGCTCGCGCACATCGCGAGCGTCGTGCCGGGTGTCGCGCTCTGGTCGTTCGGCGCGCTCATGCTGCTGCTGGCGGCGGCCGGATCCGCGTTCGATCCACGCGCGCTCTGGCAGCGCATTGGCAGCTTCGACGATGCGGCCTCGAAGACGGAGGCGGCGGCCGCCGCGTCGGCCCATACCGCGCTGCGTTGCGGCCTGCTGAGTTGCCATAGCTGCGGCCTGCTGGTGAAGTCGGCGGCTCATGTGCACGGTGCTGCGTGCCCGCGCTGCGGCGCCCATCTGCATGCGCGCAAACCCGAAAGTATCGCGCGAACCTGGGCCTTCCTGATTGCCGCCATCGTGCTGTATATCCCCGCGAATGTGCTGCCCGTGATGAATACCAGTTCGCTGTTCGGCTCGGAGAAGGACACCATCCTGAGCGGCGTGGTCTATCTCTGGACCTCGGGCTCATGGCCGCTCGCCGTGGTGGTCTTCATCGCCAGCATAGCGGTGCCGATGCTGAAGATCCTGGCGCTGATGTATCTCGTGATCTCCACGCAGCGGCGCTCGGTCATGCTCGTGGAGCAACGAACCCGCATCTATCGGCTGGTGGAACTGGTGGGCCGCTGGTCGATGCTCGATATCTACGTCATCACCATTCTCGTTGCGCTCGTGCAGTTCAATGCGCTCGCGACGATCCAGGCTGGGCCGGCCGCCGTCGCGTTCGGTTCGGTAGTCGTGCTGACGATGTTCGCGGCCATGTCGTTCGACCCGCGCCTGATCTGGGACGCGACGGAGGATCATCATGTCTAGACCTCCCGGGCCGCCGGAGCTTCCCGAAGCGGTAGCCACGCCTCGCTCGCGCTGGCGCATGCAGATCGTCTGGCTGGTGCCGATCATCGCGGTGCTGATCGGCGGCTGGCTCGCGGTCAAAGCGGTCCTCGAACAGGGGCCGACTGTCACCATCAGCTTCGCGACCGGCGAAGGCCTCGAAGCGGGCAAGACCAAAATCAAGTTCAAGAACGTGGATGTTGGCGTGGTCAAGAGCGTGACCTTGTCGAGAGACCACAGCAGCGTTGTCGCGACCGCCGAGCTGGTCAAGGACGCATCAAGCATGCTGGTCGACGATACGCGTTTCTGGGTCGTGCGCCCGCGGATTTCCGGGGGCACGGTGTCGGGCATCGGCACGCTGCTGTCCGGTTCCTTCATTGGCATGGATCTGGGTACTTCAACGAAGTCGCGGCGCGACTATGTCGGACTCGAGTCGCCGCCGGTCTTCGCCAGCGGCGTGCCGGGGCGGGAGTTCATATTGAAGAGCGAGGACATGGGCTCGCTCGATATCGGCTCTCCCATCTTCTTCAGACGCCTGCAGGTCGGACAGGTCACCTCATACGCGCTCGACCCGGACGGCAAGGGCGTCACGCTGCACGCTTTCATCAACGCGCCCTATGACAAGTACGTGCAGAACGATACGCGGTTCTGGCACGCAAGCGGCGTCGACGTGTCCCTGGGTACCGATGGCGTCAAGGTCAACACGCAATCTGTGGTCGCGATCCTGATCGGCGGCCTTGCGTTCCAGACGCCGGATGAGACGACCGGTCAGTCCGAGGCTGCCGTTCGTACCGAATTTATGCTGTTCCACGATCGTGCGGACGCGATGAAGCGCCATGACCGCATCATCGAGAGCTATGTCTTCAATTTCAACGACTCGGTGCGCGGGTTGACGGTCGGTGCGCCGGTCGATTTCCGCGGCATCGTGGTGGGCGAGGTGGCCGCGATCTATACGCGCTTCGATCAGGCCAAGAAGCAGTTCAGCATTCCAGTCGAGGTGCGCCTTTATCCGGAGCGGTTCACGTCGCGTTACAAGTCGGGTGCGACCGGAGGCAGGCTCTCGTCGGATCCCCACCGGATGGCGGAATGGCTGGTCTCGCAGGGCCTGCGAGCGCAGTTGCGAACCGGCAACCTGTTGACCGGACAGTTGTATGTTGCGCTCGATTTCTTCCCTGCTGCGCCCAAAGCCGAGGTGAACTGGAGCGCGAACCCGCCGGAAATGCCGACCGTGCCTGGCGGACTGCAATCGCTGCAGGATTCGGTGACCGGTCTGGTGGCCAAGCTGAACAAGATCCCGTTCGAAGGGATCGGCAAGGACGCACAAAAGACATTGGCGGATGCGGATTCGCTTCTCAAACAGTTGCGCACGGAGGTCATGCCGCAGGCTCGGGACACGCTCGCCGCCGCGCAGACGGCGCTGGACTCGGCGAACGGTGCGTTGCAGCCGAACTCGCAGTTGCAGCAGGGCACCACCGATGCGATGCGTGAACTCGCGCGCACCGCGGCGGCGTTCCGCTCGCTCGCGGATTACCTCGACCGTCATCCTGAGGCACTGATTCGCGGCAAACCGGGGGATAACAAGTGATGCGCCTATCCTTACTCCTCGCAATCGCACTGGCTGTCGCTACGCTGGCCGGTTGTGCCTCGCCAAAGGCCGACTTCTACACGTTAAGCGCGGAAGCGCCAGGCGACAGTGCACGTCCTGCTACGCCGGTCACGGTCCTGATCGGTGCGGTCAGCGTCCCCGAACTCGTCGACCGGCCGCAGATCGTGGTGCGCGCCGGCGCCAATCAGGTGACGATGAACGAATTTGCCCGCTGGGCAGACTCATTGAAGAGCCAGATTCCGCGGGTGATTGCCGCTGATGTCGCACAGGATCTGAATAGCCCGCGCGTGTCGGCCTACCCGATGGCCGGAGATCAGGCCGCGGTTTATCGTGTGCAGATCGACGTCCAGCGCTTTGACGCCACGCTCGGCGACGCGGTCACGGTCGATGCGTTGTGGTCGGTGTCGTCGCCCGGCAAACGTGCGCCGCTCAGCGGTCGCAGCACCGTGCGCGAGCCTTGTTCCGGGGCCGGCTACGATGCGTTGGTGGCGGCATACAGCCGGGCCTTCGCCACAATCAGTCGCGATATTGCCACCGCGATCCGCCCGGCGTCGCCTTGAGAGAGGGGGCAGCGGCGTCTGAACCGCCGCTCCTGATTGCGGGTCAACCAATGAGCGTGGATAACGGCCCGATCGTGCAAGCCTGTCAATGCTCGCACAAGCTGTGCGTCTGAGTGGACGTCGAGCGGAATGTGCGAATGGAATCGCGCAGGTTATCCACAGAAAATGTTCATATCCTTGTGGACAAGTCCTGGCCGAAGCCGCCAAGTGATTGAGCACAAGGCGATTTCTGGATGGGAACGGCGAACACGCCCATCCAGGCAAACCCAGGCAAACCGCCGGCAACGCGCCGCTCATTCCACCGGAGAGGCCAGCAGCGATACCGGCACGCCGTGGCAACTTACCTGGCCCACGAGCGCCGCGCCGAGGCCGGCGCTCGTTTTTGTGTGAGCGTCGAACGACGACACTTCCTTGTCGACCCGCAGAATATTGATCGGCCACGATGCCCGGGAGAGCCGTTCGTGCGCGAAAGCCCCGACCCACAGCGGGGTGGTCGACGCACCGTTCTCCACGGCATAGCCGCTCGGCCAGAAACGCAGGACGTCGCGTTCGTCGCGGGTGTCGCCGGGACGCATGAGGACCAGCGATGAAGGCACGCCGTTGTTCAGCTTCGGCAAGACCGGCAGCGCTACCGCCGCGACGTTCGGCGAAGCAAGCGAGAGCAGGCTGTGCGCGGAGAGGTCCGTGCCCTCGACCCATCCCTGCGCGCGCAGTTGCCCCTTGATCGAATCGAGGTTCGACACCCATTGCAGCGTGAGCGGTTCCTTGCGGTCGCCGCCCATGTCCGAGCGATAGCATGGCAGGCTCTTCCACAGCGACACCGTCCACTGCGCCTGCGTGACCAGCACGGGCGGCGGGCGCAGCGTGTTGTCCGGCGGTGGCGCCGGCGGATTGACGCTCAGTTGCACGCCCACGCTCACGAGCATCACCGCGAGAACCACGACCGGCATGAAGCCGCGTGAGGGCGGCACTTCCGGATGCCGCAACATCGCCGTCAGCGAGACGATCGCCACCCAGATGTACGCGAGCGCGGCGCCGCCGATCGCGTCCGAGACCCAATACCTGCCGAAGTAAAGCCCCGCGAGCGCGACCACGATCACGACAACCGTACTCGCGGTCGCCACGAGCAAGCCTTCCAGCATGCCGACCCGTCGCGCGAGCAGGAACGCGAGGAAGCCGTAGACAATCACCGTCGCAGCGACGTGATTGCTCGGAAACACGTAGGCGGCGGACAGGAGCTCATTGGGCGGCGCACGCTGCATGGCGAACTGCAGGGCGAAGATCAGCAATTGGGAAAACACGACCGCGGCGAGCCAGTAGCCGATGGTGCGCCAACGCCGCTCCAGCAGCATCCACACCATCACTGTCACAACTAGCGCCGTCAGCGTGAAGACGCTGCCGAGCGTCGCCAGTCCTGCAAGGACCGTGTCGCTCCAGGGCGTGCGCACCGATTGCAGGAAGTGATAGACGGACAGATCGACGTTGACCAGCGGATCGCCGCTGATGACGTCGTCGAGGACCCCGAAGAAGAGCGCGCCCGACGCCAGCACAACCAGCGATGTCACCACGATGCTGCTGGCATCCGGCTGTTCGGGGTCCAGCAGTCGCCGCGCGAGCCGGCCGAACGGGCCTGGGTGGCGGCAAGCCCAGCTTCCCAGATAGCGGCCCGCCGCGCTCGACCACGCACTGGCATGTGAGAGCAGGAAACCCATCGCGCGAAAGCTCAGCCAGACGATGCACACCAGTAACGCGATGATGACGACGAGACGGAACGACACCGCGCCGGCCAGCAGCACCGAGGCGCCAAATACTACGCCCGGCAGGATATGCGCGGGGGCCCATAGCAGAGCCGACAGCACATTCATCGCGTAGAAGCGCACCGGCGTCATGCACAGCATGCCCGCCACGACCGGCACGATCGCCCGCAATGGTCCGATGAAGCGGGCGAACACAACGCCTTTGGCGCCGTGTTTCTGAAAGAAGCGGTGGCCTGCGTCGAGTACTTGTGGGTGTTTGCTGAACGGCCAGAGCTGGACGATTCTGTCCTTGTAGCGCTTGCCGATCCAGAAGCTCATGCCGTCCCCGGCGACGGCGCCGACAATCGCCGACAGGAACACCCAGCCGAGGCTCAGTGACCCTGTGCCGACCAGCGCACCGGCGAGAAACATGGCGGTGCTGCCTGGGATGAATGTGCCGATGACGGCGATGGCCTCTAGGAAGGCCGCAAGGAAGATGACCGTGAGCGTCCACGCCGGATGGCCGGCAAGCAGATGCAAAAGGTGGATGTAGGCGTGCTCCATCGTGCGCGATCAGCCGTTCTGGCGTAACGGTTGATCATAACGCGCACGGCGTGTCCCCACATTTTTGCAAGCCGGCATCCGGTGAAATGCCGGCGCAAGACCTCACGAAGCCGTCAGCGAATCGCCGGATACGTGAACCCGCTGGCCGATCTGGACGTCCGGCTGCGTCGGGTAGCTGAAGTTGCGGTAGCTGCCGTCCTGCATGCGCACCTGGACCTGATAGGTGGTCTGCTTGCGCACGGCATGCTCGATCCCGTTGCCGGCAAGGCCGCCGCCTACGGCACCCGCGATGGTGGTGAGAATCTTGCCGCGTCCGCCGCCGATCTGATTGCCGACGAGTCCACCCGCGACTGCGCCACCCAGTGCGCCGAGCCCGGTGGTCGGCTCAGGCGCCTGGACCGTGTTGATGGCAACGACTTCGCCCGCATAAGGATCGGCGGCCGGCCTTGCCGGTGCAGATTCATACGGTGCCTGATAACCCTGATTGTTGGCGTACCTCGGCGTGTCCGCGGCAGGCGTGCTGTGCGTGTGATGGACGCGCGGACGTGGCGGTGCGGCTTGCTGGACCGGTTGCTGCGCCATTTGCTGAACCGGGGCCGGTTGGGGCGCGGCGACCGGAGCGCTCGCAACCTGCGCCGCGACCGTGGTGGCCGGCTGCGCGGGCTCCGTCACGGCGTGCGAGGTCGGCAGAAGACCGGTCATCGCCGCGATGCCGGTGGCGCTCGCAAGGATGACGGCCACGGCAGCGCCGGCGACGAGGGGGTGAATGCGGCTGCGCTGCGGATTGCTGGGGGTGAGGTTGGTATTCATTGTGGGCTCCGCTGGTAGATGCCTGCAATAACGTCGCAGCAGCGCGGACGGTGTACGCCGGGGACACACTGCTTTGTAAGCATTTGTACAACTTGCCGACGAAGATTGGCCCGCTCAGATCTCGTCGGTAAATTTGTCGAGGAAACGCTGCAAGCGGTTGTGGCGAATTTTCGCCAGATGCGCGCCCGTCGTCGTCTGGAAACCGGATGCCAGTTTCAACAGCCTCGTGTGGAAATGGTCGAGCGTGTCGTTCAAATTTCAGCGATGAACAAACGCAGCAGGCGGCCAGTCTTACTCTTTGACCGGATTCCTTCCTGAGCGTCGTTGGCTCGACATCGCTACGATGATGTGAGTAGTTCGGTCAGGCAATTCGACGGAATGACGGAGTGGGCCATGAAAATCGTGACAAAGGGTGTTTTGACTTCGGCGCTGGTGTTGGGTCTGGCGAGCGTGGCTTGTGCTCAGTCAGCAAACCTTGGCGCTAATGGGTTGGGCGGTTTGCAGGCAGGTGGGGCCACTGGTGCGGGGCAGGGAATGAGTGTGGGGACGGGTGCCGCAGGCCTGAGCCCAACGCCGGGCTTGGGTACGGTGGGCAGTTCCCCGGCGATTGGCGGAACCGGCAGCATGGGATCAGGCCCGGTCCTCAACAACATGCGCGCGAACGGCACCAGCCTGAATATGAGTCCGGATCCTCGTGCGCCGAATGTGGCGGGAAAAGCGTTCGGACAGCAGTAGTTAGCCACTCCGAAGGAGTTGCAGAACGATGCGTTTCGCCGACGCAAGGTGTTCCACTGTCATCGACCTCGCGAGGCGTGCGTTGCCCGCCTCGCATGCTTCGAGAATCTTGAGATGCTCGTCCTGAAAGGCCGGTGTGTCGGCAAGCAACGTGCCTTGTAACCGCTCGTAGCGCTCGACCTGAGCGCACAGCTCGCGGATCGCTTTCAATTGCCGGCCGTTTGCACACGGGCGGTATAGCAGCTCATGAAACTCGCGATTCAGTTCACCCTGTCTTTGCGCTGTATCCGCGTCTCCCAGAAGCCGATGAACGAGTTCGGCGCGCGATAGCGTCTCGCTGTCCATGCGTTTGACCGCGTGGAAGATAGCGTCTCCTTCGAGCAACATGCGCAGGCCGTAAATCTCATCCAGGTCGGACTCCGTCAGGGTTCGCACGACGGCGCCGCGATTGCGCATGAGCTCGACCAGTCCTTCGCCCTCGAGCTTTTGGATGGCCTCTCTCATCGGTACCCGGCTCACCCCGAATCGATCGGCGAGTTCGCGCTCCACCAGCCGTGCGCCGTCCTCCAGTTCGCCGGCCGCGATGAGTTCGCGTAGTGAGGCGGCGATGGCGTCGGCCGTCGAATCCAGTTTGTGGTCCATGTGCTTCTATCGGTTGTCATTTGGAATAATGGTATACCAAAACTGTCGCGCGCATATAGAATCCATGTGTTGCGAATTCAATTCCGGGTCAACAGCAAAGGAGATTGGCATGGTGTATGGCGAGCACAAATACGCGGTATCGGTGCAATGGACAGGCAACCGCGGCAGCGGCACCTCGGGATACCGTGAATACGGTCGGGACCATATCATCGCTGCGGGAAGCAAGCCCGACATTCCCGGATCATCAGACGCGGCATTTCTCGGCGACGCGAACCGGTGGAATCCGGAAGATCTGCTGGTCGCCTCGGCTTCAGCCTGCCACAAGCTCTGGTATCTGCATCTTTGCTCGGACGCGGGCATCGTTGTTCTGAGCTATCGCGACAACGCCGAAGGCACGATGCTCGATAGTCCGGAGCAGGGCCGCTTTTCGCAGATCGTTCTACGCCCGCATGTGGTCATTCAGGCAGGCGGCGACCTCGAATTGGCCGGGCGTTTGCATCACGTGGCGCATGAGAAGTGTTATATCGCGAACTCGGTCAATTTTCCGATTCTGTGCGAGCCGGAAATTGCGACGAGTGGGGCGTGACGGATGCGTGGCCGTCACCAGCATCCGGTAGAGAGAAGGTCGCAACGCAACTGATCAGGCAAAGCAGTGTGCGGCGCGTAGGGCGGAGGTCGATCGTTGTCCCCGCCGCTCCCCGAAACAACTGGGAGCGGGCGGGGGCAGCATCGATTTAATGCAGCAAAGTCATCTGCACGACCTTCACGACAACGAGAATGACAGCCACGATCAGATAGCCGCGCAGCACTCCCATCCAGACACGTTTGGACAGGGTCAATTGCGGCGCCGGCAGTTCTTCCAGGGGCGGCATGCGCCACGTATTGCGTGCTTCTTTCGAAAACGCTTGCTCATTATCGATAACCGCGGAAGCCGCGGCATCCGCCGGTGCGAGCCGCAGCCTGCGAGCCATTACGGTCGCAGCGTAGCCGACTACGGCCAGTAGCGTGCCGCCGGCCAGCACTTCAATAATCGCTTCGCCGGTAATGTCCGGATACATCACCGATGCAGTCAGGATGATGGAAAGCATGACGAGCACCCAGACAACTGCGCCTGTGAAGAAGTTGAGCTTCTTCGAGTTCACCCAAGGACCGAGGACCGCGCGGTCGTTGCACAATAGCAGCAGGAACACCGTCGCGCTCGGAAGCAGCACGCCTGCGAGCGTCTGCACGGCTTCAGTCAGAAGACCGAGCGGGCTGCCGGGAATCAATACCAGTGCCGCGGCGGCCGCAACGATGCGCCCTTCGCGTCCGTCACGCCGCGATGCAGCGAGTGGCGAATCTTGAACACGTCGCCGATTGCGTAAGCGGTGGACAGCGAGACGGCGGCCGCGCCGATGATGCAGGCATCGAACAGCGCAACCGCGAAGAGAACCGCGGGCGTGCGGCCGGCATATTTTTCGAGGTTGGCGATCACGCCACCCGCATCCGTGAAATTGCCGAACTCGGGTTTGCCTGCGTACAGTGCGGCGCAGAACGAGATCATGGCCACCGCACCGATCATCACGAATACGATGCCGATCCACAGGTCGGCTTTCTCGTACTTCATGAAGCGCGGCGTGATGCGTTTATCCACGATATAGCTCTGCTGGAAAAACAACTGCCACGGCGCGACGGTGGTGCCGACGATGCCGATCACGAGCAGCATCACGTCGCTCAATTTCGAATTGGCGGGCCAGTCCGGAATGAAGAAATCGCGCGTCATCTGGCTAACCGAATTAGTAAGGACTTTCCCGATCTCGTGGCATAGCGATATGCCAGGATGGTTGGTGCTGGGCAACCCATCTGAGAAGGGGAAAGTCATGGACAACATTACTCGTATAGGCGTGGATCTGGCC
>NZ_WOEZ01000253.1 GCF_013177735.1 Paraburkholderia elongata | reverse complement strand
ATAGCTTTGCTTGCCGAACTTCTCGTCAACCAGGATATCGAAGCTGGACATCTCACCGCCGTGCGCGATGAGTATCGATCAGAAGAGTCGAAGTTCTGCGCAGTCTTTCCCAGCCGTCGGCACATCAGGCGTGTTGCGAAAATGTTTGTGGAGCACATCCAGAGCAACCTCATGGCCATACGGAACGAATAGGTCCATGTCTGCTGCGAGCGACGTTCACGCCGTTGCCCGGCCATTTTCTCTCGACTGAGACCGTTGTCCATTCCGCTTGCGTCGCTGGTCCGCACGGGTTCTCTGCAATCGGAGCCTCTACCGCGTTCGCGTTACGTGCATTTTTGGGGTTCAGCCACCCGAATTGGCCTACTAGTCCATTCAAGCGAACGCCGCTAGATTGACCAAACTATGGGTGCCGAAGCTTCTATCGGGGCCGTCGCTCGAAACCCATCACAGCGACCGCACAGGAGCTGAGTACGCAACGATGTTTCATGGCGAAAACCTATGCGAAGCGATCGGCATATGCGGCGCGCCTACCCCAGTGCTTTCGGTCCCCCTGGCCGGAGCACCTTTGCACCATCCTTGCAGAAGGTGCGCTTTTACATGCGGCGGTAGCCAGTCAAGGCTGTCGGTGGGGAGCTGACCTCTTGTGAGGCATGCTCGCCGGTCACCTCGACGCACAATGGAAGCAAGTGATGAAACGAACTCTCGAGCATGCCATGCGCACGCGCGCGAAGATACTCGATTCGGCAGCGCAAACGTTTCTACGCAGAGGACTTGCTCGCGCGTCGCTGTCAGACATTGCACGTGTTGCTGGCGTGACGCGAGGTGCAGTCTATGGGCATTTCGAGAACAAGTCGGCGCTGTTCAATGCAATGTTCGAACATGCGGCACTTCCTGCAGATCCTTTCCTCGTCGAGTGGCATGACAACCAGCGTGATCCGCTGAGGTACCTCAAATCTGAACTGACTAGATCACTTGGCAACGTTCTGCGCAACGGCAAGGCCAGGCGGCTTTATAGCGTCATTCATTCCAGATGCGAAATCACAGGGGAAACCCGGGATTTCTGGCAAAAGGTGCATGCGAGCCGCAAATTGGCCGAACAACGCATTGCAACTGCATTATGGGACGCGCGGTCGAATCTTCAGCTCACTGACGGCATCGACGTGGAGCACCTGGCAGTATTCGTGCACTCGTGCCTGATGGGGTTTTTTGTCAGAAGCCTCGGCGAGCCAGTTTCTCAGGACCCCGGCCAGGTGGCTGAGCGCGTTGTCGCTCTCGTCTTTTGCAGGCTTTCCCTGGTGCAAAACACGTCAGTGAATGCGTGAGCGATGTTCATCACTTACGCGAATAGAATGCCGTTCAATGCAGATTTCGATAAAAACACTCTTCAGACGGCCCGATCGAGTGCCAGCAATGATGACTTCCAAAACTCCATTGTCCACTGATATTGATAGGACGGAAATGGAAAGCGATTTCAGCTACCTTGTTTTCCGCGCCCATTCTGTTCTGACGCACACAATCTCGCAGCGCACCCTGCGCGATCTGGACGTCACTGCGGCGCAGGGCCGCCTCCTGTATCTGGTGGAACGGGTGGGACTCTCGCATGCGGCTTTGATCGCGCGGGAGTGCGGCGTCGACCCAACGGCGGTCACACGCCTGATCGACCGATTGGTCCGAAGCGGCTTGCTGATGCGGACACCGAACGCAGTCGATAAACGCGTGAGTCGACTCATTCTGACTCGGCAAGGTCAGATCGTTGCGGGCCATATGCCCGGGATATTAACCGACGTGTACAGCAAGGTGCTGGCCGGCTTTAGTGTTGACGAGGTTGCCTCATTCAAG
Organism: Paraburkholderia elongata; assembly: GCF_013177735.1. Lineage (GTDB taxonomy): Bacteria > Pseudomonadota > Gammaproteobacteria > Burkholderiales > Burkholderiaceae > Paraburkholderia > Paraburkholderia elongata. The sequence goes on along the minus strand of NZ_WOEZ01000253.1, from coordinate 17,599 downwards.
GAGATGTTACGTCGCATTCTTTCTTCGTGATGCGTCGGGCAAATCCAGTCGACGTTCGACGGAACTGCGCGAGCAACGACCCACTTCTATCCGGAAATTTCCACTTCAACTTTTGACGTTCGTTAACTTCGCTAGCGGTGTCCACAGAGGCACGAACGACGTTCATCGATAATCCTGGCGCGCCTACCTATCCGATCGATTTGCTCACTGCCCCCGCGATGGCAGCGAGCGTTTTGTGGGAGCAACCGACTCCAGCATCTACCGGGCACATGTTGCCTCTTCGAAGTGGCGAAGATGAAGCTGCTCACATGGGACCCGATCGAGCGAACTTGGAAATTAAAATGGCGCTCACGAAAATAGCGGCAATGATTCGACGGCGGGTTGGCGCCGACATCGCGGCGACGGAGATCGACTGGCCCGTGCAGCAGTTCTCCCACTAGCCGAACCGAGCCGCCGGTTCAGATCCGACAGCGCCCGACAGACGGACGTGTGAACGGGCGTCCTCGCCAATGCCAGTTCAAGCCGGTCCAGCAGTTCCGGCAGATTCACTTCCCCTGCTCTCTTTCGTACGAACTCCCGCTTCTGCATAAACTGCTCCCCTGATTCGGCAGCTGTCGCATGCCGGCGTCGACGTCACCACCAATCGTCAAGATCCAGCGGCATCTGTTTCTTCGTGTCTGCGCCAGGGGCACCGTCGAATACATCTCCCTTTAGCAACGGCGGCTTCAGCACATCGAGATAGAAAACCACATTCACGCCCATCCGGACAAATCCATCTATCTCCCACTTCGGGCCCTCGGCGTTTTTCGGGATCGCGATGCTACCCACTAGCTCCTCTGCCACCCTGTTCACGCTACGTCGGCCAGCATCGAGTGACGACAGTCCGCCGCGGCGCACCGACATGCGTACTGCGCCCGGACGTCTTCATCCAAGGGATCGTCAGTGGCGAGGAGATATTCGATAAACAGTTCTTCACCGGCCTCGATCGGCCGGAGCGTGTGGATGAAAATCCGTCCCTCGTCCTCGATGGTCTCGCAGTTCGGCGCGCAGGCGTGGTTCAGCCACCGCGCACTGTTGCCACCGCGGCTGCCGTCAATCACGGACCCGTCCGACAGCCCGAACAGAAACGTGTGGCCTTCGACGCCTTCGCGTCGGTGACGGCGCACGGCATCGCGCCACGACGTAATTTCACCCTTGTACTGCAGCACGCATTCGCCCGCCGCGAGCGGTTTTATTGCGAACACGCCCCTGCCGTGAACTGACGATCGCCGGACGATCACACGCCTCATGGTGTTCCCTCGACTGTTATGCGCGTCAGTATAAAAGAGGCAGTGCGACGTGCGAAGTCACCTGGAGGATTGTTTCATCTGGGTTGCCCAGAAGAGAAACCGATTGTTCCGTCAATCGTAACCTATCGGTGCACGCTGGGTTGGTAACGACCTGGTGTGAAGCCACCGGGACAACGTAACCCGTTCTTTGAACGGCGGTGTGCTCGTGAGAGCATGCCGTTGTCTGCCAGCGTCAAGGCGGATGGGGTGCAAGGTTGAGCAGCATGGTTAGCATAAGCGAACTGCTGATAAACGTCGTCACTATAAGCAAGCCAAAGGCGCTGTCAGGCTTGAGCCAAAAGGCATGCAGTCGGATGTTTCGTCTGCCACTCGGAACACACGGACAAGTGACTGCCGGCGAAAAGGCAGAACCTAACCTGCTCGTGTCCTCCATGCGAAACACGGTAAGCCCAATTGTCCGCCAACGTCGGCGTTTCGGCGATGGCAGGTGACTCGTAAGGGAAGCTGTCGGGCAAGTGGGTATGAGAACGCGAAAAAAGCCAACGGCAGCCTGTAACGGGTCGCATAGGGGTTCTAAATTTGCCCTAACCCGAAAGGGTGCAGACTTTCGTGTGGTGCAGCTGTCGAGGGTCCATGTTTAAGGTTCATCGAGGGGAAGCTGGTGAGAGACCGGTAGCGCTTCGGTTCAGCACTCCTCGTCTCAGCGATGAGGCGAATCAACAACATGACAGCCTGCGAAGGGCTCGTGCGTTGCGGCGAGACCGGCGTCAGCACGACGCTTAATGCTGTGCGCGAGCGGAGTGCGAAATGTGGCGTTCGTCCATATGTGGCGGCGATCCATTGCGTACCGTTGCGATGGGCAGAATGTCGGATCGGCCACCACATATATTTTCAACTATAGTCCACGCAGGAACTCCATCAATTCTGGCTGTTCTCGCCAGTGCTTTCTGGATTTACCGCCATCAGAGGGAGCACAGGTGGCCAACGCTCTCGCTTTGGTTTCCAGATCAATTTCGGCGTAGATGTTCGTCGTGTTAAGTGATACGTGGCCCAGCCAGCCGCGGATCGTGTTGATATCGACACCGGCCCGAAGCAGCGCCGTCGCGGAGGAATGTCGAATCGTGTGTGGACTGACACGCTTACTCTCCAATGAAGGGGCTTGCGTACAAGCTCTGGATGCGGACCGCTCGACCAACGTATGAATACCAAAGCGAGTGACTGGCTGGCCACAGCGGTTCAGGAACACATGATCGAGTTGGCCGCGCCCAGCGATTAGCGGCATGAGCTGATCCACCGTCGTCGGCCACAACGGGCAAAGGCGCTGCTTGTTTCCTTTACCAATGATCCTGACGGACAGGCCTGGCAAGTCGACGTCCCGAATCAGAAGCTGTGCTGCTTCACTTGCACGTGCCCCCGAGTTGTAGAGAAACAGTAGCAATGCATAGTCGCGCCGCCCCTGCGCAGTTTCGCGGTCGGGTGCGGAAAGGAGCGCATCCATTTCGGCCTTATCCAGATAGGTGATGCCCGGCTGGCTGGTCTTCTTGTAAGGAATCAGGCGAATTTGGGCACACCAGTCCACATGCTCAGGACTGTGCTCGCCAACAAAACGTGCGAGAGCATGGAGGGCGCCCAGACGCTGGTTCCGGGTACTTACCTCGCATTTACGCTGCTGTTCCAGATGGCCGAGAAATGATCGTGCGAGTTTCGGCGAGAGATCAACGACGGTGAGGCGGTCGATGGACTTCTTGAGCTTTCTCGCCAGGAAAGGCAAAAGCAACGTGAGCATGTCACGATAGCTTCTTTGAGTGTTGAGAGCGAGATTACGCTCTGCGACCAGATGCTCAAGCAGAAAGCGTCGGACCCACGGTCCCAGAAGAGTGGAGTCACGCATGGGAAGCCTCCATTGCAAAACGCTCGAATCGCAAACTCGCTTCGCGTAGCAGTTCGGGTGTGAGGGTAAGGTAGCGCTGCGTACCGGCAATGTGAACGTGTCCGAGATAGGTTGCAAGCTGAGGCAACAGACGCTGGACATCGGCCCCGCTGCGATACCAGGCAATGAGCCGATGAACTGCTGCGGCGTGCCTCAGATCATGAAGGCGTGGCTGATAGCGAGCCCCGTCGTGTCGCAGAACGCCAGCACGATCTCTTACACGTCGGAAAGCGACTTCAGCTGCGTTGCGGCTCAATGCCCTGCCATCTCGGAACGGAAACAAAGGCGCGTCGGGCCGGCAGGAATAACGCCGGTTGCGTCTGACGACGAACTGCCTGAGTGTCTCAGCGAGGTCGCTCCCCAACGGTACCAGCCGTGTCCTGTAGAACTTGCTCTCGCGGATGCACAGCACTGCTTGCTCCAGATCCACGTCTGCCATCGTGAGGGTCAGCGCCTCGCTAATCCGAAGGGCGGCGCCATACAACATCAGAAGCAGCATGCGCAATACATCGGGGTCGATGCGTGCCTGGGAAGGGGGTGTGGCTGAGGCAGCCTCGAGCAGGCGTCTGACTTCTTCGCGCGAGTAGATGTAAGGCACAAAGGCATGTGGAGGTTTGGGAACAATATTCGGCAGCGGAGACGTAGCTCCGTAGCCACGCGCGAAAGCAAAACGATAAAAGCCGCGCAGAACCGAGTGTTTGTTTCTCCAGAAAACCGTGACCGGCCCAGAACCCGCCAGGAAACTGTACACACGATCGGGCCTAACCCCGGCCATCGACACGTCGCCCAAGGCCCGACAAAAGGATTTGAGCGTACGGGCCTCAGTGTTGAATCTCATGCCGAGAGAGCGTTTGTGGCGAACATATTCGTCCACTGCAGCGCTGAGCTTCATAGCAGCCCCCTGAGATCAAACTCCGCTACCTGCCGCAATCCGGCCAGATCGACCTTCGCGTACACACGGGTCGCGTATGCGCTGCGATGACCCAGATGGTCACCGACTTGTTTAAGCGTGAGGCCCGAGGCGAGAAGATGTGTAGCGCACGCGTGTCTCAGGCAATGCGGGCCGCGATATGGGCCCGAGACGCCCAGCACAGCGAGACGGCTTCTCACAAGCCGATACATGTCGTTCATCGACAGTGGGCGAAACGGAGCTTTGAGTGCCAGAAAAAGCTCCCTGCGGGTAGAGCGAGGCCGAACCTCCTGAAGGTAACGCAGGATGACGTCACCCACTACTGGTATCAGCGGATAGTCCTGTGTGCGCCGAAGTTTGGACCGTGTAACGCAAAGTACTTCATGTTCCCAGTCGACATCCTCCAGTCGCAACTGTGACACCTCGCTCCTCCGCAACCCATAGATGGCAAACAGCATAAGAATTGCACGATCGCGGATGTCCCGGGCACCGCAGCCACCCGTACTCGCGATGAGTTGACGCACCTGTTGCCAGTCCAGACTGCGGGGAAGTCCTTCTTCCCTGAATACGCGCGGACCTTCAATACCAGCAGCAATTCCTGATGGGCACCATCGCCGCATTTCCGCATAGGTAAAAAAGCTGCGTAACGCACTGGCCGCGCTAGCCATCGTTACTCGCCCCCAGCCCTGATCAGCCTTCATCGTCAGATAGTCATCCACCTCTTTGAGTGACAGGCGCGCCAACGAGTGCTTTGCGGTTTGTAAGCTGTCGAGAAGGTGACGCACCTGCCAGCATCGACCCGCGATGGTCTTGGCAGACAGTCCACGCTCATCGCGCATGAAGTCCGAAAATTCTTCGATCAGATGTGCGAAGGGTTTGGTCTCCTGTTGTGGCTGCTCCAGGCAATCGAGAAAACGCAGCCATGAGCTGGCCGTTGAAACGAATCGCTGACGAGACCAACGACAATCTTGAATCCGCTGGCGTCGACGCTGAAAGCGTACCCAGCGATCAGCGGCGGCCTCTACGTCATGTGCGATGAACGTTGATTCACTGATATCGAAGTATTGGGCGACAACCAGGAGTTCAGCAGCGGTCTGTCGAAGTGTCGCGCGGGAAAAACCCTGTTCGGCACAATGCGCAAGAAAACGCTCACGCTCCTCTGCCCATGGTCCATCACGATGACGACGCAACACTTGCGGATAGCTATAAATGGCCTCAAACATGATCCACTCTCCCGTCTGGAGGATGAGTCGATCACTATGCGCTCATTTTTATGTGGCGTTAATTTGCCGAAAGCGACGCCACAGGCACGGAGATTGTGATGCTGCGCCACATATGGACGAACGCCACATTTCGCATAGTATGTTGGTAAACTCATACTATGCGGTGAAAGTCGCACGCTCCGTTCTTCGGGGGCCCTGTGTCCGGGAGGACATGGGGCTACCCTCTTAAATCCGCATCCACACTGACGTGGATGCGTTACTCGAGTCAAGGTTTTGGCGACCGTCCTCCATTGCAACTGGAAGTTCGTCTTGGTGTAATCAGCCGGATGTTCGGAACCCGCTCGACTGAACACAGCGCCGGATTAGAAAAGTTGGGCGCCGAGATCGCGCAGACTGTTCCAGTTGACGGTGCTGACGAAGGTCCTGCCCGTCGTATCGAGAGATTCGATCATCGCGCGCTGCCCACGCGCTTCTGCAATCACGCCCGCTTAATATCGCCAGCCAACGATAGGGGCGACGTGCCCCACTGAATACCGCCGGCGGGAAACCGCCGACGGTTCGCCCGCTCTCAGCCGCCGTTCACCGCATCCTTGAATGCCTTGCCCGCCGTGAACTTGACCGTCTTCGCGGCCGGAATCTGGATCTCTGCGCCGGTGGCCGGGTTGCGGCCGACCCGCGCGGCGCGCGCACCGGTGGAAAACGAGCCGAAGCCGATCAGCTGCACCTGGTCAGTTCGCCCATGATGGCCGCGATCACCGCGTCGATCGTCTCACCCGTTCCGACCTTGCTGTCTCCGGTCTTCGCAGCGACTGCATCCACCAGTTCCTGTTTGTTCATTGATTGCTTCCTCGTTGAGTGAATGATGATGCCGACACCCTACCCGATCGGCGCGCCTGCGCGCAATCGGCACGCAACTGCACGGATTTCACGCCCCCGGCCCACACCGATGGCGGCCCGTCTTCTCCTGTCGTTCCGGCGCGAGCCTGTCGAAGGCGCCTGAGGAAATTGGTGCATGCAAGGGCACGGATGCTGACGGCGAACGCTCAACCTCCTGGGCTCTGCGCCGGAGGCCGGCATTCGAGGATCGGCCAGCCGCGACCATCGGCCACGCCTCGGTCCACCCCATGCCTTCTCCTGCTTGCGCCCGCGTCCCGCGCGGCTCAGGCTGCTTCCGCCAATCCGCCAGCACATCTTCTTGAAATAAGGGCCAGTGTCAGCAAACGAAGGGTATGATAGCTCTGACTTTCATACCCTCCCCCATTGACCGAAACCGCCATTCGAGTGGTTTGAGCACGGTGCCGCTTTGCGAAGGGCGTCCATCCAGGATACGGGTCAGGTCCCATGCCTCGATGATCGGCGCGCTTTCGCGCAAACATGGATGGGGCGCCGGGAGCCCGCAGGCTACCTCAAGGGCAAAGCAAATAGGTCGCATCATTTTCAATGCTGATAAGTCGTATTAGCTTCATTACGTTTAATGGGCGCATCGGCGCGGTGATGACTCGGCATTAGCAGGATTGTGTTTAATGCGTATTAGCTGGCACTCGACCATGGGAATGGTTCTCCGGGGCGAGTTGAACCCCAAGCCTGCGCCTCGCCACGAAAAGACGGCTATCAAGTCGGGAATGACGACAGGACCTGACACTGTCTGTCGAGTGAAGTGCTGCTGTCTACACATCAGTTGAACCCAGACAAACCCACATGCGTTGCTATTGCACTTTCGTGGCCAAGGACCGGATATTGACGAGACATTTGACCGTTAGCAATGCACGCGCATGAATTTGCGTTCAGCAATCTGGGCATAACACTGGAGTTGCGCCAGTTATGCGGCGCATCCACCGACTCAAGGTGGCATCTACAACATCAATCTAGTGGAGTCCTGATGAAGCACTTAAGCAAGCTCGCTGCATATTTCTTTCCACACGACAGCGGCGATATTTCGCTTCTGTTGCTCGCCATCGCGGCGGCGGCATCCAGCGCTGGCATCGTTTCCATAGGGCTGTTGGTCGCGCATCCGCGTCCCGCACTGCCAACCGTGGACGGAGCGCAACGCGACTGTCTCGAACGCTGCGAAAAGATGTGCAGCGGACCGGCCCGCTAACTGGTCGCGATACGCAATGATTCGCACCAACTCCAGCGAGTAAGCGCCTACGGCAAAACGTCGGACTTGATGGCATGTTTTCTGGACCGAATGTCATGCCATGTTCCCTGGTTACATCAGGCCATTGATCGTCGTCTCGCACGGGCCACGTGCTAAAAGCAGGATGTAGCGCCATCTGCCTCACGCCCGCCCCCATGACGGCGTGGGCAGCATGCATCCCGGTCCTCGCCGTTTTTCTCCGCCCGGGTCTGTCTTCTGCATCGCTTGCGTCGCGGGCTGTCGCGTACCGCGCCATGCCTCCTTCCGCCGCATTTCATCACCGTCCGCTTTTCGCGGTCGACTATCCAGGCAAATGAAACGCTGCCACTGGACGTCTTTCATCGATAAATGTGCTCCGGAAGTAATCCGCTCTGCTGCGGTCGCCTGTTTGTGACATCACCCGGGCCAGACGCGCCCCCAGTTGGGATTGCGCTCATGTGAGCCACCACCAATAGCGTGCACCTGACTTGCGTTTGCAAAAACCCATGTGATCCTGAATCGGTCCTCGCACTCAATCACGCAGGGACCGTCAGCCAGCAGGCATCCCTTCGATGCCCTCTGGCTGACAAACATTCACAACCAGATGGGATATTCAAATGCCAAATGCAAATCTGAAGTGGTTCGGCGCTGCAGCCTTCGCCGCCGCGCCGGCCCGTGCCTTCGCCAGCCCGGCAGGCGGATCTTCACGCCCCGTCACCGGGTTCGATCTGATAGATCGCGGCCGCGGACCGGCAAACATCGTGACACCTGGCAACGACATGCCAGCACAGCACCGTCACACCCAGCAGGTCACGCTCACCATGCTGGATCCAACTGGCACCGTTGGTCCAGACGCCGCCTGCACGCTCAGCAACGACAAGGACTCGTGGTGTGGCCAGCCGGGAGACACGCTGACGATTGGCCGATCAGGTGGGCACCCGCCCGTCACGTGCGTTACGGATGGCCAGACAGTCGCGTCGATCACGGTCCCCGAGGCACCGGCGCAGATCAGTGGAGCCACAGGACCGTTCGGCCATGCCGTGGCAACCGCGCCGCAGTATCCCGGCGTACTTGTCCTTGCTCCGGCAAGTGCACCCGTCGCGTCGACCGCCCATCGCTGAGCAGCCGACTTCCCTTTCCAGACCCGAGCCCCATGGCCTCACTTTCACAAGGACATCCCTATGGGCAATCCCCGAAAGAACCTCTGGCAGATATTCGTCGATGAATGCCGGCAGTGCCTCATCGACTGCTCGACGCCACTCATCGTCTTCGCACGGTGGATACGGCGCCATATGCACAAGTGAAACGTGAAGAGTGCACGCACGGAGGCCCCGAATGGAAAATAAACGCTTTATCGCAGCCAACGGTTGCGAGGTCATCAAGGTCGTGACCGACTCGGGCGTCACAGGCTATATCGACGCCAGCATCCCCGTCGATGCGATTGAGGCCTGGCACCGGCGCCTGAGTGCCGACCTCAGGCGCCCGATCGCACACTCGAGACGAATGTTGCGGCAGAACCAGCGGCGCGTGTTCAGGCGAGTGAGAACCCGCACACGCCGGCGGCGACCAAGTCCGAGCCTGTGGCTGCCCAGACGAGGTCGCCCGCTCATCGTGCTTCGCTAACGCAATCCGACTTGCGTTCCCGTCTGACCATGTGAACCTGGATCTGTCCGGGCCCGCCGTCTCGTTGCGGTGAGCCGGACAGATCCAACCCACCACCAATATGGAGCTTCCCATGCATAACGATCAACAGCACACGTCGTTTTTCAACTTCATCCACCCGGATCACGCGTACCTTCCCCGTCCCGTCAGGATGTACTGGAACACCGCGGCGGTACTGATGTTCATCCTGCCCCCCTTCATGGCCTGCACCTCGTCCCTTGGAGTCGTGCTGGGACTCGACGGACTGCAGGGGGCCTGCCCAGCGCTGGCACAGGGTCTTGCCCTCGTAGTACTCGCAATGGTCAAGGCCGGCTCCATTGCGCTCGCGGGTCTGTTAGTTACGGTGGCTTTCTGTGAACGCCATGCGTTGGCGCAACTCATCCGCGATGACCTCTACGACACGATCGAGGAGGACGTCATCCCCCTGCTTCGCTAGGCGCCCCGCGTATCTCTACGCCTGTGACCAGGCTCTTCGCTATCGTCGCCCCGCTTCTACGGAGATTCATCCATGAAAGACACCATCGTATCTACTGCCCGCCTGTTTCCGCCCATCCTGACTGGGATCTTCGCGGGTGCCGGCCTTGGGTCAGTACTTCACCTCAACGACATGCACTGGCTATTCGCCATGCTGATCTGCGCCGGCCTGGCGCTCGCGCTCCACCGCTACGTGCGCGTTGCCCGCGGGCTGATGACGGCAGGAACCGTCGTCGCCCTGCTGTTTGTGGTGGCTCATTCTTCCGTGCGCACGGCAGCCTTACTCGGTGTCGGCATCGTATTCTGGCTGGTGTTACGCGCAGTGCACCGGCATCTTCAGGCCCGACGATCCACGTCGCGGCCTGTACAACAACCAACCCTAAGCACCCCTGCGCAGGCAGTCCCCGGCCAACCCACGCCGCAGCAAGCGAATCTTCTGGATGATCGTGTGCATTGTGCGCGATTCAGCTTTGATTCGATCGTGGGTATGGCAGAGACCAAGAATCGGCTGCTCAATGCGGCACGTGACGTCCTCACTCATCCGGAGCAGGCAAGAAACGGGATCCTGCTCTCCGGCGAGCCGGGTAACGGCAAGACGATGTTCGCTGAAGCGCTGGCCGGTGAGCTGGGGATTCCGTTCTTCTCGATTTCCTACCAGGACATCGCCTCGAAGTGGATCAACGAGACACCTGAACGTGTGAAGGCGGCATTCGCCCAGGCAACACGATTAGGGCACGCAATTTTTTTCATTGATGAAATCGATGGTTTTATAAAATCACGCAACGATCAGCCTCACTCCATGGATCGCGATCTGTGCAATACGATGCTCACCGAGATCACACGCCTGCGCCACGGCGCCACAGGCACTATCCTTATAGCCGCGACCAATGACCTCGGCCGGCTGGACGGGGCTGCCATCCGCGAGGGTCGCTTTGACTTCAAGGTGGAGATCCCACCACCCGATACGCCGGCCCGTGAAGCGATCCTTCGGCGTTCGGTCGGCAAGGCGCTCGGGCCGAATGCGCTCAGCATACCGGTGCTCAGGAGTCTCGCAGCGCGCTGGGCCGGCTTCAGCGTTGCCCGCTTGGCAGCTATCGGGCCGCAACTCGCCGACATGCGGCGGGAAGGTCTCTTTGGAAACGGCCAGGTGTCATTTGAAACTGCCATGCAGGCCATGCGCCGTATCCAGGGATCGAAGGGGCAGCTGCCGGAGAACGTCAAGGCAATTGAAGCGATCATCATGCCCGACGGGTCACGGGACCAGCTGAAGCGCCTCTCGATGCGCCTGAGACACGTTCACCGGATGGAACAGCTCGGCGGCGCGCTGCCAAGGGGTGTGCTGTTCTACGGCCCACCTGGCACCGGCAAGACACTAGCAGCCCTCGCGCTCGCAAAATCCAGCGGCTGGGCATTCCTCAAAACCACCGGCGCAGAACTGCTCCATAGTCATACCACATGGGACCGGCTCTACCGTCAGGCGAAGGACCTCCGACCATGCATCGTGTTTGTCGATGAAGGGGACGACGTGCTCAGTGACCGGCGTATGTCCGGCGTTGCACCGGTGACCAACCGGATACTTGCCTCAATCGACGGCGCCGATGGCCGGGTGCCTGACGTACTGGTGATTGCCGCAACCAATCATCCTGAAGCGCTGGATCCGGCCGTGCTGCGCGGCGGTCGCCTTGAGCAGAAGATCCGCTTCGATGTGCCTTCACGCGAATCGCTTTCGGCGTACATACGCGCCCAGCTGAAGCTCAAGGCTGGAGACACCTTTGCAATCTCGCGGCAGACGGTGGAATGCGTGATCACGGGTCTCGAAGGTTGCTCGATCGCGGATGCTGACGCCGCGCTGCAACGGATCGTCGACGAGGCAGCGGCGCAGCATATCGAGTCGGGGGCCACCACCATCACGACCGCCGACGTGCATGCGGCACTCTCGACTCTGGATGTTTCTATCGGCTGACTCACGGCAGCGTTTTCGCATCGGTTGCCATGGCGAGTGTGGTGGCTGGCTTGTAAGTCGCCCGCTCCTACTTGTTCATGCAAGTCTGAAGCTGGACGATATTCTTCATCACCACCATTATTCGACGAAACTCGCCGGCGCCTTCACCTCAACCATTCTGTTGAATAGAACGCGCCGGCCGGAACGCGAGTGCTGCACACCCGCAACGGACCGGATTTCTTGAGGTTTGTTCGACGCCTGCCCATGTCTGCGAGCTTGGAGGCGCGCGACGGCGCGTGCGGGCATGCGTTGAATAAACCTCAAGAACTGCCGTCCATCCCTGGCAAAGGACGCGGTCGTGCGAAAATCTGAGGTGCATCGAACGGTTGAGTCGGGACTGCACACAAGACTGCGCCCTACCCTCGGCCCGTTTCGCCGATGCACTGCCGCAACGCGATTGCGGCGATAACGGGTGTTATCGCGGCTCGCCTCCTACGCTTCCCCTGCACTGCACCGGCTACGACGGCCGTTGCGGCCTCAGCGCCGCTACTGCCGCTGGCATAGACAGAGGCTCCCTATGAGCGTGTCGAAACCTGTGTCATTTGGTGCGCGCAAGGCGCGGAAAAGCCTGGCCTCCGTGCCGCTCGCGGGTTTTCCATAAAAGAAATTATCACCTTCGACAGACAGACAAACAACACACGCACAATCGCGCTTTTTATGTGTTTATCAGACGCATATCGACGCGGCAGTCATCGTCAGCCAACGGTCGGTTACCGGGTCACGAAGTCATCGAAGGTCAGCCGCAGCGGGTCGTCAGGTCGTGCAAGTAACTTTCTTTGGGCGACCGCGACGATGCGGTTGCGACCGTTTTCAAACGTTTTGAGCGTGCGCGTTGCGTCCGCGTCGCGCGGCAGCCAGAAACATTGTTCGAGTGCATCACAGTCAACCGCACCTTCGACCTCGCGTCCGCAGATCGACAATGTGAAGATCACAACGCGCCCGTCCGGAGAGACGACGGGCGCCCGATCAAGAACTTCCTTGAAACACCTCAATGATCATTCCCGGCCTTTGTATTTGTACTGCGCCGCGCAGCAATAAATTTATCAGAAATTGAAAGCTGCGCGCTCGCCGGTGACGCACCATTTCAACCTCGCCAGGTTTGGATTATCGACAATCTCCTAAACGCCGCATGCTCGCTATTTTTTCAGGCGGCCGTCGAGTTGGAGGCGGTTGTGTGGTTTGTGGCGGTTCCTATCACCAATAACGGTTAGTCGCGTTTAAAAAATAGAGATCCCTCGCTAATGTGAGTTTTTCGGGAGCAAATGCGTACCGCCATCTAGCGATGGGTGCGGCGCAACCCAATAAAGGCCGCCTTATAAGCGAGACCGCAAAAGACGTTTCTGAAGGATCGTTCGTAGGTCGCGGCGCGTAGCGTTCGAGCGTCATCAGCGTGACGTTGTCCTGCCGGCTCAGATTCGCATGCAGACCTTTTCCTTCGCGGTCTCCGCTCAGATACGTGAGGCCGTGGCGCATTGCGTCGCGTGGGCTCTTCCGATCGACGCGGCGGCTGGCGATTTCGATGCGGCCCGCCGCGCGTTTGAGCAAGCCGATGAACGCTTCGGTACGACCCGCGCCGACAAGGCCTGCAAAACCCAGCACTTCGCCGGCGCGCGCCTCGAAGCTCAGATCTCCCACCCAATCTGGTACCGCGAGGCCTTCTACCTTCAACGCGATCGGCGCGTCGGCAGGCACGGTAATCTTGTCGGGAAAAATATCGGACAAGTCGCGCCCGACCATCAGATTCGCCATCTGCTGCCGCGCAAGTCCCGCGGTTTCGCTGCGTGCGACCTGCATCTGGTGCTGGGGTCCGCTCCAGATGCCAAGCCTGTCCGGTTGCGCGTCACGATCGACGGTCTGCCGCCGTGCGCATCGTATGGCGCCTACATCGCAGCCGACGGCAGCGGGACCGTGAATAGCGTGCGTCTGTATCAGTTGGTGCGTCAGACGGGGCCGATACGGGAACGGGCATTCGCCGTCGAATTTCTCGATCCAAGTGTGAGCGCCTATGCATTCACGTTTGGCTAGATCGCCATTTTTATCCGGAGCCCGTCTGCCAGCCGACCTGGCGCAGCATTGAACATACGTTGCCTGCAATCGGATTCGTGTGGCCGACGCAATCGCGGATTGACCTCGCGGTCAATCTTCCGACGATTTATATTTCATCATATTCGGAATGCGGATGGGACCTCGCAGTATCCGGTCGCCGTCTCTATTGTTGTCGTTTTGAAAACTGTGAATTCACCGCGGCTGCGTTGATGTCCAGCGCATAGTGCTTAGAATCGATTCTATGGACTAACCGTTCACGCGCATCAGAGTGCTAACTGAATCGCATGATTCAACGATGTGGAGCAGTAGATGGACATCCTTGACCTGGCTCGGAAATCGGGAATGACGGTGGTTCTTGACGCGAAGATTGGACGTCAGGAGTACCGCACAGTGTACGGCTCAGTCGCGGCGCTTGAGCGCTTCGCCGAGCTTCTCGCTGCGTCGATGCACGACGAGCTGGTGGAACAGGATTGATGCGCATTGACAGCAATCTCAATCAGGAATCGCAATGAACTACGACTCATCGAAGTCAAGAAACATCGGCCGCGCTGAGCGCACGAACGGCAAGTATGACGAAGGTTCGCCCTCCGAAGAGGTCGCACAGGCGGTGGGCAAAAACCGTGAAGCGGCAAGGAACTGGGCGTGGGCCCACAGCAGTGGATCGTACGACTGGATGGACTCGCATAGCCTCATCAGCACCCGGGACTCGATTCATTGAACGAGTTACCAGGAGGCGACGATTTTTCGCGACCGCAGCGCTGAACTGTATCGATCTGTGAAGTTGGCTTAACCCATCTCGGGCAGCAGACTGTCCGCGGTAGTCTCGATCCGTCTGAGCAGATGGGCTAGCAGCGAACCTGGCTGTGTACGGTTACCCTGTGGAACGCCCCTTGGGGCACAATGCGGCGGTCTCCCAGTCAGAACGCGGGCGTTCAAATTCCTCCCTTCAGATTGGCCCGCTTGCCGGTGAGCCGCGTCCGCCATCTGCAATCGCGTCGGCCTCCACTCACGCCGCTGCAGGTCCCGAGCGAATGTGTGTCCACTTAAGGGAGTACCGTAGCCGTCGCCTACACAGCGTCCCATCGTGCGGCGCGCGAGATGAAAGTAGAAGGACTTCTGCCCGAAGAGATAACGCTGAAATCGTCCAGGTACCTGAAAAACCGGATCGACAGGAACCATCGCAACGTCAAATCGCGGGTGGACGTCATGCTCGGCTTCAAACGCTTCAGGGACTCCACCGTTACGATCTCCGGGATCGAACTGATGCATCGCATTCGCTGAGGCCAACTCGGTCTGACCGACGTGCGGCTCACAGAGACTACCGCGCCTGTCGTCTGCATAGCCAAGCTTCCAGTTTGTTGAGTTGACGCGAAAACTGGCGGCTTCTCGATCGCTTTCTCTATTGGCACCACAACCGAAAGGAGCAACGCCGTCAGCGTTTGGGGTCACCAGAACGGCTCGTTGGCTGACACAAGCCCGGCGTGAGTACCCCCTCGCTTATAATCCCCGCATTGATAGTGATTTCACCGGCGGAGAGCCCCACTTTATGAGTCAGCCACATGGGCGATATCCGGGATCTCGAGACAAGGGCCCGCGTCAATCGCGCCAACCATCGACTTCTCATCGACAGAACAAGCCATATGTAAAAACGCCACCTGCCCGGGATCCAACCCAGACGGCATCCATTTTCAAAACGCGTTCGTTTAAATGGCTGGTCGATGCGGTGGGCGCAGAGAATATTGCACTGGGACTCGATTCCAACCTGACGCCGAATTAATAAACGGCGAGAGATTCACACCCGAGACGGCCTTCCACATTGAAACGACGCTCGGGCTACCCGATGGGTTTTTCGATCAACCCAACCCTGCCCTCACATCCGAGACCATCAGTCGTTTGAAGGCGCCGCTTGACTTTATTCGCGCTAACCTGAACCGGAGTCGGCGGACGAGCAGGCATCGGTACCGGCTCCTGCAATACCAGCGAACCGCCCCCCTACCCCCACTGACCGTTTGCCCAGGGAACCAGAAATGTCAAAGAGAACCGATGGCGGCTCGCCACAGGCCGTCGCGAAGAGCAAGCCCACAGCGGCAAGGACTGCCACGGTTACTTCGTCGAAACCAGCATCAGCGAGAGCTAAAGCGTCCGTGAAGTCGGGGGCCCAGCAATCCTTGCCGTTGAACGACGTGGCGGCTCTGCAAAACATTCGTCGCGCCAACCTGCACGTACTCACCTCCCGTAAGGGATCGAAGGTGCGACTCAGCGCGGTAATGAGTATCAGCGCCTCCAACCTGGACAATCGTCTGTATGGGCAGAAGCGCATGGACGACGCCGAAGCCAGCCGTTTCACTGAACGCCTCGGGTTGCCAACTGCCTGGCTGGACATTCCGCGTTCAGTCACGGACATTCCTGAGTCGGTGTCGGCTCTGCTTGATCCACAGTCGGGTCGACCTGCATCTGATCAACAGGAGCTATCAGCTGCGATAAGGCCGGAAGCGGCGGTGGCAAGAAAGTCCGCGGGCAAAAAGGCGAAAACCGCGAGCGATCGACACGCCCAACCGTCCGAGGCGAATCACACCAGCGATGCCGCCGTGACGAAGGCAATCTTGGAGCAACTCGACCCAGTACGCCCGCCTACCTCCGATCTGGCGATCCGGCAAACTGTTGACAACGATGTCCCACCGTCCGCCTCTCACCAGCAACCTGCGCCGGCCTCCGTCACAGAGGTTATTGCGGAGCCGCGCCGTTCTGCTCCCGTGACGAGCCTGGACGATCTGATAGGCATTGAACCAATAGCAGAGGCGCTGATCAAGACGCTCGCAGGGAAAGCACGGACTGGGCGGCTGGATGAGATGAAAGCGCTGGAACTATTGCGACAGATCGTGTCGCTCTGACCTGAATCGACAGTTCAGCAGAACTCCGTGGCGGCGGGGCTGCCAGCGAACGGCGCGCCCTTTCAGCGGACGCCACATACCCGGTCGTTGAGAAGAGAAACCTGCCTCTTCTCATCGCAGCCTTGATTGCTTGCGCCGGCTGGAGCCGAACTCTGGAAGCTGCGGGCAACTCGCGTGGCGTCGTTTCTTCGTCTGCTGCACTCGTCGGCTCGCGAAGTGATTCGGCCAGGACGAAAACCTCACTATCGTTACGCGAGCTGGGGTAATTGTACCTTTCGTGCGAAATATGGCGGTACCCACCTGCAGAGCCGCTTGCGGCAAGGCTCTGCGGCTGCACCGCTTTCGCGAAATCAAAGGATTCGCAAGTCTTTGATCGATATGACCTTTCAGAATCGAACCGCCAGAAATTGCACAAAAGGTACGATTACCCCATGCCGGAGTACCAGGCTCGCAGCATGGCCAGCTCGTCGGCATCGGGGAAATCGACAGGACGAGGTTCGGGTGAAGGTGTCGGGGTGAGGCGCGTTTTCATAGGTGCCAGTTTGACACAACAATCACGCTATTGTGATAAGAATACTTATTTTAATAGTCCGATCACCAAACGAATTTGTAGCCGGAACTGCCGTTGGCTTGCATAACTTTGCTCCCAATTTTTGCGCGAACCCGTTCCCTACCTACAGCGATGCGCGCCTCTGACGAGCTCGTCGTGCATGGTGCGGCCAGACCGCCTGGCGCAGGAACAATTTTGCGCAACAGCGCCTTGCGTAAATTTGTTCATGTCTGGTCGGCGGGCCCCGACCGGTCGAGGGTTGCCACAAACAAAATTATGCAAACCGACGGCACGGCGCGGAAAAACCTGGCTTCCCTGCCGCTCGCGGGTTTTCCATAAAAGGAATTGAACTAAACCGCTGACGCGGCATGGTGGCTGGCCGACGTCCCCGTCCTGGCCGGCGCCGCGGGCATTCCTTTCCGCGACCGCGTAGATACGCTTTCGACCGTCGTCGAATGCCTTGAGCATGCGATTCGCATCGGCGCTCGGCAACAGCCAGAAATGGA
>NZ_WOEZ01000252.1 GCF_013177735.1 Paraburkholderia elongata | reverse complement strand
GCCGTTCGCTAAGTCTGCGGGCAGCGCAGCGTGGTCCCCAACCCTGCCGTCGCGCTCGACTACGACCCGCCTCTTTGGGCTTTCACCCTTGCCGCCTGTCGCAGCCTCGGTCCCAACCGCACAGATATCGCAGTGTCGTGCAAGGCCGCTCCCGTCGTGTCGATGTCGACGTGTGTGAAAAATTGATCATCTTAATTGTGTAACATATACAGGAATGCGAACTATATTGACAGCCCAATCAATTATGCCATGACGTCGGCAGGGGCTCGGCGAATAAGTAATCTGTTAAGGCTTGCCGATACGTCGATTACGGGATCGGCGAAGGGTCCGTTCCCGTCAGAAAAACCCTCAGCTGCCGCTCCGCTTCGAATACTTCGTGAAGAGGAGCCCTTGCGAGCTGGGCGTCATACAGCGTCAGCAGCGCTTCAAAGTCGCAGATTACCTCAGACGCGAGCCGCCACTCCCCCGTCTCATGAGCGTGCGCCAGGGTGTTCTCGACCGCGTATTCGGCGATCTTGAACTGCTCCACCGGTTGATCGCCATAACCAGCGCGCTGCAGATACCAGCTCAGGTACACCGCGCGCATAAGTTCATTGACCAGATGGCTGTTGCCATGTCCGTCGCGGCATGCGACCAGCGCAAGATGACAGGACAGTGACCGTTCACTGGCGGAGGCGAGATCCATCGGCAATAGAAGTGCTTTCGTCAGCGGCCTGCGGGCTCGGCCGGGGGACCTGTTTCGCCTGGAAGACATTTTTTCGACATTGCGACGCCGGGGAGCGATTGATTATAGCGAAGCCATATCAGAGATACGGCCGCGACGACAATCAAGGGCTGCGACCCACTTCAGCCTGCCAGTTTTCTCGATAGCAGACGTTCGCCGACGATCAGTTACTCATCGCCTTCGGGCTAAAACGAGCCCTCTATTACGCACACGAATGTCTCGTCGGA
>NZ_WOEZ01000251.1 GCF_013177735.1 Paraburkholderia elongata | reverse complement strand
CCGTTAGCGCGAACTGCTCGTAGTCGGACGTGGGAATTCCGTAGCCCCTGGTCAGAAAATGGGTGGGAGAAAATGAGTTCGCACAAGCGGGGATTATTGTGAGCTACTGACAGTTTTCGACCCAGACGAACAACACCGGGAAATGTGAGACCGTACACCGCGCCCGCGGCCGCGGCCGCGTACTGCAGGAAAGCGCGCGAGAGCGCCGCAGCAGGCGTTTGACGCATCGACGAGGGGCCTGTTGCGTCACGACCCAAGTCATCGCACGGCCGTTGGTTCCGCGTCGGTCGGGACGCCGGCCAGGTACCGGAACAGTGCCAGCGCCCGGTTCGCCGTAGAGGCCTCGTGCCCGCTCGCAATGAAACTGCTGGCTTGCCGGTCGATGCGCGCGAGAATATACAGGCCCCATACGTCGTTCGTCTGGCGCTGTGCGAACACCACCGTCTGCAGCGCAGCCGGCTGAAACAGTGTCAGTCCGAAGGCACGGACCGGCGACACATTTTCCTCGGCCAGCGCCATCCGCTGCGGGCTGTGCTCCAGCACCCGCATCCGGTACACCAGGGGGCCGGAGCGGCTGTCGCGCACCCAGAAGTACAAGGTTCGACCGGCTTGCAGTTCAGACGGACGGAAATCACCCCGCCGGTCCCCGCCCCCGGCGGGTCCGGCCAGCGCTGCGGCATCCAGGAACAAGGGACGCCACGTCTTGTCGGTTGTGGACCAGTAGCGCATGCTGCGCAGGGTGGAGACCGCCCCGGCACGTGCCAACAGCGTCTCGGGACCGCCAGCGACGTGGACCAGCCCTGCGACCGCGACGACAACCCGGGAGCGGGACGCGGCAGGCCATCCGGTACACGAGGACGGCCGCCACACACTCGCATCGAGCTCCTCGGCGCCCAGGATCGCCATTGCTGGTTGCACGCCCAGCGACGCGTAGGCCGGCACCGGCGGTGTCCCGCACGGCGGCGTTGGCAACGGGGTTGCCACGGCGAAGCCGGCGGCAGCCGCCAGCGGCGCGCAGCGGGCGGCTGCCTTCAGGCAATACGAACCGCGAGGACGCGCAACGTTCATCTGGGCTTGCCTCCCAGCAGCGGCTCGGTCAGGAACTTGACGACGTAAATCGATGCGGCTCCGATGTTGAAATACCTCAGCGCGACGTAGCGGCGCATCAAGGGGCGAAAGATCCCAAAGCCTACATCCGAGATCGCCCCGGCAAGTCGTTCGTTCGCCGGCATCCCTTTGACGTTCAGGTCCTCGATAACCACCGCTTGGTTCTCGCGGCAGAGCCGAGTCGTGAGCTTGTGCATGAAATCCGCTCTGACGTGCGCGATCCGTGGGCAGCCTTGCCAAGGATACAGCTGTCTTCATCTATTGACGACGGCGAAAACGATTCCTCGCTCGCCTGTCTGCAGTGGTCGAACGTGACGCCTCGTTGCGGGCGACAGGCCTTGTAAAGCGGACGGGAAGCTATAGTGCCTTCTCCCGCCCACAAGATAAAGTTGAAGTTTCTTATCGTGTGCATTAGCGATCGTGCATGGATCGGTGTGAAAGCAGCAGCATTGCCTTGTCACCCTTGATGGACATACCGTTCCCAAGTGCATTTACTATGCAATGCCAAGTATCGTCAACGTGATGTAATCGATAATCAAAAAGTACGTTCTGGAAATACCATCCTTGCACTAATCGCTCAACGCCTTTAACCACGCGGGTTTCGACGCCCGATCATCACTGCGGATTCGCTACAACCCGGCTCCCCTCTCCATCCCTTACGCGGTATCGGCTAGAGTTCCACCTGTGAAGCAGGTCCTATTGGAGAAGACATGCGCGACAACCTGATTCCCGTCATCGTGGGCCGGAAATGGCAAATTGCTAAGGGATACCATGCCGTTGAACTTCGAACAATGTCCAAATCGGCGCTTCCGCCGTTTAACGACGGGTCGTGCGTCACTCTCTTTCTGAATAGCGCTGGCGACAAGCAAAGAATTTATCCTTTGCTCGGTGTTTCGTCCCTGTCCGATGGTTACGTGGTAGGCATGAGACAAGAAGGTGATGGCAGAACGGATAGTCTGCTATCCAAGTTTCCGCTGAATGAACGAGACGAAGTGTATGTCGGCACCCCCAAAAGCCCGCCGACAATTTTGGACGATCGTGCGCGATCTATCCTTTTTGCTGGCGGAATAGGCGCAGCATCGATCGCGGGAATCGCGAAGCGGCTTGCATCGGCGGGTCAAAGGTTCGAGGTGCACAACTTCGCCCGATCGGCCGACCGCGCAGTTCTTCGAGAAGAATTTGACGCGCTTCGAAGTCACGGTGAGGTCTATCACCATTTCGGCCTGTCCGATGATCTATTCGCGCAGAAGAGTTCCCACGCAATGAGTCCAACTCATGCCAACACACAGATTTACTGCAGCGGCCCCCCTGCTTTCATGGATCTCATAGAGCGCCAAGCCCGCGAATGGGTGTATGCAGCGAACGTTCATAAAATCGCCCTTGGCGACCAAAAGGCATGGTCAGCGGCAGTGTGACGGCACGGTAACTGAGGCGCGCTTTCCGCAGCTGATGCACAATCGCTCGTCGGTCCCGCCCGCTCACGCCTATCTGGGGCTGTGGAATACTCGTGAGCCGCTTGGACGGTTCTAGAACCGTGGGTTGACGTCATGCGCATCTGACCGGTGGCGACCC
>NZ_WOEZ01000250.1 GCF_013177735.1 Paraburkholderia elongata | reverse complement strand
GAGCGGGTCAAGGTAATCGGCCGCCTTGTTTTCAGCCGCCCTTTCGTGCAAGAGACGAAGGTCATGGCGGCTACCGGACGGGTAATCACAATTTGTACGGAACATGAAGCGTGAGATCCCTTGCGTATGTCCATCTCTCTAGCGGAAGCTCCGATGGCTGTATGCAGCCGGCCGCCCAGTTCGGGGCAACACTGAGAGGCGAATGTCAGCTGCCGAAGCGCATCGGCCATATGAGCGTCCATTTGCTCAGGTAGAGGAATGACGGGAACTGGCCACCGGTTCAAGCTCACAGGTAAACGGACATTCACGAATGTTCGTCGAACGGTGGTAGATGGCCGATCCACGTCCACTACGAAGGCCGCGCGCCGACTCGTGAAGTAAGTCCGCCCCAGCCCGTCGCGGCGGTCGGCAAATCCGCCACGGTAGACGGTCGGCGCTTGGGGCCGATATAAGCAAGCCGTCACCAACTATGCTTTTTTGCAGTCCCCTCCCCGCCTGCCTGCTTCACTTAGGTCAACGGTTTTGATGCGCCGGGGCCGTCAGGCGTTGGTGCTCTAGTAAAGGGAGTCGAACTCGATCGCCGCTCGAAACGATGATGCACTTTGATGCGGCAAACGGTCGGGTTGAGGGGAAAGGTTTGTGGGTTCGAACGCAACGCTGCTGCTATATTGGTGTCGCCGCACTCTCCGTGAGAAGAACATGAACGTTCCCGCCAATAAGCCCAAGCTTCACATAATGATCGACACTAATGTCCTGTATTACGAAGGGCGCGGTGATCAATTTTTTTCGCCTAGCGTATCGAAGGTAATTTTGGATCCTTCGCACTCACACTTGAATATCAGCTGGGCTAAAGGCGGGAAACAACGTAATGATCCCAACGATAATAAGGAGTTTTATTTTTTGATTCCGTGATGTTCCGGGTGCACGTAATCATAAATTCAAAGCGGGGATTCCCCGTTCGGACTGGTAGCAACAATTGCTTTTCATTAATTAAAAGTTACAGGTCGCGCGCTGGCACTAGAACTAACGGAATTTCGCGCGATCCCCGGTCGCCGCTGAGCGCTCACGTCTAGATCATCTCCATCGCGGCTCGCAATTGTGCGACCGCATCACGGAGAACGATATGGAAGCGAAATATGGGACCGGGGATCTTGTTCGGCTGGCGTCGGGATCGCCCCTTATGACAGTGGCAGACCGAATCGAGATGGACGGCGGCGGGTTTGCCTACCTGTGTCAGTGGGTGGACGCCAGGGGGAATCCGCAACAGCAAACTTACCTTGAGGCGATGCTGGTCGTGTGCAACTGATTGAAAACTGACGACGGACACGGGAATCCTGACCGCGTGTGGGGGGCGCGGCTCAGGAAAGGAAAAGGGGTTAGCCGTTACCTGCGCTTACTTTTTCCAGCCGAATTGGCTGCCTTGCAACATCAAGGTCCAACAATTCGTCAGCGCATTCTTGAATGGACTTGAACACGCGGCTGTACCCTCACGCCAAACTGGAACCCAACACGGCAAGGTTTCGCAAGCCACCGCGCCTCGATGTACCGGCCAGCCAGCAAATTTACGCCCCGACGCGGGTTTTGACCTTAAGACACAAGTCTGCCAGTAGTGTGTCCGGTCTTTGTTAAAGACTGCCGCAGTCGCACGGCACCATCGCCCCGCGGGTTTGACAGATCCCGAAGGGGACGGCAAACCCGGCGGAACAGGTCCGTTCCGTATCCCTGATCGACGCCGCCGTTTAGTGTCGGGTTCTCACAGCCGTTCACACGTGCGCTTACTCTGTCAAGGCCGCGCGTGAGCGCGCCGCGGGGAAGCCGCACCAGCGACACCTCGTGCTTGATGCTTTTCAAGTTCTTCCTGCGGGATGCGTAGCATGAATCCTTCCTTCGGCTAAAAAACTTGTCAGGGGATTATTGACATAACTCAATTGTAGATTACTCTATATTAGAGTAAAATAGTCTGTGAACTCGTAACCCGGAGTTATCATCATGGCTGGACTTTCACAGCTGAGCTTAGTCATGAACCTGAAGGACGAACAGTTTTTCAAGGCGCTGGGCGCGCGTATCGCCAGCGCTCGCAAGGCCCACGAGCTCACCCAGCAGCAACTCGCCGAGCAGCTTGGCATTGCCCAGCAGACCCTCGCTCACTACGAAGGCGGGCGGCTGCGGCTGCCCGCCTCACTGCTACCGGAGTTGACCAGAACGCTTGGGCTTTCATGCGATGAACTGCTGGGGCAGAACGTCACCCGACACAGCAAACGCGGCCCGTCCTCTAAGCTGCAACAGCAGATCGAGGCGATCAGCCAGCTACCGAAGGCGCGGCAACGCTTCGTGTCCGAGATGCTTGATACGGTGCTGGCACAGAGCCAGCAGTAAGGAAGGAGATTTGATGCAGTAGAAGAAGCGCGGGCTGCATGGGCGGCACCCCATACGGCCCGCTGACCACCACCAACTCAAGTAAGGAGTTGACTATGGCTGATGCCAATCTTAAACCACGTCGCGCACGCGACGAACACGTCACGCGCATTTCCGTTGCGCTTGAAGCAGACAGCACGCACGAACACGGCAAGCGTACTGCCTTTCCGTGGATGCAGGTTACCGATGCCATGCTCGAACACGCCGGCTTCCAGCCCGGACACCAGGTCCGGTTCACCATCGACTACCGGCTCGGACAGATCACCATTACGCCGGACTATGACTACAGGGTTGCCGGCAGGTACATGACCGCGCCAGAGACCGAGGCCATGCTGCAAAGACGCAGCAAACGGAAATGAACAATCCACAAACGACAACCACGGCCAGCGTCGGGGTTGTCGTTCAGGTCTCCGTGTCCCGCTTGAACCAGGGGCCGAATCTCTCCGGCTCCCCGCCATGGCGGGAGCTTATCGTGGTCGGTCGGTTTTAACTCGAACTCACACCTTCATACCCTGACCAGCAGCTTCCCAAGGTTCTTCCCCTCGAATAGGCTATTCAGCGCATTCGGCAACGCGTCAAACCCATCGACGTACGTCTCCTGGTAAACGATCTCCCCATTCTTCACCCACGGCGCGACCGTCTGCAGCATCTCATCCATCCGATGCATAAAGTCGCGCGCCAGAATCCCCTGGATCGTCGCGCGCTGAAACAGCATGTGCTGCAGGAATCGCGGCGCGAGGTCCGGCGTGTCCAGCCCCCCGTCGTATTGAGCGATCGCGCCGCAGATCACGATCCGCGCGCGGCGCTTGATCAGCGGAATCACCGCATCGGTGACCATGCCGCCCACGTTGTCGAAATAGACATCGACGCCGCCGGTCGCCGCCTGCAGCGCTGACTGCAAGCCTTCGAGCGTCGGATGCGCCCGATAGTCGACCGCGCCGTCGAGCTTCAGTGTGTCAGTCAGAAACGCGCACTTGTCCGGGCCGCCCGCGATCCCGATGACGCGGCATCCGGCGCGTTTGCCGAATTGCGCGACCAGCGAGCCGACCGCGCCCGCCGCACCGGACACGACCAGCGTGTCGCCCGGACGCGGCTTGCCCGCTTCCATTAACCCGAACCACGCGGTGCGCCCTGGCATGCCGAGCACGCCGAGCGCAGTCGAAACCGGCGCCGCGTTGGGGTCCAGTTTGGTCAGCTCGCTGTGATGGCACTTGGCGTACAGCTGCCAGCCGCTATAGGCCGACACCCAGTCTCCCTGCTTGAACAGCGGGCTCGCCGACGCCACCACTTCACCCACCACGCCCGCCCGCTGTACGATGCCGAGCGGATGCGGCACATCATAGGTATTGCGTTCGTGCTGCTGGATTCGAATGTACGGATCGACGCTGATAATGCGCGCCCGAATGAGCACCTCATTGGACGACAAATTGTCGTCGAGTTCGCTTTCGCGCAACTCGTAATGCTCATCGCCAACGCGTCCTTCAGGACGCTTGACGTAAAACCACTGGCGATTTTGATAGTTCATTTGAAGACTCACTGCGGTCGTAGACGGTGAGCGATCTTACCAGCGGGGCCATCGCACGTTCGCGCGCCTGATGTCGCATCACCGGACGGACGCAGCAAAGCCGGTAAGCGCCCGAGCATGCGCCAGACTACAAGCTTGTTGAAAGCCGCCCATCCCGTTAGAATCCCCCGGTCATTGGGGAGTAGCCTTCCTTCATCCATTGAAGGAGAGCGCGTCAACATACTTGGCCTGCGGGTCATGGCGCGTTCGACCGGGTCGGTTTGGCGAGACCATTGGCGCACTGCTTCGTTCTGGTCGGACGGGTCGCGGTGCGTCATTGGTTCGTCACCTACGTCCGACCACGGAGTTGCCCTGTGAAACATCGTTGTGCCCTGCCAGTCTCCCCACTTGCCCGTCCGTTGTGCCGCTTCCCCTTTGCATTTGCAGGGAGCCGCGCATGACCGGTCTCCTGTTCCAACTCGCCATCATGCTGGTCGTCATTCTCGTGGCGGCCGAGCTCTTCACCAATGCCCTCGAACATCTCGGCGAGCGCCTGAAAATCTCAGAGGGCGTGACGGGTTCGCTGTTCGCGGCGGTCGGGACCGCCTTGCCCGAAACCCTCGTCCCATTGCTCGCGATTGCCGGCGGCACGGCCGCTAGCGCGGTCAATCAGGAGATCGGCGTCGGCGCGATTCTCGGCGCGCCGCTCATGCTCTCCACCCTCTCCACCTTCCTGATGACGCTTGCGATTCTCGGCTCGCGCGGCACCGGCGGCTGGGTCGCGCCGGAACGCACGGGCTTCACGCGCGATCTGAACTACTTCCTGTGCGCCTTTGTGCTGGCGGCCGCGGCGATGTACGTACCGCACGAACAGATGATCGTGCGGGCGCTGTTCAGCGTGGCGCTGGTTGGCGTGTACATCACCTATGTGGTGATGACGTTCCGTGCATCGAACAAACTGGTCGACGCGGGCCACGGCACCGAAGCGCCGGGCAAGATGCTGCTGTCGCGTCTGGGCTTGCCTACCAACCTCGCGACCATCGCGGTGCAACTGGCGCTGGCGGTTGCGTTGCTGGTGTGGGGCGCGGAAGGCTTCATCCACGGTGTGCGGGGCGTGTCGCAGGTGCTTGGCGTCTCGCCGCTGCTGCTGTCGCTGCTGATCATTCCGATCGCCACCGAGCTGCCGGAGAAGGTCAACAGCATCCTGTGGATTCGCCGGGGCAAGGACACGCTGGCGTTCGGCAACATCACTGGCGCGATGGTGTTTCAGGGCACCTTGCTGCCCGCAATCGGGATCCTGCTGACGCCGTGGACGCCGCGCATCGAAGTGGTGACCGGCATCGTGATTACGCTTGCCGCCGCTGCGTGGCTGCGGGTCAACGTGCGCGAGCGCGGTGTGCCGGTGTGGGCGCTGCTGGTGTGCGGCGTGCTGTATGTCACTTATCTGGTGATCACGCTGACCCGCTAAGCGAGTAGTGAA
Organism: Paraburkholderia elongata; assembly: GCF_013177735.1. Taxonomy (GTDB): domain Bacteria; phylum Pseudomonadota; class Gammaproteobacteria; order Burkholderiales; family Burkholderiaceae; genus Paraburkholderia; species Paraburkholderia elongata. The sequence continues at coordinate 14,660 of NZ_WOEZ01000250.1, read as the reverse complement.
AGGCCGGGAAGGCCGCGCAAAAACCGCAGCAAAGACCGCAGCGAACGCGGCCTAAGCGCGGCCTTCCCAACAAACCATCCTTAATTAGACGGCGCCGCAGCCGTTGTCGCGCTATCCGGCTTGAACACCGTTTTCCAGTCATCCTTCATATCGACGACGAGCCAGCCTTTCGCGCCGGCTTCGTCCAGACCCTTGTCGAGCTTGCCGCTTTTCGCCGCGCGGTCGTACGCATATTCCCGTTCGCCGTCGGTGTGATGCAGCAGCGCCGCGAAGCGCGGGCCGTCGCCGGCGGACGTCCATTCGAGCATCGGCACGTCGCCGTCCGCGTTGCCGAAGGCGATCACCGGACGCCTGCCGATCACGCGGTCGATGGCGAGCGGTTTGGCTGCGCCGTCGACTAGCGTGTCGACCTGCGCAAGCCGGGTCAACGACACCGCGCCGTTCTTCTGGCTGTACTTGTATTTAACGGTGCTGCCGATCACCTGCTCGGGCGGAATGCCATACACGCGCTGCGCCATCTCGCGGACGAACTCGACATCGCTGCCCGTCACCAGATAGGTCTTGAAGCCATTGGCGCGCAGATAGGCGAGCAACTCGAGCATCGGCTGATATGCGAGGTCGGTGTACGGGCGGTTAAAGCGCGGGTCGCTCGCGGAGTCGAACCATTCGTGCACGAGCGCGGCGAATTGATCGCCGGTCATGCCGGCATGCGCCGCCGCCAGCAACCTCATCGAGCCCGTGTCGCCGCTCGCCGCGACACTCTTCAGATTACCTCTCAGAATCGAGCGGAACGGTTCCTGCCGCTTCCATTCCGGATGCCGCCCGGCCACCGTCTTCACCCGTTGCAGCGCGAATACCAGTTGCACCGAAGCGGGTTGCTCTGGCCACAACGTGCCGTCGTTGTCGAACACGGCGATGCGGTCTGCACGTGCGATGAAGTCTTTCGACTCGGGCGTGGTGACCAGCGTGACGAAATCGACAATTGAGCGTTTGCTTGCGGTGTCATTCCATGACGCGAGGGCTGTGGCGCTCGACGCGCCGGCCGGCGACTCGCTCGCGTCATGGCGCGGCGTAACGGTGCAAGCTGAAAGAACCACAACGGTCAAAGCAATGCAGTACCGGTGCATGGAGCGAATCATGAAAGCCTCATCAAATGCGGTGGATCGAATCCAAAACGAGCGCCAGTCTAATGGGACACGGTGATTGTTGCAGCCTATTCTTTTGATTTTTTGAGCAGCGGCGTCAATGCCGATAATTCTCAATGGCGTATGCCGCTATGCGACTTTTTATGCAACGAGCAAACAAATGCTCAAAACTATGGCAAAAGTGTGGAATAAGAATGGCGGCCAAAATCTAACTCCGTCCGAAAATACGTAACTTTTTCTCGTGTTACAAATTTATCTCTGTAATATACTGAAACGTTTGCTACCATTCCGCCACAACAAACCCAGATTGTGCATTTTTTGCCTCCGCATGCGTCGTTTGGTGCGGCGTCTCTTGAGTCTGAAAGGAGCGTCCATGCAGGCCCTGTATCCGGCCGTATCGTCTTTCCAGCTTGCTCGAGAGACTTAGCGCGATTTAATCGCGCATCTTATCCGTTTTGCATATTTCTCCGGCTGCGCGTAGCCGCCGGATGGGTGAACTTATGCCCGCGATTAGTTCGAGTTAGTTCGACTTAATTCGAAAATACGAATGCTATTGCTTTTGCTTTATTTGCATCGGGCAAAGGAACGTGTTCGCCTATAAGAAAGGCCCATTGACGAGGTGCGAGAATGGGTTGTATCGCGCCAGGATAAGACTGGGAATGGGGGAAGTACCGAAGTATGGGCGGAAACCATTCGCTGGATTCCAGAGGGTTCGACTCCCTCCCGGCAAAGCCTAACCAGCAGTCGCGAAGCGAGCTTTGCATGCGAGTGCGGTAACGCACTACTTGAAGCGTAAGCAGCAGGTACTGAAGCCGTGTGATTGAGCCTCGATATCCTAAGCGCAGGGTGTCTTCATTCTTACAACAATGGGGACTGCACTGTCTGGTCGCCATGGTGAGACCAGACAGACCAGCCGGGGTCTGAGAGCAGGGCAAAGGTACGGGGATGGAATCCCCAGAAACCTGGGAGATCCTGTAGTCGACCAATCCGGGAAGCCGATGGCGCGAGGCTATAAACGGGCCGGGCTCTTGCAGGGGCTTGCACGGCAAGAGAGCGAACATGCAAGCGAGGATTGGGGCGGAGGAGCGAATAAATAAGTGACTCCGTATTCGCTACAGGAAGTCTTAGTGCCTTCGTAGTACCGCTGACGCCGGGGAACGCTGTTCGGGCGGACCCAGTCGAGGAAAGGGAGGCACCATCGTTGTTGTTTACAGAACCGTTCACGGGAAACACGGGAGGTACATTGAAACCGGAAAGCGTGTCAACGAAACAGGAACGGATAGCCATGCTGGCAAGGAACAATCCGGCCATGGCACTCACGTCGCTAAATCAGTACCTCGACTACGAGTGGGTCAAATACGCCTACGACTGCACGCGCAAGGATGGTGCGGTTGGCGTGGACGGCCAGACGGGGGAGGAATACGCTGCCAACCTGGAGCAGAATCTTCTCAGCCTGATCGACCGGCTCAAGTCGGGCAGTTACCGGGCGCCACCGGTTCGTCGGCATTTCATAGAAAAAGCTGATGGAAGCTTGCGTGGACTCGGCATTCCTTCCTTTGAAGATAAGGTAGCTCAACGTGCCGTTGTGATGCTGATGGAGCCGATCTACGAGCAGGACTTTATGGACTGTTCGTTTGGGTTCAGATCGGGTCGTAGCGCGCATGGAGCACTGGCAGCGATAAGGGAGGCAATTGTGATGCGGGGTGGGCGATGGGTGCTCGACGTGGACGTACGAAAGTACTTCGACAGCATCGATCGGGCCAAACTGAGAGAGCTTCTAGCCAGAAGAATCACGGATGGGGTGGTAAGGAAACTGGTTGATAAATGGCTAAAGGCGGGAGTGCTGGATCAGGGGCAACTGTCGTATCCCGAAGCCGGTACGCCCCAGGGTGGTGTGATTTCACCAATGCTCAGTAACGTCTATCTGCATTACGGTGCGTCAGGACAAGCCTGGCGCTTCCAGCGGGTGAAATTCCCGCCCCGGAAAGGGGAATGAGCCGCCCCACCGGGAATCGAGTCTTGGGCTTCTGAAGGCAACGACAGGAGTTAAGCGTAGACAGAGCGACGAGCAGGCCGTAACGCAAGTGAAGCTGTGGAGCCTCGTTAAGGTACAAATCCGCAGGCCGACGGGATCGTAGTGCCCGGAAGGCTACAGTAGGCCACCGCAATGGGCGATGGGGGCTGGAGACTGCGGCGGGGTCAGAGGGCACGGCATGTTCGGAAACAGGAAGCGTCGAGGAACCTGAGAGATCCATCGTGGTCTTGGTCTGGCCGCAAGTGGATCGAGTATGCCTACCGAAATGGATCATTCCTGAGGGAAGCAAATGCTGCGATGGAAGTCGGACTCGCCCATACGTACTCGGAGCGCGGGAAAGCCGCGTACATGGGGAAGGGGCGGGGCAGATTGAGACTGGGTCGGGGAAACATCAACCGTACACACGGAGACGGACAAAGATGTCAACACAACTGGCTCAGATAGCCAAGAAGGCGCAGTTGGATCGGAAGGTGCGATTTACCTCGCTCGCCCACCTGCTTACGCCGGAGTTCCTCAAGGAAACTTGGGGCAAGATGAACCGGCGTGGCGCTAGTGGAATCGACGGGGAAAGCACTGGGCAGTTTGAAAGCGAGCTGGAACAACGGGTAGGAGAAATTTGCGCACGGCTTAGAGCCGGCGTCTACCGGGCTCCTCCGGTGCGGCGGGTAGAGATACCCAAGGGACCGGGGAAGACCGGGACTCGTCCGTTAGGAATTCCAACGGTCGAGGACCGCCTGTTACAGAGGGCGGTGGCGCGCATTCTCGAAGCTATCTTCGAAGCGGACTTCTGCGATTTCAGTTACGGATATCGGCCGGGGCGAAACCCCCACCACGCGCTGCAGGCCCTGCGCGTGCAGATCGTGACCGGGAAGGTTAGCCACGTTTACGAGGTGGATATCCGGGGATACTTCACTCATGTCAATCATCAGTGGATGCGGCAGATGGTGGCCCAGCGCATCGCGGACCCAGTCATTCTGAGCTTGATTGGTAAGTGGCTCAGCGCTGGCGCGATGCATAACGGAGTAATCATTCGCACTGAGGAGGGTACTCCCCAGGGCGGTCCGATCTCCTGTGTGTTGGCCAATATCTACCTGCACTTCACGCTGGACCTTTGGTTCGAGAAGAAATTCAAATCGAACTGCCATGGCGAAGCGTACCTGGTGCGCTTCGTTGATGACTTCGTGGTGAGTTTCCAGCACCGGCAGGACGCAGAGGTCTTCCAGAAGCGGCTGAGAGAGCGCTTCGCACGATTTAACCTTGAGCTGGCGGAAGAAAAGACGCGGCTCCTGCTCTTCGGCCGCTTCGCCGCAGCAATGCGTGCGAAGAGGGGCCGGAGGCCTGAGACTTTCGAGTTTCTGGGCTTCAAACATGTCTGTGGAGTGGATCGCAGCGGGAAATTCGCCTTGGTCCGTATCCCCAGCGTAAAGAGTTGCCGGAAGTTCCTGCTTCGCACGCGGGAGTGGCTCAGTGGGCACAGGCACTGGTTGAAACGCGAACAACAGCATCACCTTACGGCGATGCTGCGCGGGTTCTACCAGTACTTTGGGCTCCACCATTGCACGCGCAAACTCAGTTGGGTCAGGTATCAGGTCCAGCGGCAGTGGGCTGGCATTCTGCGTAGGCGAAGCCAGCGGCATAAGCTGACCTGGAGCTACCTGTCCAGCCGGGAATGGTTCGAGCTGCCCTCCGGGCGCTTGCCGCACCCGATGATCTGACAAGCATGACAAGGCGAATGCAATCTGTGGGAGCCCACTGCGGGAAATCTGCACGGTGGGTTCTGTGCGGGGGGACGAGTACAAGAGGCCAGGCCGGCTCGGTGAGGGCACTGGCGCGAAAGCGCCAGCAACAGCGAGGCTCCGCAAAGGCTACCGCTTCAAGGCTCGTCTCTACCTACCTGCTGGACGAATGGTTTGTGGAGGTGGTGCGGCCAAGGCTGCGCGGTCCGGGCAATCTGGTGCGTTTTGCCGATGACTTTGTGATGCTGTTTGCATACAGGGACGACGCAGAGCGTGTTCTGGAGGTGCTCGGCAGGCGAATGGGGAAGTACGGACTGGAACTTCATCCGAACAAGACGAGAATGGTCGATTTCCGGTTCAAGCCAAAGTCAGTGGGTGATGATCGGGAAAAGGCATTAGCGACGACGTTCAACTTCCTTGGTTTCGTTCATACATGGGTGAAGTCGCGGTTTGGCAAACCTGTGGTGAGGCAACTGACAGCGAAAGACCGTGTGGCACGCGCACACAAGGCATTCAATGAGCAGATACGAGCAATGCGGCATTGGCGGATACGCGAGCAGCACCAGCGGATCTGCCGAATGCTAAATGGGCATTTCGCCTACTTTGGCATCAGTGGTAACTTCCAGCGAATCTCGACCCTGAAGTTCAAGGTGGAGCTTCTCTGGCGCAAGTGGTTATCACGAAGGTCGAATGCAAGCTACATCACCTGGAAAGCGTTCAGGGAAATCCTGAACAGGTTTCCACTGCCGAAGGCCCGAATCATTCACCCATATCGCCACAAAGCAAGTCCGTGAGCGAACCTGGACGATGAAGAACCTAGTGCCTTAATTGGGCTCGCTGGGGTCTGTGAGGGATGCGGGCGGTAACGCCCGTGTCTACTCGGAAATGCGTGGTTTGGTCGGCGGTGCTATACGCGGCTTCGGTGGTGTTGTCGCCGGCGTTCGCTCAGGCCTCGGCCGACGAAGCCAATAAAAGTAATAACCCGCTCAATCTGGCCGCCTCATTCAACATCCAGAATTACTACACGCCGAGCGTGTTCGGCGCGAGTGCGCACACCAACGATCTGCTCCTGCGTCCCACCGTACCGATCGGCCCGAACAGCCTGATCGGTGTGCCGGAAATCTTCCGCGCCACGGTGCCGGTCAGCACGCGGCCCGACCCGAGCGGCGGTTACAACACCGGCCTTGGCGACATGAGTCTGTTCGACATCTTCCTGCTCTCGCAAGGCGACGTGCAGATTGGTGTCGGCCCGCTCGTGACGATGCCGACCGGCACCGACCCGAGCCTCGGCACCGGCAAATGGCAGGCCGGTCTCGCTGCGATCGCAGTCAGCGCGACCAAGGCGCGACTGTTGGGCGCCCTGCTGCAGTGGCAACACTCGTTCGCCGGCCAAAGCAGCCGGCCCACCACGCAATCGCTCACCGCGCAGCCGTTCGGCATCTTCAACCTGCCGGGCGGCTGGTACATCCGCTCGACCGGCACCTGGACTTTCGACCTGCAGCACGGCAGCTATTACATCCCGGTCGGTCTGGGTGCGGGCAAAGCCTGGAAAGGCGGCTCGACTATCTACAACGCGTTTATCGAACCGCAATACTCGGTAGCGCATTCCGGCGCCGGCGTGCCGAAGTTCACCATCTTCGCCGGGCTGAACATGACGTTCGGCAAATAAGCACAAAAACTGAGCACGGAAACCGAGGGCTTATCCATGACCTTATTCAAACGCCTGCCTACCTACGCAGTCATCGCGGCCTTATCACTGACGATGGTGCCGCACACGCAAGCCGTCGCTCAAGCGAGCGCCCCCACCGCCGCGACAGAGGCCGTCACTGCCTCGCCTGAAGAAGCGCGCGCGATCGCCAAAGACGCGTTCCTCTACGCGTATCCGATGCTGTTCAACTACAAGACGCTTTATGAGCAGGCGATCGATTCCAGCTCGAAGTCGTATGTGGGCGGATTCGGCAAGTTCCGCAACTACTCGCATCCCTACGGTCCTGAGAACAAAGACATCGTCACGCCGAACAACGACACGCCGTACTCGTGGGCGTGGCTCGATCTGCGTCGCGAACCGTGGGTGCTGACGGTGCCCGCGGTGCCGGAAGAGCGCTACTACGTCTTCCAGTGGATCGACCTGTACACCTACAACTTCGCGTACGTCGGTTCGCGCGCCACGGGCAACGGCGCGGGCCACTATCTGTTCGCCGGACCGAACTGGCACGGCGACACGCCCAAGGGCATCGACAAGGTGTTCCGCTCCGAGACGGACATGATCCTGACTCTCGGCCGCACGGCGCTCAACGGCGCGAGCGACGTCAAAAACGTCGAGGCGATCCAGAAGCAGTACAAGCTCACGCCGCTGTCCGCCTTCGAGCACACGGCTGCACCGCCGCCCGTGGCGCAGGTTGATTTTCCGAAGTGGGATGAAGCGAAGGCGACCTCGGTCGACTTCATCGCCTATCTGAACTTCATGCTGCAGTTCACGCAGCCGCCGGCGCCGTCCGAGAAGGAGTTGATGGAACGCTTCGCGAAGATCGGCATTGCGCCGGGCGCGCCGTTCGATCCGGCCGCATTGCCGCCGGAAACCCGCGCGGCGCTCGAAGCAGGTGTCGCGGACGGTAAAGCCGCATTGGCCGATGCGGAAAAACACACCACCGGGTCGTTCGGCCTGTTCGGCAGCCGTGCGGATCTGAAGGACGACTACACCACACGCGCCGTCGCGGCGGCGATGGGAATTTACGGCAACACCAAAGAAGAAGCGGTGTACGTCGGCACGCGAGTGAACGGCGAGCACGCGCAACTGGTCGGCTCCCAGCCGTACGTGTTGCACTTCGACAAGAAGGACCTGCCGCCCGCGAAGTTCTTCTGGTCGATGACGCTGTACGACCTGCCCGCGCGTCATCTGGTCGCGAATCCGATCAACCGTTACTCGATCGGCGATCGCACCAAGGGGTTGAAGTACGGCGCCGACGGCTCGCTGGATATCCACGTGCAGAACACGTCGCCGGGTGCGGACGAGACGACGAACTGGCTGCCGGCGCCCACCGGTGCGTACACCCTCGTCATGCGGATCTATGGCCCGGATGAGGCGGTGCTCGACGGCAACTGGAAATTCCCTGAGCCGCAAAAGCGCTAAACCGCGCATGGATGAACCAGAGAACAATATGAATAAGAAAACCGCGACATGGGTTACAGCTGCCGTACTGGCATCGGTTGCCGCACCCATTCTGGCGAAGACGCAGCAGGACCAGCCGGCCCATCCGACGGCCGCCACGGTGTCTGTGCCGGGCCCGGTGGCCGGCTACGTGATCGCTGAAGAATACGCTCGGCTGGTCGCGCGCCAGACCTACTTCTGGGCGTGGCCCATGGTGAACGTCTACGGCCGCCTGCTGGCGATGAAGCAGGTACCGCAGCCGGGTCTGAACGGCGGCATCGTGCCGGTCGCGCCGCCCAATCACCTGTCGATGCTGCGCGACTACATTCAGCCGCAGGAGCGATTTGTCGCGTGTCCGAACCAGGACGTGGTCTACGGCTCCGCGATCCTCGATCTGAATCGGACGCCGGTGGTTGTGCAGGTGCCTGATTTCGGCAAACGCTTCTGGGTCTATCAGGCCGTCGATCTGCGTACCGACGGGTTCGCGAGTCTCGGCAAGATGTACGGTACGCGTCCGGGCTTCTACCTGTTAGCGGGCCCTGACTGGCACGGCCAGGTGCCGAAGGGCATCCGTCAGGTGTTCCGCTCGTCGACCGGAGTCGGCAGTTTCATTCCGCGCGTTTTCATGGACGACACGCCTGAAGATCGCGTGGCCGTGCAGTCGGTGATTGCGAAGGTTGGCCTGTATCCGCTCGCCGAGTACGACGGCAAGGTCAAGGAGACCGACTGGTCGAAGCTGCCGAGCTTCGGTCCGACCGGTGGTGCCGCGGGCGGCAGCGCCGAAGAGATCAAGTGGGTCGATCCAAACCGTTTCTGGGACATGCTGCCTACGGTGCTCGACGAGACGCCGCCGCAACGCGGCGAAGAAGCGCTCTACGCGCAGGCGCGCGCGCTGTTCGCGGCGGCGCAGAAAGATCCGGCGATCAAGGCTGCTATTGTCGACGAAGGGACCAAGGCCGAGACGGATCTGGTCACGCCGCTGTTCAACTTCAACACCTTTGGCAAGCGTCTGCCGGCCAACTGGAACACCATCAGCAACGGCGCCGCCTTCGGCACGGACTACTTCACACGAACGGCAGTGGCGAAGTCGAACATTTTCGTCAACAAGCCTAACGAGACCAAGTACTTCTACGCTGATGCCGATGCATCCGGCCAGCGTCTCGATGGCAATGCACGCTACACGGTGACGTTCGCCAAGGATCAGTTGCCGCCGGTCAAAGGGTTCTGGTCGCTCACGCTTTACAACGCACATCACTTCTTCTCGCCGAACGCGCAGAACCGCTACTCGCTCGGCACCAAGAACAAGGACCTGAAGTTCAACGCCGACGGCTCGCTGACGCTCTACGTGCAGAACACGAGCCCCGGCGACGACAAGGTCTCCAACTGGCTGCCGGCGCCGGCCAATGAAGCATTCTCGCTGTACGTACGCGCCTATTGGCCGCAACAGCCGGCGCTCGACGGTAGCTGGACGCCGCCGCCTGTCAAGCGCGAACCGTGAGAAAACACGCCGATGTGCACGCGCGCGGTCTGCTGCCGCAGTTCGTCAACACCGTATTCCGCAGAGTGAGAATGCGGAACATCAATTTCATGAGGATGACTATGAGTCGCCCAAACCGCTTTTCCACCAGCCGGTCACTCGCCAGGTTGTGCACGGGTGCGCTTCTTACCACTGCCGGCGTGGGTCTTTCCCAGCAAGGGTGGGCCACTGAGACCGGCATCGGCAGGCCGATCACCGGCATGCAGGTCACGCCGTATGCAGGCGTGGTGCCGCCCACCAGCGACTGGATCGTGTCGGCCAACACGATTTACTACGAAGGCTCGCTCGGTGCGAGCAAGACGATCCCGATCGCCGGTACCGTCACGGCCGGGCTCGACTATTCGATCGTGTACACGCTCGTGAACGCGGTCAAGACCTGGGGCATTACCGCGGGCGGCTGGAACTTCGCGTCCTCGTTCGGCGTACCGATCCAGTACACCGACGTGTCGTCGTTTCATAGCCGCTTGCCGAACGACCATGGCACTCAGTTCGCCGACCTCTTCTTCACGCCGGTGGTGGCCGGCTATCACCTGACCAGGACCGACCATGTCGCGTTGAGCCTGCAGATTTATGCACCGACCGGCGCGTACACGTCGAGCCGCCTCGCCAATGCGGGGCAGAACACGTGGACCTTCACGCCGACGGTCTCGTACACAAAGCTGTTCCCGAAAGAAGAGATCGAGTTGTCGTTGAACTACGGCGTCGAGTTCTATACGCCGAACAAGGACACCCACTATCACAACGCACCGGTCAGCGTGCTCGACCTGCTCGCGCTCAAGCGCTTCGGCGGCGGCTGGGGCGTAGGCGTGGTGGGCGGCTATATCCAGCAGATCGGTCATGACAGCGGCGGACTGGCCGATGCCACCGGCGGCAATCAGGGGCATTCGGTGGGTATCGGGCCGATGGTCACGTGGTCGGGCAAGGTCGAGAAAACGCCGGTGTCGGCATCGCTGCGGTGGGTCAACGAGTTCAACGTCAGCAACCGGCCGAAGGGCAATGCGGTGGAGCTCTCGGTGAGTGCCACCTTCCAGTAACGGGGCGTGCATCCGGTGATCCGCTATTCCTTGCGCGCGCCGTCGTCTTCCGTCAAGTCAGTCGGCACCAGCATGCCGCGCCTTGGCGCGTTGCGTGCATCGGCGCTGGCCGTGGCGCTGCTGTTGGCGGCGAGCCGCGGCCATGCCGAGTCGAAATTCACCGATCCCGAAGACGGCGCGTTCGACCTGAGCAATCTGCTGCTGACGCATCGTGGCGTCTTGCCCGTGCCGACGCTGATCACCGAGCCTGCGGTCGGCTACGGCCTGGGCCTCGGCTTGCTCTATTTCTCGCTGCCGAAGAAAAGCGCCGAGGCGCCCGACGATTCGAAGGCGCCGCCGAACATCACCGGCCTCGGCGGCTTTGCGACCGGCACGCATAGTTGGGGCGCGGGGCTGATGCACTTCCACACATGGGACGACGACCACATCCGCTATCTCGGCGTGATCGGCAAGGTGGGGCTGCATCCGAACTACTACGGCATCCAGAACCAGCCGCGCGCGTATCAGCTCGACGGCATCGCGCTCGTGCAGCAGGTGTTGTTCAGGCTTGGCAATAGCCACTGGTACGTCGGCCCGCGCTATACCTTTTTCGACGCGAGCACGCGCTTCAGTGCGACCGTTCCGGCCGGCATTCACCAGTTCGAGAAAGATCAGCGCGTGGCCAAGGGCGGCGTGGTGGTCGACTATGACACGCGCGACAACATGTTCTATCCGTCGAGCGGCACCTATGCAGAGCTCGAAGCCGACCTCGCGCGCGGCGGCCTCGGCAGTTCGACCAACTTTCAGGAGCAGACGGCGCGCGGCTACCAGTGGATTCCGCTGTCGAAGAGCTGGGTGCTCGGCCTGCGTGCCGACACCGGTTTCTCGCAAGGAAACATTCCGTTTTTCGCGCAGCCGTATGTCTCGCTGCGCGGCGTGTCCGATGCGAAGTTCCAGGACAACAACCAGCTTACCGCCGAAGCCGAAATCCGCTGGAACGTCACGCCGCGCTGGTCGGTGCTCGGTTTCGGCGGCGTCGGCAAAGCCTATGGGCATCTGCATTCGTTTTCGGACGCACCGACCGCATTCGGCTTCGGCACAGGTTTTCGCTATCTGATTGCTCGCAAGCTCGGCGTGACGATGGGACTCGACGTCGCGCATGGGCCGGGGCAGAACGCTTTTTACGTGCAGGTGGGCAGCGCCTGGCGCTGACGAGAATCAATCAGTTCAGTTGAGTTCGCAGAAGGGGGCGCGGCAACAGGTTGGATGCACGGCGCGAGCGCCGGCTGCCGTCTACGTGTTTCCGCATACGGATGTCCATGTTAAAGGAATCAAGCGCAATGAAAACCACGATGAAGCGATCCTTGTTGCTGCTGGCCGGCGTCTGCACGTCGCTGGCGATGACGCTTGCCACGCCTGCTCAGGCGCTCGCCGCCGCCGCGGTGCAGCCCGCATTGCAGCCCCTTCCGACCGTCTGGCCGCGCGACTTCGATAGCGCCCAGCAGCGCATCGAGTTGTATCAGCCGCAGGTCGAAGTGTGGCAAGGCAACCGCATCGAGGGCAGCGCGGCTTTCGCGGTCGGCGCGAAGAGCGCCACGCCGAACTATGGCGTCGCGCATTTCACGGCGCGTGCTGACATCGACAAGACCACCTCGACGGTGCAACTGCTCGACATCGTCATTGATCAGGTCGATATGCCGGCCACGCCTGGCGACGCCGCTGCCGTGAAGACGGCCTTGCAGGCGCGCATTCCGAAAGACGGCCTGACCACCTCGCTCGAGCAATTGCAGGCCAGTTATGCCAGCAGCCACGAAGGCAGCGAACCCGGCCTCGCGGTGCAGAACAACGTACCTCACATCCTCTTTGCGGAACGCCCCACGCTGCTCGTGCTGGTCGACGGCGACGCGAACTGGCGTGCGCTCGGCGACACGCACTATCAACGCCTGCTCGACACGCGCGCGATGCTGCTCAAGGACGCGAGCGGCACGCTGCATCTGAACGCCGCGGGCTATTGGTACGAGGCGACATCGCTCGACGGCCCGTGGCATCTGAACGCAGCGCCGCCGCATGATCTGGTCGCCGCGGCGAACAAAGCGCAAACGAATCTGAAGTCCGACCCGATGTTGCCCGGCGACGGCAAGAAGCCGGCGCAGGCGCCGGACGTTGTAGTCGCAGCGCAGCCGGCCGAGCTGGTGGTGACGAACGGCAAGCCTTCGCTGCAGCCGGTGAAGGGGACGAATCTGCTGGCCGTCGCCAACGCCGACCACGCGCTGTTCGTCGACCCGCGCGACAACCATTACTACCTGCTGCTGTCGGGCCGCTGGTTCACTGCAGCGGGTCTGAATGGACCCTGGACCTTCGTCGACGGCAAGAGCCTGCCCGCCGATTTCGCGAAGATCGCTGCGGACGACCCGCATGCGAACGCGCTCGTCTCCGTGCCCGGCACGCCGCAGGCGAAGGAGGCGGCGATCGCCGCCGCCATCCCGCAGACGGCGACCGTGTCACGCAAGACCACCACGTTGCAGGTCGTCTATGACGGCGCACCGAAGTTCATGGGCATTGCCGGCACGTCGCTTTCGTATGCGGTGAACACGGCGACGCCGGTGATCCAGACGGCGCCTACGCAATTCTTCGCGGTCGCGAACGGGATTTGGTTCACCGCGAGCGCGGCGAGTGGTCCGTGGCATGTCGCCGATACCGTGCCGGCCGCAATCTATACGATTCCGGCGGCTTCACCCGTGCATTACGTGACCTACGTCCATGTTTATTCGGCGACGCCGGATACGGCGGTGGTTGGCTATACGCCGGGCTATATGGGTGTGGTCGTTAATGCGGACGGCACCGTCGTGTACGGCACCGGCTATGTGTACGCGCCGTACGTCGGCGAGGTCTACTACGGCTATCCGGCCACCTATGGCTACGGCGCGGGCTTCGCGCTCGGCACGACGATGGGCTTTGCCTTCGGCTTTGCGATCGGCGCCACGTGGGGCGCACCGTCGCCATACTGGGGACCGTATTGGGGCGGCAGCTGGCAATACGCGAATGTCAACCAGGCGAATATTTACGGCCGCTGGGGCGGGCAGGCCACCGTGACGCACGCGAGCGGCTGGAACGGCTGGACCGGCAACAGCTGGGCGGGGTCATCCGTTTCCGGTTTCAATCCGTACACTGGCGCTCATTACCAAGGGAGTCGTGGCGCCGTCGAGAACGCCTACAACGGCAACTACGCGGCGGGACGGCAAGGCTCGTTCAGCAATCCGTCGACGGGACGCAGCGGTGCGGGACGTGGCGGCGTAGTGGGCAACCAGGGCACCGGCGATTACGCGGCCGGCGGGCAGCGCGCCGGCTACAACGCGCAGACCGGCCGCTACGGCGTGGCCGAAGCGGGCGTCACCGGCAACACGAATTCAGGCGATCATCAGGCGGGCTCGCGCGGCGTGGTGGGCAACAAGAACACCGGGAATTCGGTCGCGTGGAACAACGGCAATGTGTATGCCGGTAGTAATGGCAACGTCTACAAGCATGATCAGGGCGGCGGCTGGGAGCAGCACAGCGCCAACGGCTGGCAGCCGGTTCAGCCGAGGTCGAATCAGACCCAGCAGCTCGATTCGTTAAAACAGGGGCATGATCTGGGGAATGCCAGGGCGAGCGGGCAGTTTCAGGGGCGTGCGCAGGGTTGTTAACTTCCGTTTGATCGTGTTAACTTTGTGACCGTCCAAACAAGACGGCGGGAACAGGGATGATATTCGGAGGCGTATTTTCGGAGCTGCGTGACGCACGTCGGGCGCAGGGCAAGCGTTACGCTCTGGAACCGCTGCTGTGTGCGATCGTGATGTCGCTGATGGCAGGCGCGAATTCGCTGAGGACGATCGAGGTGTTCATTGGCGAGCGGCGTGCACAGCTGAACGAGCTGTTCGGTACGGACTGGCGCAAGGCGCCGAGCTGGGTGGGCATCCGGAAATTTCTGCTCCAGCTCGACGAGCACGATCTGGAAAGCGCGGTGCGTGCTTTCGCGCAGAAACAGGTTTGCGCGCCGCCGGGGCGGC
>NZ_WOEZ01000249.1 GCF_013177735.1 Paraburkholderia elongata | reverse complement strand
TATCGTGAATAGCACCGGAACCCATTTCTTCGCAAAATTCATCGCAGAAAGGCAGGACCCCGAGACATTCGAGATGTTCCGACTGGGAACATAGCCGAAAATGGGCCCGAATTCGGCACTCACGAGTATAAATATAAGGTTATGAAATTCCAATTGATGAGATGACACTAAGCGCACATGGCTCCGAAAAAACTTGCTTGCATCGTCGGCCTCATTTCAACCCTTGCGGCATGTGGCGGTGGCGGTAGCGTATCGGCGCCCACCAATGCTGCAGCTTCGATTGCGGTTCCGGCATCGGTTGCCGCGGCGCTCCCGGGCTACAAGATCTCCGTGTTTGCACAGATTCCCGGCAAGCTGCGCCCCGATGACCTTCTCATGCACGGCAACAACCTCTTCGTGATTGCGCAGGACAACAATAACAATCCGGACGGCACGGCTGTCGCCGGGACCTCGCCGCAAAGCGAAGTGATCGAATACGATAAGAACGGGAATATCGTCCGGACTTTCAACGTACCGGGTCACCCCGATGGGCTGATGGAATACGATTCGCACACCGTATGGGTCAGCACCAACGAAGACGCGAGCCCCATGCTGATCGTGATCGACACGACGGCCAATACCCAGCAAACACTCACCCCGGACGTTCCGCCGATACATGGCGGGGGGCTGGACGACATGAAAATGCTCAATGGTGTCGTGTATGCGGCCGCCTCCAATCCCAATCTGAGTGCCGCGACGGCGACAGCGCCCAACGGTGTGAGCTCGGTGCCGTCGGTCTATAGCGTGACGCTGAATCCGGATCATCAAACGTTCCATCTGACGCCTGCGCTGATGGGTAACGCAACGGCGACGAACATCCCCACCAATACGCAAGTGACGCTCAATATGACCGACCCGGATTCGATGGCGATCGATCCGAGCGGCAATCTGGTTGTGGATAGCCAGCAGGATTCGGAGCTGGTGTTCGTCGCGAACCCCGGTGCGAATCAGTCGGTAAGCGTGCTGCCGCTGACGCTGTACGGCAACGCATGGCCGGTCGACGACACGCGTTGGGCGCCGTCGGGCAACTCGTTCATGTTGCTGGCGGACAATTCGGCACAGTTGGTCTATCGCATCGACGCAACCGCTGGCTTCACTGCCGGTACCGCATACAGCGCCGGCCAAGGCACGCTCTTGCAGGTGAACACCTCGACGGGCGTGATGACGCCGATGTTCACCGGGATGAAAACGCCGCATGGACTGATCTTCGTCGGCGAGTAAACCGCCTGGCGGCGCCCGCTGCAGCCCCACACGCAACGACCCAACGTTGCCATTCGCTCCACTGCGGATTGTGGACTCGCCTTGGGGAAACCGGGTCATCAAGGGTCCCCGTGGGCCACGGCGAGCTAGCGCGCGCCGTGGCCCTGCACCGGCTTACTGCTTCGTCAGTTGACCGTAGGCGATCTCCAAGTTATCCGCAGCCTTGATCAGATAGACGACCGTCCGCTTGTACAACGTCGTGCTGCCGGTAACGGGCACGAACTTGATCGCTGCGTTACCTGAGTAGGTCACGCCCGAACGCAACGAGCAGGTGCTCGCCGTGCCGGTCAAGGTCATCGTGTAGAGGTTCTTGTTCGAGCCCGCCGTGGTCAACGCCAGCGTGCCCGTGACACCGCAGCCGAGAATCGAGCCGGTGAAGCCACCGGCATTGTCGACCGTGATCGTCGTCGAAGTTTGTGCCCACGTCCCCGCGACGCTCGACTGGGTGACCGCGAGCGCATTCGCCGGGTCGTACGTCAGCGCCAGGTTCACGGTGCTGCCGTTGGCCACGTAGCTGCCCGTCAGGGTCTGGTTCGCGGCGATTGTCCCACTTCCCGACGCAGCCGTGTAGCGAAAGCCGCCGACCGTCTCGAAACCGGTGGTCAAGGTCCAGTTCGACGTAGCGGTGGAGATCGTCCCGAAGAAGGTCGCCGTGACGATGGAGAACAGGCCATTGAGGTAAGAGAGGTTATTGGCCGGGTCCACGAAGGCCGTCATGTTGGACGTGCCCGATTGCGTCCAGAGGCCTTCGGAACCGTTGCCCGCTGCAGCCGTCGAACCGGCCTGCGGGGACGTCAGACTCGGCAGTGCCTCACCCGTCAAGGCCGGCGCCGACGCGGCCGCGGGTGCGCTCGCGGTGGCCGGTGCGCTCGCAGAGGCTGGTGCGCTGGCGCTTGCCGGTGCGCTGGCCGATTGGGCGGTCGGCGTGCTGCTATCGCCACCTCCTCCGCCGCCGCACGCAGCAAGCGTCAATGAGCCCAGCATGGAAACGAGTAGAAGTGATTTGGATTTCATTTTCATTTTATTAGTTCTGGATGCGGATTCTCAATGCCGCAATATGATTAATCGGATCTCGATATACCCTGCGCAAAATCGCGCAATCATGTAAACGGCAGTAAAATAAAAGTCTTTAACGCTTACCGAAGAACCGCTTTTCAATAATGCAGGCTTGAAGGACAGCATTTTTTGCGATTCACGTCGGCATTGGTACGATGCTTATTATTCGTAACGCATAGCACGCGCTCGCTTCAAATAAGAACATCTGTATTGATATCAATGATCTGGAACAGCTAAACGGCTGGCGCACCGGAAAAAGTCGAAACGAAACTGGCGCACTGGTAAAGTGCCCGTGATTTCGTTGCTCCCCTAACGCATGCACCCACCTCGCGACGCCGCAATGCCGTTCAAGCCAAATCCTGGAGGCGTCCGCGCCTCGATCGCGCACAGCACACCGTATCGTCCGGCCGTCGCGGCCGTCGCTGCCCTGAGCCTCTCCTTGCAGGGGTGTACGCTGCGCGGTGCGCCGTCGTATGAAATCTTCGGCGCCTATTTCCCGCTCTGGCTATTGAGCGCGGTAGTCGGGTTCGTCGGCGCACTCATCGCCCATCGGATCTTCGTCTCCACGGGGTGGGCGCAGATCGTCCCGTTTCAGCTCTCTGTCTGCGTGGCCATCGGTCTGACGGTCGCCGTGCTCTTCTGGCTTTCGGGAACAGGACAGCTTTTATGAAAATCGCCGGCTTGCGTAAAGCCTCTGTCAAAGGCCGCGTGATCGCGGGCGTGATCGTCGTGCTCGGCGTCGCGGCGGCCTGGTACGGCTATGACCGGACCACCCGGTTTCCATCAACCGACGACGCAACGATCGACGCCGACGTCGTACACGTCGCGTCACCCGTCGGCGGCCGGATCATCCGGCTGGCGGTAGAGGAGAATCAGCGGGTCGCAAAGGGCGACGTGCTCTTCGAGATCGATCCTGTGCCTTATCGGCTGGCGGTCGCGCAAACCCAGGCGGATCTCGAACTGGCCCGCGCGGCGCTCGAAACGCGGCGCAGGTCGATTGTCGGTGAGCGCGCCAATGCAGTCATCGCCGGCGACCAGACCGGCAAGGCGGCACACAACTACGAACTGGCCTCGCGCACCGTGCAGCGGCTCACACCGCTCGTGGCGAAGGGCTACGTGCCGGTCCAGCAACTGGATCAGGCGCAGGTCGCGCAGCGCGATGCGGCGTTGTCGCTGAAGCAGGCGCAGGAGCAGAAGCAGGCCACCGCGCAGACGATCGGCGACGAAGCAGGCGCCGTCGCCACGGTGCATGCGCGCGAGGCCGCCCTCGCGCTCGCGCAGCGCAGCCTCGACGACACCATCGTGCGCGCGCCGCAGAATGGCTTCGTCACGGGGCTATCGGTGCTGGCGGGCGAGACGATCGCGCCGCATCAGTCGATCTTCACGCTCGTGCACGCGGACGAATGGTTCGCCGTCGCCAACTTCCGGGAAGGGGCGCTCGCGCGGATCCAGCCGGGAGATTGTGCAACCGTTTATTCCATGATCGACCGCAGCCAGGCGATTCGCGGCGAGGTGGTCGGCATCAGCGCGGGCGTGGCCGATTCCGACCGGATCAATCTGCCGCGCACCTTGCCGATCGTCCAACAGTCCGTGAACTGGGTGCGGGTTGCCCAGCGCTTTCCCGTGCGGGTGCGGCTCGACGAACCGGCCGCCCGGCTGGCGCGAATCGGTGCAAGTGCGATCGTCGAGGTCCGGCATGGCGCAGCCTGCCGGTGATCTTGCCCGACCGGGCCCCGCCGATATCCTGAAGCTGCTTGCGCCCTATCCCGGGCGCGCGGCGATGGCAACCCGCATCGCGCTGATCTGCGCGCTGACGGCGTTCGTGACGAGCGCCTACGGCACGCCGGAAGCCGCGATTTCCGCCTATGTCGTGTTCTTCCTGAACCGGCCCGACCGGGTCTTGAGCGTGGTGCTGGGCTCGGCGCTACTGGTGCTGGTCACGGTGCTCATCGGAGTGGTCATGGTGGTGGCCATGTTTGCGCTCGACGATCCCATGTGGCGGGTGGCGTGCATCGCGGGACTATCGTTCGGTCTGCTGTTCGTGACCTCGGCGAGCAAGCTACGGCCGGTGGGCGCGATCATCGCGATGATCGTCGGCTTTGCGCTCGACGAGCTCGGCAGCGTACCGTTCGGCGAAGTAGCGACGCGCGCCCTGCTCTACGTCTGGCTGATGGTCGCGATTCCGGTCGGTGTCTCGATCGGCGTCAACCTGTTGATCGCGCCGTCGCCGCGCAAGCTCGCCGGCCGCGCGCTGGCGAAGCGTCTGCGGCTCGCGGCCCAGAGCCTCTCCGAACCCGGGGTGACGGCCGGCGCACTCAGCGAATGCCTGCACGAGGGCGACGCGGAAATCGGCACATGGCTCAAGCTCTCGGTGGTCGACGGGTCGTCGGTGCGTGACGATGTCGGGCCGCTGCGGCAGGCCGTGTCATCGACGCTGGCGATTCTGGTCGCGGCCAATCTGGCGGCCAGCGAACCGTCGGGGCGGCTGCCGGCATCGTTCGCCGCGCCGATTGCCGAGACGCTGGAGAACATGGCCCGGATGCTCGATGCAGGTGGCTATCCAGTCGACATCGAACTCAAGCTGCCCAGCATGACCGAACTGACGCCGCTCGCGCGACTCGTCGTTGAGGATCTGCGTGATGCGATCACCCGCTTCGCCGTGGTCGAAGCGCAAACCGATGTCGAAGGCGAAAGCAAAGTCGAATCCGGCGCGCGAACCGAAGCACGAACCCAAGCGCAAGTCGAAGGCAAGACCACGCCGCCACCTGCGGCCAAGCGCGGCGGGTTCTTCCTGCCGGATGCATTCACCAATCCCGACCACGTCCGCTACGCGTTGAAAACCACCGCGGCGGCGATGTTCTGCTACCTGCTTTATTCGCAGATCAACTGGCCGGGCATCCACACCTGCTTCATCACGGTCTACATGGTGTCCCTCGGCACCACCGCCGAGACCGTCGAGAAGATGACGCTGCGGATCGCCGGGTGTCTCGTGGGCGCGGTCCTGGGCACCGCGGCAATCGTGTTCGCGACGCCGGTGCTGACGTCCGTCGCCGGGCTGATAGCGCTCGTGCTGATCGGTGCATGGCTGTCGGCGTGGGTCGCTTTCGGTTCTCCACGGATTGCTTATGCCGGCTTCCAGATCGCCTTGGTGTTTTTCATGTGCGTGTTGCAGGGCGCGGCGCCTGGCTACGACTTGACGGTCGCGCGAGATCGCACGATCGGGATCCTGATCGCCAATGTGGTCGTCTATCTGGTTTTCACCCGCGTGTGGCCAGTCACTGTGGCCGCGCGCGTCGACGCTGGGCTCGCCGCGCTGCGGCAACAGTGGGTGCGGCTGGCGGCGCTGCCTGATGCCGTCACGCGCCGGGCACAGGCCGCGAGCGCCATGGCTCAGTGCGGCGCGCTGGAACAGGACATCGCGCTGATGCATTACGAGCCGTCGTGGGTTCGCCCCGAAGCGCAGTGGATCGCTGAACGCCGCAGCGCGCTGGCCAAGCTCGATGCGCTGGAAGGACCGATGTTCCTGCTCGCTGAACGTCGACCGGGCGATGCCGCGATTGAAGGCTGGCTTAAGCGGGTTGTGGGTGGGCTGGCGGTGTCGGCGGTGGAAAGTGACGTTTCAGCTGGTGCTATGGGTGCTACAGGCGTACAGGGCGCAGGCGGCACTGTTGTCACCGCTTTGCCCGCCGGGCAAGATCCGGATTTACCGGAAGCAGCAGCCAACGACGACACACGCACCGCTTTACTACTCCTCGGCGATGCACGCCTCACTCAACTCGAACACGCTGCGTCGAACGACGCGGCGAAGGAACTCACGGCTCATGCGTCGGCTTAACCCTCCATTCGCACTGGCGATCCTGGCCGCGGCGGGTTTGGCCGGATGCGCCACGTCGTCCCTCGACATGGCGCCGGACAGTCCCGACCGTCCGTGGCAACCGCAGACGGATGCGGCCGGCGCGATTGTCCCAGGCCCGGCGGCGTTTGCTGGGCCGGCTAATTCAGCTAGCTCGGTTAACTCAGCGGCTTCGGCTGCTTCGGCTGCATCGGCTAACCCCGCCGCCTCCGCACGCAGCTACCAACTCCCCGCGAATCCCGCCCTCGCCGCCGTGCCGCCTCCACCTGCGCTCGACCAGGCGCATGCATACGATTTACCCGAACTGATCGATCTGGCGGAGTCAGCGAATCCGCTAACCCGCATCGCCTGGAACGACGCGCGCAATGTGGCGCTCGCGGCCGGCATCGCGAAGAGCGCGTACCTTCCGCAACTGTCGGTCGCGGCGATGGGGCAATACGCCGGCCTTCATAGTTCGAATTCATCCGTGCTCGGCGATTCGTCGGCGAGCATAACCGGGCACGGCACGACTTCGGTGGTCGCGCTGCAATGGCTGCTGTTCGATTTCGGCGGACGCGCCGCGCGTGTCGAAGCCGCGTCGCAGGCATCGGTGATGGCGAACATCGGCTTCACCGCGGTCCATCAACAGGTCATTTTCGACGTCAGCGTGGCGTTCTACGCGTACCAGGCCGCGCGCGCCCGCATCGCCACGACGCAACAGGGTCTCGACAATGCAGAAGCGATCCTGGCCGCGGCACAGTCGCGCTACAAGCATGGCATCGGCACCGTCATCGAAGTGGCGCAGGCCAACCAGAACCGCGCGCAGGCCAGGCTCGCACTCGTCCAGGCCCAGGGTGCGGAAAGCAACAGCTACCTCGCGCTGATTGCCGCGATGGGAATTTCTCCGCTCTCGAAGCCCAGGATCGCGGAGATGCCCGCGCACACACTCCCGGCGATGACGAACGATTCGATCGACCGGATCGTGTCGTCCGCCATCGCCCGTCGCCCGGACGTGTTAAGCGCCTATGCGGCCGAACGGGTCAATCTGGCGAAAGTGAAGGCGGCCGAGTCGGACTTCATGCCGAAGGTATTCGTCTCGGCGACAGGGGCGTACAACACCGGCAGTTCGTCGATTTCGGCCGTTCCGGCCATCGGTCAGCAACTGCCGACGGTGAACCTGAGCGGCGGCCGCTACGGCGGCAGCGTGATCGTTGGTGTGACGATTCCGCTGTATGACGGCGGTTTGCGATCGGCGGTGCTCGCGCAGGCACGCAACGACGCCGACAGTGCGTCGACGCGCCTAACACGAAGCCGTGAAGAGGCGGTTCGGCAAATCGTTGCTGCGCAAAATACGCTGCAGACGAGTCTTGCCGCGCAGGCTGCGGCTAAAGAGCTGCTTGCCGCGGCGCAGACGACTTACAACGCCGCGTTCGACGCTTATCGGCAAAGTGTCGGCTCGGTGACCGACGCGCTGCTCGCGCAGAATCAATTGCTCGCGGCAAAAAACGCGGACGCGGATAGTTACAGCAGTGCATTGTCAGCAGCGGCAGCGCTTGCGCTGGCGACCGGGTCGGTTGAATCGATTCCGATGCGGGACAATTGGTGAGGAAGTTTCGATTGCTCCGGGGTTCCGATTGGCGCATGTTTTTTGCTTCATGAAAGTACCTGTTGCAACGCGACGGACAGGCGGGCAATAAGCCCGCCACGTGAGGGCATCTGCCCAGCCGACCCGCGGTGGAGGAGCTATGCGAGCAATCCATGACACGGTACACACGGTACGTATTGCAATTCTTACCGGAATGATTTCACTGCTTACCGCATGCGGCGGAAATGGAGGCTCGAGCAGCGGCAGTGGCACAGCCACTCCGCCGGGCGGCGTCAATCTGCAAGTCGTTTCGTTCGGCGACAGCCTCTCGGACGTCGGGACCTATGCGCCGATCGCTAGCGCGGTAGGCGGGGGGCGTTTTACGACCAATCCGGGTCAAGTGTGGACTCAGGACGTCGCGCAATACTACGGCGGCACGCTAAGCGCCGCGTTTACGATCGACATCACTCATAAGTTGAGCGCGCAAAGCGGTCTCGGCTATGCAGAGGGCGGCGCCACGGTCGCGACGCCGGCAAACCTGTACGACTTTCTTTCCGACGTGATCGGCAATGTCGAAATGCCGGCCAACCAGCAGGTTTCGAGCTATCTGACCACGCACGGGAGCTTCAATTCCGGTCAACTGGTGCTGGTCTGGATCGGCGCAAACGACGTGCTTCGCGCCGGTTCGCTGCCGGGGGCGGCGCCGACCGTGCAAACGGCGGCATCCACTCTCGCTCAGATTGTCGGGCAGATCGTTCAGAACGGCGCCACGCATGTGGTGGTGGTCAATGTGCCGAATGTCGGCCTGTCGCCCAAAGGCATCGCCTCGGCCGACGGCGGGGCCAATCTGACCCAGCTATCGCAACTCTTCAACGAGGACCTGAACGCTGCCTTGCAAGCCGATGGCCTGCAAGGCAAGGTCATCCTGATCGACTCTTATACATGGGTAGACCAGATCATCGCGAACTTTCAGGCCAACGGCTTCGCTGTGACAAACACCAGCCAGGCCTGCGACCCCACGAAAACACCGGATAACACAGCTTTGCTGTGCTCACCGCCGACCTACGTGACGTCCAATGCGGATCAAACCTATATGTTCGCCGATGACCTTCATCCGACGACCCATCTGCATGCGCTGTTCGCCCAGTACGTGGAGCAGCAGATCGCCCTGAGCGGACTAGGTCACTAAGCCTCGAGAATGCGGGACAATCGGTAAGGACGTGGTTTATCAGGCGCTGGATTTGCCGGCGCCGATATTAGAACGCGAACTACAGCGTCATTTCAGGCTGCCAGCAAGAAACTGCCCCAATCGTTCGCTTTTCGGATTGACCAGGATGTCTTGTGGATTGCCTTCTTCTTCGATTTTGCCCTTGTGCAGAAAGACCACGTGATTCGATACGTTGCGAGCGAATCCCATTTCGTGCGTGACCACGATCATCGTGCGCCCTTCTTCAGCCAACGCCTGCATGACTTTCAACACTTCGCCGACCAGTTCCGGGTCAAGCGCCGAAGTGGGTTCGTCGAACAGCATGACTTCGGGCTCCATCGCCAGTGCGCGTGCAATGGCCACCCGCTGTTGCTGACCGCCGGACAGATGGGCCGGATATTTGCTTTCCGTGCCGGCCGTGAGCCCCACCTTGGTCAGGTACTTGCGAGCCCGCGTCTCCGCTTCGGCCCGGCTCAAACCCAAAACGCTGACCGGCGCTTCGATGATATTTTCGAGCACGGTCATGTGCGCCCACAAGTTGAAGTGCTGAAACACCATCGATAGCTTGGCGCGCATTTTCTGCAGTTGCTTGCGATCGCTAACTTGCAATGCGCCCTTTCTGTCACGCTTCGTCTGGATCTCTTCCGCGTCGACGGTGATACGCCCAGAGCAAGGCTGCTCAAGAAAATTTATGCAACGCAAAAAGGTGCTTTTCCCCGAGCCGCTCGAACCGATGATACTGATGACATCACCGGCCTTTGCCTTGAGTGATACGCCCTTCAGAACCTCGTTGTCACCAAACTTCTTGTGTACGTCGTCGACAATCAGCTTATACATTCTCAATACACTCCATCTTGGCTGCGGGTAGCCAGTTAATGCCCTTGCGGCTTCAGAAAAGCCAGCAAGCGTGTTTCCATCCGGCGAAACGCCCATACCAGCGTAAAGACGATGGCGGCATACAGCACGGCAGCAATGCCGTACGCCTGGAAGGAAGCGTAGGTTGCGGAGTTGACGTCGCGCGTCACTTTCAGAATGTCAGGCACGGTGGCGGTGAAAGCGAGCGTCGTGGCGTGCAGCATCAGGATGACTTCGTTGCTGTAATTGGGCAGCGCTCGCCGCAATGCGGACGGCAGGACGATGCGGGTGTAGAGCTTGAATTTCGACATCCCGAAGGCCTGTCCGGCTTCGATCTCACCGTAAGACGTCGCCTTTATCGCGCCTGCAAATATCTCCGTGGCGTACGCACACTCGTTCAGCGTAAACGCGAGCAAGGTGCAATTCATCGCATTACGGAAGAAGGCATCGAGCAGTTCGTGCGAGTGAACGACCTGGAGGCTGTAGAGGCCTGTATAGCACAGCAGCAACTGAACGTAGAGCGGCGTGCCGCGGAACACATACGTATAGAGCCAGACCGGTCCGGAGATGAAGCGGTTACGCGACGCGCGCGCAACGGCAAGTGGAACGGCGAGACCGAAGCCCAGTCCGATCGACGCGACGAGGAGCCACAAGGTGATGACAAGACCGCTGTAATGATAGCCGTCGGTGTACAGATAGTTTTGCCAGTATTGCCTGACGAGTTCAATCACAGCGCTGCCCTCCGTACGCCCATCGAATAACGCTTTTCCAGCCAGATCAATACAAGGTTCGACACGGTTGTGATCACAAGGTAGATCGCACCCGCGGTCAACGTGAAAAAGAAGAACTGCAACGTACTCTTGCCCGCGTCCTGAGAGGCCTTGACCACGTCGGAGAGGCCGATGATCGAGACTAGCGCTGTGGCCTTGACCAGCACCTGCCAGTTGTTCCCGATGCCGGGCAGTGCGAAGCGCATCATTTGCGGGAACATGATCCGGCTAAATACTCGCCATGAACTCATGCCGTAGGCGTAGCCCGCCTCGAGTTGCCCGCGAGGAACAGCGAGAAAAGCGCCGCGGAATGTCTCGGTAAAGTAGGCCCCGTAGATAAAGCCGAGCGTGATAACGCCGGCAACAAACGGGTCGATGTCGATCTGATCGACACCCAGCCAGTCGGTCAGATTGTTGAGCAAAATCTGAATGCCGTAGAACAACAGCAGCATCAGCACGAGATCAGGAACAGCGCGAATCAGCGTTGTATAAACCGTGCCGATGTGGGACAGCACCCGGTTGGGCGACAATTTCGCCGCCGCACCGCCAAGGCCCAGCACAAACGAAGCAGCCAGCGACAACATCGCCAGCTTGATCGTTTCCCACATGCCCGCAAGAAGAAGCGGGCCAAACCCGTGAAATAACATGCTTACGTATCCTTGATGGCGAGGCGTTTGATCGCGCAGCGCATCTGTTCTTCACGGCTGATTTCTCGAGCTTGAACAGATGACGCCGCGCCGCCGCGCGGCGAGTGGATCGTGTGAATCTGCGAGAAAAGCGCTGAGCTACCGCTCAGCCGCCATAGACGTCGAAGTCGAAGTACTTCTTCTCGATCTTCTTGTAGGTGCCGTCCTTGATGATGTCGGCGATGGCCTTGTCAACCTTCACCTTCAGGTCGGCGTCGTCCTTGCGCATGCCGATACCCGCGCCATTGCCCAGTACCTTCTCGTCGACGATATCCTTGCCGGCGAACGCAAAGCCTGCGCCGCGCGGCGTCTTCAGAAAGCCGAGTTCAGCTTGCACTGCGTCTTGCAGCGCTGCGTCCAGACGGCCCGACAGCAGGTCGGTATAGACCTGATCCTGGTTCTGGTACGGCACGATCTTTGCTCCCTTCGGCTCCCAGTAGGTCTTCGCGTACGTTTCCTGGATCGTGCCCTGTTCGACACCGATCGTCTTGCCGGCCAACGATTGCGGCGTCGGCAGCAGCGGCGAGCCGGTCTTGGCGACGAGGCGCGTCGGCGTGTTGAACAGCTTCGCCGAGAAGGCAACCTGTTCCGCGCGTTGCGGGGTCATCGACATCGACGACAGCACGCCGTCGAATTTCTTCGCCTTCAGCGCGGGAATCATGCCGTCGAAGTCGTTTTCAACCCACACGCATTTGGCCTTCAGACGCGCGCAGATTTCGTTGCCGAGATCGACGTCGAAGCCGACGAGCTTGCCGTCCGTGCCCTTCGACTCAAACGGGGGATAGCTGGCATCTACGCCGAACCGCACGGTCGACCAGTCTTTTGCATACGCACCGGTTGCAACGGCGGCAAGCGCGATGCACAGGACAAACTTCTTCATAAACTCTCCAGAGATGGTCTTCGAGGCGCTGAACGGTGCAGGAGGCGGACTGCCCCCAACCCCGTGGATTCTGCCCAGCGATGTTGTATAGACAGGGTGATTTTTTGCTTCGTATGTGTCTGCATCACCGGATGTTGTATAGACAGCATAGTAGCGAGTCAACTTTCAACACCGCAACTAGGGTTTGCGCGCATGATGCGCGATTTACGCTCAAATTTGCGGGAGTTTACAAATAGCTACGACGAGCTGGATCAGCGCTACCCCTATGGAAATGACCTAAGTTGTATATACATATCGATCTTACCAACTCGCAAGCCCCTGTCTAGACAGGGTCTTCTTGGGTTTCAGCCGAACGCGACATAACCCGCCACGAGGATCATGCAGATGCCGAAC
Source organism: Paraburkholderia elongata (assembly GCF_013177735.1). GTDB lineage: Bacteria > Pseudomonadota > Gammaproteobacteria > Burkholderiales > Burkholderiaceae > Paraburkholderia > Paraburkholderia elongata. Next base: position 4,737 of record NZ_WOEZ01000249.1, on the reverse strand, counting down.
ACCCACCCCTGAATCTGCAAAGCAGGCGCTGATCGAAACCGGCGGAGAATCAACCGGCCTCCATATATCCATGGAAAGTGGCAAGCCACGCACACGAAAAGAAACGCAGCCGCGAGTTGGAAGACCTGTGCCGGAAGCGATTGCGCGGAATCGAGAAACTGCGAAAACATCACCAGAATCATCGAGTGAATCTTGGGATTGAGGATCACAGATAGAAATCCGTCCCCGGCACGAAGTCGCACACTGCCCTCTTCGCTGCTATTTGCCGATTCGGCTGACGAACGGAAAAATCCCCAGGCAAGATAGAGCAGATAGACGGTGCCCGCCCACTTGAGCACCATCTGGACTTCAGGGTGGCCATGCAACGCCTTCCCCAAGCCCATTCCATAGATCACGCACAGCGCCAGATTCGCCAACTCGAAGCCGGCCCAGAATGGAATCGAACCGGCCACGCCGAAGCGACCGCCAGCGGTCGCGAGAATAGTGTTGCCGGGACCGGGGCTCACGACCATGGGTACGGTGTAGCCAAAAAACAGGATCCAGATGTTCCATGAAATCATAAATAAACCTCATGTCGGCCAACAGTCGGGGACGGCACGTCCGTCCAGGGAGTGTGTGATTAGAAGCGACTTCCTCCTGGGTCACAAACGGGTTATCTTCATGCTCTCGATAAAACAAAGTAATCGACCGATCCATGCGACGCCTGCCCCCGCTCGGTGCGCTGCGTGCCTTTGAGGCTGCGGCGAGGCACCTGAGCTTTACCCGTGCTGCTGCTGAACTTTGTGTGACGCAGGCCGCCATCAGTCATCAAATCCGTCAGCTCGAGGATTGGCTAGGCACGCGCCTTTTCGAGCGTCGAGGACATGCGCTGAAGCTCACCGCAAAGGGCGAAAGCTATCTTCCGGAACTGGCCGGCGCGCTCGATCGCATCGCGGCGGCAACAGTGCGCCTAATGGAGCCTGATGAGCGACCGTTGCGCATTACCGTTTTGCCCTCGTTCGCTTCGCGATGGCTCGTGCCGCGTCTTGAAACGTTTCGCGCTTTGCATCCGGAAATCGACGTGCGCCTCGATAGTTCGGCAGATGTCTGGACATTTGCCACTGAACGCTTCGATCTTGGCATTCGCTCGGGACTCGGGAAATGGACAGGCCTGAAGGCTGATCTGATCGCTCGGGAAACATTGAGTCCGGTCTGTAGTCCGAAGCTCGTCGATGGGCCGCCCGCCATTCGTGTTCCGGCTGACTTACGCTACGTCCGCTTGTTGCACGATACGCCGAGGCAGGGGTGGCGACGCTGGTGTGACGAGGCTGGGGTGGATGGGTTCGACATGGATACAGGCGCTTCGTTTAACGACGCTGGCCTCGCATTGCAAGCCGCAGTGGACGGACAGGGGGTTGCGCTAGGCCGGCTCGTGCTCGCTCAGAACGATCTTCGTAGTGGCCGTCTGGTACGGCCTTTCGACATTGTGCTGCCCAACGACTACAGTTACTGGCTGGTCTATCCGTCGGCAGCACTGAACCGCCCCAACGCCGCGGCGTTCCGCACGTGGCTGTTGTCAGAGGCATGAGGAGACAGATGTCATGGAACGCGCTGAATTCCTCGCTGCCACCCGACAACTGGCAGCAGCCGCTGAGATTCTAGCCAAGGCCGGTCCACAAAATTTTCGGTCCGATACTTTCCAGATGCTCGCGTTTTTTCGCCAATACAACCATTCTGATCCCAGCTTGCATGCGGTCGTAACGTCCGACGACGCGCTTTTCGCGCGCACGGGTCACGCCGCACTCACTATGGCTGGACGTAATGAGTTTGCCGCGTCGCACGCGCTTCTCAAGCAGGCTCAATCGCTTTTGTCCGCCACGTGAAAGCAGCGGCCACGAGCACTGCGAGTAAAACAACGGAGACGCTCTCGTAAGCGCCCCCTCCTGCTCAAAGCATTCGTCGCAAGACGTCGTTCCGCGCGATCAACTGGTGCTTGATGACCGCGAGCACGTGCAGCGCGACCAACCCGGCCAGCAGTGCGCAACTCGCGCGATGCACGGTGAAGAGTTCGTCGGTCAGCGCGCCTTTCGGGAAAGGCGTGTGAATCTCGATCAGGCCGAAGAAGGAATAGCCGTTCGGGACCATCAAGAAGCCGCTCGCCAGCACCGCAAAGATCGTTACGTAAATCAAATTGTGGATGCCGGTTGCAAGCGTTCGCTGCCATCCGGGCGTACCGGGCAGCGCGCGAGGCTCGACCCGGACGAACTTCCAAACCACTCGTAGCGGAAAGAGCACGATCAGTACCGTAGCGATCGACATATTCAATCGCGACAGGAAATCGTGTACTGCTCCGCCAACAATGTGGGCCAGCGCGTAGCCGGCAACACTCGTATAGATAATGACGGCGGCGAAAACCCAATGGAAAAATCGCGCGAGGCCATCGTAGCGATCGTGGGCTCGCCCGCTCTTCGACTGGCATGTGTCGCGCCCGTCAAGACGACAGTTCTACGCGGCCGCGGCGCGAGGCTCGCTTGGTTGACCGCGGCCATGTGTTGCTTCTCGCGGCATCCAGTTCACAGACATGTTCAGGTCCAAAATCGTTAAGCCGTTTCGAAACGCCGATGCGCGTTCCGCGCATTGCTTGTTGCCTTGCGAACGCGGTCCGCGCTCAGCGCCAGGTTACCCAATCCCCCGTGCAGCAGCGCATCGTACCTATCGCGCATAGGCACGTCAATAAAAATGCAAATGACAATCATCCTCATTTACAAGTTTATTTATATGGCTTTCATCGGGCTTGCGCTCGACGCGCCGCCACACTTAGCGGCGACGCGTCAACAGTGTCTTCAGCGTGTCTATGCGACACGCCGGCCACACCTGATGGATTAGTGCGGCGCGACAACCGGTTGCTGGGCTGTTTCTGCTCCTACGCTCGTGGTGCCTTTGGCGGGCGTTTGTTTGCGCTGGCTTTCGTTCTTGTAGCCTGGGCGTCGGCATTCCTCGATCGCAATGGCAGGATTCCTACATATTGTGGCCGTAAAAGTGACAAACGTTTTCAGTTGGTTCAACTGGCGGTTGCAAAGGTCGAAGGCCTGCAATGCAAGTTTCTCGTACTGAGGCGTCTCGACAGGCGGGCGTAATGCGGGTTGGGATCGTTTAGAGGCTTTGGTCATGGAGCGATCTCCCTGAGCACTCACTCTTCACCGCGTCACTACATGCGCATGCGCGCCTTGAACGCGGCAACGAGGCGCGTCCGCTTGCTCTCTACTGCCTCCAGGCGAATGTGGGAATAACCGGCTCACGCGAGCGGTCTTGCATAGAGAGCACGCACAAGGCGCGGGCATCTAGCGCAGCGGAACGCATCGGCCCCGGACAACACGGCTCAGTGAACGTCCGTCATTCTTTCGCCCCTAGGCACAAGGAGTACCAACATGGAATCGGAATCGTTGAATCGGTGCGCTGACTCGCCACTACTCAGCCTCGTGATGGCAGGGGCAGTACTGATGGCAAGTTCAGCGAGCGTTTATGCGCAAGCCATGCCGGAGCCCGCTACCCATCAACTCACACGTGCAGAAGTTATGCATGAACTCGAAGAATTGGAGGCGGCGGGTTACAACCCATCCCAAGGTGACGATGGTTCGTACCCCGCCGATCTACAGGCTGCGGAAGAGAAGGTTGCCGCTAAACATCGAGCAGAAAGAGACGCGGTAATGAACGCGGGCCAGAACGGGCCGGCGAAGCCCTCGCCGTAAGATGCAGACGGTCGCTGACATGCCATCTACTAGACGCTTTCCTGGAGGCGATAGCCGACGCGACGCTGCGTAGTTCTAGCGCCCTCCTCCCATCGCTGTATCGTCTCTTGACCTGCATTGAGACCCAGCCTTCGGAAATGATACGAGCGCGGCGTGTCTAGTGGCTGCTCAGGCCGATGAACCGCCGATTCCAATCGCGACATGGAAGGCGGTTGATCGGCCTTATGCGAAGCTTTCCATAAGGCCGATCAAGCAACGTTCACCATCGCGAATTGAATGGCCGCTTCCTGAGTGGAAACAACGTCTGGATTCGTACCCGTCGCGCTACCGTTCTATTTAAATATTCAAGGCACTTCGACGGGCGTTGATCCTTGACGCGCAGTACCCCCGGTGCGAATGAAAGCGGTTCACACGGGTTTGTCGGACCGATCGGGCGTGCTTGTGCTCCATAGCACTTCGAACAGACTGCACTCGAACGCAAAGAACTCCGCGCTTTGAATGGACAGCGCGTAGTGCTCGGCCCGCGATGAAACGAAGGCCACGGTGTCGTCGTAGAGATAGGTCGTGATACCCACTTCGAAATCGGCGGGCGCGAAACGGAGTTCACGGAGATCGCGCTTCGACGATCGCCACAGATCGCGCGTATCGCCGGGGCCCGAGCGGATCACGCGCAGATTGATACCCGCACGGATGCGTCGCACCGCGACGTCCCTGATGACCTCAAAACCCGGCGTCTGAAACAGCTCGCTGTTAGACATCACCGCGCGCAACTCTTTACTCTGACATTCGAGCGTTTCGTTGAGCACAGTCTTGATCCCTTCGATACCCGTGAAATAGCGCACCCGCGGTTTTCCACCCGCTGAGTTGTGAATCGAGCGCAGCCGCGGGAGCACTTCCTGAACGAGCTGACGCTGCGCCTCGATACGCCTGAGCAGCGCGATCGGATCCTGCGGAATCACATAGCTGCGCGCGCCTTTCTGCACGGTCGCGACGAGTCCGTCGGCGAGCA
>NZ_WOEZ01000248.1 GCF_013177735.1 Paraburkholderia elongata | reverse complement strand
TGGAAGCACGCCAAATACCACTGGCGTCGCTTCGTCACCTGGACTAAAGACACCATCGATGCCGAGATCGAAACGTTGCTCGGCGGTTACGGCACCAAGTTTGAAATCCGTTTCTCATGAACACTTAAAGCCCTGTTTTTTTTACAGCGCTTTATATTTTGTTTTGAGTACAATTTTTGGAATTTCCCCATGGAAATTAAAGTCAACTTTCTCGATAAGCTACGTCTTGAAGCCAAGTTCGATGACTTCACGGTAGTGGCCGACCAGCCTATCCGTTATAAGGGCGACGGCTCGGCGCCTGGTCCCTTCGATTATTTTCTGGCCTCATCGGCCTTGTGTGCAGCTTACTTTGTGAAGTTGTACTGCGTGACTCGCAATATTCCTACCGAAAATATCCGCCTGTCGCAGAATAATATTGTTGATCCGGAAAACCGGTACCAACAGATTTTCAAGATTCAGGTTGAGTTGCCGCCGGATATCTTGGAAGCAGACCGCCGAGGTATTTTGCGCTCTATTGAGCGTTGTACAGTGAAGAAAGTGGTGCAAGCCGGACCCGAGTTTGTAATTGAAGAGGTAGAGAACTTGGATGCCGATGCTCAGTCCTTGCTGACGTTGAAGCCGGCTTCTGACGCCAGCACCTATATTGCGGGCAAGGATCTGCCGTTGGAGCAAACCATCGCCAATATGTCGGGCATTTTGGCGGGCTTGGGCATGAAGATTGAAATCGCTTCGTGGCGCAATATCGTTCCCAATGTGTGGTCGCTGCATATCCGCGATGCGCACTCGCCGATGTGTTTTACCAATGGCAAGGGAGCGACCAAAGAAAGCGCGTTGGCGTCAGCGTTGGGAGAGTTTATCGAGCGCCTGAATTGCAACCATTTCTATGGCGGTGCGTTTTGGGGCGAAGACATCGCCAATGCGGGGTTTGTACATTACCCGGACGAGCGCTGGTTCAAGCCTGGCCCTGATGATGCGCTGCCGGCTGAAATTCTGGATGCGTACTGCCTGCAAATTTATAATCCCGATGGCGAGTTGTATGGCTCGCATCTGTACGACACCAACTCCGGCAATGTGCAGCGCGGTATCTGTTCGCTGCCGTATGTGCGGCAGTCGGACGGCGAAGTGGTGTATTTTCCGTCCAACCTGATCGAAAACCTATTCGTCAGCAATGGCATGAGTGCCGGTAATACGCTGGCCGAAGCGCAGGTGCAATGTCTGTCCGAAATTTTCGAACGGGCGGTAAAGCGCGAAATTCTGGAAGGTGAAATCGCATTGCCTGATGTGCCGCACGAAGTGCTGGCGAAATACCCTGGCATTCTGGCCGGGATTCAGGGATTGGAAGAGCAGGGCTTTCCGGTGCTGGTAAAGGATGCGTCGCTGGGTGGGACCTACCCGGTGATGTGCGTCACCTTGATGAACCCGCGGACAGGCGGTGTCTTTGCCTCGTTCGGCGCGCACCCAAGCTTCGAGGTGGCGCTGGAACGGAGTCTAACGGAATTGCTGCAGGGGCGTAGTTTTGAAGGCCTGAACGATTTACCTCAGCCCACCTTTGTCAGTAACGCCGTGACTGAATCAAATAACTTTGTTGAGCACTTCATTGATTCCAGCGGTGTGGTGTCGTGGCGCTTTTTCAGCGCCAAAGCGAATTTCGAGTTTGTTGAGTGGGATTTTTCTGGCCAGGGTGAAAACTCCAATGCCGAGGAAGCAGCAACCTTGTTCGGCATTCTCGAAGACATGGGCAAAGAGGTGTACATGGCGGTGTATGACCAGCTGGGTGCCGTAGCCTGCCGGATTTTGGTGCCCGATTATTCGGAAGTTTACCCGGTAGAGGATTTGATCTGGGATAACACAAACAAGGCGCTGTTGTTCCGCGCCGATATTTTGAACTTGCATCGCCTGGACGATGCCGGCCTGGCAGCACTGCTTGAGCGGTTGGATAACAGTGAGCTGGATGAGCACTCCGATATTGCCACTTTGATCGGCATCGAATTTGACGAGAATACGGACTGGGGGCAGCTAACAGTTCTCGAGTTGAAGCTGCTGATTCATCTCGCCTTGCAGCAATTTGAGGCGGCGCAAGAGCTGGCGGGAGCTTTCCTGCAGTACAACGACAACACGGTCGAGCGCGGATTGTTTTACCAGGCCTTGAATGTGGTGCTGGAGGTGCTGCTCGATGACGACCTGGAACTGGACGACTACGCGGTCAACTTCCGTCGGATGTTTGGCAACGCTCGGATGGACGCGGTAATGGGGGCAGTGGACGGCAGCGTGCGCTTCTTCGGGTTAGCGCCAGCGAGTATGAAACTAGAGGGTCTCGATAGGCACCACCGCCTGATCGACAGCTACAAAAAATTGCATAAGGCGCGAGCCAATGTGGCGGCTACAGCCAGTTAGGGTTAGGGTTAGCGCGATTCGAGGGGTGTGAGAGTTGGGGTGTTGCGGCACGCGATCGATCGGGTAGTGTGCCGCTCAGATCTTCTTGCTTGATCCGGTTTCTGTCGTTGGCATGCTTAGCCGATCAATATAGTCGGCCCACTCCTGCATGACCCTTCTATGAGCAGGAAGTTGTCAAGGCCTTTCACGAACTGACTCACGAATCATTGGTCAGGTCCATCGGGCGGCTCCGTAAGGAAGCGCCGTAGCGGGGTCAAGGGCCAGGCGAAGCCTG
>NZ_WOEZ01000025.1 GCF_013177735.1 Paraburkholderia elongata | reverse complement strand
AAGAGCACGATCCGTTATGCGAAGTCTATCGTTGCTGAGGCGCTACCCGGAGTCCCAAAAATTCGGGCGATCGCACCTGGGAACGACAGACAAACCATGCATAATCCCGGGGCGTCCATAATACGTGGATTCGACCACGACGCCTGCCAGCCCGGCTCGCCACGGGGCAAGGAACGCCAGAATCCTTGCCAGGTCGTTCGGCAGCCGCTTCTCGGCGACCACGCGGTCCGTTTCGTCGATCACACTCACCACGCTGTTGTTCGAATGCAGGTCAATGCCGCTATAGTTCATGATGACCTCCTTCCGGTTAAAGCGGTTTTGGCAAACTCACTTTAACCCCGTCGCCCGGCAGGGCGGCGGCAGGAGGTCCGCTAGATGATTTTCAATCGATACCGGATATTCACATTCACTCCCAGATGCACTCGCGAGCCGAGACAGCTTAATTCCAAAGCTTTCGCGAACCTGACGGATGTCGACGTTGTCATTTAGGGCGGATTGCGGGGAAAAATTGAGTGCGTTAGGCTTCGCCGTTGCGGGAGTCACACAAAAACCCTTGGGGACATGATGCTTCTAAAGACTTCGTTGGCAGCAGGCATGACGCTCGTTGCGTCGGCAATATTCAACTTTAATAACGCGTGCGCCGATGAAGGCATGTGGCAGCCGCCACAACTCCCAAGCCTGGCTGGCCAACTTGAACAACGCGGGCTGGCTCTTGATCCCAAACAACTCTCGACGCTGACGTCATGGCCGCTCGATGCGGTCGTCAGCCTTGGGTTTTGTACGGCATCCTTCGTTTCACCGGATGGCTTGATTGTGACGAATCACCACTGCGGATATTCTGCCTTGCAATACAACTCCACGCCGCAAAAGAATCTGATCAACGACGGATTTCTCGCGCGCGCCAAGGGAGACGAACTGCCGGCCGACCCAACCCAACGTGTCTACGTGACGGAGCAGATCAGCGACGTCACGGATCGGATAAACGCTGCGCTCAAGCCGGAGATGGGCGGCTATGCGCGCTTCGTTGCCATCGATCAGGCAAAAAAGCGTCTCGTACAAGCCTGCGAGCAACCGGGCTATCGTTGCGACGTGTACACCTTCAGCGAGGGTTATGACTATCAGCTCATCAGGCAGAAGGAACTGCGAGACATACGTCTCGTCTATGCGCCGCCGTTATCCATCGGCAACTACGGCGGCGACGTCGACAACTTTATGTGGCCGCGTCACACGGGTGACTTCAGCTTTCTGCGAGCTTACGTCGCGAAGGACGGCAGTTCTGCTTCGTACTCGAAGGGCAACGTGCCCTATCGCCCGAGGCACTGGCTTACGGTCAATCCGAAAGGTGTGCGCGCCGGCGACTTTGTGATGGCCGCGGGCTATCCGTGGCGGACAGACCGCTACCGACTGGCCGACGAATTGCAAAGCACGATTGATTTGCAATACCCCGCCAAGGTCAGCGCCTACAAGGACCTGGTCGCGATGCTCGACACCGCAGGCAAGACCCATCCGGACGTCGGCGTCAAATACGCGGACTTCATCGCGAACCTGAACAACGCGATGAAGTACTATCAGGGCAATCTCGATGGGCTGGCGCGCAGCAACGCACTTGCCGTGAAGCGTTCCCAGGAAGCCGCGCTCGATCAGTGGCTCGCTCAGCAAAAGCCCGGCGGCGCACTCGACGGCGCCGCGTTGCAGGCGGGCGTCGCGAATCTGCGCCAGCTCGTCGATGCACAGTTGAAATTGAGTGACCGTGATCTCGTGTTGTATATCATGCAATTTAACGGGCTGTTTCACGCGTCCTATCAGATCGTGCGTCTCGCACAGGAAAAGCAGAAGCCCAACCTCGCGCGCGAAGACGGCTTTCAAAAGCGCGATGAAATCAGCTTGCTCGGCGAGCAGCAACGGCTCGATCGCCGTTTCGATCCGGGTGTCGATCAGCAGATGTTAGTCTACGACCTGCAACGCTACGTAAAGCTGCCGTCCGATCAGCGTCTGCCGGCACTCGACCGATGGCTTGACGGCGCCAGCGACGAAGCCGCCTTGACGCGGAGAGTCGCGACGCTTTATGCCGGTACCAGGCTGACCGACACCACCGCGCGGGTAGCCTGGCTGTCAGCAACGCCCGCGCAGATACACGCGAGCAACGATACGTGGATCGAGCTGATGCGCGACCTGATGCCCGATCTGCTTGCCTGTGAGCACGAGGAGAAGACGTTTGAGGGCAACGAATCCGCTGCCCGCTCCGGATACATGGCTGCGCTGGTTGCGTTCAACGCATCGCACGGGTTGCCGGTCTATCACGATGCGAACAAGTCGCTGCGCGTCACTTTCGGCACGGTACAGGGCTACAAGCCACGTGACGCGGTCGAATACGTGCCGTTCACGACCGCCGACGGCATCGTCCAGAAAGACACCAGGGTCGAGCCGTTCAACGCGCCGCCAGCGGAACTATCGGCGATTCGAATCAAGGCGTTCGACGGGTTCGCTTCGGCGGAGAACGGCATGCTGCCCGTCGATTTCCTTGCGAACCTGGATATCACCGGTGGCAACTCCGGTTCGCCGACGCTGGACCGCAATGGCCAACTGGTCGGTCTCGCGTTCGACGGCGACTGGGAGGGCGTTAGCTCCAGCTGGCTTTTCAATCCCGATGAAACGCGCTCGATTCACGTCGATGTACGCTACATGCTGTGGGTGATGCATCACCTCGACCACGCGGACAATCTGCTCGACGAGATGCAGGTGACAACGATGCACTGATCGTACGACAGTTTGTTCATGCGGAGGGCCGACGAATATCGAAAGATTCCGGCGCGCAACGGCGTCACGCGGACCGTGCTGGAATCCGACGGTTTGGAGCAGAAGCCGAAGCGACCACTCGATTAGCTGCCGTCGCTGCCACGGAGCGCGCGCGAGTGTCCGTTTTGGAGGAGGGCGATGGACCGTTCCGGGTCGGCAGGTGACCTCTGCCGGAGACGATCATCCGTTGGCCGCGTCTTTGTTGGCGCGTGTTGGTTCGTCTCGCGAACGTGGTGGAAGATGCGCTATTGTGATAAACCGTTTTCACTGAGCGTTCATCCCAAGCGGGTCGCACCCGCGCCAGTCGCAATACACTGACTCCGAGTCGCCCACGTCGTAAGGATCCGGGACGCTCATCCAGTCCGGCTCAACGTCGCTCAACTCAACGTGGTGTGTTCGCGGATGAATCTCGATCGCCTCAATCTGCGAACGTGGTGGTGACGTTCCAGAAACCAACTGCAGGGCCCGACCGGGTTGACTTGTGCCGCACTCGGACCAACGACCTTTGGACGACCTCGCCGATCGAACATCGGTCCTTGCTCGGCCAGTTTCGGACTTGAAACAGCGACGAGTGCTGCCGCGACGCGTTCGGGCGTAGATGGAGGATACTTGCGTAGCAGCAAGCCAACGCATCCAGCCAGGATTCTGCACATGAAGACACTTTCTCTACTGACTCTTTGCGCTGCGTTGTTCTCGTTCGGCGGCGCGGCGTACGCGCAAGTCGACCAATCGGAGCCTCAGCTTCTGATCAAGACCGCGACGCAACAGATACTCGACGAGGTGCGCGCCCGAGCGATCGCGCCAGACGATATTCCCCGCATCATGGATATCGTAAACCGGGACATTCTTCCCTACACCGATTTTCGCCGCACCACGTCACTGGCGATGGGCCGTTACTGGCGGACGACTACGCCCGCGCAGCAGCAGCAACTCGTCGAACAGTTCAAGATGCTCCTGATTCACACATATTCGGGTGCTATCGGTCAGCTCCGTCCAGACCAGCGGATCGACTACCCGCCGATACACATCGCTCCAACCGATACGGACGTGGTGGTGCGCACGATTGCAACCACGAACGGTGAACCAGCAGAGATCGATTACCGGCTGTACCGCACGCCGCAGGGCTGGCGGTTGTATGACCTGAATGTACTCGGCGTCTGGCTAATCCAGACATATCGGCAGCAGTTCAGTGACAAGATCCAGGAAAGCGGCGTTGATGGTTTGATCAAGTTTCTCGCTGAGCGCAACCAGCAGCTCGCTTCGGGCAAGCAATAAGTGACCGCTGGGTATGATGGCGGCGGACGCTTACAGCAGAATGTCGGTCGCGCAATGGACGTTTCGCGGACGTGCCCGAAAGTGGCTTGAGCGGCGCCCGCGAGAGTATGGAGCCGGCGGAAATTCCCGCGGGCTGTGAAAGGTCTGGACCCGGCCATGAAGGGCCATTCGACTAGCGCCACCGAATGACCGAAGGTTGGCACACAGCCGACGTCGCGAGCGCGCGGCTAGCCGAATCGAAAGTTGCTGAGATCAATGGACACGAGCAACAAGTCGCG
>NZ_WOEZ01000247.1 GCF_013177735.1 Paraburkholderia elongata | reverse complement strand
TGCCCCGCCCGTGGCAAGCACCGCGCCTCCTGAGGCGATATCGGTCACGGTCCCGAACACCGGCCAAACCATGATCGAAAGCACCGCCGCGATAAGCCCGAAACCGATCCAACCCGCCGTCGCGCCGTAACCGCCCGCAGCGCTGACCAGCAAGCCGGTCCCGACGATGCCCACGCCCGGGCCTGTGTAGATCACCCCGCTCCATCCGTGCGCGCCGAGTTCGGCGAGCCGCCGCAAGCCCCACTGCGAGGCGAACACGAAGGTCCAGGCACTGATCGCGCCGGCGGCAAAGCGCACGACCGCCCACACCCAGAATTGGCCTGTTACGCCCATTGCCAACGTCAGCAAAGCCGTCGCAACAAGCCCCACGCGCACCATGCGCGCCGGCTCGACCCGCAGCGCCGCGCACGTGAGCGCACCGACGAAATAGCCCGCGTAGTTGAACGACGCGAGCCAGCCGCCATGCTGGATATCGATCTGCGGCTGGCCGAAGGCGCTGCCGTGAAGCATCAGCGGCAAGAGCGGCGTGAACGCAAAACGTCCGATGCCGAGCACCACGGCCAAGGTGACCATGCAGGCAAGCGCCGCGCGGCGGGCGGCGTGACGTTCGGCAGGGGTGTCCTGCGCGCTGGAAGCGAGATCGTTCATGAGCAGACCGTAGATGAATTCGGGCCGGCGGTCACCGGCTTCTTCAAGCCATATTAGCTTGACCTTTCAATCACTAAAAATGAATAATTCGGATACCAACCATCGCCAGGAGAGAACCATGGATCTGGCCGCCTTGACCATTTTTCGTGCTGTCGTGCGCGAAAACGGCGTGACGCGCGCCGCTGCCAAGCTCAATCGCGTGCAATCGAACGTCACGACGCGCATCAAGCAGCTCGAGGAGCAACTGGGCACCGACCTGTTCATCCGCGATGGCCGCCGCCTCGTTTTGACGCCCGCTGGCGAGACACTGCTGCCCTACGCGGAGCGTCTGCTCGCGCTCGCAGACGAGGCGCGTCATGCCGTACGCGAGGATCGTCCGAGTGGGCGCTTGCGGTTGGGCACGATGGAAAGCGTCGCGGCGACGCGTCTGCCGGGCTTGCTCGCGCAGTATCACCAGCAGTGGCCGGATGTCGCGCTGGAACTCGAAACCGGCACGACCGGCAAGCTGATCGAGCGGGTCCGCGAATTCGAAGTGGATGCGGCGTTGGTGGCGACCCCGCCGGATCCTGCCGCGCTCGGTGAATTGTTCGAGACGGTGCCGGTTTTCCGCGAGGAGCTGGTGATGCTGTCGCCGCGGGGTCATCGGCCGATTCGCGAAGTGCGGGATATTGCTTTATCGACGCTGATCGCGTTCGAGCGTGGGTGTGCTTACCGGGCGTACATCGAGAAGTGGTATCTGGAGCATGGGGTGAGGCCGGCTCGCGTTTTGGAGCTCGGCTCGTATCATGCGATCGTGGCTTGTGTCGCCGCCGGCGCGGGGGTGGCCGTGGCACCGCGATCAGTGCTCGATCTGCAAACCGATGCGAGCAATATCGCGGTTCATGAGCTTCCCGATATTGGCGTGATTGAGACGCTTCTGGTCTGGCGACGGGGGCATTTTTCGTCCGCTTTAAATGCCCTGAAGCAGACGCTTATGGCGCGGGACGATTCCGCAGGTTTGCCTGCGACTGCAGCGGTGGGCGTGTCTTGATTTTGTGTTGATTGTGGGTTGATCGCGGGACGCAAAAACCACCAGCGCCCCGCGTAGCCCAATCAAACCCGAATCAAAGCTGGGCTTCGACCCAACCCTTCACGCCTGCCAGCGCCGCAGGCAGATTCGCCGGCTCGGTACCGCCAGCTTGCGCCATGTCCGCCCGCCCGCCGCCCTTGCCACCGACTTGCTGTGCAACGAAGTTGACCAGTTCACCGGCCTTGACCTTCTTGCTGGCGTCCGCCGTCACACCGGCAATCAGACTCACCTTGCCGCCCTCGACCGACGCCAACACGATCGCCGCGCTCTTCAGCTTGTCCTTCAGCTTGTCGACAGTCTCGCGCAGCGTTTTCACGTCCGCGCCCTCGAGCGTTGCAGCCAGCACATGCACGCCGGCCACTTCGATTGCCTGACCGGCAAGCTCGTCGCCCTGGCTCGAAGCCATCTTCGACTTCAATGCGCTCAGTTCCTTCTCCAGCGACTTCACCTGATCCTGCACCTGCACGATCCGCTGCGTCAGCTCCGACGGCTGTGCCTTCAACACGGCCGCAGCCGCATTGATCCGCGCGTCGAGATCCTGCACGAAGCGCACGGCGTTATCGCCCGTGATCGCTTCCACGCGACGGATACCGGCAGCCACGCCGCCTTCCATCACGATCTTGAAGAGTCCGATGTCGCCCGTGCGATGCACGTGCGTACCGCCGCACAACTCGCGCGAGAAACCGAGGTCGAGCACGCGCACTTCGTCACCGTACTTTTCGCCGAACAGCGCCATCGCGCCGCCCTTCACCGCTTCGTCGAACGGCATCACGCGCACAATGCCCGGCGCATTCGCCAGCACTTCCTCGTTGACGATCGCTTCGACCTGACGGATCTGCTCGTCGGTCATCGGCGCGTTGTGCGCGAAGTCGAAACGTGTCTTGTCCGCGTCGACCAGCGAGCCCTTCTGCTGCACGTGCGAGCCGAGCACTTCGCGCAGCGCCTTGTGCATCAGGTGGGTGGCCGAGTGATTGCGCTCGGTGCGGGCACGACGCACCGCATCGATTTCCGCCTTCACGACGTCGCCGACTTTCAGCGTGCCCTGCTCGAGTGTGCCGTGATGGCCGACCACGTCCGCCTGCACCTTCAGCGTATCGCTTACCGCAAAGCGCACGCTCGCGTTAGCCAGCACGCCCTGGTCGCCGACCTGGCCGCCTGACTCTGCGTAGAACGGCGTGTGATCGAGCACGACGACCGCCTGCTGGCCGTTGCTCACTTCCTTGACCGACGCGCCGTCGACATACAGCGCGATCACTTTCGCGTCGTCAAAGATGATTTCTTCGTAGCCGTGGAACGTGGTCTTCGCGCCCGAGTATTCGAGGCCCTGCGCCATCTTGAACTTGCCCGCCGCGCGAGCCTGTTCGCGCTGACGCGCCATCGCTTCGTCGAAGGCGGCCTCGTCGACCGTCACTTCGCGTTCGCGGCAAACGTCTGCCGTCAGATCGAGCGGGAAGCCGTAGGTGTCGTGCAGCTTGAACGCGAGTTCGCCGTCGAGCGTCTTGCCGCCCTTCGCTTCCAGATCGGCCAAGGCGCTTTCGAGAATCGACATGCCATGCTCGATGGTCTCGAAGAAGCGCTCTTCTTCCTGGCGCAGCACGTCGGTCACGCGTTGCTCCGCGTCCTTCAGTTCCGGATAAGCGCCGCCCATTTGCGCGACGAGGTCCGGCACCATGCGGTGGAAGAACGAACCCTTCTTGCCCAGCTTGTAGCCGTGGCGGATCGCGCGGCGCACGATACGGCGCAGCACGTAGCCGCGGCCTTCATTGCCCGGAATCACCCCGTCGACGATCAGGAACGAGCAGGCGCGGATGTGATCGGCAATCACCTTCAGCGAGTTGTTCGTCAGATCGGTCACGCCGGTTTCGCGGCCCGCAGCCTTGATGAGCGCCTGGAACAGGTCAATCTCATAATTGCTGTGCACATGCTGCAGAACCGCGGCGATACGCTCGAGACCCATGCCCGTGTCGACGCACTGCTTGGGCAGCGGCGTCATGTTGCCTTGCGCATCACGGCTGAACTGCATGAACACGAGATTCCAGATCTCGATGTAGCGGTCGCCGTCTTCCTCAGGCGACCCCGGGGGGCCGCCCCATACGTCCGGGCCATGGTCGTAGAAGATTTCCGAGCACGGGCCGCATGGCCCGACGTCGGCCATCTGCCAGAAATTGTCTGACGCGTAGCGCGCACCCTTGTTGTCGCCGATGCGGATGATCCGCTCGACCGGCACGCCCACTTCCTTCGCCCAGATGTCGTGCGCTTCGTCGTCTTCGTGATAGACGGTGACCCACAGCTTGTCTTTAGGCAGCTGGTACACGCCCGTCAGCAACTCCCACGCGTAGTGGATCGCGTCGCGCTTGAAGTAGTCGCCGAACGAGAAGTTGCCCAGCATTTCAAAGAACGTGTGGTGACGCGCGGTGTAGCCGACGTTTTCCAGATCGTTGTGCTTGCCGCCGGCGCGCACGCTGCGCTGCGCGGTCGTGGCGCGCGAATACGGACGCGATTCCGCGCCGAGGAACACATCTTTGAACTGCACCATTCCCGAATTGGTGAAGAGCAGTGTCGGGTCGTTGCCGGGCACAAGGCTCGACGAGCGAACGATCGTATGGCCCTTCGATTCGAAGAACTTGAGGAATTTCTCGCGGATTTCGGCGGCTTTCATAGCGTGCGGGGACGGTCCTGGCTGTTACCGGCTGCATCGTGGCGATGCGCCAACTGATTGTTTCTTAAACGACTGATTATACGGGATCGGCGCCCGCGCGCGGCGCGTGCCCCATACCGTTAGCCGTCCGGCC
This sequence comes from Paraburkholderia elongata, assembly GCF_013177735.1. Lineage (GTDB taxonomy): Bacteria > Pseudomonadota > Gammaproteobacteria > Burkholderiales > Burkholderiaceae > Paraburkholderia > Paraburkholderia elongata. The sequence continues at coordinate 21,373 of NZ_WOEZ01000247.1, read as the reverse complement.
AGGTTTGGCCGGGTCGCGAGCGACCCGGCAAGGCACGCCGCGCGTCCTATGCCGTTCGGCTGACTGCGCCGCCGCGCGGGAATCGCTTAAGATTGCCCACATCCGCGGCGGCATGCCCGCCGCGTCACCACCCACAAACCTTGCATGGGACCGGAGTAAGTGCTTTGCATGGGACCAGAGTAAGCGCTGAAGCGTTAACTCTGGTCGACAGCTAAAGCGCTAACTCCGGTCGACATAGGAGACATTGAAGAATATGGGCGCTCTCAGTCATATCCGCGTGCTGGATCTCACACGCGTGCTCGCCGGGCCCTGGTGCGCACAGACGCTCGCCGATTTCGGCGCCGACGTCATCAAGATCGAACGGCCCGAAGTTGGCGACGACACCCGCCACTGGGGGCCGCCGTACCTGAAAACACCGGAAGGCGCCGACACGCGTGAAGCCGCCTATTACCTCGCGGCGAACCGCAACAAGCGCTCGGTCACCGTCGATATCGCTTCGCCCGAAGGCCAGCGGATCATCCGCGAACTGGCCGCGCAAAGCGACGTGGTGCTGGAGAACTACAAGGTCGGGCAGTTGAAGAAGTACGGCCTCGATTACGTGTCGCTCAAAGAAGTGAAGCCCGATCTGATCTACTGCTCGGTAACCGGTTTCGGGCAAACCGGGCCGTATGCGCAGCGCGCCGGTTACGACTTCATCGTGCAAGGCATCGGGGGCTTCATGAGCATTACCGGCGAACGCGACGGCCAGCCGGGCGGCGGCCCGCAAAAGGCCGGCGTCGCGATTGCCGACCTGATGACCGGCATGTATTCGACCATCGCCGTGCTCACGGCGCTCACGCACCGCGACCGCACGGGCGAAGGCCAGTACATCGACATGGCGCTGCTCGACGTGCAGGTGGCCATGCTGGCCAACATGAATTCGAATTACCTGGCGAGCGGCCAACCGCCCGTGCGCTGGGGCAATGCGCATCCGAACATCGTGCCCTACCAGACCTTCCAGACCAGCGACGGCTGGATCATCGTCGCGGTCGGCAACGACGGCCAGTTCCGCAAATTCGTCGAAGCAGGCGGCCGCCCCGAACTCGCCAGCGACGAGCGATTCGCGACCAACCCGGCTCGCGTGCGCCACCGCGACATGCTCGTGCCGATCCTCGCCGACATGGTGCGCCTGCAGGGCAAGCAGCAATGGATCGCGGCGCTGGAAGCGGCCGGTGTGCCGTGCGGGCCGATCAACGATCTGGGCGAAGTGTTCGAAAACGAGCAGGTGGTGGCGCGCGGCATGCAGGTCGATCTGCCGCATCCGTCGGGCGGCACGGTCAAACTGGTGCGCAATCCGATCAATATGACCGGCACGCCACCTGAAGCGCTGTCCCATCCACCAATGCTCGGCGAGCACACCGACAGCATCTTGCGCGACGTGCTGGGCTATGACGAGGCTCGGATTGCCACGCTGCGGGAGCAATCAGTGATTTGAGGCCGGCTTGGGCGGCGCCGGTTTTCAGTGACGCTAGCGACGATGACACGCTGCAGCCTGCGCCGAACGCCCGCCGGATCAGCGCAAATGAGGGCTCACCGCCGCTCGCCCAACGTAGCCAGCCAGCGGCGCCCCTCGTCCCAATCGGCGAGCCCGCTGTCGGCATTGATGTGGCCACGCGGCCCGATATCGATCCAGCGGCTGCCCCATGCGCTCGCGCAACTTTGCGAGAACGGCACGCCGCCGTACGGATCGTCGCTGCTCGCCACAACGATGCTCGCGAACGGCAAGCGCGTAAGCGGCACCGGCGCGAAACCGCTGGCATCCGGCGGAAAATGTGACCCGGACGGATCAGGCACCGCCACCAGCAACGCGCCCGCCACCTTCGCGAGCTGGGCAGCGCTCGCGTACTGCGACGCCCAGAAGGCGGTCGTCAGGCAGCCAAGGCTGTGCGCGGCGAACACCACTGGCGAGTCGGCTGCGGCCACCGCGGCATCGAGTGTGCGGCACCACTCGTCGCGTGCCACACGGTCCCAGTCCGACATCTGTACGCGCACGAAGGCGGGATCGAGCGCTTCCCAGCGCGTCTGCCAGTGCCCCACGCCGGAATTCTGATAGCCCGGCAGCACGAGTACGTTTAGTTTTTGTCCGCTCATCGCTTTCCCCGTTGTAGTTCGTTTTTCAAGTGCGCTTTTCGAGTGCGCTTCTCAAATGCGGCAATCAAGTGCGCATCTGCAATACGTATCCGCAGCCGGCTTCTGCAATTATTAGCTTCGCCGGGCCGAAGAAGCCACGCTTCAAGGCATCACGCGGCCCACGCCAACGCCGCGCGGATCGGCCGCCGGTTCAGGCGCCGCCCCTTCGACGCGAATCATCTGCACGTCCCCATTGAACGACTGCCCTTCCAGCGTGTAGCCCACAGCTTTCAACTGTTCGGCCAGCTCGCCCGTGATCGGATGGTAGGGCTCGAAATAGATCGTCTTCGGCGGTAACAACTGGTGATGGAATCGCATCGCGGCCAAAGCGTCGGCAGGCGGCATATTGAAGTCGTACAGGTTGGTCATCACCTGGAAGATCGACGTGAGGATTCGCGAGCCGCCAGGCGTGCCGATCACTAGCGAGACCTTGTTGTCCTTCAACAGGATGGTCGGCGTCATCGACGAAAGCGGCCGGCGCCCCGGTGCCACCGTGTTCAGCTCGTCAGCCGTTGGGCCGGACGGGCTGGCGACAGCCGGTTTGGTGACGAAGTCGTCCATCGCATCGTTGAGCAGGAAGCCGCCGCCGTCCACCACCACGCCGGAACCGAAAGACCCGTTCAGCGTGTAAGTGTTCGACACGGCGTTACCCCACTTGTCGACCACCGAAAAATGCGTGGTTTGCGCTTTTTCCGGCAGCGCATCGCCGAGGCCTCCTTTGACGGGCGTGGCGCCCGGCACTTCGTCGGGCTTCACTTCATCGGCGCGTTGCGCGAGGTAGGCGTCGTCGGTCAGTTTGTCGATCGGCACCTTGTACGAATCGGGGTCGCCGATGTATTGCTGGCGATCGGCGAACACGCGATCTTCGATCTGCGCGATCAGATGGATATACGGCACTGAATTCAGCTCGAGGCCATCAAACGCCTGCTTCAGATCGGCTTTCATCTTCAGCATCTGGATCAGTCCGACACCACCCGAACTCGGCGGCGGTGCGGTCACGACCTTGTAGCCGTTCCAATCGGCGGTGAGCGGTTGGCGCCAAACGGCCTTGTATTGAATCAGGTCCTGCTTCGTGACCAGACCGTGGCCGTACATCTGCTGGGCGATCAGATCCGCGGTGCGGCCTTCGTAGAACTCCCGGCCGCCGTCGCTGGCGATGCGCGAGAGGGTTTGCGCGAGTTCAGGCTGGCGGACCATCACGCCCGCCTTCAGGTTCGAGAAGTAGGCGTCGAAGTTGGTCTTGCCGGCGAAATTCTTCGCCACCGCGTCATGGCTTTGCTGCAACCACGGCTCGACCTTGAAGCCGTCGGTGGCGTAACGGATCGCGGGCGCCAGAACCTGCTTCCACTTCAGCTTGCCAAAGCGCTGCTGCGCTTCCCACATGCCCTCGACGGTGCCCGGCACACCCACCGCGCGATGGCCGACGAGGCTCATGCCCGGCACGAGGTTGCCTTTATCGTCGAGGTACATGTCGCGGGTCGCCTGTTGCGGCGCGCGCTCGCGGTAATCGAGAAAATACGGCTTGCCGTCCATGAACACCGTCATGAACCCGCCGCCACCAATGTTCCCCGCATCCGGACAGGTCACGGCCAGCGTGAAGGCGATCGCGACAGCGGCGTCCACCGCGTTGCCGCCGGCGGCGAAGATCTGCTGCGCGGTGTCGGCGCTGTAGCGATCCGGCACGGCCACCGCCGACGCGTCCAGCACGGCCTTGGGCGGTGGCGTTTTCGCTAGCGCAGGGGCCGGCGCGACGAAGCTGCCGGCGAGCGCGGCGAACACGGCCGTGGCCGTCACGATTCGGGCAAAAGACAAAGAGGCGAAAGGCGCGCGAGGCGCGTCATGCGACGGGACGGACATCCGAGAAACTCCGGGAACTATTGACGCCATGTTGCACGAACGGAAAGCGTCTATGCAAGGCGACCCAATGGGTGAGGCGGGCTGCACGTCAGGGCGCGGAGCGCAATCCAACAGATTGAGCGGGGCGCGGATGGACAGCATGGCCGCCCGGCGTGCGCCGCACGGGCGCAAAGCGGCGCCGGGGAAAAAATCAATGGGCGAACATGCTGCCTGTGCGCGGCGCGTGGAGAGTGCGCCGCCCGCATCCTAAGACGCCGGCGCACGCGTCAACAAAACGTTTTACCTCCTGTTACAGCAGCTTAAACACAGCTTGCAGCATCCCGCCTGCCCCCAAAAACCGGTCGAAACCGCACAAACGTTGGCTGCGCGCCGCACTCGCCTGCCGCGAGCGAACGCGTCAGGTAGAATTGACGGATAAGCGGGCGCATTGCGCGTCCCCGACCGACTTTCACCTTCTCGCATGAATACCGAACGCAACGACGCGCCAGCGGCATCCAATTTCATCCGCAACATCATTGACGAAGACAACCGCACCGGCAAGTGGGGTCAGCGTGTCGAAACGCGCTTTCCGCCTGAGCCGAACGGCTACCTGCACATCGGTCACGCCAAGAGCATCTGCCTGAACTTCGGCGTGGCGCGCAGCTACGGCGGCGTGTGCCATCTGCGCTTCGACGATACGAACCCGGAAAAGGAAAGCGTCGAGTACGTCGACTCGATTATCGACTCCGTGCGCTGGCTCGGCTTCGAATGGGAAAAAGAGGGCAAGGAACAGCTCTACTTCGCGAGCGACTACTACGACAAGCTGTACGAATTCGCCGAACTGCTGATCGAACGCGGCAAGGCATATGTGGACAGCCAGTCGGCCGAAGAAATGCGCGCGAACCGCGGCTCGGCCTCCGAGGTCGGCACTCCGTCGCGTTTCCGCGAGCGTTCGGTGCAGGAAAACCTCGACCTGTTCCGCCGCATGAAGGCCGGCGAATTCAAGGAAGGCGAGCACGTGCTGCGCGCGAAGATCGACATGTCGTCGCCGAACTTCAACATGCGCGACCCGGTCATCTACCGCATCCGCTTTGCGCATCACTACCGCACCGGCGACACATGGTGCGTGTACCCGATGTACGACTACACGCACTGCATCTCGGACGCGTTGGAAAACATCACGCATTCGCTGTGCACGCTCGAGTTCGAAGACCACCGTCCGCTGTACGACTGGATTCTGAACGAGCTGGCCGAAGCCGGAATCTTCACGCGCCCGCTGCCGCAACAAATCGAGTTTTCGCGCCTGAACCTCACCTATGCGATCACCAGCAAGCGCAAACTGCTGCAACTGGTGACCGAAGGCCATGTCGAGGGCTGGGACGATCCGCGCATGCCGACCATCGTCGGTGTGCGCCGTCGCGGCTTCACGCCGGAAGCGATCCAGTTGTTCTGCGAGCGCATTGGCGTCACCAAGGTCGATTCATGGATCGACATGAGCGTGTTCGAAGGCGCGCTGCGCGACGATCTGGACGAGAAGGCGCCGCGCATCGCGGCTGTACTCGACCCGCTCAAGCTGATCATCGACAACTTCCCTGAAGGCGTGACTGAGCCCTGCAGCGCCCCGTTCCACCCGCATCATCCGGAACAGGGTGTCCGTGAATTCCCGATCTCGCGCGAACTGTGGATCGAACGCGACGACTACAACGAAGCGCCGCCGAAGGGTTACTTCCGCCTGTTCCCGGGTAACAAGGTGCGCCTGCGCTACGGCTATGTGATCGAGTGCATCGGCGCGGACAAGGACGAGAACGGCAACATCGTCGCAGTCCACTGCAACTACTTCCCGGACAGCAAATCGGGCACCGAAGGCGCGAACACCTACAAGGTCAAGGGCAATATTCACTGGGTCAGCGCGGCAGGCGCGTGCCCGGCCGAAGTGCGCATCTACGACCGTCTGTTCAAGGAACCGCAGCCGGACGCCGGTGGCCGCGACTTCCTCGAAGCGCTGAATCCTGATTCGAAGCGCGTGGTCAACGCCTACCTGGAACCGGGTGCGCGCGACGCGTTGCCGGAACAGCGCTATCAGTTCGAACGCCATGGCTATTTCGTGGCCGACCGCGTCGATTCGAAACCGGGCAAGCCCGTGTTCAATCGCATCGTCAGCTTGCGCGACAGTTGGGGCAAGCCGGCGTAAGCTGAGGCAATTACAGCGCGAAGCTCATCTGAAGTTGCGCATCTGACGTTAATTACGGCGTGCATTTCGTGAGCGGAATGCACGCCGTTTCGTTACATCATGTTCCATCGACATGTGACAGCGCGGCCTACATGCCAGCGCCAGTCCGGGAGGCCTGATGAGAGTTGCAGCCCACCGCGGGGCGAGAGTATGGGGGAGCACAGCACAAGGCACGCGTCACACGCGTACCGTTCCTGCTACACGCATGACCCGCGCCGCACGCGTCGCACAAAGCATGCGTTGCGCACTCGTCGCGCTGGTCGCGTTCGGCGCGGCGGCGCTCGCCTGCCCCGCTCATGCGGAAGAACTCACCGGCACGCTGAAGAAAATCCACGACGACGGCGTGGTCGTACTCGGCGTGCGTGAAGCGTCGATTCCCTTCTCGTACTTCGACGGCAAGGGCACGGTCGGCTACTCGCAAACCATCGCGCTGCAGATCGTCGACGAAATCAAGAAAACGCTCGGCCTGCCGCAATTGAAGGTGCACGAAATCACGGTAACTTCGTCAAATCGCACGCCGATGTTACTGAACAATCAGATCGATCTGGAATGCGGTTCGACCACGCACACGGTGGAACGCGAAAACGTGGCCGCCTTCTCGAACAGCTTCTTCCAGTACGCGGTACGCATGATCGCTCGCAAGAGCAGCGGTATCACGGATTTTCCGGACCTGGCCGGCAAGACTGTGGTGACGACCGCGGGCACCTCCGACGAGCGCCTGCTGCGCCGCCTGAACACCGAGAAGCACCTGAACATGCGCATCACGAGCGCGCGCGATCATCTGGAAGCATTCACTGCGCTCAAGGATGACCGGGCGGTGGCCTTCGTGATGGACGAGCCGATCGTGTACGGATTCAAATCGACCGACCCGCACCCCGAAGACTTCGTGGTGACCGGCACGCCGCTCGGCTACGAGGTTTACGCCTGCATGTTCCGCAAGGGTGACGAGCCGTTCCGCATGCTTGTGAACGGGGTCATCGCACGCGGCCAGACTGCCGGCGACGCGGAACGTCTGTATAACCAGTGGTTCACGCAGCCGATTCCGCCGCACGGCATCAATCTGAATTTCCCGCTGTCGGAGCAGAACCGAGCGCTATTCGCGCATCCGAACGACCGCGCACTCGACTGAGCGCGTCGGCAGCGCGGGCGTTGCGGTTGCGGTTGCCGGTGCCGCTTGGTGCTGCCAACGCCGCAGCCAAAACGACACCTCCGCCGCTATAGCATCCGATGCAGTTCCACGAGCGAAAGCGTGGTCTGAAAGAGCCGCGTGAGACTGCGGCTCGCGTACCGCTCGACTTCGTCCGGCGCGGCCCAGCGGTATGCGTCCATTTCGGGAATCAGTGTGCCGTCAGAACGGCGCGGAAACAGCGACGTGCAGGTGCACGCAGTCAAATCGAGTTCATCGGCAGTGGCACGCGCCGCGAACAGATGCAAATCCTTGTCGCGCCGGTAGACGAATAGTCCGAGATCCTTCAGACGCTCGGGCTCGATCACGATACCGGTCTCCTCGACCATCTCGCGCAACGCCGTGACGTGAGGCGCCTCGCCCTCTTCGCCGTGCCCTTTCGGAACGTCCCAGTGAGACGTTTCGGTGGCGTGCGCAAGCAGCACCCGCCCGTCCGGGTCGAGCAGTACGACGCCGCACGAGACGACCCGTGCGCTCATCGCCGCAGCGCGCCGCAAGGACGCACGGCTTCAGGCTGCGCCGCCGGCAAGTCGGCGCGCATTGTCATACCGGCCCGCACGTTCAGTGCTTTTTCTGCAATTGCCAGTCGCCGCTGCCCTGCTTGCAGAACTGCGGACGCAGGCTCACCGACTGCCCTTTCGCATTCAGTACGACGCCGACGTCGCGGCAAGTGCGCTCGCCGTCCTTCGCGGTGCTGGCCATGGTAATCGTCGCGTCGATCTTGACGCTGTTGCCGGTGCCTTCGTTGACCCAGCTCGCGCTTTCGCCGTCCTGCTTGTCATTCAAGGCGGCGAAGACGGTGTCCTTGATCGAATCGACGTCGCGTTGCTTCATGTAGCTGATCGGCGTGTCGTTCAGAAAACCAAGGTTCGCAGCTTGCGCGCCGATGGCGCCGCCAAGCAGCAGGCCACCGACGGTCAGGTGAAACAGGGCACGGGTTCGTATCGACATGAAGGGTTCTCCTCGAAGAGTAATTCGGCGGTCTCGAGCGCGTTCACCGCGGCTCGTGATCTGGACCCCAAAAGCATAGCATGTCGTCCTCGAGGTGACCGCCGGGATGCTGCCTCGCAGCGACCCGCGGCAGCCTGCAGCTTCCGATTCCCGCCAGCGGGAACGAACCGGCTCGACGATTGCTCAGACTTTTTAGGACGCGTCTCATGTTTTCTTATGAAACGTCTTCTTAAGATAGGCCTGTTGCGCTACCGCGCTGATCAAGCTTCCACGCCGCCTTATGGATATCTCGTTTGCTCTCCAAACCTTCGCCGTCGCGCTCGCCATCTTTTGCGTCGCGCTTATGCCTTTCGCCATCGGCCGCGATCCCGGTCTTGCGCGGCGCATCGTGCAAATGGACAGCCTCCCCCGCCCACGCTGGCCGAATCTGCTGACACGCGTTGGCACTGCGTGCCTCTTGATGTCGTTCGCACTGCTGCTCATCGGCTGCTATTACATCCTTGCCGGCGCAGGCAACTGACCAAGCCCGCGGCGGCACGTGCCCCCTCAACCGGCTGCGCAGCGATCGCCCGGCGGTCAATTCGTGGTCGCGCTATTTCCCGCTTTAGCTCCTGCTTTATCTCCCGCCTTATATCCATCCGTGAGCGTATTCAAAAACGCGACCACGTCCTTGATTTCGGCCTCGTCGAGCGCCGGCTTGTCAGCCGGCTTGCGATCGAACGGCGGCTCGGTATTCAGATTGGCCCAGTAACGCTGCGGCAGATCGTCGAACTTCTGCACTTTGCCCTTCGAGACCGGATAGAACTTTTCCGGATTCGTGTCGCGTTGCGCATAAAAGCGCACCACCTGATCCAGCGAATGATAGATGCCGTTGTGGAAGAAGCTCTTCTTCAACGCGACATTGCGCAGCGTCGGCGTGCGGAAGATGCCGCAAAACTCGGCGCGGCCCTTGAGATCGGTACGCTCCGGCCCACATGCGCCGAGGTCGTAAAAATGCGGATCGCGATTCACGGGCAGCGCGCGGTTGCGCGGCACGCCGATCGCAATCAGTCCAAAGTCGCTGAACTGCGGCGGCGCGCCGTCCATGGTGCGCTGGCTGATGTGGCAGCTCGCGCAATTACCCTTCTTTTCGTCGTTGAAGACTTGCAGACCGTGTAGCTCTGCCTGGGTCAGTTGTGCTTTGCCCGCCAGATACGCGTCGTACTTGCTGGTGTACGGATAAAAAAGCTCGGGCGTCTGCTCGAAGGTTTCCAGCGCTTGAAGCACGGCTTTGAAGGTGGCGTCGTCGCTATCGAAAATATGCTCGCCAAATGCCGTGCGGAAAGCATCGGCATACGGCGCGGCCTTCGCCGCCGCCGTGACCTTCGCCGGTGTGCTGCCCATTTCGAACGACGACAGCAGTGGAATGCGCGCCTGGTCCGAGCCGCGGTCGACCCGGCCGTCCCACGTCAAGCCGCCGGTCGGCCCGGCATCCACGCTTTCGTCGCCTTCGTCGTCCGACTCGTGGTAGTGCTCGGCGAACGCCGGCACCGATTGCAGGTACTTGAGCGTCGGCGCGGCGCGCATGCCGGTGCGGTGCATGTCGCTGCCGCCCAGTTGTACCGACAGCGAATTCGCCGGCGAAAAGCCGTGATCGGGACTGTGGCACGATGCGCACGCCAGCTTGCCCGAGCCGGACAGCGACGCGTCGAAGAACAGTTGCTTGCCCAGCGCCGTCATCTGCCGCACGGACTCGTAGACTTGTGCGCGGGTCTGGCCGGCGTCATGAGCGGCCACTTTGACGGTAGAGGGCGCGACGGGATCGGATACAGGCGATGCACTCGCTCGAGCCTCGACGCCCGCATTGGTCCTGGCGTTCAGATCCGCCTTGGCTTTCACTTGCGCGTTGCCGCTTGCATTCGCCTTGCCGCCCGCGTCTGCCTTGCCCCCCGCTGCCGACGAGCCTGCATCGCACGCTGCCAAGGTCATGGTCATTGCCGCGAGCACCATCCACAGCATCGCGCCTATACCTGCCGGCCGCCGCGCGCCCTGCAGCCCCCGCGGCTGAACCGCCGTTTTCCGAATCCCCGTAAGCCCAAGACGCATATGAATGATGTGAGTTTGCGATATTGAAGTCCGCGAGCGTATTTCATCGACATGTCGTTTAAATGACATATAGCCGACGGAAATCACGAAACACAAGCAATTCGTAATTAATTACATCTTTCTGTCAAAAACCTTCTTCAAACTTTCGCTCGCGGCCATCCGTGTCAGCAATGCACCCGGCCCGTCCCCAACGCGAGAGAGAGAACACATACCCAATGAACAAAAAACTGATCTGCGCGGCGCCTATCGCGATCGCAGCAGCGCTGAGTCTGTATGCGTGTGGCGGCGACAATATCACCGCGCAACCGGACATCACGTCGATCAAAACGGTCGTGGTGATCTACGCGGAGAATCGCAGCTTCGACAATCTTTACGGCAACTTCCCGGGCGCCAACGGTCTGCAGAACGTGACGGCGGCGAGCGCCACACAGGTCGACCGCAACGGCACGGCGCTCGCCACGCTGCCGCAAGTGTGGAACGGTCTGACGCAAACCGGCGTGACGCCGGTGGTGACGCAAGCGATGACGGCCAACCTGCCGAACAGCCCGTTCGCCATCGACGACCCGAACGGCTTCAACACGCCGATCACGGCCACGACGCGCGATCTGTATCACCGCTTCTATGAAAACCAGATGCAGATCAATGGCGGCAAGAACGACAAGTTCGCCGCGTGGGCGGATTCCGGCGGCCTCGTCATGGGTCACTACACGCTCAACGCCGACAAGCTGCCGTTGTGGAAGATCGCCCAGCAATACACGCTGGCCGACAACTTCTTCATGGGCTCGTTCGGCGGCTCGTTTCTGAATCACCAATGGCTGGTTTGCGCGTGCACGCCGACCTATCCGAATGCGGACAAGAGCCCGGCAGCCGGCTCGATCTCGGCTGTCGAAAGCGACGGCGTCACGCTGAAGCTTGCGACCAACTCGCCAGCTTCGGCGCTGAGCGGCCCGCCGAAATACGTGCTTTCGGGCAACCTGACGCCTGACTTCTACGCGATCAACACGATGCAGCCGCCGTATCAGCCGAGCGGCAACAAGGCGGCTTCGGGCGGCGACGCGAATCTCGCCGATCCGACTGCGGCCACCACGCTGCCGGCCCAGACGCAACAACACATCGGCGACCTGCTGAACAACGCGAAGGTCTCGTGGGCGTGGTACGGCGGCGCGTGGGGCACGGCGGTGTCGGCGGCGCAAACCGGCACGTCGAACGTGATCTACGGCGCGAATCTGACGGCGCCGAACTTCCAGCCGCATCACCAGCCGTTCAACTATTTCGCCGATCTCGCGCCGGGCTCCGCGAACCGTTCGCAGCATTTGCTCGACGGCGGTCTGGCAGGCTCCGAGTTCATCAAGGCGATCGACAGCGGCACGCTGCCGCAAGTGTCGTTCTACAAGCCGCAGGGCAACCTGAACGAGCACGCTGGTTACACCGACGTCGCGTCGGGCGACCAGCACATTGCCGACGTGATCTCGCATCTGCAGAAAAGCCCGCAGTGGAACAACATGCTGGTGGTCCTGACGTATGACGAAAACGGCGGCTTCTGGGACCACGTGGCGCCGCCGAAGGCCGACCGTTGGGGTCCGGGCACGCGGATTCCGGCGCTGATCGTCTCGCCGTACGCGAAGAAGGGTTTCGTCGATCACACGCAATACGACACGACGTCGATCCTGCGCTTCATCACGCACCGCTTCTCGCTGCCGACGCTGCCTGGCATCGCCACGCGCGATGCTGCGCTGGTCAGCAACGGCAGCAAGCCGATGGGCGATCTGACGGCCGCGTTGAACATCAGGCAATAAACGAGAAAAAAACGCGGCCGGCGATGAACGGACGGCAACAAGCGCCCGGAAATTGAGCGGCCGACGTTAAGCGGTCCGCGATTCGCAAACAGACAAAATCAGTAAGCAACAGTCCGTCTGATGATGGGACTTTGACGGGGCAGCTTCGGTTGCCCTTTTTTGTTTTCGTCGCGTGGAGAACAAGACGGCGCACGCGACTCGTCATAGACCCAAGCAGCGACACAACGCGTTTTCATGACCAGCGTATGCTTCGATCCAAGGCGCGATCGTTCCTGTCGATGACCGCTGAAACTCTCAGCAACGTCTCGCAGGCTTGCCCACCCATTCAGGAGTTCGACAGCATGACTGAAAAAACCATCAAGGTCCCCGGTCCCGATCATCCGATCACCGTCGAGCCGGACAAAGCCCGTGTGGTGGTCACGGTAGCCGGCCGCGTGATCGCGGATACACGCAATGCGCTTGTTCTGCGTGAGGCGTCGTATCCGCCGGTGTATTACATTCCGCGCAACGACGTCGAGATGACGCTGCTGGAACGCACCGATCACACGACCTATTGCCCATATAAAGGCGATTGCGCGTACTACAGCATTCCGATTGGCGGCGAGCGGGCAGTGAATGCGGTCTGGACCTACGAGTCGCCCTACGCGGCGGTGAAAGAGATCGCTCAGCACCTGGCGTTCTATCCGAACCGGGTCGATTCCATCGATGTGCAGCCGGCGGGATGAACGGCAAGACGCGCATCGCAGCGGTGAGGCTTCGATACGCGGCGCCAGGCATTTGAAGTACGGCAGGAGGGACTCGAACCCCCCACCCTCGGCTTAGAAGGCCGATGCTCTATCCAGCTGAGCTACTGCCGTAATGAAGTGAGGCGATGCTACACGAACGTGTATAACGTGCATCGCCCGCAATGAGAACCCGTATCGGGCATTTGGAACCTGTGCAATATCACTGCCACACGGTTCGTGGGATACCGAAATTCTAACTGACCGGGCCGCAGACTGTGGAAATCTGATCCGGTGCGCGGCAACCCTGATCGCCCGTCACCCCGTCGTATCACAAGCGTCACAAAACAAACGGGCCCGGCGAGTTGAGCCGGGCCCGGATTATAACCGATCGCTTGTTACCCGCTAGTTGCCCGCTAATCACCCGTCAGCGGCACGTCAGCATTCAGCGGACAGTGCGGGCCTATCGAACGCAATCAGACCGGCTGCGGATGCAACATGAACCAGCCGAGGAACACGACCCCCGCGATCACGCAGTACACGCCGAACGAGGCCAGACGTCCGCGGCCTTCGAAATAGCGCATCAGGAAACGCACGCTCAGGTACGCGGCGATTGCGGTCAGCACGCCGCCGAGCAAGGCATCGGCGAGTTGGCCCGGCGCATGGAACAGTTTCGGCAGTTCGAGCACGCCGGCCGCGAAGATGATCGGCGTGCCGAGCAGGAACGAGAACTCGGCGGCCTTCTCAGTCGTCAGGCCGGCCGCATTGCCGGCGATCATCGTCAGGCCGCTGCGCGAGAAGCCCGGAATCAACGCGCCGATCTGCGCGAGACCGACGAAAAACGCCTGGCGGACGGTCAGCTTCTCCGGCGGCTGATGCGCGCGCGAACGCTGCAGACGATCGCCGAACCACAGCAGCACGCCGTTCACGATCAGCGCGATCGCGACGATGCGCAGATCGTGAAAAATCCGCTCGAGGCGCTTCTCAAGGATCAGCCCGACGAGGCCCGCCGGAATCGTGCCGATGATGAGCGCCCACATCATGTGCGCGTTGTCATTGCGACGGCCGCCGAACGAAGCGAAGAAGCCGCTCACCAACTCGTACCAGCGCTTGCGGAAGTACCAAAGCAGCGCGAACGCCGTACCGAGATGCAACGCGACGAGGAACGGCAGCAACTGCGGCGCATGCTTGTCGATATGCATACCGAACAGTGCGGGCACGAGCAGCGTGTGGCCGAGGCTGCTGACCGGGAACAGTTCGGTGACGCCTTGCAGCACGCTCAGGAAAATTAGAAACGACAGGTTCACGCGGCGGTCCTTGTAAGGAAAATGTCGGGGAACAGCGCGCCGCGATAGAAAATAGACGGCGCGTCAAGGTCAAGAGCGCACCGATTATGCCTGGCTGCAAAGTCAGCGCCAAGCGTTTGAACCGCATTCGGGGAAATATTGATGCGCTGCGTCACAACTTGAAACCGTTGTTACGCCGCAGAAAAAGAAATGGGGCGCCGCCGGCGGCCGCCCTTCCATCATGAGGAATTCGATGCGCCGGACGTGCGAAAATCATGCCAGGCTCGCGTCGACGGCCCAGCAGAAAATGAAACAGGTGCCTGGATCAGCGCTCGAGCTTGTAGAAGAAGTAGACGGTGCTTGCCGCGAACATGCCGAACAGCGCCACACCCATTGCCATTGCGAGATCCATAACACCTCCTGAGCCGATCTCGCCCGGTCATCAAAGTTACCGGGCAGTCAGCGGATTATCAGCAAGGATGGGGCTCCTCCGACACCCGCAATTTCCCGAGAAGGGTTTCCCCGTAGCGGAAAGCAGCGCAAAATCGTTCTCTCGCGACTTTATCAACCACCCCATCGACCATGCCCCTCTCCCCGCAACAGGACATTCTCGAGATTGCCCAGGACGCCTCCGTGCTTCGTTTTGCGCCGCAAGCCGGTGGCCGTCTTTTGTCGTGGACCATCGACGACGAAGAGGTGATTCATTGGCCCGAGCACGCCGACTGGAGCCAACCCGCGAGAATTCGCGGCGGCAACCCGCTGCTGTTTCCGTTTCTCGGCCGGCATCGCGTCGACGGCAAGATCGGCTACTGGCGTGACGCACAAGGCACGGTCCGCGAATTGCCGATGCATGGTTTTGCGCGCGACCTGCCCTTCGACGCCCACGCCGACGTGCACGGCGCCGGCTTGCGCATGACCCTCACCGACAGCGACGTGACACGCGGGGGCTATCCGTTCGGATTCCGTTTCGAAGCGACGTACCGGCTTGTCGATACGCATACGCTGGAAGTCACGTTAAGCACCGCCAATACCGGCGACACGCGGCTGCCCTACTATGCAGGCCATCACTTCTATTTCACGCTGCCACACACGCAGCGCGTCGAGACCTCGCTAGAACTACCACGCACCGAACGGTGCTATCAGCAGGACGACGGCTCGATCAGCGCGGCCGAGCCGGGCGAGAAGCGCTACACGCTCGACGAGGCGCGCATTCACGACCGCTTCCATTGCCTCGTTGGTGCGCCGGACCAACCCGTGCGCTTGGTCGCACCCGGCCTGAACCGGCTCATCACGATCGATCTGCAGCGGCCGGACTCGGTGCCCTGGTACGCGGTCACGACATGGACGGAAGCCGCGAACTCAGATTTCTACTGCGTCGAGCCGTGGCTGGGTCTGCCGGATGCGATCCACAACGGCATGGGACTGCGCTGGCTCGAACCGGGACAAACCGAGACCGCTGCCCTGCGTATTAACGTCAGCAAGCCGCGCTGACTGCAGGTTTTCCGCGCATCGCAACGTGATGGGTTACGCGGCGTTTCGCCGCGTTTCCGCCGTGCGCGCCGTCCTCTGCGTCCGCTTTTCGGATGCTGCAGCGCAAAACCGTTAGAATCGGACGCTTTGCATCTACCTGCCGCGTGATCGGGATCGGCGCGTGGCAGCGCTTTGCGAGGTCCAATGCTTAACACTACAAGAATGATGAAACGGTTCGCCTGCGCGTCATTGCTGGCGGTGCTCGCCGCCTGCGGGTCCGCTCCGGTGGGGCCGGGCTTTTACCGCGTCGAACGGGGCGATACGCTGTCGAAGATCGCGCGCAGCAACCGGCAGTCGGTGCAAAGCATCGTGCGCTGGAATAACCTGGCCAACCCGGACAGCATCGAGGTCGGGCAGGTATTACGCGTCACGCCGCCGGGTAATGCGGCGTCCACAGGTGGTGCCGCGGGTGGTGCCGCAGGTGGTGCGATACGCAGCAGCGGCGCAGGAAGCGCAAGCGCTTCGGCTGCGCCGCGCCCGGCTCCCGCCGACAGCGCGCCGTCGTCCGCACCGGCTTCGACGATCTCACTGGTGTGGCCGGCTGACGGCACGGTGATCCGGGGCTTCGACGGCGCCAATTCGAAGGGCATCGACATTTCGGCGGCAGCGGGCACCCCGGTGGTTGCCGCGGCGCCCGGCACGGTGGTCTATGCGGGTAACGGCTTGCGCGGTTACGGCAATCTGTTGATCATCAAACACAACGCCGAGTATCTGACCGCCTACGCGCACAACCGCGCGCTGCTGGTGAAGGAAGGTCAGTCGGTCGCCCGCGGCGAGAAAATCGCCGAAATGGGCGACACCGACACCGATCGGGTCATGCTGCACTTCGAACTGCGCTATCAGGGCCGCTCGATCGATCCGTCGCGGGCGCTGCCGGCGCGCTAGCCGCCCAGCCTCAGGCACGCGCCCTGCAGCAGTCGAGGGAACCGGGCGTGCTATAAAACGTTCAATCCTATGTATGACGTGGCTTCGCGCCACGTCTTCCCTGTTTATCTGTAAGGAATCTGCAATGAAGAGCGCATTGGCGTCCTTAACAACGGCCGCAGCGATTGGCCTCGGCCTGCTGACGCTCGGCAGTCTCGGCGGCTGTTCCAGCACCACCACCATGACCTATCTGCCGAGCGGCGATACGGGCTTTGCAATCAATTGCAGCGGCAGTGACGCGAGCTCCAGTTGGGCCGAGTGCTACAAGCGCGCGGGCGAAGTCTGCGGCAACTATGGCTACGACGTCGTTTCGAAGGACGTCGACAACGGCGCCACCTCGGGCGGTTCGATCGGCGGGATTTTCGGAGCGAACGTCAAGAACCGGTCGATGGTGATTCGCTGCAAGCAGTGAAGGCGGAGCAGCAACGCAATAACGCAAGGCGCAGCGCCGCTCGAGCTAGCGGCGCCGCCAGCGTCCGGAGCGCGGATCGATGCGTGCGGCGAAGGCGAACAGCACACCGAGCGCAATCGGCCACATGCCGAGAAAAATGATCAACCAGGTCATGAACGGCGGAAAGAAAAGGTAACTTTTCGTGATCTGCGCCGCGCGTGAATCCGCAGTGACTCCGAATTGAATCTGCAATGACGGGCAGAAAAAAAAGCCCGGCACGAGGCCGGGCTAACGGGGGTTCGGCGCATATCGGCAAAGGACCGGTTCACCATGCGCCAGAACCGAATCTAACAACCCGCTTTTACAAGTGCAATCTATTAATTTCGCGAACAATGTGCCGCGGCGTACGGAATCCGCGTTACGTGAAGGAAAATGTCTGAAATAGGCTGGGCAAATACCCTTATCGCACTCCGTACGAAACACCATATTAACGGCGGGCGAAAACCCCACGCGCCGCCCGCAATTCCTTATGAATCAAACACCTGCCCGCACGACACTGGAAAGGCCTGACGAAAACCATTGGGCCGATTCCTGCTAACCGCGCCCAGTATGATCCGGACGCTTTATGCATTGCGAACCTTTAGTGCGCCAGCGCACCATACTGATGTATTAGCAGATATTGAGCGACGCGAATAAGCAGCCGCATTTCCTCACAACATATTCGCGAATAGCGAATAAATAAAAATCTTCAGATCAACTGACAAATTGTGAAGTTTAAAATCGACTGCTGTTAATGAATTGATAAATCGGATGATAAGCGCATGCATCCATTCGTTCAAGCTGGCCGAATGGCTAAAACCGGCCAGCTAGAAACAGCGATCACATGACTCGCAGACCCAGTTCGGTCACGAGCACCGCCGCCTGCTGATGCGAAATCGTCGCGCCTTTGAAAAGCGCCGCATCGACGAGCCGCACGCCGCTTAGGTCAGCCTCGCGCAGGTCCGCGCCGTCAAAGCGCGCGCCTTTCAGATGGGCATCCTTCAGACTGCCGCCGTCGAAGATAGCCTCGCGGAAATCGACACCGGCCAGATCGGCGTCGGAGAAATCGAGTTGCTGGAGCGTGGCCTTGCGAAACGACAGGCCGCGCAAATGCGCACCCACCAGCAAGGTTTCGACGAAGCTCAAACCGAGCGCCGTGCAGGCTTCGAAATTGGCGCCAGTCAGCTTGCAGCTGTGAAACAACGCCGAGGCAAGCTTGGCGCGCCGCCAGCTGGTGTTGTTCAGATCGCTCGACTGGAACGCCGCGTCGACCAAATCGGCCGACGCGAAATCCGCCTCGCGCCCGCGGCAACGGACCCAGCGGGTGTGCGACAGCGTCGCGCCGAAAAACGACGTCTCGACGATCGTGCAACGATGAAATTCAGCGCCGCGCAGATCGAGTCGCGACAGATCGGCGCCTTCGAAATCGCAGTCGGTGAAATGGAGCGATTCTCTATTCCCCGCCTGATTTGCCGCGCTGTTCGCAGCGATGAGGCGCTCCACGTCGATGCGCGTGAGTGTGGCGTTGGTCACCACGTGTGCTTGTGCGCCCGAAGCCGGCGCCGTTGAATCCAGTGACATGAAGGTTCAGAATGAATTTCGAAAGACCTCAAGCGTACCGGAACGCGCGTCGCCCTGGCGGTCCGCGCCGATGGTTTATAGTAACGGCCCCGTCAGAACCCGCTTACGATGACTTCCAACGACGCCACTCATAGCCCGCTGTACGCCAAGCTGCTCGCCGAAACCGCCAAAATCGGCTGGACCGAACTCGAACGCTTTTTCGCACGCGGCATCCTGCTGCGCGTCGCGCGCGACATCGATCTGGTGAGCGTCGCCGAGGCCATCGCCAGCGACGACACCACGCAGGTCACGCAATGGCTGTCTTCCGGCCTCGTCGAACGCGTGCAGGCGGAAACCGCCGCCGATTTCGCCGCGCGCGATCCCGATCTGTGGGCGGTGGTCGTCTCGCCATGGGTGTGCGTGCAGGAACGTAATTGAACGACAGTGCGCGCGCCCCGGAGGAAGTCCCCTTGGGGGCGGCGCGGCCGTGACGTCACCCGCCGTCCCTGTGCGCTGGCACCGTCGGGTGCTGACGCTGGCGTTCCCAATCGTCCTCGCCAATCTCACTCAGCCGATTCTCGGCGCGGTCGACACCGCCGTTGCCGGCCATCTGGACGGCGCGTCCTATCTCGGCGGCGTAGCGCTCGGCGGCCTGTTCTTCAACTTCGTGTTCTGGGGCTTCGGCTTCCTGCGCATGGGCACCACCGGCCTCGTCGCGCAAGCGCACGGCGCGGGCAACCATGCCGAGTCGCGCAACAACGTCGTACGCGCGCTGTTGCTGGCGGCGGCGATCGGCGCAGCAGTGCTTCTGCTGCAAGTGCCGCTGATCGGCTACGCGTTGCGCGCGATCGGCGGCAGCGACGCGGTGCAGCGCCACGCGCAGATCTACTGCCACGCGCGCATCTGGGCTGCGCCGCTCGCGCTCGGCAATTATGTGGTGCTCGGCTGGCTGCTCGGTACGCAGAAGGTGCGGCTCGCGCTGCTCTCGCAAGTGTTCATCAACAGCGTGAACATCGCAGCGGTGCTGTTGTACGTGTACGTATTCGATTGGGGCGTGGCCGGCATCGGCGCGGCCACAGCCACGGCCGACGCGCTCGGCTTCGTACTCGGCGCGGCCTTGTTGTGGCACGGCAGGCCGCGCGGCCTGCCTGCGCTGAACCGCGCCACCCTCTTCGACGCAGCCGCGCTCAAGCGTCTGGTGGTGCTGAATCGCGATATCTTCGTGCGCACGCTCTGTCTGCTGTCGTCGTTCGGCTGGTTCGCGCATCTCGGCGCGCGGCAAGGTGACGCCACGCTTGCCGCCAACGCGCTGCTGCTCAATTTTCAGACCTTCATGGCCTATGGACTCGACGGCTTCGCGCATGCTGCCGAAGCGCTCGTAGGAGCTGCGATCGGCGCGCGCGACCGGCACGCTTTCGCACAGGCCATCAAGGTGACGGCGTTGTGGTCCGCGCTCGGCGCACTGGGCTTCTCGCTGGTGTACTGGGGCACGGGCTCATGGATCATTGAAGGTCTGACCAATCAGGCCGCCGTGCGCGCCACGGCCGAGACTTATCTGCCATGGGCCGCGCTCTTGCCGGTGATTTCCGTGTGGGGTTTTCTGCTCGACGGCGTGTTCATCGGCGCCACTCGCACGCATGAACTGATGACGTCGATGGTGATGTCGTTTGCGGTGTTCGTCGTGGCTTCGTGGGCCTTGCTGGCGCTGTACGGCAATCACGGTTTGTGGGCCGCGATGCTGATCTTCATGGCCGCTCGCGGCATAACGCTCGCGCGCTTTTTGCCAGGCGTCGTGCGAGGCATGGCAGGCGTGGCCGCCTAGCTCTTGCTTCGGCGCCCGACGTGCATGCGCCGTGTGTTTTTGTCTTAGGAACGCGCGCGTTGTGCTTCGCTTTCATTCCCAGCCGGCACTCAGGGCGCGGGCGCCATGACAGGCGGCCGGTCGTCGGTAGGTACGCCGTGGTAGTCGACAGGATCTTTCGGCGGCGGCCCGCCATGATGCCCGGAAGGATCGTTGGCACAGCCGGCGAGTCCGGCAGCCAGCATCAACGCAATCAACAAAACGCGGTTCATAGACTCTCGATACAGAATGACAATAGCGGCAACGAAGCGCCGAGAGTCTACCTGCAATTCGCATTCGACGATGCCGCGCAAGGCATTCTCCCTCCTCCCATTTTGTTACGCGTGAGCTACTATAAAGGCACGGTTACGTGTCATAGGAGACTGCCATGGACGCTGAATCGATCGCAGGTCTGATCGGACTTGCAATAGGTCTGCTCGTGCTGCTCGCCTTGTCGATTTTTGAGGCGAGGACCTACAGACGCGAACACGACGGCGAAGGCATGCTGCATCACTGGATCGCACACCAGCACATGCCGCACTTGAACATGCCGCACTGGATGCGCCGCCGGCATTGAGGGGATAAACCGGCGCGTCGCCCTGCAAGAAGGCAACGCGCTGACCATCGACGGTGCGCTTGCCGCGCTTGCCGAGCGCGCCTTGACGCGCCACTTTGTCGTGTCCGCTGCCGACGTCTGAGGCCCAGCCCTTTCAAGGTCTTTGCGCGACAAACCTGGTAACCTGGCGACCTGTTCAAGGACGACGGGTACGAAGGGATGTTTGACGAGGTGATGAAGCGTTTCGAGCAGCAGGCACCGGTATGCGTGAT
>NZ_WOEZ01000246.1 GCF_013177735.1 Paraburkholderia elongata | reverse complement strand
CCGCCAGATAGTCCGCGAGCCTCGCACCACCGGGCAGCGTTGCTTCCGTTCTTGCCATCTTCAAGCTCTTCTTGTCGTTGCAGGCGCTTGAAAGTTAACACAAATTCGACTTTGTTAACAGTATTGGACCTAGGCAGTAGCTATTTTTCAGTGCCTGTCCAGGAAGCACTGACTTGATGAGGCTCCGACTCCGCCAATGCCGCACAAGCGGCTTGCGGGTGCCAGGCTGCTACCCCTGCCTGTCAGTCGCATGAGCCAACGAGCGGAAGAGCCGGCAAGCGATCTCCGTCCTTGCCGGCCGCGCTGCATCAGGCGAAGAATCCGGCCAGCGCGCGAGCCACTGCCGCCGCATCATTTCCCATTGGAATGTGTCCGGCTTTCGGAATCCGGACGAGTTGCGTATTCGGAATCTCCTTGGCGAACGTCTCCGCGTACTCGACAAGCTGGAAGCTGTCGGCTTCACCCCACACGAGTATCTTTGGAGTCTGTGACGCACGAAGGCGCGGCAACTGAACGGATACGGCACGAAATTCCAAGTCAATTTTTCGTGAACGCTTAGACGGCACCTCTCATGACGTTATTCCGACGAGGCATGCTTGCTCCCACCGCGCCTAAATTCCTACGTTTCCGACCGTAGGGATTTAGGCGCGGTGGGTAAATACATCGCGTGAAGTGCGCCCAGCGATACTATTGGAAGCGCACGCGCACCTATCTGTCAACGCGGTGCAAATGAGTTGTTCGCATTGGCCGAGGCCACTGCCGTCATGTTGATGATCCGGCGCACCGTCGCAGCCGGCGTCAGAATGTGCACCGGCTTCTCAGCGCCCAGCAGGAACGGCCCCACCGTCACGCCTTCGCCGCCGACCATCTTCAGCAGGTTGTACGCGATGTTCGCCGCTTCCACGTTCGGCATGATCAGCAGGTTAGCTTCGCCGGTCAGCGTCGTGCCCGGGAACGCAGCCTTGCGGACGGCTTCCGACAATGCCGCGTCGCCATGCATCTCACCGTCGATCTCGAGCGAAGGCGCACGTTCAGCAATCAGCTTGCGAGCCGCGGCCATACGCTGCGACGACGAAGACGGCGCGCTGCCGAAATTCGAATTCGACAGCAACGCGACCTTCGGCGTGATACCGAACTTTTCGATTTCGCGCGAAGCCAGCATCGTCATGTCGGCGAGCTGTTCGGCGGTCGGCGTTTCCTTCACGTACGTATCGCAGATGAACAGATTGCGGCCCGGCAACATCAGCAGGTTCATGGCAGCGAAGTTCTGCACGTTGTCTGCCTTACCCAGCACCTGTTCGATGAACTTCAGATGCGCGTGGTACTGGCCGATCATCCCGCAGATCATGCCGTCGGCCTGGCCAAGGCGCACGAGAATCGCGCCAATCAGCGTGTTGAACTTGCGCATCGCGGCCTTCGCGACGTCCGGCGTGACGCCTTCGCGCGCGCCGAGTTCGTGATATGCCTGCCAGCATTGCTGATAGCGCGGATCGTCTTCCGGATCGACAACCTCAAAGTCTTCACCGCACTTCAGCTTCGAGCCCATCCTCTTCAGACGCATCTCGATCACCGACGGACGGCCGACCAGAATGGGCTTGGCGATCTTTTCCAGCAGCACGAATTGCGCGGCGCGCAGCACGCGCTCGTCTTCACCTTCGGCGAACACGATACGAGCCGGCTCCGACTTCGCCGCGGCGAACACCGGACGCATCACCATGCCGGTGCGGTACACGGTCGTGCCGAGTTCTTCGCGGTACGCGTCCATGTTCTTGATCGGACGGGTTGCGACGCCCGAATCCATCGCAGCTTGCGCGACAGCCGGCGCGATCTTGATGATCAGGCGCGGATCGAACGGCTTCGGAATCAGGTATTCCGGGCCGAATTCGAGCGAGTGCCCTTCGTACGCCTTGGCGACTTCATCGCCCTGGTCGGTTTCTTCCGCCAGCTCCGCAATCGCGCGCACGCACGCGAGCTTCATTTCTTCCGTGATCGTGGTTGCGCCGACATCCAGCGAGCCGCGGAAAATGAACGGGAAGCAGAGCACGTTGTTGACCTGGTTCGGGTAGTCCGAACGGCCCGTTGCGATGATGCAGTCCGGACGCACCTTCTTCGCTTCTTCCGGGCGGATTTCCGGTTCCGGATTCGCCAGCGCCAGAATCAGCGGCTGGGTGCCCATCTCGACGACCATTTCCGGCTTCAGCACGCCGGCGCTCGAGCAGCCGAGGAACACGTCAGCGCCGCGAATCGCGTCAGCCAGCGTGCGCGCTTCGGTGTTCGCCGCGTAACGTTCCTTCGACGGATCCAGATTGCCGCGGCCTTCGTAGATCACGCCTTTCGAGTCCGTGACCAGCACGTTCTTTTTCGACAGGCCCAGATTCACCAGCAGATCCAGACACGCGATGGCAGCCGCGCCCGCGCCCGAACACACCAGCTTCACTTCGTCGAGCTCCTTGCCGACCACTTTCAGGCCGTTCAGGATCGCCGCCGAAGCAATGATCGCGGTGCCGTGCTGATCGTCGTGGAAGACCGGAATCTTCATGCGCTCGCGCAGCTTCTTTTCGATGTAGAAGCACTCGGGCGCCTTGATGTCTTCGAGATTGATACCGCCCAACGTAGGCTCGAGCATGGCGATCGCTTCAACCAGCTTGTCCGGGTCGGACTCGGAGAGTTCGATGTCGAACACGTCGATACCGGCGAACTTCTTGAACAGGCAACCCTTGCCCTCCATCACCGGCTTCGCGGCGAGCGGGCCGATATTGCCGAGACCGAGCACGGCCGTACCGTTCGTGATCACGCCGACGAGGTTGCCGCGCGAGGTGTACTTCTGCGCGTCGAGCGGGTCTTCGTAGATCGCCATGCAGGCCGCGGCCACGCCCGGCGAGTACGCGAGCGACAAGTCGAGCTGGTTCGACAGCGGCTTGGTGGGCGTGACCGAAATCTTGCCGGGCTTCGGAAACTGGTGGTAGGCGAGAGCGCTTTGCTTAAGTTGTTCGTCCATGGTTTCTCTATATGTTTTCCGACGCGGCGTCACATCCAGTAAATCCGCGTCTACGCGACCTTGCACCGACCGCTTTTCCTAAAACAACGTCCACCAAGCGCACGAGATTCGGCTGGCGAACTTAAATGCCGGCGTGCGGCGTCGAAGTCGCGGAGGATTCCTCCGATACGCCTAAGGGCGGCGGAGTCAACAACCCCGCCGCCCTGCTTGCGTCCCTGCCAATTCAATCAGGCCACGGCATCTTCAAGCATCGACTTGTAGTCGGTATAACCGCGCGCGTCGCCACCGTAAAACGTTGTGCGGTCGTATTGATTGAGCGGCGCACCGCTACGCAGCCGTTCCGGCAAATCGGGATTGGAGACGAACATCCGGCCGAAAGCAACAAGATCCGCGTGGCCGTCGACAATGATCTGCTCGGCGCTCTCACCTGTGAAGCCACCTGCGGCAATGATCGTGCCTTTATAGATCCGGCGAATGTCTTTCGACGTAACGTCAGAATCGCTCGTTTCCTGCTCCACGATGCCCCGAATACGAGGCTCAATCACATGCAGGTAGGCGAGACCGCACTGATTCAGCCGCTCTGCCACGTAGCCGAACGTCGCATGCGGGTTGCTATCAGACATCGTGCCGTACGTACCGCTCGGCGAAAGACGGAGGGCCACCCGGCCCGGACCCCAGACGGAAACGACTGCGTCGAGCGTATCGAAGAGGAAGCGAGCGCGATTTTCGATCGGACCGCCGTACACGTCGTCGCGGTGGTTCGTCCCATCGAGCAGAAATTGTTCAAACAGGTAACCGTTGGCGCCGTGAAGCTCAACGCCGTCAAACCCGGCCTGTTTCGCAAGTACGGCACCGCGACGGAATTGCTCGACAATGCCCGGAATCTCATTCGTTTCGAGCGCGCGGGGAACGGGCAGCTCCGCCTCGGCAACCTGGCCGTTCCCGTCGCGAATGGCGGCATGCTCGAGCGAGCGCAATGCGGAGGGCGCAACGGGCGTGACGCCGTCGGTATTGGCCGGATGCGCCTGACGTCCTGCATGCCACATTTGCAGGAATATACGGGCACCCTTGGCATGGACGGCGTCGATCACCCGCTTCCAGCCCTTAACCTGCTCCTCAGTATAAATTCCGGGCGCGTCAACGTAAGCAATGCCTAGCTGGGACACGGCCGTTGCGTCGGTAACAAGCAGCCCGCCGTCCGTCGCACGTTGCGTGTAGTACTCGACCATGAGATCACCGGGGATGTTGCCCGGCTCAGTTCGCATTCTAGTGAGCGGCGCGAGCACCACACGGTGTTGCAGTTCGAAATGTCCAACTTTGGTACGGCTGAAAAGCTTGCTCATGGTTTCTTCCTCTAAGGAGTATCGGGTAACCACATCTTGGCTGTAACCGATAAGGGGCAGTAGAGGTCCCGGAGCAATAGTTGTCATTCCTGGACGGAATAGGGTACGGTCAAGTTGTCGAACGGCACGCGCTCAAACACGTTGTACGTAAATATGCCCAATTTAAGTGGCGAGTCGCTCCCGCGTCGGAGCGTCCGTCAAGCTTTCCCGAGCCTCGAAGGCCTAGGTAGGTAGCGCCAGCTTCTGCTGTGCGTTCGTGTGGTAACGGCAATGCATGAACAGATTGCCTACCTGATCATGGACCGAAGCGAAGGGTTGCAGGTGACGCGCCGATTTGACGTCGGCGATTGGCATCTATTCGCACGACGGCTGGGGCACGGTCAGGTCGCCGCTCGTTGCCCTCACCATCACGCGCGCGCCGCACTGAAAGAGGCGCTTACGCACGCGAGCGTCGAGATGCCGGGGATCGACGCGCTAGCTTGAGATGGCCGGGTGGCGGCAAGGAACCGATTGCCCGCTTACTTACGGTTTACGCCCACGCGTCGAGCGCGTACCGCTCCAGTGCAGCTTCATCGAAGCCGAAGCCAAGACCTGGACCGGTAGGCACCTGCAGCGTGCCTTCTGCAAACTCGAGTTGTGTATCGACGAGACGCCGGAAATTCAATACCTGGTCGTCGGGGAAGAACTCGACATAGCGGGCATTCGTGGTCGACGCGACAAGATGCACATGCAGATCGTGGAACCAGTGCGGACACATCGTGACGCCCGCTGCTGCCGCCGCTGCCGCAATGCGCCGCCATTCGCTAATCCCACCACACACCGCGGCATCAGACTGAAGGATCATCGCGGCACGCTTGTCGAGCAGTTCCTGATGGCGCCAACGACCCGCCTCGATTTCGCCTGTCGCAACCGTCACGGGCGTGCGCTTTGCCAGTTGTGCATGCGCTTCGATCTCATCGGGGCTGAACGGTTCCTCGATCCAGTACGGCTGGTACGGTTCGTACCGACGCATGTACTCGAGCGCGGTGGGCACGTCCGACCACGCGTTGTTCGCGTCGAGCATCAGCAGCACATCGTCGCCGATCGCCTCTCGCGCTGCTCTCACGCGCGCCTCTTCGGCACGCGGATCGAGCCGCCCCACTTTCATCTTGACTGCCCGAAAGCCCATCTCGACATAGCTCGCCATCTCTTCGCCGAGGTCCTCCGGCGTCTTGCCGTCCACGTAGTAGCCGCCACTTGCGTACGCGGGCACACGATCGACCGAAGTTGCGCCAAGATAGCGGCTGAGCGGTAGGCCGGCCGCCCGCGCGTTGCGATCCCATAGCGCTATATCGATGATCGACAACGCCCGCAACACGCATCCGGCGCGCCCCTGCAGCAACGACTCCTGGTACATCTCGCGCCACAGCCCTTCGACTTCGAGCGAAGAACGCTCGAGCAGCATTGGCGCGAACAGTTCGCGCACCGCAAAGGTCGCCAGCGCGCCGGCGCGGCTGCCGCTATAGCAAAAACCGATACCCTCGTAACCATCCGCGGTTTTCACACGCACGACGGTGTAATCGCGCGCCGCGACCACACGGGTGGCGAACGCGGTATGCCGCTCAAGTGGCACCCGGATGGTGCGCGCTTCGACCGCGACGATCCGCGACGCGGACTGATACGAAGCTTGCAGATGTTCAGCGATGGCCTGATTCATGGTGAAGTGAAGATAAGTAATGAGAAGTGGAGGAAAGGAACTCCGCCTGTTCAATTCGAAGGTTGCGCGGCCACCGGTATCGTTACCGCCGACCGGCTCCGGATGGACAGCAGCATCGCGAGCACGCCGGCAAATCGATCACTGCGCCAAACATAAGCGCGCTGTAACAGCCGCGGAAGTACCGAATCAGGAGGCCGGCCGGTCAGCGCCGGCCCAACGATCCATGACAGGTTGCTCAGGAAGTAGATGAAATCGCCCACGCCGCGTTGCCGGCGCAGCGGCTGGATCTCGCGCTGGATCGCCCAGTTCGACTGGCACGAGCCGGTTAGGAGCAGCAGCGACGCAACAATCAATCCGACAGTTGCCGTCAGCGAACCAGTTAACGTGATGTTCAGCACTGCGACATCCGACAGGTCAAATGGAATCGTCGTAGCCAGCTTGCGCGTCTTGATTGGGTCATCCAAGCACCTGTACACCACATCGCCCAGCAGGCCGCAGCCGAAATGGCCGATCGCGCGCAGAACCACGGAGTCGACGTGATGATGCTCAGGGACTTCAAGTCGACGTGCGTCACGCTGGTCAGGTAGTCCGGTAGCCACCAGATGAACACGCATTGTGTCGAGTTCACGGCGAAAAAGCCCGGCGCCGAGCGCGAGCGCCCTCGTACGGCACAGTACTAGCCGAACGTCATGCCGTCGTCCTCGACATTGTGCTTCCGCCACCGAGCGGCTGTTGTCGATCAGCTTCGTTTTATCCACGCTGACGCGGCGGCTCTCGCCCAGCTTTTTGGTGACGCACATACGCGAACATATGAACCACAGAACGTCCAGTAACGGGATCACGACAAACGACGCGCGCCAGCCAAAGCCCCCGACAGCCAGCGGCGAATAACAGCCCGGCTGTGACATAGCGATATTTTCCGATGTTCACGCGCCAGGGCATCGACACAGCCTCAGTAGGAACCGACGAAGTTGCCGACCCCGGTAGAGCGTCAGGCACCTTGAGCCGCAAACAGCGCCTGACTTTCATTGCTAACATCCCCAAGATCTTCATAACGGCGAACCAGACAAGACAGCAGTGGTAGATCTTTTTACATTCAGAGATTCAACGAATAACCATGTCGGAGAGTTTCTCCGCGATCATAATTGTCGGCAGGTTTGTATTCCCCCTGACAATCGAGGGCATCACCGACGCGTCGACCACGCTTAGACCCTTCACACCCCTCACATGGCCACGCGAGTCCACGACCGCGGCAGGATTTGCATCCGTACCCATCATGCACGTTCCGACTGGGTGAAACGTGCTCCATGTCCCGGACGCCGCGGTCTTTGCCAGCCACGCATAACTAGCCATTGCAGACTCGTCGGTCCCGCCCACCCTCAAGACTGTGGCCAACGCCCATCGTCTGATGGCATCCGGTCCATTCAAAAGTGCGGCAAGCGCACTTGTGACGAGACTGTTTTTCAACGTGGGACGATTTAACTTCCGAATAACCTCAGAATAACCTTGCCCAAAAGCCTCGTTTCGCAGATCGCTGACCGCCGGATCGCCCAGAAACTCGAGCGCCAAACCGAGTCCTTCAATCATGCGTTCTCGATCGACGGGGTCGGACAGGTAGTTAAAGTCAATCTTCGGCGGTGCATCCACGTTTGCCGGATTCACACCGAGCGAGCCTCTGGAGCGCGGTTTGGCGATGACCACGCCCAGAGCACCGACACTCGCTCCGACTCCATGCCATGAAGACTTGTTCAAAACGAACATTTGCATATCGCCCAACTCACCGCCGGCTTTTGAACTAAAGCGGATACCGCTCAACATTAATGGCTTCAGCGACGATGGCTGTCTGGCAGTTTTCTTTAGGTGAGTAGCGAGGTATGCGACCGGATGGTTTTGCAAATTCTTGCCCACTCCTTGCACATCGGCGATGACTGGAACGGAGCATTTGGAGAGCTCGCTTGCTGGTCCGATGCCAGAGCGAAGAAGCAGGGTAGGCGAATATATACCGCCTGCTGCAAGAATCACGTGTCCGGCGCTTATGGTCTCCCAGCCGCGCGCCGAGCGAATTCGCACTCCCGTACATCGGTTGCCGTCAAATGTTAGCCGGTCTACCGTTGTGTTGCACATAACTTGCAGATTCGGACGCCCGCGAGTCTGTTCATCGAGGTATGCGGAGGCAGAGCTAACCCGCTTACCCGCCGAATTTGCCAGCGGATACGGACCCCAACCATCGATGGGCTCTCCGTTCAAATCCGGCAAAGTCGGTAGTCCGGCCTTTCTCGCCGCCTGCGCAATAGCCCTCGAAAACGGCGGCAGTTTATGTTCTGGTATCCGGACTAATTTTACTGGGCCTTTGCTTCCATGCATCGGCCCTGCGAAATCGCTGTCGCTTTCAAGTCGGAGGAAGTATGGCAAAACACCACTCCACCCCCAATCGGACAGGCCCGTGCGCGCCCAGTCGTCGTAGTCGTCCGGCAGCCCCCGAAGCGAAATCATGCCCATGACGCTCGATCCCCCGCCCAGCACTTTCGCTTGTTGGAATGGCACAGAGCGCTCTCCCCATTCAGGCGTTCCAATGTCTGCCTTCAGTCCACGCCATTGATACTCGGGGTTCGCGTAAGAACGCGGATAAATATCTTCTATGTCATCCGGTACAGAGCCGGGCGGAGTGTCCATGCCTGCCTCGAGTAGCAAGACCCGGCTGCCTTGCGCGGAAAGGCGATTTGCCATCACACATCCGGCCGCCCCACCACCCACAATAATGAAATCCCAAATAGCCATGCTACCTGCCTCGCGTGCGTTCCAAGAGTGGAGAGAGCCAATGCGTTGTGTTCGATGCGCTGGTGCCAAGGTCCATTTTCGGTGAGGGCAGCGCTATAACCGCTTGACAACCGAACGGCGGTCCTGGTCCCCAGCACCAATTGCCGGAAAGAAAGAGTTCATTTGTCGAAATAAGGAGCTGAGCGGCGTTGGCACGCGATTCTTCCGGGCCGGCTCGAGGACCAGACCCACGTCGTTAGTAATTCGACAGACATATCCCCGGCAAGCGTGCCTGAAAGCCTCACCAGAGCCGATCCCTGCCCTCGTTGCGCCGCGCGTGATCGATGAGGATAGCGGACCAGGCGCCTGAGTATCAGTCGGAATAGATCGTTGATCGAGCAGGTCTACGTTCCATGCCCGGGTATTTGCGCTGCGCATTGTCGTCTCCTTACTCGGTAGCGCGTCGTTTTTCAAGGCGCGCAGCCACTTCGCCTCTCTCTCGCAGAACAGCCAGTGCCACAAGTGAGGGCGACGGCCATTTGGAACGTGTCCGCGGTTCGACCTGCAGGTAGTGGTTTTGTAGTCATAGTCTGCTAGCACCGCATACGCGCACAAGCGTATTTTATTCAGCGTTTGCGTGAGGTTTTTGAATGCAATCTGAAGTTGAACCGGTTTCGTGGACACCTATCCTTTTGGAAGTAGGCACCCATCGGACCCGCCGACGTGTGAGTTTCGGAAAAAGCTGAGTGTCGCCGGGGGCCGGGTGCTCCGCGCCTGGCAAACCACGAAGAAAAGAACGCGAAACGACAACAATCCGTCGGGTAGCATTCCTTCGGCAGGCAACACGCTAGCCATGCTGCTTGGCGTTGCCTAATTCTCGCCCAAACGCGCTGTTCTGCGCGGATTTCTAGAATGCTTGTCCTGACCAGAAATGACCTTTTTGCAGGAGAAAGCACGAAGTGGACTACGCCCAGGAGGATTGACATGCGTTTTTGCTTCGCAATCCTCTTGATCTACATTCGTCTAAGTCACGACCGCTGCAACGAAACTCACCAATGAGTTGCTGCCACCGACCCAGCACGCTTAGCGCAAGCGACATAAGTCGCGTCGTTCTCGGGCAGGATTCCTCGAGGAACATCTGTGATCTCTCCAAGGAATGAGTTTTCCGCGCACATCCGCGCCTTGGAAACGAGGTGGATCTCCGAACGCTTCGAAGTCTCGCAATGTGCAGGGGGAAGTGCGTACAACGCGGTCGCGATCGGAAATCGACGTCCGAGTTCGCATGTGGCCAACGAGAGGCGTCGCGCCAAAAGTTGCCTCAACGGCCCCCGGCGAGTCAAGCACGCGCGGCAATCCGCCAAAGTTTTGCGCCTAACGCGTTGACGAATTTACTTATCACCGGTTCGTTGCGGCTCGGAAACAACCACTGTCCAACGCGCCTTCCTTTGATGAGCCGGGCCTGCTGAAGGATCGCCATGTGGGTCAGCACTGGCGATTGCGACAATCCCGTTCGCCGCTGAATCATACCGAGGGTAACGCCAGATAGCGGAGGCGCAAGATCAGGCACGAAGTTCGACGGGTGTGGTGGTCTGATTTCCTCGGACAGGTCGATGGGGGGACAATCCTGAATCGACGAGGAAAAGCAATAGATGAAAAGAAGGCGCCGACAATTTGACACCAGCTTCAAGCTGGAAGCGGTGCGGATAGTTCGGGACCAGGGCTTGTCGGTCGGCGAAGTCTGCCGGTCGATGGACCTTGTTGATGCAGTCGTGCGGCGCTGGGTAGCCCAGTAAGATGCGGAACGTGCTGGCGGCCTCGGCGAGGGCAAGCCGATGACGGAGGAACAGCAACGCATCCGGCAACTCGAAGCGGAGAACCGGCAATTGGGGGAGGACAACTCGCTGTTAAAGAAAGCGTCGGCCTTCTTTGCACAGGAACTCAAGTGACTTACCGCGGGGTACCGCACTAGCAACAGGAGGCCGCATCGGTCAGTCACGCCTGCCGGGTTTTGCAGGTGAGCCGTTCTGGCTACCACGCGCGCCGGCGAGCCGGGCCGAGCGTAAGGAGCCTGCAGGAACAGCCTCACATCAAAGCCGCATTTGCCGGCAGCGGCGTGAGTTACGGCAGCCGGCGTGTGATGTATGCACTGCGGGAGCAGGGACTACGTACCGGGCGTTACCAGGTGCGTACACTGATGCGCGAAGCGGGCCTGCGCACGAGTTGGAAGCGCAAGGTCGTCTCGGCGACCGACGGCAGGCATACGTTACCAGTGGCCGAGAACATCCTCGACCGGCGTGCAGCGGAACGTGGGATTGACGACACCGCAGATACGCCGCCTAGTGACGCAGCATCGTGAGTCTGGCGCTGCTGGACTTGTCCCGAGCAAGCGCGGCATGCCCGGGATCAGGAGACTGGACGACGATCTGGCACAACGTGCCCTAGGCATCATCCGGGAGCGGCTTCGATGCTCACCGGCCGCTGCGGGCTGGCAAGAATCTTGATCTGGTGCTCACATGGCGCTAACCCCGCAAAGTGAGCGAGTCGTTGACTTCAAGTAGTGCAGAAGGATACACGCCGGGGCACCGAACGCTGATCGCCGGCAGATCGAGGTCTGCGAGAATCCGGACGATCGCAGCGCGCCCAAGCTGATTGTTCACCGCAACCGGTCGCCGCCACACGGCGGCGGCACGCATAACTGCCTGCTGCTCCCCGATCGGGATCTGCTGGTCGCGCACGACGAAGCGGTGCTCGAACACCAAGAAGACGGTGAGAAATTCATCTGGATGTCCGATGCGCGTGAACCCTCCAATCTAGCCACCTATCCCCAACCGCGCGAGATCGACTACAAGAGCAATCCGGGCCATTTCGGCCCGCACAACCTGCATGAGAACCGGCCCGGCAGTTTCGTCAGTTCGGATCTGATGTTCGTAACCTACCAGCACGCCGTCGTGCGCCCCCTCGACGTCAGCGAACCATATCGGCCCGCCGAAGTCGCGGCCTTTGTGCAATCGCAGCCGTCGCGTCTGATGGACCAATGACCGAATCGCGCGAACGTGATTCAGCCGTGCGATGTGTTCGTCGACGCAAGCGGCCTGATCTATTCGACCTACTACAACGGTAGTCTCTGCATCCTGGTGTGTCAGGACTAGGCCCCCTTCTGGCCGGATTTACCCGGCAACTGGCGCCGCATCGCCTCGCCAGTTGCCGCAACAAATTGAGGTACCGTTAGAGGGCAAACATGCTAGACGCAGCATCAACTGGACGACACATCGCGCGGCGCGCACGCAGGATGTCGTTCATCTGCTCCTGGTCTGCAAACCGCCATCTACGCGGGAAGCGAGCGACTACCTATTCAGTGGTCACATCGGTGACGAAATTCTTTCACCTTCCCGCGTTGCGTCAGCACGCCATGACTACAGCGCTGGCGGCAACAGCTTTCGATCGATGAAAGACTGAAGAGCGTCGCAGAATGCGTCCCGAGTGTCGACCGCAGCGTTGAATCCGGCTTTGCGAAGCTTGACCGTGCTGACAAAAGCGACGGGGCCCGCAGGGGCTCCAGATGCAAACGCAAAGTCGGCATGCTGATCGCCCTGTCCAACAAACGAACGGAGGTCACCACTCGCAAGGCCGTACTTGGCGACGATCTTCGCCCAGACGTCGGCGTTGTCGCGAATGTACTGCGCCACATTGGTAGGCTCGTCGCCTCCCACATTCACGCCTAGCGTCTTCGCCATCGCCGGCCATACACTTCGCCACTCGAAGACATCGCCGTTCGTGATGTTGAAGATCTCGTTCGCCGCTTGCGGAGATTGTGCCGCCCACGCCATCACCTGGCCGACGAGATCGGCGTCGGCCATTTCCCAGACGAACGACGGGCCGCCCGGAAAGCCAAATGCCTCGCCCTTTTCGCGACGAATAGCCGCATACACACCGATGGCCGGGAGGACGTTGAGAGCCCCAGGCGTCTTCCCGGTGACGAGTTGAGGACGCAACACGGTGTAAGTGAAACCGTGCTTCTCAGCCGCGTCGCGAACGTAGTCCTGCTGATCGAAGAAGAAGTTCGCGTGATTGTCGCGCGGGTCGCTCTCACGCGCCGGGATGGCGATGGGGTGAAGGTGGACGCCGTATGCCTTCGTTCCCTGCAGGATAGACACGTGCTTGAGCGCCGATTTCCCTGAAATGAGCGGCTCGATCACATTATGCAGCAT
>NZ_WOEZ01000245.1 GCF_013177735.1 Paraburkholderia elongata | reverse complement strand
TTAATACTAGTGTGAGACTTGATACTTTTGCTTTATGGCAGGCTCCGAAGAACCCACCCGCATCTCGCATCAAGCGCCCACACTTATCGGCTGTTAATTTTTAAAGATCGATTACGCATTCACTACCAAACCGGCACCGCGTTGCACCCACATCACAACCACCCGGTACCGCTTCGTTCTGCGTCGCTGCATCAGCAGCAGAGAAACGAGATTATGAAGGCTCTTTTTCGCTTTGTCAACAACATTTTTTCGCTTTCGCTTAAAACCCTGTTAACGCTGCGGCCGCTGGTTTCTGCCGCGGCCCTCGTTCGCAAACGAGGAGGCGAACTATAGGCGAACATCGGTCATGTGACAAGGGTTTGACGGAAATCTTTTTTGGCGGCTCACTTCCGGGTTGAATTCACTAAAGCAGCCACCGGAACCGCTTCGGCCATTGCGGTGTATCCAGCGTCGCTGGGATGGATATGATCGCCACTGTCAAAGGCGCGCTGCAGGCGATTCGGTTGCGCCGGGTCGCGTAGTGCAGCGTCGAAATCTACGACGCCGTCGAAAGCGTGGCTGGTTCGAATCCACTGGTTGACCGTAAGCCGGATCGTCTCCCGCGGCGCCGGCAGCGATGCCGGCGTCAACGTTGCGCCGAACACCTTCACGCCGCGGTGGCGTGCATCCGCAATCACCCGCTGGTAGCCGGCAATCAGATCAGCGGCTGTTACCGAGGTATGTGGGGAGTCGCAGTCGAGGCCGCTACGGGCCGGCATCTCCGCAAAGTTGATGTCGTTGATTCCGATCAGCAAAATCGCCGTCTTGACGCCCGGGCGTTCCAGCACATCCCGGTCGAACCGCCGGACGAGCGCGTCGCCGTAGCAGAGTGAGTCGCTCAATAAGCGATTGCCGCTAATGCCAAGATTAACGATCGCCGTCGAGTGATCGCCGGTGCTGGCGAACCGACGAGCCAGCGCGTCCGGCCAGCGCCGATTCTGATTCAGGCTGGAGCGCATGCCGTCGGTGATCGAATCGCCGATCGCGGCGACGGCAGCCGATGAAGGCGCGTCCACCGACAAACCCGTCACCCACACATATTGCGTGAACCGGCCGCGAAACGAGGCAGCAGAAGCGTCGGCGGTGTGATTACCCGGTGCGGAAACGAAGTTCAACTGGTTCGAGACCCGATGCCACGCCACGATCCGCTGCTCCGGCCCCATGAAGGCACTAATCGCATAGGGCGCACCTTCGGCGATGTCGATAGCAATCGGGTCGCTGTCCAACTCCGCGCCCACCGATACGCTCACCGAGCTCTTGCCGCCAAACGTCACGCGCGCCTCGCCATTGCCCCGCGCCGCCGCCCCACCGGCCGAGCGCGCGATGCGCAGATCCTCGATGACGAGCGCCGTCTTGCCGTACTCGTTGCTGAGATGGATTCGTGCGGATTTACCTGACAGCGTGGGATAGACGATCTGGCGAACCGTGCGCCCTGC
The DNA here is from genome assembly GCF_013177735.1 of Paraburkholderia elongata. Taxonomy (GTDB): domain Bacteria; phylum Pseudomonadota; class Gammaproteobacteria; order Burkholderiales; family Burkholderiaceae; genus Paraburkholderia; species Paraburkholderia elongata. Next base: position 180,827 of record NZ_WOEZ01000245.1, on the reverse strand, counting down.
TACCTCCGGGGCGCGATATAAGGGCGGCAAATCTGACCGTTGTGGGATGGGTTGCAACGCCGTAGCCCATGCGGTGACCCAATGCACCGGGGCGTCGGCGGCAAAAACAGTCGAGGAAACGGCAAATTGGCAAAGCAGCGTCGCGCCACATGCGGCAGCCAGGGTGCGAATGGTCATTCGGGTGGTCAGTTCGATGCGAAACGTGCATTGTGCCCGATCGTCATGGCCATCGCGGCCGACCGGGCGAACGCTATCGTACGATCACCCGCGCCTCGTATCAGCGCTGCAGCGCCGAACGAGTCGCGAGATGGGTATGGGTGTGCGAGCGCAGACGGCTTACAAATCAGACCACCGCCGACGCCCCGGTCATCTTCAACGCAAGCGCCTCGGCCACTTCGATCCCATCGATCGCTGCCGAGTAGATTCCGCCGGCATACCCCGCGCCCTCACCCGCCGGATACAAGCCCTCGACATTCATGCTCTGATAGTCGTCCCGGCGCCGCACGCGAATCGGCGACGACGTTCTCGTCTCGACGCCTGTCAGCACGGCGTCATGCATGGCAAACCCGGCGATTTTCTTGTCCATCTGCGGCAACGCTTCGCGGATCGCTTCGATCACGTAGTCGGGCAGCGCCGTGCTCAGATCGGTCGGATGCACGCCCGGTTTGTAGGACGGTACAACCGACCCCAGCGACGTAGACGGCCGCCCGGCGATAAAGTCGCCTACTAGCTGGCCCGGCGCCATATAGTTGCGGCCGCCTAGTTCGAACGCCCGCTCTTCCCATTTGCGCTGGAAGGCGATGCCGGCTAGCGGGCCGCCGGGATAGTCGTCCGGCGTTATGCCGACGACAATCCCGGCGTTGGCATTGCGCTCCGCCCGTGAGTACTGGCTCATGCCATTGGTCACTACCCGGCCCGGCTCGGAAGTCGCCGCAACCACCGTACCGCCCGGACACATGCAGAAGCTATAAACCGCGCGCCCATTGCTGCAGTGATGCACCACCTTATAGTCGGCAGCGCCGAGTTGCTTGTGGCCCGCGAACTTGCCGAAACGGCTGCGATCGATCAACCCTTGCGGGTGCTCGATCCGGAAACCGAGCGAAAACGGTTTCGCTTCGAGATAGACGCTGCGGTCGCTCAGCATCTGGAAGGTATCGCGCGCGCTATGGCCGACCGCCAGCACCACGTGGTCACAGCGCAAATGCTCGCCCGTCGATAGTTTGAGCCCGCGCACCTTGCCCTGCTCGATTTCGATATCGTCGACCCGCGTCTCGAAACGCACCTCGCCGCCCAACTCGTGAATGGTCGCGCGCATCTTTTCGACCATGCTGACAAGGCGGAACGTGCCGATATGGGGCCGGCTCAGATAAAGAATGTCCTCCGGCGCACCCGCGCGGACGAATTCGTCGAGCACCTTGCGGCCGTAGTGCTTCGGGTCCTTGATCTGACTGTAAAGCTTGCCGTCCGAGAACGTACCCGCGCCGCCCTCGCCGAACTGCACGTTCGATTCAGGATTGAGCACCGACTTGCGCCACAGACCAAAAGTATCTTTGGTTCGCTCGCGCACGGCCTTGCCGCGCTCGAGAATGATCGGACGGAAGCCCATTTGGGCGAGGATCAGCCCCGCAAACAGCCCGCACGGCCCCATGCCGATTACGACCGGGCGCGGGGAACTCATCTGCGCCGGCGCTTTGGCGACAAAACGGTACGTCATGTCCGGCGTCACACTGCAGTGCGGCACGTCGGCGATCCGCGTAAGCGCGGCCGCTTCATCCTTCACCTCGACGTCGACGATGTACGTGAGCTTGATGTCGGCGCGCTTGCGCGCGTCGTGCGCACGGCGGAACACGGTGTATCGGATGAGCCCGTCGTCGCCCACGCCGAGCTCAGCGAGGCGCGCGCGGACGGCGGCTTCGAGAACGCTCTCGGGATGATCGAGCGGGAGTTTGATTTCGCTTAGACGTAACATGAGTACCGGGGGATGCAGGAAGGCCGCAAATCGCAGCCAATTCGCAATTTTATAGGTTAAGTGTCGGCGCGGGGCAGCAGTGCAAGTGAAACGCCTTCGGCAGCGCTCCCTCCTTCCGCTATCGACAATCGAGGTCCGTCTCAAAAAATTTATTAACCGACCGGTCGGTTGGTTTATACTGCGCAGACACAGACAACTTCCGCTGAGAGCGTCCCCATGTACACGCAATCCCTGGATATCCCCGGCAATGTTGCCCCGCTCGACGCGGCAGCGAGTTCGCCAGAGCAGGCGCAATTCGATGCGGTCATGGCCGCCGACGGCAAAATCGAACCTCAGGACTGGATGCCTGACGCTTACCGCAAGACGCTGGTGCGGCAAATTTCGCAGCACGCGCATTCGGAGATCGTCGGCATGCTGCCCGAGGGCAACTGGATCTCGCGCGCACCCAGCCTGAAGCGCAAGGCGATCCTTCTGGCCAAAGTGCAGGATGAAGCCGGCCACGGCCTCTATCTATATAGCTCGGCGGAAACGCTCGGCGTGTCGCGCGATCAGTTGATCGCCGCATTGCACTCGGGCAAAGCCAAATATTCGAGCATCTTCAACTACCCGACGCCCACATGGGCGGACGTCGGCGTGATCGGCTGGCTGGTGGACGGCGCGGCGATCATGAACCAGATTCCGCTGTGCCGCTGCACTTACGGCCCTTACGCCCGCGCGATGATCCGTATCTGCAAGGAAGAGTCGTTCCATCAGCGTCAAGGCTTCGACGCGCTGATGTCGATGATGAGCGGCACCGAAGCGCAACGCGAGTTGGTCCAGCAAGCCGTGAACCGCTGGTGGTGGCCGGTGCTGATGATGTTCGGCCCGAGCGACAAAGACTCGATCCACAGCAACCAGTCGTCGAAATGGGGCATCAAGCGCATCTCGAACGACGATCTACGCCAGAAATTCGTCGACGCCACCGTCGACCAGGCCAAGGTGCTCGGTGTCACGCTGCCGGACCCGGACCTGAAGTGGAACGAAGCCCGTGGCCATCACGACTACGGCGATATCGACTGGGAAGAATTCTGGCGCGTCGTGAATGGCGACGGCCCGTGCAACCGCGAACGTCTCGCGACCCGCGTGAAAGCTCACGACGAAGGCGCCTGGGTGCGCGAAGCCGCCCTCGCCCACGCCGAAAAGCAGCGCCAGCGCGCGCAACAGCACGCCGCTTGACTCACGCGGCAAGCCGAACAAAGTATCAGGAGATCAGCGATGAACAAGGAATGGCCGATTTGGGAAGTCTTCGTGCGCAGCAAGCAGGGACTCGACCATAAACACTGCGGCAGCCTGCATGCCGCCGACGCGCCGATGGCGCTGCGCATGGCACGCGACGTGTACACGCGCCGCCAGGAAGGCGTAAGCATCTGGGTGGTGCCGTCGTCGGCGATCACGGCGTCCGCGCCGGAAGACAAGGCGGAGTTGTTCGAACCGGCTGGCGACAAGATTTACCGCCACCCGACGTTCTATACGCTCCCCGACGAAGTCAACCACATGTAAGCGCGGCCATGACCATCACGCCCCAACATTTGCAGTACGTGCTGCGCCTCGCGGACACCGCGCTGATCCTCGGTCAGCGCAATACCGAGTGGTGCGGCCACGGCCCGATCCTCGAAGAGGACATCGCGCTGTCGAACATGAGTCTGGATCTGATCGGCCAAGCGCGCCTGCTGTACACGCACGCCGCCGCGCTGGAACAGCAACTCACCGGCAAAAGCCGCACGGAAGACGATTACGCCTACTTCCGCGCCGAGCGCGAGTTCGCCAATTACACGCTGGCCGAGTTGCCGCATTACGGCCCGCTCGCCGGTACCGCGCAGGTCGAGAAGGACTACGCGGTCACGATCGTGCGCAATTTCCTGTACTCGACGCTGATGGCGCATCTCTGGTCGGCGCTCACTACGTCGAAGGACGAGCAGCTTGCAGCGATCGCCTCGAAGTCGATCAAGGAAACCAGCTATCACGTGCACCACGCGAGCGAATGGCTGATCCGTTTCGGCGACGGCACGGACGAGTCGCATCGCCGCGCGCAAGCCGCACTCGACTATCTGCTGCCGTACACGCGCGAGTTTTTCAGTGCCGACGCAGTAGAGGAGACCATCGCCGCCGCCGGCATCGGACCGCTGACGTCGGACCTCGAAGCAGCATGGTTCCAAGATGTACAGGCCACGCTCGACGAAGCCACGCTCAAGCTGCCCGAAGCAGTCAAGCACATCACGACCGGCAAGCATGGCGAGCACTCAGAACACATGGGCTTCGTGCTGGCTGAAATGCAAAGCCTCGCGCGCCAGCATCCCGGCGCCACCTGGTAAGCGCATAACCAGGCCTACAAGCGGAACCCGACGGAACTTCACGATGACGACTTCGACTGCCATGACCACCGCCGACGCCACGCTCGAACGCGCATGGGCCGTGCTCGAAACGGTGCCTGATCCGGAGATCCCGGTGGTGTCGATTCGGGAACTCGGCATTCTGCGCGACGTGCGACGCGCCGCCGACGGCACGCTCGAAGTCGTGATCACGCCGACCTATTCCGGTTGCCCGGCGATGTCGCAGATTGCCGAAGACGTCGCCCAAGCGCTCGATGTGGCTGAACTGAAGCCGTATCGGATCGCCACGGTCCTCGCACCGGCCTGGACCACTGACTGGATGACCGCCGACGCGCGTGAAAAGCTGCGCGCCTACGGAATCGCGCCGCCCACCGGCAATTGCGGCTCCGCCGTGCCGTCGCGGGAAAAAGTGCTGCGCTTCATGCCGCGTGCGCTGCCGGCGCCGCCGTGTCCGCGTTGCGGCTCGGCGCATACCGAGCGTCTCGCGCAATTCGGCTCGACGGCCTGCAAGGCGCTGTACCGCTGCCTCGACTGCCGCGAACCCTTCGACTACTTCAAACCATACTGATATGGCTACCCCGCAATTTCATCCGCTGCGTATCCGCGAAGTGCGGCCCGAAACCGCCGACGCGGTCTCGGTCGCCTTCGAAATCCCTGTCGAACTGCGCGATCAATATCGCTTCACGCAGGGCCAGTTCGTCACGCTGAAAACGCACATCGACGGTGAGGAAACGCGCCGTTCGTATTCGATCTGCGTCGGCGTCACCGATTACGATCGCGACGGCGAACTGCGCATCGGCATCAAGCGCGTGCGCGGCGGGCGTTTCTCGAACTTCGCGTTCGACACGCTGCAGCCCGGCCACACCATCGACGTGATGACGCCGGACGGCCGCTTCTTCACCCATCTGAACGCGGACCAGGGCCAGCAGTACCTCGCGTTTTCCGGCGGCTCGGGCATCACGCCGGTGCTCGCGATCATCAAGACCACGCTCGAAGTCGAGCCGCGCAGCACCTTCACGCTGGTGTACGGCAACCGCAGCGTCGATCAGATCATGTTCGCGGAAGAACTCGAAGATCTGAAGAACCGCTACATGAACCGCTTCGTGCTCTATCACGTGCTTTCCGACGACCTGCAGGACGTCGAGCTGTTCAACGGCGTGCTCGACCAGCAGAAGTGCGCCGCCTTCATCGAAAATCTGCTACCGGCCGATGCAATCGACGAAGCCTTCATCTGCGGCCCCGCCCCGATGATGGATGCCGCCGAGGCCGCCCTGAAAGCCGCGGGCGTGCCTTCGGAAAAAGTGCATGTGGAGCGCTTCGGCTCACCGCTGCCGCAAGCGGGCGTGCCGCCGGTCGAAATCACTGACGACACTCCGGCCGCCGACCTCGAAATCGTCCTCGACGGGAAAAGGCGCAAGCTGCGCCTGCCGTATCAGGGCGTGAGCGTGCTCGACGTCGGCTTGCGTGCCGGCCTCGCGCTGCCGTACGCGTGCAAGGGTGGCGTCTGCTGCACCTGCCGCGCGAAGGTGCTCGAAGGCGAGGTCAAGATGGAAAAGAACTACACGCTGGAAGAACACGAAATCCGCGACGGTTACGTGCTGACCTGCCAATGCCATCCAATCAGCGACCGCGTGGTGGTGAGTTACGACGAGCGCTGAGCCGAACGCGTCGGGTGGCCATCCGACGCCCGCAACGCTTTCAGCAGGTCCACGATCCGCTTACACTAGGGGCCGCTCGCGATCGGACACCTATCCCGATCGATGAGCGGCCCCTTTTTGTCATTTGTCATTTGCGTTTTTTGCCTGCCCAAGCCACTGCCGATGAGCACCATTCACCTCACCAACGGCGATGTCGCCGCCGAGTCACTGCGCGCCGCCCTAGCCGAGGCGGGCCGCGACGATCGCGTGCACGCACTGCGCGACGATCTGGCGGTCGGTCCGCTGCGCGGTATCGATGACGGACCCGACGTGCGAGCAGAGTTCTGGGACCGTGTCAGCACGGACACCCGGCGCGATTTTCTTCGGGAATTCCGCGAGCAGGCGGCCGCGCTGGAGAACATCGCGCGCGGTAACGCGAACCTGGTGGTCTGGCACGGCGAAAGCGCAGCCGATCAACTTATGCTGCGCCGCGTCTCGTACCACCTGCGTAACAGCCCCCAACGGCTGAATGAAGTGCGTCTGTCGATTCGCGACCTCACCGATCCGGGCGCATGGGCGCACAGCCGCAAAGATCGCGCGACATCCGTCGGCATGTTCGCGCCGGCTGTACTGCAAGGGCGCCTGCCGGACGCGGCGCCGATTTCGGTTCTGCGCATCAGCCGGCTCGCGCTCGAATGGCAGGAGGCCAAACACGCGAACGGCGAAACACGGCGCTGGCGCGACAACACGTTCACGAGCGGCAGCTTCGCCGATCTGGACGCATTGATTCTCGAGCAGGCCACCGGCGACTGGCAACCCGCCGCGCGTGTTGCCGCCGAACTGATGACCGCCGAACTCTGGTATCTGGTGAGCGACAGCATCGTGCTGTGGCGCTTCCGCGAACTGGCCGCGACGCGCCGCATCAAGCTGCGTGGCGACGCGAGCGCATGGCGCACTCTGGAACTGTGCGCGGCGCTTGCCCCCTGTCCACACTAATAAAAAAGACGACTATGGCCCGCACCCGAGCCCCCGACCACGAAACCCAGCGCGATCAGATTCTCGAACTGGCTGCGGCGAAATTCGCACAGACGAGCTACCCGAGCACCTCGATGGCCGACCTCGCCGCCGCGAGCGGCACCTCGAAAGCGCGCCTGTACCACTACTACGCGAGCAAGGAAGCGATCCTGTTCGATCTGCTGGACCGCTACACGAAGCGGCTGATGCTGATCATCGCCGAGGTGGAAGGCGCAAGCCAACGTCGCGGACTGTCCGAGCGGGAAACCTTCGCGGAGCTGATTCGCGCGTTTCTGTCCGAGTACGAGACGTCGCACAGCCGCCACGTCGCGCTCCTGAATGACGTGAAGTATCTGGTCGACACCCAGCGAGAGATCATCCTGAACCGCCAGCGCGACGTGGTCGCGGCGTTTGCGCGGCAGCTGGCGCGCGCCTATCCGGAACGCGCCACGCGCGAAAACCAGACCGCCCTCACGATGATGGTGTTCGGCATGATCAACTGGACGTTCACCTGGCTCAAGCCGGACGGACGGATGGGCTACCGGGAGTTTGCCGAACAGGTGGTCAATATGGTGGACCACGGATTGAGCTCTGCCGAAGGCTGATTGCGCACGGCAGCATTGTTCAGAGGAAATAATCGGCTTGGGTTGCCTCGCCGCGACATCTTGTCACGAACGCTCGTTCAATTTATTTTCCTTTAATAATCAACGACACAAAAATAGGGCGCTAACTTTTTAGGCATTCCCTTCAAATTTTGATACGGGTTTTCCCTAGTAGTGGAACAGGGTTTCCGATAAAATTGTTTTTGCGGTGCACCATGCCGCTTGATCAAAAGGAGAACCTGACCATGAACATGATTACACCCCGCGCCGCTGAGCCGATCGTCGCGCACGATCGCCTGTTGCAGCCAGGCGGTCGTGCGCCTGCTCTGGTCCGCGAACTCACCGCCATCGACCGTGATCGGCTGCTGACCCACTTCCTCTCGCTCGACGAAGACGACCGCCTTTTGCGCTTCGGCCAGATCGTGCCGGACCACGTCATTGAAAACTACGTCCGCGCGATCGATTTCACGCGCGACACGGTCTTCGGTGTGTTCAATAGTCAATTGCAACTCATCGGTGTCGGCCATCTGGCGTATCTGCCGGCTGAAGGCGACAAGCGAACTGCCGAGTTCGGCGTGTCGGTGCTGGAAAGCGCCCGCGGGCAAGGTATTGGCTCGAAGCTCTTCGAGCGCGCCGCCATCCGCAGCCGCAATACGCATGTCACTATGCTTTACATGCACTGCCTGTCGCGCAATTCGACCATGATGCACATCGCGAAGAAGGCTGGCATGAAGATCGAATACGCGTACGGCGAGGCAGACGCCTATCTGACGCTGCCGCCTGCAGATCAATCGAGCATCATCTCCGAGATGCTGCAGGAGCAAGCCGCGGTGTTCGACTACGCACTCAAGCGCCAGGCGCGCCAGGCGTCGAGGCTGTTCGAATCGTTCTTGCCGGCAGCTGAGGCCGCTTAACTGGTCTGTACTTCGGCAAAACAAAAAGGGCGGCCTTTGTGGCTGCCCTTTTTGTTTGTCCGTCACCTGACCGCGGCCCGGCGTTCACAAAATCGGCAGTGCCGTCGTCTCCTTGAACTTCTCGAGCGAAAAGCTCGTCTTCACGTCGATTACAGAGGGATGGTGCAGCAACTGGTCCTGCACAAAACGTGAAAAGTGCGCCATATCCTCGACCTGCACACGCAGCAGGTAATCCATGTCGCCCGTCATCGCGTGACAAGCGACCACTTCCGGCCACGTCTGCACCGCTGCGCGGAACAGATCGGCATGCGTGGCGTCGCCGCGCGGGCTGAGCGCCGGACCGCTGCGCTTCTCCAACCGCACGTTGACGTAAGCCAGCAGATCGAGCCCAAGCTTTTGCGCATCGAGCAGCGCGACATAGCCGCGAATCACTCCGCTCTCTTCCAGCCGACGGATACGCCGTAGACACGGACTCGGCGACAAGTTGATGCGCTCGGCGATCTCCTGATTCGACAGCCGGCCATTCTCCTGAAGGATCGCCAGAATGCGTCTGTCGATGGCGTCTATCTCTATATTGGCCATTTTCTGCCGTCCATGTAAAAAAATGAGCTAGAAAATAGCTTAATCGTATCTACGCGCGATTAAATTCGCAAGTTTTCGTCGCCAGCCGGCCTTTACACTTGCGTCATTCAGTCGCGCAATGTGCGCGCCCATTAGCTTTGCATGGGACCTGAGTAAGTGCTTTGCATGGGCCCGGAGTAAGTGCTGAAGCACTAACTCCGGCCGACAGCTAAAGCGCTAACTCAGGTCGACACAGGAGACAGACAATGCAGGTTTCAACTTGGGAAAACCCGGTCGGCACCGACGGCTTCGAATTCATCGAATACACCGCACCGGATCCGAAGGCGCTCGGCAAGCTGTTCGAACAGATGGGCTTCACCGCCGTCGCCCGGCATCGTCACAAAGACGTGACGCTGTATCGCCAGGGCGAAATCAACTTCATCGTCAACGGGGAACAGCATTCGTTCGCGCAACGTTTCACGCGCCTGCATGGCCCGTCGATCTGCGCGATCGCCTTCCGTGTGCAGGACGCGGCGAAGGCTTACCAGCAGGCGCTGGAAAAAGGCGCCTGGGGCTTCGACAATAAGACCGGCCCGATGGAACTGAACATCCCGGCGATCAAGGGTATCGGCGACTCGCTGATCTATTTCGTCGACCGCTGGCGCGGCAAGAACGGTGCTGAGCCGGGCACCATCGGCAACATCGACATTTACGACGTCGACTTCGAGCCGATTCCGGGCGCGAATCCGAACCCTGTCGGCCACGGTCTGACCTACATCGACCATCTGACGCACAACGTCCATCGCGGCCGCATGCAGGAATGGGCGGAGTTCTATGAGCGCCTGTTCAATTTCCGGGAAGTGCGTTACTTCGACATTGAAGGCAAAGTGACCGGCGTGAAATCGAAGGCGATGACCTCGCCGTGCGGCAAAATCCGCATTCCGATCAATGAGGAAGGGTCAGACGTAGCCGGTCAGATCCAAGAGTATCTGGACCAGTACCACGGCGAAGGCATCCAGCACATCGCGCTGGGCAGCAACGACATCTATCGCACTGTGGACGGTTTGCGCGCGGCGAACATCTCGCTGCTCGATACGATCGACACGTACTATGAACTGGTCGATCGCCGTGTGCCGAACCACGGCGAGCCGCTCGACGAATTGCGTAAGCGCAAGATCCTGATCGACGGCGCACCCGACGACTTGCTGCTGCAGATCTTCACCGAAAACCAGATCGGACCGATCTTCTTCGAGATCATCCAGCGAAAGGGCAATCAGGGCTTCGGCGAGGGCAATTTCAAGGCGCTGTTCGAATCGATCGAGCTGGACCAGATTCGCCGTGGCGTGGTTCAGGACAAGGCCTAACACTAAAGGCCGGCGCGGAATCTGAGAGAGATAAAAAAGGCGAGGATCTTGCGATCCTCGCCCTTCGTCGTTTATGCCGTTCTCCGATGCCCGGACAACGGCCGATTTTCAACCGACGCGTCGCTTCAGCGACGCATCACGAATTCTGGTCTTCCTCGCCGGCCTTTGTGGATCGTGCAATGCGCTCCATTGCAATGCGTGCTGGCGCGACTTGCGCCGTGCTGGTGATCGCGTTCGACAGCGCCCCTGCGCTGCTCGAGCTTGGGCTCGAGCGCACCGGCGCGCTCATGGCGAAGAATGCGGCCGAAACCATCAGGAACGTCTGGATGTTTCTAGTGTTCATGCGTACTCCTTTTCTGACTGCCCTGCTGTCCTGAAGCTCCACCGAATGCAGAGCGTTGCGCAGACATTGCTCGCAGGTGGGTGTTAGACAGACATTTCAACTGCGGTTCCGCATATTTGTAGTTTTTACAGCTTGTTACAGGGGTGTTCCGGCACTGAAAGTCATCCGATACGCTCCGTGAACATCACGCTGCATTGCCGCATTTTCGCCGCGCTGCGGCGGGTTTTCACCAGTGCTACCATCGCTTAAAACACGTCAATATGGCGACCCCGGCCTTACGCATCCACAAGATGCGGCGGTCCAAAAAAGTTTTGGTGATCCCAAACTCGGTGGAGGAGTACACATAATGAATGCCCCGCTAGACGCAGGTCAGCGAGCCTCGCTCGAAGCCGCGCTATCTTCCGTCACGCTCGACGACAAATACACCCTCGAGCGCGGCCGCGCGTACATGAGCGGCATCCAGGCGCTAGTGCGTCTGCCGATGCTGCAACAGGAACGCGACCAGGCCGCCGGGCTCAATACCGCCGGTTTTATCTCCGGTTACCGTGGATCGCCGCTCGGCGGACTCGACCAATCCTTGTGGAAGGCGAAACAGCATCTCGCCGCGCATCGCGTCGTGTTCCAGCCCGGCGTCAACGAAGACCTCGCGGCGACCGCCGTGTGGGGTTCACAGCAGGTCAATCTGTACCCGAGCGCCAAATACGATGGCGTCTTCTCGATGTGGTACGGCAAAGGCCCGGGCGTCGACCGCTCCGGCGACGTCTTCAAGCACGGCAATTCGGCAGGCTCGGCGCAACACGGCGGCGTTCTCGTGCTCGCCGGCGACGATCACGCCGCCAAATCCTCGACACTCGCGCACCAGTCGGAACACATCTTCAAGGCGTGTGGCCTGCCGGTGCTGTTTCCATCGAACGTGCAGGAATATCTGGACTTCGGCCTGCACGGCTGGGCGATGAGCCGCTACTCCGGCCTGTGGGTGGCGATGAAGTGCGTGACCGACGTGGTCGAATCGTCGGCTTCGGTCGATATCGATCCGCACCGCACGAAAATCATTCTGCCGGACGACTTCGCGATGCCCGAAGGCGGCCTGAACATTCGCTGGCCGGATCCGCCACTAGTGCAGGAAGCGCGTCTACTCGACTACAAGTGGTATGCGGCGCTCGCCTATGTGCGCGCGAACAAACTGGACCGCGTCGAAATCGATTCGCCACATGCCCGTTTCGGCATCATGACCGCCGGCAAGGCGTACCTCGACGTGCGTCAGGCGCTGACCGATCTCGGCCTCGACGACGAAACCTGCTCGCGCATCGGCATCCGTCTGTATAAGGTTGGCTGTGTATGGCCGCTTGAGGCGCAAGGTGCGCACGCGTTCGCGCGCGGTCTCGAGGAAATTCTGGTGATTGAAGAAAAACGCCAGATCCTCGAATATGCGATCAAGGAAGAACTGTACAACTGGCCCGATGCGCAGCGTCCGCGTGTGTTCGGCAAGTTCGACGAAAAGGACGGCGCGGGTGGCGAATGGTCGGTGCCGATGGGCAACTGGCTGCTGCCGGCCCACTACGAACTTTCGCCGGCGATCATCGCCAAGGCGATCGCCACGCGGCTCGACAAGTTCGACCTGCCGTCCGACGTGCGTGCGCGCATTGCGATGCGCATCGCGGTAATCGAAGCGAAGGAAAAAACCTTGGCGCGTCCGCGCGTCGAAGCCGAGCGCAAGCCGTGGTTCTGCTCGGGTTGTCCGCACAACACGTCGACGAACGTGCCGGAAGGCTCGCGCGCGATGGCCGGCATTGGCTGCCACTACATGACCGTGTGGATGGACCGCAGCACCAGCACCTTCAGCCAGATGGGCGGCGAAGGCGTCGCGTGGATCGGCCAGGCGCCGTTCACCAACGACAAGCACGTGTTCGCCAACCTTGGCGACGGCACCTACTTTCACTCGGGCCTGCTCGCGATTCGCGCGGCAATCGCGTCGAAGGCGAACATCACCTACAAGCTGCTCTATAACGACGCGGTTGCGATGACGGGCGGCCAACCGGTCGACGGCGTGCTGACCGTGCCGCAGATCACGCATCAACTCGCCGCCGAAGGCGCGACGAAAATCGTGATCGTCACGGACGAACCGGAGAAGTACTCCGCGAACGTCGGCCTCGCACCCGGCATCGACATTCATCATCGCGACAAGCTCGACGAAGTTCAGCGTCAGCTTCGCGAGATTCCCGGCACCACGATCCTGATCTATGACCAGACCTGCGCGACCGAGAAGCGCCGCCGCAGGAAACGCGGTACGTATCCGGATCCGGCGCGTCGTGTCGTGATCAACGAAGCGGTGTGCGAAGGCTGCGGCGATTGCTCGGTGAAGTCGAATTGCCTCTCCGTGGAGCCGCTCGATACCGAGTACGGCACCAAACGACAGATCAATCAGTCGACCTGCAATAAGGATTTCTCGTGCGTGAACGGGTTCTGCCCGAGCTTCGTATCCGTCGAAGGGGGGCAGTTGCGCAAGCCGAAAGCGGCTTCGGGCATCGTCGGTGACGCGATGCCGCCCGTGCCGGAACCCGAACTACCGTCGATCGCGCGCCCTTATGGGGTGCTGGTGACGGGCGTCGGCGGCACGGGCGTCGTCACGATCGGCGCATTGCTCGGGATGGCCGCGCACCTGGAAAACAAGGGCGTCACGGTACTCGACGTCACCGGCCTCGCGCAAAAGGGCGGCGCCGTGATGAGCCACGTGCAGATCGCACAGAACCCGGCCGACATTCACGCGACCCGCATCGCTATGGGCGAAGCAAGTCTCGTGATCGGCTGCGACGCGATCGTCACCGCCAGCGACGAATGCGTCTCGCGGATGCAGGTGGGCCGCACACGCGTAGTGCTCAATAGCGCGCACACGCCGACCGCCGAGCTCATCAAGAACCCGAACTGGCGCTTCCCGGGCAGCAGCACCGAAGCTGACGTGCGTGCCGGTGCGGGCGACGACGGTGTCGATATGGTCGACGCGAATCACTTCGCCGTCGCGCTGCTTGGTGACGCGATCTACACGAATCCGTTCGTGCTCGGCTACGCGTGGCAACGCGGCTGGGTGCCGCTGACCTATCAGTCGCTGATGCGTGCGATCGAGCTGAACAACGTCCAGATCGAGAAGAACCGTGCGGCATTCGAATGGGGCCGCCGTGCTGCGCACGATCTGGCGGCGGTGCGCACGCTCACCCAGTCGCAAGGACGCGGTGCCGCAGCGGAAACGGCGAGCAGCAAGATCATCTCGCTGCACACGCCGAAGGCGCTCGACACGCTGATCGACAAGCGCGCCGACTACCTTGCAGCATGGCAAAACGACGCGTACGCCGAGCGTTATCGCACCCTTGTGTCGCAAGTTCGTGTGGCGGAATCGACGCTCGATTCGATTGACGGTCAGTTGCCGTTGACCGAAGCGGTCGCGAAGAACCTGCACAAGCTGATGGCGTACAAGGACGAGTACGAAGTCGCACGACTCTACAGCGACCCCGCATTCATCGAAAAACTGAAGGCGAATTTCGAAGGCGACTGGAAGCTGCACATTCACCTCGCGCCGCCGACGTTCTCGAAGAAAGACGCACAAGGTCATCTGGTGAAGAAGAAATACGGACCCTGGGTGTTCAGCGCCATGCACGTGCTCGCAAAACTCAAGTTCCTGCGCGGAACAGCGCTCGACGTGTTCGGCAAGACGGAGGAGCGTCGCACGGAGCGTGCGCTGATCGTCGAATACGAAGCGCTGGTGCGCGAGCTGATCGGCGGCCTGACCGCGCAGAAGCGTGAACTGGCGGTCGAACTGGCGAATCTGCCGGACGGCATCCGCGGCTACGGGCACGTGAAGGAAAATAATCTGAAGGGCGTGCGGGTCAAGTGGAACGACTTGCTGACGCGCTGGCGCTCGCCGGAAGCGGGAAAGACGCAGCACGCGGCATGATCTTGCCGGCTTGACCGGCTGGCGTCGGCCTGAAATGGAAAAGGCGGCTGTCCTCGCGGACAGTCGCCTTTTTTTATGCCTGTTTCGACACGTGATGCGTGTGTACAAGAACAAGCGGTACTGCTCCTTCCAACAACACAACAACCAACCAAAAACAAACAACTACCAAACAGCAACTACAACTACACACTACTACTTCAACTACCGACTGCTACTTCAACTTCCAACTTCAACTTCAACTTCAACTTCAACTGCTACTGCTACTGCTACTGCTACTGCTACTGCTACTGCTACTGCTACTGCTACTGCTACTGCTACTTCGACCACCGACTACTACTTCAACCACCAACTGCTACTTCAACTTCCAACTTCCAACTTCCAACTTCCAACTTCCAACTTCCAACTTCCAACTTCCAACTTCAACTGCTACTTCAACCACCAACTACAACCACACACTTACTACCAGTACTGCAACCCATTGGTACTGCTGTCTTCACCATCAGAACTACTACTGCCACTACGAACTTCTCAACACCAGAGGAAGCGCAGCGCCTGACTCGATGCAAGGATTGACCAGCCAACTGTTCCGTTGCCATCGCGTTGTGCTGCGCCTCAGAAGTAACTTTACAAAAGTGTCACAGCGAATCGAATAGGAGCATTCTTAAAGCTCGCCTAGCTCCCTAAGATTTCCTCAGACCAACGGTCACCAGAATAAGAGCGCGCAAATAGAAAAACGCCACGGAATCAACTTCCGCGGCGTTCTCTTGGCTTTCAAGCGAACGCCGCAATGCGGCGCCGCTTCAAGCATCAACCTATTCGCATTACTGCGCGCTCACCCGCTTGCGTGCGTTGGCCGAAGCCACCGCCGTCATGTTGATGATCCGGC
The DNA here is from genome assembly GCF_013177735.1 of Paraburkholderia elongata. GTDB lineage: Bacteria > Pseudomonadota > Gammaproteobacteria > Burkholderiales > Burkholderiaceae > Paraburkholderia > Paraburkholderia elongata. The sequence goes on along the minus strand of NZ_WOEZ01000245.1, from coordinate 165,222 downwards.
GCACGGTCGCAGCCGGCGTCAGGATGTGCACTGGTTTTTCCGCGCCCAGCAGGAACGGACCCACCGTCACGCCTTCGCCGCCGACCATCTTCAGCAGGTTGTACGCGATGTTCGCCGCTTCGACGTTCGGCATGATCAGCAGGTTCGCTTCGCCAGTCAGCGTCGTGCCTGGGAACGCGGCCTTGCGGACCACTTCCGACAACGCCGCATCGCCGTGCATTTCGCCGTCGATCTGGAGCGAAGGCGCGCGTTCAACGATCAGCTTGCGAGCTGCGGCCATACGTTGCGACGACGCGGACGGCGCGCTGCCGAAGTTCGAATTCGACAGCAACGCAACCTTCGGCGTAATGCCGAATTTTTCGATTTCACGCGAAGCCAGCATCGTCATGTCTGCGAGCTGTTCGGCGGTCGGCGTTTCGTTCACGTACGTGTCGCAGATGAACAGGTTACGGCCAGGCAGCATGAGCAGATTCATTGCAGCGAAGTTCTGCACGTTATCCGCCTTGCCCAGCACCTGCTCGATGAACTTCAGATGCGTGTGGTACTGGCCGATCATCCCGCAGATCATGCCGTCCGCTTCGCCGAGGCGCACCAGGATTGCGCCGATCAGCGTGTTGAACTTGCGCATCGCGGCCTTCGCGACGTCCGGCGTCACGCCTTCGCGCGCGCCGAGTTCGTGGTATGCCTGCCAGCATTGCTGATAGCGCGGATCGTCTTCCGGATCGACGATCACGAAGTCTTCTCCGCACTTCAGCTTCGAGCCCATCTTCTTCAGACGCATCTCGATCACCGATGGACGACCGACCAGAATCGGTTTGGCGATCTTTTCCAGCAGCACGAATTGCGCGGCGCGCAGCACGCGCTCGTCTTCACCCTCGGCGAACACGATACGCGCCACCTCTGACTTCGCCGCGGCGAACACGGGACGCATCACCATACCGGTGCGGTACACGGTCGTGCCGAGCTCTTCGCGGTACGCGTCCATATCCTTGATCGGACGGGTCGCGACGCCCGAGTCCATCGCAGCCTGTGCGACAGCCGGCGCGATCTTGATGATCAGGCGGGGGTCGAACGGCTTCGGAATCAGGTATTCCGGACCGAATTCGAGCGAGTGGCCTTCGTACGCCTTGGCGACCTCATCGCCCTGGTCGGCTTCTTCTGCCAGTTCCGCAATCGCGCGCACGCACGCGAGCTTCATTTCTTCCGTGATCGTGGTTGCGCCGACATCCAGCGCGCCGCGGAAGATGAACGGGAAGCACAGCACGTTGTTGACCTGGTTCGGGTAGTCCGAACGGCCCGTCGCGATGATGCAGTCCGGGCGCACCTTCTTCGCTTCTTCCGGACGGATTTCCGGTTCCGGATTCGCCAGCGCCAGAATCAGCGGCTGCGTGCCCATTTCGGCGACCATTTCCGGCTTCAGCACGCCGGCGCTCGAGCAGCCGAGGAACACGTCGGCGCCGCGGATCGCGTCAGCCAGCGTGCGTGCTTCGGTATTCGCCGCGTAGCGTTCCTTCGACGGATCCAGATTGCCGCGGCCTTCGTAGATCACGCCCTTCGAGTCCGTGACCAGCACGTTCTTTTTCGACAGGCCCAGATTCACCAACAGATCCAGACACGCGATCGCAGCCGCGCCCGCGCCCGAACACACCAGCTTCACTTCGTCGAGTTTCTTGCCGACCACTTTCAGGCCGTTCAGGATCGCCGCCGAAGCGATGATCGCAGTGCCGTGCTGATCGTCGTGGAAAACGGGAATCTTCATGCGCTCGCGCAGCTTCTTTTCGATGTAGAAGCACTCAGGCGCCTTGATGTCTTCAAGGTTGATACCGCCCAAGGTCGGCTCGAGCATCGCAATCGCTTCAACCAGCTTGTCCGGGTCAGACTCGGAGAGTTCGATGTCGAAGACGTCGATGCCGGCGAACTTTTTGAACAGGCAACCCTTGCCTTCCATCACCGGCTTCGCGGCGAGCGGGCCGATGTTGCCGAGACCGAGCACGGCCGTGCCGTTCGTGATCACGCCGACGAGGTTGCCGCGCGAGGTGTACTTCTGCGCGTCGAGCGGGTCTTCATAGATCGCCATGCAGGCCGCGGCGACACCCGGCGAGTAAGCGAGCGACAGATCGAGCTGGTTCGAGAGCGGCTTGGTGGGCGTGACCGAAATCTTGCCGGGCTTCGGAAACTGGTGGTATGCGAGAGCGCTTTGCTTAAGTTGTTCGTCCATTTTATGGCCTGCGAGACGTAAGTAATTGGGCCCGGCACACTGCTCCGTTGGCGTCGCTTCTCGTCTATCGAATGGATAATCGACGGTGGCGGTTTTCGCATGCGCCGGTTGGGCGCGGCGTCGAACCTCGGCGGAGCGCAAGACGGTGCGGAGTGCTACGCGGGTCGGTTAGTGTACACCCCGAATGCGTCGATGCACTGACTGGTTAACGCGGCTCGCCATCGGCGAAACAAGCGCCAGCAATGCTGCAGCGCCGCATCCGGCGGCCGTTTTGCTCACGGCCGTGCACGCGTCATTCGAGCTCAGCGCCGCGTCGTTCGGGAATCAGAAAGAGCGTCGCGAAGACGTCGAGCAGATAGATCGACGCGAGCAAAGCGAGCGCGGCGCCGAACGAATAGCGTGCGGCCAATGCGCCTACGACCACCGGCCCGAAACCGCCGACCGCCCTGCCGACATTGAACAGCACGTTCTGCGCGGTGGCGCGCGCATCGGTGGGATAAAGCTCGGAGATCAATGCGCCATAGCCGCCGATCATCCCGTTGACGAACACGCCCATGGCCGCGCCACCGATCAGCAGCGCCATCGGCGTTGTCAGATGGGCGTAGACGAATACCATCACCACCGCGCCCACCTGGTAGAACAGGAACGTCGGCTTGCGGCCGAACCGGTCGGCGGCCATGCCGAACAGCCAGATGCCACATGCCATGCCGAGAACCGTTGCGGCGGTCCACACGCCGGATTTGGTCAGCGAATAACCGAACGTCTTCGACAAATAGCTCGGAAGCCAGATCATCAGACCGTAATAGCCGAAGTTCTGTACTGAACAGAGAATCGCGACACCGATGCTGGCGCGTGCGGTGCGTCCGTCGGCTACCAGCAATTTGAGCGGCAGCTTACGCATTCCACGTGAGACGCGCTCGGTGAACAGCGCTGGCTCCTCGACGCTGCGCCGCACGAAAAACGACACCACGGCAGGCAACAAGCCAAGCGCGAACATGCCGCGCCAGCCGATCACCGGCAGCAGCAGCGGCGTCAGCAACGCGGCCGCCAGCACTCCGAGTTGCCATCCCAGCCCGACATAGGACGACACGCGCGCCCGCTGCGATGCCGGCCACGCTTCAGCCACCAGCGTCATGCCGATGCCGAATTCGCCGCCGAGACCAATGCCTGCAACGGTCCGATAGGCCAGCAGGTCTGGATAACCCTGCGCCAGCGCGCATAGGCCCGTAAAGATGGCGAAGATCAAAATCGTCCACGTCAGCATCCGCACGCGGCCGAAATAGTCGCTCAACACACCGAAAATCAGACCGCCTGCGACAGCGCCAATCAGCGTCCACGTAACGAGCGAGCCTGCCTGCGCGGAGCTCAAATGCAGATCCGCGGCAATCACCGGCAGCATGAAGCCGAGGATCAGCAGATCGAAGCCGTCCATCGCGTAACCGAGCACCGATGCGATCAGCGCGCGTCCCGCGTAGCCACTTTTGGCAGGGCCGCTTTCGGCGGGTTCGCGGGTCTCAGTGGCAGAAGAAGCGGCAGTCATTGAAAGCATTCCGTAGGACATGGGGGGCGCCCCACATAGAAGGCCGCCCAGGAAATTCGCGTGAGTGTAAAGGCGCCCCAAGCCGCTCACAAGCAACCGAAAAAGCAGGCCAAAAAACACCCCGGGAAGCAGCAACGATGCAGCCCCAAACGAACCTTGCAAGCCCTGCTCAGCGCGGCCGTTATGACCGCCATTCGCGGCCGGCACGCACGACGGCCTCCTCGGGAGGGCCCATTTCGGGTAAAATGTCGGCCTACGCGCGCAGCAAAAACCGGGCTGTACTCCACTGACCGGCCACGTATTCCGCCCATCATGGCGCGGCATACTCCGCTTGCTGCGCCACCGGGCCCCGCGCCCGCTTCTCCTCGCTCATACCCAAGGATCCGCCCATGACAGGCTTCGATCGCCAGACGATCTCCGACACCACCGCCAAGATGCTGCTGGAAGTGCAAGCAGTGCACTTCAACGCGGAGAAACCGTACATTTTCACGTCCGGCTGGGCGAGCCCGGTTTATATCGACTGCCGCAAGCTGATCTCATATCCGCGCGTGCGTCGCGGCCTGATGGAAATGGCCGAAGCCACCATCCTGCGCGACGTCGGCTATGAACAGATCGACGCGGTGGCCGGTGGCGAAACCGCCGGCATCCCGTTCGCAGCGTGGCTCTCCGACCGCCTGATGGTGCCGATGCAATACGTGCGCAAGAAGCCGAAGGGTTTCGGCCGTAACGCGCAGATCGAAGGTCTGCTGACCGAAGGGCAACGTGTATTGCTGGTCGAAGATCTGACCACGGACAGCCGCAGCAAGATCAACTTCATCAATGCGCTGCGCACCGCCGGCGCAACGGTGAACCACTGCTTCGTGCTGTTCCACTACAACATCTTCAAGGAAAGCGTGTCGGTGCTGAAAGACATCGACGTCGATCTGCACGCGCTCGCCACGTGGTGGGACGTGTTGCGCGTCGCCAAGGCAAACAACTACTTCGACGCCAAGACGCTCGACGAAGTGGAAAAATTCCTGCACGCCCCGGCCGAATGGTCGGCGGCACACGGCGGCGCCAACGCAACGCCGCAGTAAGCACAGCCGCTCAATGCGGGTGGAGTGAAAAAGGCCGCCTGTCTCATCGACAGGCGGCCTTTTTTCGTTGAGCTCGCCCAGCCGGACGAAAGTACGGCCGCGGCTAGGAAGCGCTACCGGTATCGTCGACCGAATGCGACGACAGATTCAGCAAGCCGTTGCTCTGCGCGTACTGGAACAACTCGGAATCGCGATCGATCCCAAGCTTGCGCATCGCCGTATTCTTCTGCGTGCTGATCGTCTTGATGCTGCGATTGAGTTGCTCCGCGATCTCCTTGATCGTCATGCCGGACACGAACAGACGCACAACTTCGAGTTCGCGCCGTGACAGCATCACTTCTTCGTTCTTGCCGCCGGCATTCATGCGCAGCGTATCGAGCGACGCCTTGACGGACGGGCTCATGTATTCCAGGTTGCGGCTGACGTGCTGCACCGCGAGCCCGATGTGGCTCAGATCATCCGATTTGTTGACGACCGAGGTCACGCCGAGTTCGCTCAGCCGCTTGAGCAACGCAGCGTTTTCCAGCATCGTCAGCACGACGATGGGAAGGTCGGGGAAATTGCGGCGCAGATAGCCGATCAACGGCAAACCGTCGCCGTATTGGCCGCCTGGCATCGCCAGATCCGTGACCAGCACGTCGCAGTCAATGGTTTGCAGCACCTTGACCAGTTCGGTTGACTGTCGCGCGCGCCACGACCTGCAGACCTGGAAATTTGAGCAAAGCCTGTTCGGCGCCGAACAGTATCACCGGATGGTCGTCAGCGACCACGACCCTGACTGGATCTTGCATTGCCCTCCCCTCGACAGATAAACCGCTCTCCAAAACTTCTGACTTGCCTTTCTATTCTTGGTACTTCAACTGATCGGGTACGCGGTCTGTATTCGCGCGGACAATTCCTCCGACTATAGCCGATTTCGCGCCCACCAAGCCCGCTGGCGGCAACAATGATCTGTCGCCAAGCGAATGTTAGACTTGATTCGACCTTGGGGCACAAAATAGGGACAATAATCCTCACGAGGACAACCGCCTCGCGCCCTGACAGGAGAACCGGCACATGCGCTCGCGTTGCCTGGTTGTTTCGCTTGCTTCGCTGTTCCGTCGTATGCCGTCCCTCACCTGCGCGATGCTTGGTCTCGCGCTATTCGCGGCACATAGCCCTCACGCACTCGCCGAGGGTGCGTTCACGCTGACCAGCGCCAGCTTCCATGCGGGCGGTACCGTAGATGCGGCTCAGGTTTTCAATCAGGATGACTGCAAAGGCGGCAATCGCTCGCCACAATTGACGTGGCACGATGCGCCGACTGGCACGCGCAGCTTCGCGGTCACGGTGTTCGATCCGGATGCGCCTGGCCGCGGCTGGTGGCACTGGGCAGTTGCGGCCATTCCGGCTACCGTCGACAGCTTGCCGGAAAACGCCAGCTCGTCGGGCTTCTTGAAGAAACTCGGCGCGGTCGAAGCGCGCAATGACTTCGATATCGACGGCTACGGTGGCCCCTGCCCGCCGCCCGGCAAACCTCATCGCTACGTCATCACCGTTTATGCGCTCAGCACCGCAGACCTGCGCCTCGCGCAGGGACGGCCGGCGCTCATGTTCGATCACGAGATCAGCACCGCCACGCTCGGCAGCGCGCGGATGGTGGTCAACTACGGACGGTAGCGGCGCCCGTCAAATTCTGTCATTCGCGCACGCTAATGTGCAATCGAGCGGCGTGTGGGCGATGCTTGTCGAAGTCGCGTCGCTGTATGCGCGCACCGTTGCCGTGCTTACCCCTGTTCCTTCATCTTGCCGGAGAGTGCCATGTCGAAGATCGTCATCGTTTATCACAGCGGCTACGGCCACACGAAGAAAGTCGCCGAGGCTGTGCTGGCCGGCACGCTCGAAGCCGGCGCGGCCGCGAAACTCATGCCGGTCGGCGAAATCGACGACGCTGCCTGGGCAGAACTGGCGGCCGCGGACGCCATCATCTTCGGCGCGCCGACGTACATGGGCGGACCGTCCGCCGACTTCAAGAAATTCGCCGACGCGAGTTCGAAACCGTGGTTCGGCCAAACGTGGAAGGACAAGATCGCGGCCGGCTTCACCAACTCGGCGACCATGAACGGCGACAAGTTCTCGACGATCCAGTACTTCGTCACGCTGGCGATGCAACACAGCATGATCTGGGTGGGCACCGGCATGATGCCGTCGAACACCAAGGCCGCGACCCGCAACGACCTGAACTACGTGGGCGGCTTTACCGGCCTGCTGGCGCAGTCCCCGGCGGATGCATCGCCGGAAGAAGCACCGCCCGCGGGCGATCTGGAAACTGCCCGGATGTTCGGCAAGCGCGTTGCCGACGTGACGGCGCGGTGGAACGCGGGGGTTCGATAACGGTCACGCCGACGTCACTTTCGGCACGCATCGTCGTTTTTTCACCCCGTTTTGCACGTCCGCCGCTATCAGGTCTTAAAATAGCGTTCCGGCGCGGTGTCGCGCCCCGTTTCCAGCAAGCCAGTGAGATCGAGATGAGCACGAAAGTTTTTGTCGACGGACAGGAAGGCACGACCGGCCTGAAGATTTTCGAATACCTGTCGCAACGCGCCGATGTGGAGATCCTGCGTATCGAAGAAGCGAAGCGCAAGGACCTCGAAGAGCGCCGTCGTCTCATCAACGCATCGGACGTCACGTTCCTGTGTCTGCCGGACGTCGCCTCGCGCGAGTCGGCATCGCTGGTCGAAAACGATCATACCGTGCTGATCGATGCCAGCACGGCCTTCCGCACGTCGGCCGACTGGGCCTACGGCCTTCCTGAACTGGCCCGCTCGCAACGCGAGCGTCTGCGCACCGCGAAACGCATCGCCGTGCCGGGCTGCCATGCATCGGCCTTCGTACTGGCCATGCGTCCGCTCGTCGAAGCCGGCGTCGTGGCGCCGGAGTTCGCCGCGCACGCTTACTCGATCACCGGTTACAGCGGCGGCGGCAAGAAAATGATTGCCGACTACGAAGCCGGCGGCAACGACAAACTCAAGAGTCCGCGCCCGTACGCACTCGGTCTCACGCACAAGCATCTGCCGGAAATGGCGGCGCATACGGGCCTGAAGTCGGCGCCGGTGTTCACGCCGATCGTCGGCGACTTCTACAAGGGTCTCGCGGTCACCACCTTCTTCTCGCCGAACCAGTTGGCCAAGAAGGCCGCGCCGCAAGACGTGCAGGCGCTGTTCGCCGAGTACTACGCGGGCGAGGCCTTCGTGCACGTCGCGCCGTTCGATGTGGACGCGAACCTCGACAGCGGCTTCTTCGACGTACAAGCGAACAACGACACCAACCGTGTCGACCTGTTCGTGTTCGGCAACGAAGAGCGCTTCGTGACCGTCGCGCGCCTCGATAACCTGGGCAAGGGCGCCTCGGGCGCAGCGATCCAGTGCATGAACCTCGCGATCGGCGCCGCCGAAGAAGCCGGCTTGAAACGCTGAGCAAGTTCGAGATACAGACGGCATCCGCTGTCAATCCGCTGAAAAGCCGGTCTTTGCAGACCGGCTTTTTTGTTTTAAAAAAACCTGCCCTCAGAATCCCTCTTTCGCAGTTAATCAGTAGTAGCCCGCATTACTTTAAAAAGAAAAATCGGACTGCTCATCAACTGACGGTAATTCATCCCTCAAATTGACCCGCGCAGCATAGTTTTCCGCATAGGGAAACTCCGGATTTTTTCTCGAACGGTCGTTCGAAGATGATAGAGCCATTTTGCTGTAACGCTTACCTGGCAAGGGTGTGCGGCGACGCAACGATGCCGCCGCCGAAGCCAAAATTCCTTTTTTGTTTAAAAGCCCCCTCAGGCCCCATGCAGTGCGCGTCCGGCAAAAATTGCGCTGTTTGAATCGGTCTTTTTAGACGGCTCATTCAATTGACAGGCATTAAACGCGCAGCGAAATTAGTTCGCACAATTACATGAAGGGAGACAGCAGCATGTCGCACGCCATTATTCGAGGTCTGGCGATGGCCATTGCCACGGCCCCATTCCTCATCGCTTGCGGTGGCGGCAAGGCCGACAATCCCGGCACGATCAGTGCACCGCAATGCTCGGGCTCAAGCTGCGGCGTGCAAGGTCCGCCGGCTACAGGCGCGGGTGCGGCCGCGCTATGTCCGGCTACCGCCGACATCGTTAAAACGACGTATCTCGGTGGTGCGGGTAGTGGCGAAATCGTGCAGGTGAACATCGACGCGACTGCGATGACGTATACGCTGAAGTGGCTCGAGTCGCCGATTCCGTTGCGCACAGGTCAGGTCACGCCGACGCGCAAGGGTACGCAGATCACGGGCGCGGTGATCCACCCGCCGACCGGCGCGCTGCCGACCGCCGAACAAATACGCTGCGCCTTCATTCTCGGTGCAGGTACCGGCACCGGCGTCGGCGATGGTCAGCCTTATACGACACCCGACTTCGTCAACAACCCGAATCCCCCGATGATCCTCGTCGGCCAGGGCGTGGCCGGTGGCGGGATCCCGGGCGCGACGGTGCAGTTCAGCGGCCTGAACCTTGGCCTGCTTGGCTCAAACGTCGGCGCGGTGCCGAACCGGCATTTTGACTTCTATCCGTTTCTTGGTTTCGCCAGCACGACGACCGATATCACCAAGCTGCCAGGCACTTACAACGGCCTGCTTTATCACCTGACACCGTCGGGCAACTACGCGACGGTCGCGACCAACACGGTCGAAACGTTTGACGCCAGCGGCACCTGTACGAGCAGCAACACTGCTAATCCGAATTACTCGCCAAACGCCGGTGGCTGCCTGACCACCGGCGACCCGTTGACGCTGAACAGCAACGGGTATTTCGATAGTCAAAAGGCACCGCAAATCGTCGCGCAGTTCAAGCTTCCGGTTCTCGGTGCAAGCGGCAAGTCGGGAGTCGCTCACATGATTCTCGGTCAGGTCAACGGCGCCACGGTACCGCTGGTGGTGCGCACCGGTTTTGTCGACACGAGCAATCTGCTGGCGGCAAAGGTCGACGACGAATCCGGCATCGCGATGCTCGCCGCGGCCACGCCGCTTGCATCCGGTGGCTTTGACGGCGGCTACGTCGGCGCGGACTCGAACTTCAAGTACACCGCAACGTTGATCCAGGGCGCGGTCGGCACGTTCATCAATCCGAGCACCTCGTCGGCGGAAAGCGGCTTCGGTCTGGGTTACGGGCTGCCGAGTCCAGGTCTGGTCGGCGTCCAGGACACCAACGGCAAGACCGGTTTTGCGATCGCATCCGGCGGTCTCTACGCCATCGCAATCCAGGGCACGGAGAACGGCGGCATCACGTCGACGTCGGCGAATTCAGACACGCCGAGCGCCCCCTACTTCGGCATCGGAGCCCAGATCAGCAAATAAGGAACGAAGGACCGGCAATGCGCAGTACGAGACATAAATAGAGCAAAAGGTGGCTGGACTGGGAGCCGGCCACACACAACGAGAAAATTCTGGAGGCGGTATGAAATGGAGAATCCTTTCGGTGCTCGCGCTTGCAGCACCGTTGCTGGGGGCGTGCGGTGGTGGCGGCGGCAATGGCGATGGACCGGTGACGGAAGTTCGCTTGTGCCCTTCGTCGCTCGACTACGGCACGGTGTTCACGGGTGGCGGCGGTGACGGCGAACTGGTCAAGCTGCAGATGGACACGACCAAGATGACCTGGCAAATCAGCTACATCGAGTCGCCAATCCCGGCGACCACCGGCACCGTCGCGCCGACGCGCGCCGGCCAGAGCGCAAGCGGCACGCTGACCCAGGAAACCCTGCTGCCGACCAACAAGCTCAATCAGTGCGCCTTCCGCCTGAACGGCGCGAGCCTGGACCCGAATCGTCCGGCGCGGATTTTTGTCGGCGAAGGCGTGGCCGGCGGCACGATTCCGGGCGCGGAAATCTCTTTCGCCGGGATTCTCGGCGTGGGCGCAGTGCCCGACACCAAGTTCCCGTACTACCCGTTCATCGGTTTCTCGTCGATTGAAACGAACGTCGCGAACGTGGCCGGCACCTACAACCAGCTCGGCTATCACCAGGTTCCGTCGCAGAACTTCGCGCCGGTCGCGGTCAATTCGAAGGTCACGATCAACGCGGACGGCACATGGACCGAGTGCGACAACTCTGGCGTCAACGCGGGCAAGTGCCAGCAGCCGGGCACGAACTTCGTACAGTCGTCCGACGGCAGCGGCGCGTTCGAAACCGACAAGTTCCTGGGCCAGGCCAAACCGACGCTCGCCACGACGCCCAAGGCTCGCGGCTACATGATCGTCGGCAAGCTGCGCAACCAGTTGGTGCCTATCCTGGTGCGAACCGGCGCGGCGAACTCGTCGGTGACAACGCCGGTGAATGGCGAACTCGGCCCGTATGCGGACGATGAATCCGGCATCTCGATTCTGGCGCCGCAAAGCTCGATCGCGGTGAACTCGCAAAACGGTGAGTACATCGGCGTGGATAGCCAGTTCGACTATCGCACCACCGCGCTCGAAGGCACGCAGGCCACGCTGCTCGATCCGTTCAATGCATCGCAGGCATCGCTCGCGACGGCGCTGAATCTGGACTTCACACAGACCGTGCCGGGTGTGGTGACGACGACGCAAGTGGGCGCCTCGACGGGCACCACGCCGACCGGAAAGATGATCTTCACAGGTGGCGTGTTCGGCTACCTCGATCTGACCAACGCGGCCTCGCCGTACTTCACGATCGGCGCCTTCGTCCAGTAATGGACGCAGCACGCGCCGCCGAGACGCAAAGAGGCGTTCGCGTCCCGGCTGCTGCGCACAGCAATAGCGCGGCAGCCGGCGTTCACAGAGTATCCAGCGCACAGGCCGGGCAGCCGACCCGCCGCCGCTCGCCGCGCGCGATGAACGCAACGCGCGCCTCAGGAGGAACAACATGAAAAAAATCTATTTCGCGATATTGGCCATCTGCCTGTCGGCCAGTGCGCACGCGCAACACGCGGGCGACAACGTCGCCGTGCTCGGCTGGTTCCACGTCATGCCGCAGGATTCGAGCACGCCGCTGACCACCAACGTCGCCCCAACCCCGATCAATACACCGCTGCGTCTGCCGAGCTCGTTCACGTCTGCCGGCACGGGGTTGTCGACCAGTACTGCCAATACCGTCGGCCTCGTATTCAGCCACTACCTCACCGATCACATCGTCGTGTCGACAGTGGCGGGCGTACCGCCGGTTTTCAAGCTCTACGGGCACGGCACCGTCAAGCCACCGGGACCGGCGGGCGCGCTCGGTCAGCAGGATCTGGGCGATCCGCAGGCTAATCCGATCGTGAAGAGCGTGCGCCAGTGGAGCCCAGCGCTGCTGTTCCAGTACTACTTCAATGCGCCCACCGCGAAGTTCCGGCCGTTCGTGGGCATCGGCGTGTCATATAACTGGTTCTCCGACGTTCAGCTGAGCCAGAACTTCATAACATCGACGCAGAACAATCTCGGCGCGGTGCTGGCAGCGGGTGCGGGCAAACCGGGGCAAACGCAGGTGTCAGCGAAGGCGTCGTCGTCCTGGCAACCGGTGTTCAATGCGGGTCTCGCGTACAACATCACCGACCACTGGGGTCTCGTGGCATCGGTCACGTACATTCCGCTGAAGACCACCTCGTCGGTCATCATCAAGGCGGCAGACGGCACGGAATTGGGTGTGTCGAAGGCGGAGTTGAGCGCAGATCCGATCATTTCGTTCCTGGCCGTCTCATACAAGTTCTGAGTTCGGCGCAGACACGACGAAGCCGGCGGCCCCGTGGAGGGGGCCAGCCGGCTTTGTCTTTTCTGGAGAACGCTGAAAATTCAGGGCAAAAAAAGCCCGCCTAAGTGGGCGGGCTGAATCCATATCAGAGGAGACATGGAGGAGACAAGACGAACTATAGCAAATGATTTGGTGCGTCGCAACATACAAATTAGGGTTGACCCTCAGCGTTGTATTACCGCAACAGGCCCAACAACGCTTTGCAAGCGGTGTTGACTGCCACGCGCGAGCCAGCCGTTCGCCTAATGGCGCACTAGCGCCATCATCGCGCCGAAGCCGACGAACACGCCACCCGTCAGACGATTGAACATCCTGGCGACGCTGCGGCTCTTCAACCGGGCACCAATCCGCGTGCCGAAACCGGCGTACACCAAGTACCAGCTCACCTCGATGACCGCAAAAGTAGCGACGAGCACGCCGAACTGCGGCAGCTTGGGCTGCGCCGCGTCGATAAATTGGGGCAGCAGCGCTGCGGCGAACAGGATGGCTTTCGGATTGCTGCCCGCCACCAGGAAGCCATTGCGAAACAGCGCGAAGCGCGAACGTGTGGGCCTGGCGGACAGTTCGTCGACCGCGCCGGCAGCGCCTTCGTCAGCCGGCGCCCGCCACGCCTTGATGCCCAGATAGACGAGGTACGCCGCACCGATCATCCGCAGTGCGTTGAACATCGCCGGCCACGCCTCGAGAAACACGCCGAGGCCCGCCGCCGACACCGCCAGCATCAACACCAGCGCCGACAGGCAGCCGGCCATGGTCGCGCTGGAACGGCGCAGGCCGTGCTGGGCGCCGTGCGTCATCACCAGCAGCATGTTCGGACCGGGAATTGCGGAAACGACGAAAACAGTGGCGGCGAACAGCCACCAGGTATGCAGACTCATTGGGATCGGCCCAGAAAAGGATCGGGCGACTATTATGCCCGCCCGCACCTTTAAGCGCGCTGAGCGGGCACCCGCGCCCGCTCAGCGCCCTGCCCGCCGCGCCGCCACCTGCCCCAGCACCGCGAAGTCTTTCTCGCCGTCGCCATGCGCCACGGCTTCGATCAGGCTGTCGCGCACCACGCTCGCGATCGGCAACGGCGTCGTGACCGCATCGGCGGCCGCCAGCGCAAGACGCAAGTCCTTCAATCCGAGGCGCGCCTTGAACAGCGCCGGCTCGTAGCGCTGCTCTGCGATCATCTTGCCGTAGCCCGAATAGACCGGTCCAGGGAACAGGCCGCTCGTGATGACGTCGAGGAAATCCTGCATCGCGAGGCCGTGGCCGGTCACGAGCGTGGCGGCCTCGCCGAGCGTCTCGACAGCCGCGCCCAGCATGAAGTTGGCCGCGAGTTTCATCACGTTCGCCTGCTGCGGCAGCGAACCGATGCGCCAGGTCTTCTGGCCAATGGCGTCGAAAATCGGCTGCACGCGGTCGATCGACTCGGCCGGCCCGCCCGCCACGATCGTCAGCTTGCCCGCCGCCGCGACGTCGGGCCGCCCCATCACCGGTGCGGCGACGTAATGGACACCGCGCGAGGCGTGCGCCGTCGCCAGTTCTTCGGCCAGCGCCACCGAGATCGTCGCCATATTCACGTGGATCAAGCCGCGCGGGGCGTGTTCCAGCAGCGACGCGGTGACGACTTCACGCAGCGCGGTATCGTCGGCGAGCATCGAGAACACGGCGTCGCCAGCAAACGCTTCAGCCGGCGTCGCGACGATCCGCGCACCTGCGTCGGCGAGCGGCTGCGCGCGCTCCGGCGAGCGGTTCCACACGCGCACCTGATGCCCGGCTTTCAAAATGTTTGCAACCATCGCGGCGCCCATCTCGCCGAGACCGATAAAACCGATGTCCATCTGTCGCTCCGTCTTCTAAAGAACTGGAAGTAAAGCACACCCATGCGACACGTGCAGGACAGCGCGCAATTAAACACGGTGCGATACTGATGCGATGGTGACCGCGACATTCCGCTTCTATGAGGAGCTGAACGATTTTCTCGCCCGGCCCCTGCGCCGGCGCGCGTTCAGTTACGCCTGCGCGCATGGCGCCACCGCGAAACATATGATCGAAGTGCTCGGCGTGCCGCATACCGAGGTCGAACTGATTCTGGTGAACGGTGAGTCGGTCGGTTTCAATCATCCGTTATCCGACGGCGATCGCATCGCCGTTTATCCGAAGTTTGAAGCGCTCGACATCCAGCCGCTATTGCGCGTGCGCGAACATCCGCTGCGCGTGGTGCGCTTCATTGCCGATGCGCATCTGGGCGGTCTCGCCCCGCTGCTACGGCTCGCCGGCTTCGATACGCTCTACGACAACCACTATCCCGACGCCGATATCGAAGCGCTCGCCGCAGCACAACAGCGCATCGTACTGACGCGCGACCGTGAGCTATTGAAACGCCGCACCATCACACATGGCTGCTACATACGCACGCTGCGGCCGCGCGAGCAATTGCGCGAAGTGTTTGAAAGGCTCGATCTGGCCGGCAGCGCGCAGCCGTTCCGCTTGTGTCTGATGTGCAATGCGCCGCTGCGGCGTATCGCCAAAAATGAAGTCGGCGACCGGGCGCCGGATGGCGTGCTGGAACGGCATAACCAGTTCGTCACTTGCGACGTCTGCCGGCGCGTGTTCTGGGAAGGCACTCACTGGCAACGAATGCGCGCGCTGATGGACAGCGTGGCCGGCGCGCCGGAACGGCCCGCTTGAACACCGCTCGATGGCTCGAACCCCGCGTGGCCTGAGCATCGCTCCCACGCCGCTTGAGTGCGGAATCGCCGCCGCTCGCTCGGCGGGCGCGCGGCGCGATGCGTACAATGCGGGATTACTTATCTGGCAGAGGCCTTCCGTATGGCGATGAAAAAGACCGACCTTGAAAAGAACAAGGCACTCAAGCTGAACAACGCAATGAAACTGTCGACCGCCGACCGCTTCGGCAAAGCCGCTGCTGCCGACCCGAAGCTCGATCGTCGTGAACAGCGCAAGCTCGACCAGGCGCAGGGGCTCGTCGCGTTCGCCTGCAAGCTGAATGGCGACCTGGTCACAGAACTGAAAGAACGGGCCGCGACACATCCGGAAGGCATGACCGGACTGCTGAACGAGGTCATCAAGCGCGGCCTCGCGGGCTAAATCGCCCCCCAAAACCGCTGCCCAATACAAAAAGGCCAGAGCAGAAGCTCTGGCCTTTTTGCTGGCGACGTTTAACCGGCACTGCGCTGCACTCGCCGACTAGCGGCGCGCGGAAGAGAACCGGCAGGGTTCGCCCAGCGAAACCGAGCGTGAGCTTAGTTTTGCGTGCCCTTGTCGTTCGTGCCGGCTGCCGAAGCTGCTGCAGCGACCGGTGCGCGCTTGCCGTGCGTCTTCAGCTTCTTGATGTGGTGCTTCTTCGGCGCGCTAGCAGCAGCTTCCGGCGCTGCTGCGTCCGATGCCTGTGCGAAAGCTTGAACGGAGACCAGCGCGATCGATGCGGCTGCGAGCGAGACGATAACTTTTTTCATGTGTTGTTCCCCAAACCTGGACGACTGAGTCAATGTGAATGAAATAGCTGCACGGTGAAGCAGACAGGGCTTGAGGCGCCTTACCGCTCCCCGCGGGAGAGTATTACGCAGTGTAGGCGGTTTGTCATGCCCAAAACTCGATATGTATTTTCCGGGAGACAGCTTGCTTTCGGCACGCTTTCGCTCGCTAAGCAGCCCGTATTAGGGAGATTACCTAGTCCCGCTTTTAGACCAGGTTTCGCAGCAAACTGGCGGTTTCCTGGAGGGTCGGCAGCACCCGATGCAGCGCGGCATTCGCCGACTCCTGGCCGATCGGCATGCTCACGCTGATCGCCGCCACCACCGAGCCATGCCGGTCACGCAACGGCACCGCGACACCGCGCATGCCCAGCTCCAGTTGCTGATCGGTGACGACATAACCATCGCGGCGGATTTCGCCTAGCACTTCACGCAAGCGCTCGATGGTCGAATACGTATGCGGCGTGAATACCTTGATCTCATAGGACGCCAGCCACTGCTCGATACTTTCCGGCGCCTGGAAGGCCAGCAGGACCAAACCCGCGGACGACAACGGCGCGCTCGCCCGCGAGCCCAGCACGAAACCGACCGCCATCGCCCGGTTCACGCCGTTGCGCGCGACATAGACCACGTCGTGTTCGTCGAGAATCGCGACCAGCGCGGTCTCCTGCAAGGTTGCGGTGATGCGCTGAAGAAACGGCTGCACGGTGCGCGGCAAGCGCGCTGAATCCAGATACGACTGACCGAGCCGCAATACGCGCGGCGCGAGCCAGAACAGCTTGCCGTCGGTATCCACATAGCCGAGTTCGCGCAGCGTCAGCAGATAGCGGCGCGCCGCCGTGCGCGAGAGCCCGGCGCGGGCGGCCACCATGGTCGGCGTCATGCGCGCGTGCTCTTCGTCGAATGCTTCGATGATCGCCAGCGCCTTTGCGGCGCCGGCGATCCAGTCTTTCTCGTCCATTGCGTCTGCCTGAAAGTCAGTCGGCCCGGTGAGCCAGTGATGTCTTGAATTGTCTGCCCGCTGCGCGATTATCGCGCGAGTCGCTCGCCGCGAGTTGCTCACCGTCAAACTGGCTGAAGGCCTATTTGAAGTCCCAGCGCATCTGCTCAGCGATCCCCACCCCTCGCGAGGTCCGTGCACCGACCAACGCGGCGAAAACATGTACGTCCAGGCGGCCGACACCTTCGCGCTGTCGAAACCGCCTTTCACCGCATACGGCTGAAAACGGCTCGCGGCCGCCTGCGCATCGGTAACGCCGAAAAAGGTCTGCGTGTAGCGGCCGCTGCCGGCATGCACGCTGCCCGTGATGCTGACGTCGTTGTCGACGGATTGCAGCACCGGCACGGTCAGATCGACGTGCCCGCTCGTGCCGTGACTCGTGTTGGTAACAGGCTGATCCAGCGTGATGCTGATGGTCGACGGACCGAACAGATGCGCGCCGACCTGCACGGACACCATCACCGAACCGGGAATCCGACCCATGCCCTTCAGGTAGTCGGAGCCCGGCAAATCGGCACGATTGCGGTCGGTCCGGCCGAAGTCATAGCTGAGCGCCGCCGACGCGAACAGGCCATTGGCGAAGGTGTGCTTGTAACCGAGGCCGTCGGTCGGGCTCAGAAAGATGCCGTTGCTGAACTCGGCGGCGATCAGCGGAGCGACAAACGGACGGTAATCGCGGCTGCCCTGATAGCGCGGCGCCACGCCGCCGGCCAGCGAGAACATATAGAAATTCTCGGCGTAGGCCATCGACGAGCAGGTCAGGCCAAACAGCGGAATACACAGATAAGAGAGGCGTTTGCGCACGATCAGGACTTTTTATTTGGGACGGAAGCCGCAGTCTAGGGACGCCGCCTCGCCACGTCTGTCCTGAAGTTGGGGGAATGTGTGCGCAATTGTGTTCAAGTGTTCGCGAATGTTCGCGACGTATCCGGCACGCGTGCGCGCGGATAGAATCGGCGCCTGATAGTGGAGACCGATATGAACGAAGCCCCCCTCAAAACCAGCGTGCTGCTGATCGAGGACGACGATCGCCTCGCTGACGCTTTTGGTTAGCACAGCCGGTTTGCCGGTTTGCCGGTTGCCTGCGCCGGTGAAGGGCTCCGCGCCGCAAGACGCCGTGCATCATGGTTAAGCCGTGAGCTCCTTGTTAGAACAACCGAATTCGAAAAACTGCCTTTGAAACCTGACACACGCCAACACCTGCGCGCCAATCTGCTGATGCTGATCGCGGCCATCATCTGGGGCTCCGCATTCGTCGCGCAACGCTTGAGCCTCGATGCGATCGGACCATTTCTGTTTACCGGGCTGCGTTTCCTGCTCGGCGCGCTAGTCGTACTGACCATGATCGTCTGCGTGCGGCGCTCCGCGCTTGCGGAATTGTCGAAGCGCGAACCCGGCGGCGCACGCGAACTGCTCAGTGCCGGTGTGCTGCTCGGCGTCGTGTTGTCCGCGTCGATTTCGTTGCAGCAGATCGGCCTGCAATACACGAAGGTGGCCAACGCCGGCTTCATCAGTTCGTTGTATGTGGTGATCGTGCCGCTGCTCGGCGTGCTGTTTCGTCATCGAACGGGATTCGGCACGTGGCTCGGTGCGACGCTCGCTGCGCTCGGCATGTACTTTCTGAGCGTCAACGAGCACTTCTCGATCCTGTACGGCGACTGGTATCAGCTTGCCGGCGCGGTGGTGATTTCCGTACAGATGATGCTGGTCGGCCGCTTCGCGCTGCGGCACGACACACTCATGCTGGCGCTCGTGCAGTTCGTGACTTGCGGGCTCGCCTGTCTGGTCGTCGGCCTCGTGATCGAGCCGGTCAGTCTTGCAGTGATCGAGCGTGCCGCGCCGACGATTCTGTACGGCGGTGCGCTGTCGGTGGGCATCGCTTATACGATTCAGGTGGTTGCGCAAAAGTACGCGGCGCCCTCGCACGCCGCGGTGATCTTCAGTATGGAAGGCGTGTTCGCCGCGCTCGCCGGGTGGCTCGTGCTCGGCGAAACACTGTCGGCGCGCGCGCTATTCGGATGCGCGCTCATGCTCACCGGTTTGATCGTGTGCCAGGTGATGCCCGTCAGGCGACGCGAAAGCGAACCTGATCGCTTGCCTCACGAAGCGTGAGGACTTGACCAGTCGCCCGCGCGTCCGCCGTTAAGCGGCACGCGGCTGGGTGAACATCTTGGGTGTATCAGCGGTGGGTGGGAACACACACCAGCAGCCGTCGTCGTGACGAAAGAAAAAGAGACTGCGCGATCCGGCTTCGAGAAAAGTCTCCACGCGCACATAACGCCTGCCGCCCAGGCGGGTGCGGCTGAATTCGGTAACGTGAACCGGAACGGAAGGCCCCGGCGCCAGCCATTTCTCGACCAGAAAACGCAGCGAACGTTCGCTTGCGGCTCTCATGATCCGCTCCGGGCCGGCTTGTCGTGACTCGCCTCGCGTGCGGCTTCGTTGTTTTCGTCGCTGTCGCTGCCATCGTCATCATGCTCGGACGATGCGAGGGATATGGCCCGGTTAGTGGCCGCCGCCCGCAGCGTAGTGCAGTGGCTGGCATGTCTGATATCCGAGAGAAGACGGACTAGCTGTCGTGCTGTTCTGCGTTTCATTGCACCCCCCCGCACTGCACCAATAACCTCATAAAACACTTTAACTTTATGCCTGGATAGGGCGTTGCTGAAATGGTTTTGACTAAATAGCAACAGTTGCGCTTGCAAAAAACGTAGACGCAATCTTTGTACCTTCCAGCTTCAATGTGCACGTCCGGGGGGACTCGGTCTGTGCGGTGGCGAGCGGATGGCATCGACGAAAAACCTGATCCGCGACCCGGTGACATATGGCCGGATGCGCAAGTTATCCACAATTGCCTATGAATAACTTCGGGATAGCGCATCGGACAGCCTGTGTGCGAAATCTTGATAAGACGCGACGCGAGGCAAGCTCCGTCAAAGTTATCCCAGCTTTGTAGTTTTTCTACAGAAGTGTTCCGCAGGGTTATGGTTTTCGCATGACATTGATGTGACGGGGAATTTGAGAGTTATCCACAGAAGGGGTTAACCCTTGTTAACTATTACTACATATATATACGTATGAAGTAAAAGACATAGGATAAGTACCGCTGCGTGATGAGAACAAAGGCGAGATCACAGGCTGATCAGGTCTTGGTCAGCCTGTGATCGCGCAAGCATCGGCAGACGCTTCACGGCGCTATGCTGGCTCCGCTTGCCGGTTGCACCGAAGCAGCCTTGTCGATTGCGTCAGGCATCTCGGGACAAGGCGCCGGAATCGGCGCTTGGACCGGCACCGGCAACATGCGCGTCTCGATGCGGCTGTTCGCGACCGGCTGCGTGCGCACCACTGTTTGCAAATAGTGATCGACGAGGCCGAAGAAGCGATCGTAGAACTTGCCCGACGGAATGGTCTCACTCGAAATCTTGACCATCGCGTCGCTGTTCGAGCGGATCGGCAACGACAGCGAACCCAGCACGCTTAGCCCGACGCTCGCCGACGTATCGCTTTTCTTCAGCGCAAAGCCGTTTTGCACCGCATTGACGTAAACGATGCTCGTATCGCTCGCCTCTTCTCCCGGCGTACACACCACATGAAACTCGACAACGATGTGCGTATCGCCGGTCGGCTGGAAGTTTTTCGTTCCGTCGACTGTATCGGTGCCCGTCATCGTCGTCAGATAGCCCTGACTCAGCAGCGCGCGGCGCGCAGCCTCGCAGGTATCCTTGGTGCTCGAGTTGAAGTTTCGTGCGTAAGGGCTCGCGCCCGTTTCGAACAATTCCTGCTGGAATTTCGGCTGCGGGGCGCTGCTGCAAGCGGCAAGTGTCAGCAAGCCGAGAAGCGAAGCGGCAGTGGCTTTGGAAAACGAGGTGAACATGGTCGATCGGAAGAGGCGCGGCGTGAGCTCGAATGGGAATGCATTGTAGAGCGGTTGCCAGGTGTGCGTAAAAAGCGCGTAGCACGTGTCCCGCACCGGCTTACACACGACGTGACGACTCAATCCGCGGCTTCAGTGCGGGAGCACGACAAAGGGGAAAAATAAGAGGAAGCTGCCGCTCAGTGCGGCGTTGCAGACGATGCGCTTTGCCGCGCCGTCGTGCCGTTCACGCCGGCTGCGTCGGTGGCATTGGTGGCATTGGTGGCCGGTATCGCAAAAACGTCGGCCCAGTTGCCAGGCACCGGACAACGGTCGGCCTCGCACATACCGGCTTGTGCGTCCGGATGCGACGCGACGTCTTGAGGCCCGGCGACGCCAGCGAAATCCTCGACGCGCAAGCTCACCTTTTTCGCGTATGCCTGCGATCCGCCGTAGCTCTTGAGCGCCGCGTTCATGTCGCCGTTTGCCGAACGCATGTAGCCGTACAGGATCGCCGAGCCCACTTCGATGTTGGTGGTCGGCTCAGTGAGGTCCTTGACGTTCCTCAGCAGCCCGCGATGAGCGCCCGGCACCACCTGCATCAACCCGGTCGCGCCGTTGGCGCCCTTGGCCTTTTCCT
This sequence comes from Paraburkholderia elongata, assembly GCF_013177735.1. Classification (GTDB taxonomy): domain Bacteria; phylum Pseudomonadota; class Gammaproteobacteria; order Burkholderiales; family Burkholderiaceae; genus Paraburkholderia; species Paraburkholderia elongata. Next base: position 143,668 of record NZ_WOEZ01000245.1, on the reverse strand, counting down.
TGAAGCGGGATTCGATCGAGATGATCGCCAGCAGCAGTGCCGGCGGCAGTGAGTATTTCGACGCGACGGACTGCACCGCGTCGGAAATCTTTTGAGCCTTTTCCTTAGCCAAACCGAATTTCTGCGTCAGATACGCGGACATGCGGTCATTGTTTTCGTCGGCCGTTGCGGTTTGCATCAGGCCGAGCGAAAGCACGATCAGGCAAAGTAACCGGCTCATAAAGGAGGACGGGAAAGAAAGGGGATTCGCGCATTATAGCTCTGCCCCTAAAAGAGGCACCAAGGGCCAAAATTCGTCTTAGGAAAGACGGCCGGCTGGTGCGTCTGCGCCTGCTACTTCGACTGCGCTGATTTCAGCACGTAATCGTCGTTAAGCGTGGCGAGGAAAGCGGCGACGTCATCGATGTCCCGCTCCGACCACACGGGGGCGCTCGCCCGCTTTGCGCCTGAGCGGCTCGTCGCTCGTATCGACGTCACGCGCAACTCCGGATTCCGCGGCACACCGAGCGCTGGACGTTGAAGTCGGTGAAAAGCGGATGAGAGCCGTCGACACCCGATTGATCGATGTGACAGGAGGCGCAATTGCCGCCCGCCGGATTGTCGAACAGTTTTTTGCCTCTTAATTCTTAAGCCGTTAGTTGCAATTTGCCGTCGAGGTAATAGTGGGGGCAACGATCGCTGCGAACCCTCGCCCTCATTGCGCGTAGCGGCGATGCAAGGCTGCCGCCACCTCGGCGAAACGGGCGCGCAACTCGGGCGGCGCCAGCACGTCGGCCTCGGTGCCGAAGCGCAGCAGTTCCGCGCATGCCTGCCTGATCGAGCCGACCGGCAGTGTGACCGTGCGCCAGCCATCGGCCGGGTCCGGCTCGCTGATTTTTGCGGCTGAGCGTGCGAACGTCGAGGTAAAGACTTCGAGCATCTGCATGCCCCACGGCGACAGGCGCAGCGTTGCCTCGCTAGCATGCATCTCTTCGGACAGACGTTGCGTGCTGTCTTGCCAGTAAGCCGCCAGATCGAAGGCGGGGGGCCGCTCGAAAGTCTCGTCCAGCGGGCACAATTCGAGAATGCGCGAAATGCGATAGGTGCGGATGTCCGTGCCGACGCGCCCAACCACGTACCAGGCTCCGCTTTTCAGCACGATGCCGAGCGGTTCGATCCGGCGGAATTTTTCAGCTTTCCAGCTCTGATAGCGAATCTGCAGCGGATGCTGTTCCCATACCGCGCTGGCAATCAACGGCAGATTCGCGGGCTGATCCGCATCGGCGAACCAGGCCGGGGCGTCGAGGTGAAAACGCGAGCGCATGCGCTCCGCGGTCGAGCGCAATTCGATCGGCAGCGCGGCAAGCAACTTGACTTGCGCGCCGGCCATCACGGCGCCGAGACCGAGTGCCTGCACCGGCCCAGGCAAGCCCGCGAGGAACAACGCCTCCGCTTCCTGCGACGACAGGCCGTTCAGACGCGTACGGTATCCGTCGAGCAGACGATAGCCGCCTTCCGCGCCCCGTTCGCTTTGGACGGGGACGCCCGCGGCGCTTAGGGCATCGATATCGCGATAAATCGTGCGCAGCGATACCGCGCATTCGTCGGCGAGCGACTGCGCGGTCACGCGTCCGCCCGCTTGCAAGGTCATCAGAATGGAAAGGAGGCGGCTGGCTCTCATCCGGACAAGTGTAGTCATACCTGACACAAACTGACAGGTATGGGCGCTTAGGATAGAGGCATCCGGCGCCAGATGGACGCTGGCTTTCCCAACGAGACGCTCACTCAGAAGGCTCCCGCCATGACCACCGACCGCACGATCACGCTGTTCCACTCGCCGCAATGCCGCTCTGTCAGCGCACTCACGCTGCTCGAGGAGCTTGGCGCCCCGTATCAGCTGAAAGTGCTGAACATGAAGGCCGGCGAGCAGCGCAAGGCGCCGTATCGCGTGATCAATCCACTCGGCAAAGTGCCGGCGATCCTTCATGGCGACGCGCTGGTCACCGAACAGGTCGCCATCTTTATCTATCTGGCCGACCTTTTCCCCGAAGCGGGTCTCGCACCGGCGCTCGACGATCCGTCGCGCGGGCCGTATCTGCGCTGGTTGGTCTACTACGCGGCATGCTACGAACCGGCGCTGGTCGACAAGGCGATGAAGCGCGAACCGGCACCGCTCGCCACATCGCCGTACGGCGACTTCGATTCGATGCTCGGAACATTGACGAGCCAGCTGCAGGCGTCGCCCTATTTGCTTGGGGACAAGATGTCGGCCGCGGATATCTTGTGGGGCATCGCGCTGCATTGGGGGATGATGTTCAAGCTGGTACCCGAGACGCCGGTCGTACTCGAGTATGCCCAGCGCGTCTGCTCGCGGCCGAGCTTTGTGAAGGTGAACGAGCGGGATGTTGCTCTGGCGGCCGAGCATGAGGCGGCGGTCAAAGCCGCAGGATGATGCTGGCTGCCGGGCCTGCAGTTGTGGTCCAAGACGCGGTAGGCAGGCGGCGGCTGATCGTGCATCCGCTTCAATGCGCCGGGATTTGAGACAATGAGGGCCGCCGGTGAATATCTTCCCGGGACAACCGGGCGTGCCCTGGCCTTTCCGGCAGGTGCCGGCCCATCGAACAAGCGATGTTTTCAGGTATGAGCAAGACCGTATTCATTCCCAGCGTCCCCGCGACGTCGGAGGAAGACTTTGAAGTGTCGGCCACGTCGAAACTGGCCGGCTACCGACGTTTTTTCGGCGTGTTGAAAGTGGTTCGAACCACGGACGGCCGCGTGCTGTTCCCGTTCGACGGCGCGCCGGAACTCGGACCCTACGCGACCAAGCTGGAGGCCGTAGCGGCGGCGCAGGTGTACGGCGAGCACATCGTGATCAGCGACCTGGCGCGTCCGGAGCTGTAAGCGCGGGAGCGCGGGTGGCTTTGGGCTGTTCAGGTTGATCGAGGCAAAAAAAACGGCCGCCCGCAGGCGACCGTTTATTCAGCGTGACCAAGCTAGCGATAGCGGCCTATCAACCTCACTCCACCGTAACCGATTTCGCCAGGTTCCGCGGCTTATCCACATCCGTGCCTCGCGCACAAGCCGTGTGATACGCCAGCAACTGCAGCGGCACCACATGCAGAATCGGCGACAGCAAGCCGTAGTGCTCCGGCATCCGGATCACGTGCAGGCCTTCGTCATTCACGATCTTCGTATCCGCGTCCGCGAACACATAAAGCTGGCCGCCCCGCGCGCGCACTTCCTGAATATTCGACTTCAGCTTCTCCAGCAGCGCGTCATTCGGCGCCACCGTCACCACCGGCATCGCTTCAGTCACGAGCGCCAGCGGCCCGTGCTTCAGCTCGCCAGCCGGATACGCTTCCGCGTGGATATAGGAAATCTCCTTGAGCTTCAGCGCGCCCTCGAGCGCGATCGGGTAATGCAGGCCGCGCCCGAGGAACAACGCATTTTCCTTGCGCGAAAACACCTCCGACCACGCGATGATCTGCGGCTCCAGCGCCAGCACGCTATTCAACGCCGCCGGCAAGTGACGCAGCAGTTTCAGATACTCGGCTTCCTGCTCCGCGCTCACCTGCCCACGCAGCTTCCCAAGCGTCGCGGCCAGCACGAACAGCGCAACCAGTTGCGTCGTGAACGCCTTCGTCGACGCCACGCCGATCTCGCGACCCGCATGTGTCAAGAACGACAATTCCGTCTGGCGCACCATCGCGCTCGTGCCGACGTTGCAGACCGCCAGCGTATGTTTATGCCCCAGCGACTGCGCATGCTTGAGCGCCGCGAGCGTGTCGGCCGTTTCGCCCGACTGCGAGATCACCACCACCAGCGACTTCGGATTCGGCACCGACTCGCGATAGCGATACTCGCTGGCAATTTCCACCTGGGTCGGGATCTTCGCGACCGACTCGAGCCAGTACTTCGCGGTCAGCCCTGAGTAATAGCTCGTGCCGCACGCCAGAATCAGCAGGTTGTCGATGTCCGCGAACACCTTCTCCGCGCCCTCGCCGAATAGCGACGCGTCGAACGAATCGGCTTGCGGGATCGTGTCGGTAATCGCACGCGGTTGCTCGAAAATTTCCTTCTGCATGAAGTGACGATACGGGCCGAGTTCGACCGCGCCGCCGTACGCAGCGACCTGGCGCACTTCGCGTTGCGCTTCATAGCCGTCACGATCGGCGATACGCACACCCTCGAGCGACAGTTCGCAGACGTCGCCTTCCTCGAGGAAGATAAAGCGTTCGGTGCTGCCGGCAAGCGCCAGCGCATCCGAAGCGAGGAAGTTCTCACCGTTGCCGAGTCCCACCACCAACGGCGAACCTTGCCGCGCGCCGACCACCGTATGCGGCTGATTCTTATGCAGCACCGCGATCGCGTACGCGCCGTGCAATTGCGCGACGGCTTCGCGCACCGCCGCGAACAGGTCGCCGCGATACAGGCTGTGAATCAAGTGGGCAATAACCTCTGTATCGGTCTGCGAGACAAACGTGTAACCCTTACCCCGCAGCATCTCCCGCAGTGATTCGTAGTTTTCGATGATGCCGTTGTGTACCAACGCGAGCTCATCTTTCGAGAAGATCGGGTGTGCGTTGTCGGTCACCGGCGCGCCGTGCGTCGCCCAACGCGTATGCGCGATACCCGTGATGCCTTCAAGGTGGCTTTCGTGCACCTGCTCGTCCAGATCGGCAACGCGCGCGACGCTGCGAGCGCGACGCGGCCCGCTGTCGCCGAGCACGGCCACGCCGCATGAGTCGTAGCCGCGATACTCGAGGCGACGCAGTCCTTCGATCAGGACGGGAACGATATTACGTTGCGCAACCGCGCCGACAATGCCACACATGGCTTATTCCTTTTCAGTGCTGGGTTTCAGGGAGCGCGCTCCGCGCGCGCGTCACGCCCATCAACTTTTCTTCTTGACCGGGCGTACATAGCCCGGCTTGCTTGTTTGAGTCTTATCGTTCAGGACCAGCATGTCTTCTTCGACATCCTTCCAGACCGTTGTGCCCGCCGCGATCGTCACGCCGCGCTTCACACGCACAGGCGCCACGAGTTGCGTGTCGGAGCCGACAAACACGTCGTCTTCGATGACCGTACGGAATTTGTTCGCGCCGTCGTAGTTGCAGGTGATGGTACCCGCGCCGATATTCACGCGCGCGCCGATATCCGCGTCGCCGATATACGTGAGATGGTTCGCCTTTGAGCCATGACCGAGCACCGCGTTTTTCACTTCGACGAAGTTGCCGACGTGCGACTCGTCCTGCAATGACGCGCCCGGACGCAGCCGCGCATAGGGGCCGAGCACGACGTTCGCCCCGACTTCGGCGCCTTCGATGTGCGTGAACGCATCGATGCGCGTGCCGGCGCCGATCGTCGCATTGCGGATCACACAGTTCGGCCCGACGGTCACGTTGTCAGCCAAGGTAACGCGGCCTTCGAACACGCAGTTCACGTCGATCGAAACGTCGCGGCCGCATTCGAGCGTGCCGCGCACGTCGAGGCGAGCCGGGTCGGCAAGCGTCACGCCCGCAACCAGCAGCGCTTCCGCGACATCGTGCTGATAGATCCGTTCGAGTTCGGCAAGCTGCTGCTTGCTATTCACGCCGAGCGTTTCCCATTCTTCGTCAGGCTGGGTGGTGACAACTTCAAGTCCCGCCTCGATCGCCATCTCGACTGCATCGGTCAGGTAAAACTCGCCTTGCGCATTGTCGTTTTTCAACGCCGCGAGCCAGCCGCCAAGGCGCTCGGTCGGCGCGACGATGATGCCGGTGTTGATCTCGGTGATCTTGAGTTGCTCGGGCGTTGCGTCTTTCTGTTCGACGATGCGCGACACCCTGCCGTGCTGATCGCGCACGATGCGGCCGTAGCCGCTGGGGTTGTCGAGCGTGACGGTGAGCACGCCGTAGCCGCCCTCGCCCGCGCGATCGGTCAGCGCCTGCAGCGTGCTGGCGCGCGTGAGCGGCACATCGCCGTACAGCACCAGCGTGGGTTCGGACGGATCGAGCAACGGCAGCGCCTGCTGCACCGCGTGGCCGGTGCCGAGTTGCTGTTCCTGCGCGGCGAACTGGACGTCCGGCGCCGCTACCGCTTGACGCACGGCTTCGGCGCCATGACCGACCACCACGACCAGACGCGTGGGCTTGAGCGCGCGTGCGGTGTCGATGACATGAGCGAGGAGCGGCCGGCCAGCCAGGGGATGGAGCACCTTGGGAAGCGCGGACCGCATGCGCTTACCGGTGCCTGCCGCCAAAATCACAATGTTCATGGCGTCGGCAATCAGACGAGTTTCGAGCCGACGATTCTATCATGCAGCCCATAACGACAAAGGCCGCTCGCGCGGCCTTATTACCCTGCGGAATCGCCCGGAAACCTTTGATTTCCGGGCACTTCACGGCTTGTCACATATCGTCGAACTGGACGATCGAGATCGGTTTCGATCCGTTGAGCAGCACGCCCTCGCCGGCATCGGTCGAACACGGCTCTTCGTCGAAGGCGATATCGCCTTGCGGATCGGCCTCGCCGCTTGCACACAGGCCGGCGAACGGGAACAGGTTGTGATCCATCAGATGCGACGGCACGATGTTCGACAACGCATTGAACATGTTCTCGATGCGGCCCGGGAAGCGCTTCTCCCAATCGCGGATCAGCGCCTTCATTTCAGCGCGTTTCAGGTTCGGCTGACTGCCGCACAGGTTGCACGGAATGATCGGGAATTCGCGCAGCTCCGCGTACTTTTCCAGATCGGTTTCCTTCACGTAGGCCAGCGGGCGGATCACGATGTTCTTGCCGTCGTCCGATTGCAGCTTGGGCGGCATGCCCTTCAGCTTGCCGCCGTAGAACATGTTCAGCAGCAGCGTTTGCAGGATGTCATCTCGATGATGGCCGAGCGCGATCTTGGTCGCACCGAGCTCGCCCGCCACGCGATACAGAATACCGCGACGCAAGCGCGAGCACAGCGAGCAGGTGGTCTTGCCCTCCGGCACCAGCCGCTTGACGATGCTGTACGTATCCTGGTTTTCGATGTGAAACGGAATGTCGAGCTGCTTCAGGTATTCGGGCAGCACGTGCTCCGGAAAACCCGGCTGCTTCTGGTCGAGATTCACCGCCACGATGTCGAAGTTGATCGGCGCGCGTTCGCGCAACCGCATCAGGATTTCGAGCATCGCGTAGCTATCCTTGCCGCCCGACAGGCAGACCATCACCTTGTCGCCTTCCTCGATCATGTTGAAGTCGCCGATCGCCTCGCCGACCTGGCGCGCAAGCCGCTTGAACAGCTTGTTGTTCTCGTAGGCTTCTTTCTGCTCGCGGCGCGTGAGCGGCGCTTTGCCCGCAGGAGCGTGCGCGGCCTGAGCCGCCTCAGCGGCCGCGCCGTCGTTCAGGATTTCCTGAGCATTCATGGCTCAATCCTCTTTAATACGAAAGACTTCGACGCCCACCGCGTCGCAGTCGGGATAAACGTCCGGCTTTTCGGTCGACACGCACACAGCGCGCACCTGCGGATGATCGAGCAGTGCCTTGACGAGGTCGTCGCAGAGGGTTTCCTGCAGGTGAATATGGCCTTGTTCGACGCGGCGCGCGATGGTCGAGCGCATGAAATCGTAATCGACGACTTCGTTCAATTTGTCCTGAACCGGCGTGGACAGCGCGAGCGGCACGAACAGTTCGACGTTGATCACGACGCGCTGTTCGCCGCGCTTTTCGAAGTCGTGCACACCGATGTTGATGTGCACTTCGTAATTGCGCAGAAAGAGCCGGCGGCAATCGGCGAGCCGGGGATGCGAAAGAGCGGCAAACATGTTCGTTCCAGTCGAAAAAAGCGTGCGGGGCACGCAAAGGGGCGCTTCAACGCGCGAACGGCCGCCAACTTTAGCCGGCAACCAGCACGCGCGCGGTTCAGGCGCCCGTCAAAAACATTACGTCGCGCGGCAGCGGCACAAGGTGCTGCCCGCCGTCGACCACCAGCGTCGTTCCGGTGACGCCCGCTGCATCGGCGAGATACAACGCGGCGGCGACAATATCCTCCGGCCGCGACGCGCGGCCCAAAGGCGTAGTACGGTGAGCGGCTTCAAAACTTTCCGGCGTTTGATCGCCGGATTGCATCGTCAGACCGGGGGCGAGCCCGACCACGCGCACTTTCGGCGCCAACGCCTGCGCCAGTGCAACCGTCGCTGCCTGCAACGCTGCTTTCGACAGCGTGTACGACAGGTAGTCCGGATTCATGTTGTACAGCTTCTGGTCCAGCACGTTGATGACCACGCCGCGCTGGCTTTCGTCGGTGCGCGCGGCTTCCGGCGTGGCTTCGAACAGCATACGCGCCAGCACGAGCGGCGCGCCGAGATTCATCGCGGTCAGCTTCAGCAGGAGGTCGTAACCGACGTTAAGCGCCGTGTCTTCTTCGAAGCGCGACGCGTTGTTGACGATACACGACGGGCGGCCCAGCGCGGCCATACAGGCGGGCAAAAGCTGCTCCACTTGGGCTTCATCGCCCAATTCCGCGTGCAAAGCCACCGCCCGGCGGCCCAAGGCGACGATTTCCGCGACCACTTCGTCAGCCGCCTCCCGCGACGCGCCGTAATGGACCGCCACGTCCCAGCCACGCGCGGCGAAGCCGAGCGCGAGCGAGCGCCCGATGCGGCGGGCGGCGCCGGTAATCAGCACGATGCGCGGCATTTCGGGCGCGCGAGCGATGGCGGTGTCCAGAGAGGCGGTCATTTACAATGCGGGGATGAATCCGAAAGCTCACCAACCCGATAGTTTACCTGCTCCCGGCCCGAGCGCGCTTGCGCAGTCCGAAGCGCTGGTCGCGCAGATCCGCGCGGAGCTCGAATCGGCAGGCGGCTGGCTGCCATTCGACCGTTACATGCAGCGCGCGCTTTACGCGCCGGGACTCGGCTATTACAGCGGCGGCGCCCGCAAATTCGGCCTGCGCGGCGACGACGGCAGCGACTTCGTGACGGCGCCGGAAATGTCGCCGCTATTCGCCGCAACGCTGGCGCGCCCGCTCGCCGAGGCCTTGCAGGCAAGCGGCACGCGCGACGTGATGGAATTCGGCGCCGGTACGGGCAAACTCGCCGCCGGCTTGCTGAACGCGCTCGACGCGCTGGGCGTCGAATTCGACAGCTACTCGATCGTCGATTTGTCGGGTGAGTTGCGCGAGCGCCAACGCGAGACGATCGAAGCCGCAGCATCGACGCTGGCCGCGAAGGTGCGCTGGCTGGACGCGTTGCCGGAGCAATTCGAAGGCGTGGTGATCGGCAACGAGGTGTTGGACGCGATGCCCGTGCGGCTTTTCGCCTTTACCGGTGGCACCTGGCACGAGCGCGGCGTGGTGTGGCGCGATGATGTGTTTGCGTTCGACGACCGTCCGGTATCCGCGGCTGCGGACATTGCGTTTCTGGCTGAGATCGAAACCGCCGGCGACGACTACGTCACCGAAACGCACGACGCCGCCCGTGGATTCACGCGGACCATTTGCACGATGCTCGCGCATGGCGCGGCGTTCTTTATCGACTACGGTTTTCCGCGTCACGAGTACTACCATGAGCAGCGTGCGCAGGGCACGTTGATGTGCCATTACCGGCACCGCGCGCATGGTGATCCGTTTGTTTATCCGGGCTTGCAGGACATTACCGCGCACGTGGAATTTACCGGCATCGCCGAAGCTGGGGTCGAGGCTGGCGCGGACTTACTGGGGTTCACTTCGCAAGCGCGGTTCTTGTTGAATGCGGGGATTACCGAGGCGTTATCGGCGCTCGATCCTTCCGATACGGCGAGGTTTTTGCCGGCGGCGAATGCGGTGCAGAAGTTGTTGTCCGAGGCGGAGATGGGCGAGCTGTTCAAAGTGATCGCGTTTTCGCGCGGACTGGATGACACGTTGCAGGCTTTTTCCGGCGGCGACCGCTCACATACGCTGTGATTTTTTGCCTTAGGGATTTTCGATGATCCGCTGGCTGTTGACTACGTTTGTGGCGGTGGCGGTGTTGTCGGCCTGCTGGCCGTGGCTCAGGAAGATCGGGATTGGGCGGATGCCCGGTGATGTGACGTTGCGCCTCTTCGGGCGGGAGTATCCGTTTCCGTTTATGTCGACGTTGGTGCTTTCTATGGTTTTGTCGCTTATTGCCAGGGTTTTGTAGGTTTTTTTTGCCTTTGGGGGCGGTATTGTCTGTTTGCCTACGGCGTTGGCCTTTGCCTGATCTGTTTGCCTGCTTGGCGCTTGTCCGTCTGTGTGCCTACGGCGTTGGCCTTTCCTTGATTTCTTAGTGGTTTATTAGCGTCGCCCCTGTGCGGGGCAGGCACTTACTTTCTTTGCCGCCGCAAAGAAAGTAAGCAAAGAAAGCGGCTCACACCGCTAGCGGGTCTCCTGGCTTGGAGGGGGCAGTGGTGCATCTGGAATCTGTGTCCTCGCACCTTCGGCGTTGGTGACAAAGCCGTCATACCTCCCGACTCGCACTGCGTGCTCGTCGGAAGAGTCTGCTAGCAAACCAGTGGTCTATTTTTTGTCTGTCGTTTATTTTTTTGCGGGGCGCTTCCGCGCCCCTCTTCTTTTTCGCTGCGCCGCTGGCTGTCGACAGACCGGTTTTTGTTCCCGTCTTATCTTCTCTCAGGTCAGCCCTGCTCTGTCCATGCATCCGGCAAGCTGTGTGTCAGCGTCGATACGAAGCGCTCTGTTTCCGGTTCGCGTGGTTGCATGAAAATGTCGCGCGATGGGCCCGCCTCGACCACCACGCCGTTGTTCAGAAACACCACGTCTCGCGCAATCGTCGCGGCAAGACGCAAATCATGTGTCGCCATCAACATCGTCATGCCCTCCGTAGCAAGCTGCTTGAGGACGTCCACCACCTCCGCAGCCAGTCCGGGATCCAGTGCCGAAGTGGGCTCGTCGCATAACAACACTTCCGGCGACGGCGCCAGCGCCCGCGCAATCGCTACGCGTTGCTGCTGGCCGCCGGAAAGCGTCGCGGGCCATGCGTCGGCTTTGTGTGCGATGCCGACTTTCTCAAGTAATTCGTCTGCACGTACGCGCGCTCTTTCCTTGTCCCACTTCAGTACGGTCAGCAAGCCTTCCATGACGTTCTGCCGCACCGTCAAATGCGGAAACAACTGGAAATTCTGGAACACCATGCCGGTGCGGCGGCGAATCGTCAGCACCTCCTCGCGCGGTGGCTTGTGATCGCGGCTGAATTCGAGGCGCTGGTCGCCAACTTCAAGTGATCCGGCCTCCGGGATTTCCAGCAGATTCACGCAACGCAAAAGCGTACTCTTGCCGCTGCCGGACGGGCCAATCAGCGCAGTGACGTTGCCCGGCGCGAGTTGCAGGTCCACCGAACTCAACACCCGATTCTCGCCGAAGTACTTGTCGATTTTTTCCAGTCGAATCATCAGTTGCTCGCATGGAAAAGTGCGTGACGGCCGAACTTGCGCTCGAGCCGGACTTGCGCCGACGACAATACCGAACTGAACACGAGATAAACCAGTGCCGCCTCGGTGTACAGAATCAAAGGTTCATACGTCACCGACGCGATCCGCTGTGCCGCCTGGAACACCTCGGGCACCGTCAGTACCGCGGCGAGCGATGTGTCCTTCACCAACGCAATGAACGAGTTCGAGAGCGGCGGCAGCGCAACACGCGCCGCTTGCGGCAGGATCGCGCGGCGCAGCGCCTGTTCACGCGTCATGCCCATCGAGTACGCCGCTTCCCATTGCCCCTTCGGAATCGACTCGATCACGCCGCGTATCACCTCCGAGTTATACGCGCCGACATTCAGCGAAAACCCAATGATCGCCGCCGTCAGCGGGTCGAGCACGATGCCCACGTTCGGTAGTCCGTAGAAAATCACAAACAGTTGCACCAGCAACGGCGAGCCGCGAAACAGCCACACGTAGAAGCGCACGCACGCTACCGCCCACCGCGGGCCGAATAGCCTGACCAGCGCAACAATAAACGCCACGACAATCCCAATGGCGAACGATGCCAATGTGAGCGGAACGGTAAATACAAGCCCCGCATACAGGAGGGGCCACAGCGACTGCGCCATCAGATGCAACCATGCTGGCATGATTCAGACTCGCACGTGACGCTTATTGGGAAACGTCTTTACCAAAGTACTTCTGCGAGATCTTCAAGTACGTGCCGTCTTTCCTCATGTCGGCGAGCGCCTTGTTGATCGCCGCCTGCAACTCGGGACTGCCCTTGCGGATCAGCACCGCGGACTTGTCGCTGCTGTCCGCCGACGTATCGAGCGCGGCGATCTTCACCTTCGCGTCCGGCTTGTGCTTCTTGAAGTCGAGGAACGACAGCGAATCGTTGACGGTCGCATCGACGCGGCCCGCAGTCAACAGGTCGACCGATTCGTTGAAGCCCTGCACGGGAATCACCTCCGCACCATGCGCGGCCGCGATCTTGCCGAAGTTGCTGGTCAGCGTATTCGCAGACTTCTTGCCCTTCAGGTCGTCGAACGTCTTGATCGAATTGTCGTCCGAACGCACGATCAGCGCCGCATGCGAAGTGATGTACGGGTCCGAGAAATCGTATTTCGCCTTGCGCGCGTCGGTGACGGCGACTTCATTGATCACCGCGTCGTAGCGGTTCACATCGAGACCGGCAATCAGGCCGTCCCATTTACCTTCGACGAATTGCGGCTTGACGCCCAGCCGTTGCGCGATGGCTGTGCCGATGTCGACGTCGAAGCCGGTCAGCTTGCCGGATTCATCGTGGTACGTGAACGGTGCGTAGGTGCCTTCGGTGCCGATCTTGAACACGCCCGCGGACTTGATCTGCGCGAGCTCGTCAGCAGCGAAGGCCGGGCTCAGGGTCACCGCTTGCAGCAGCGCGATCAGCAGAATGGAACGAATCGACTTCATCAGGTGGCTCCGTAAAGTTTGCTACGTCAGTTGCATGGTTTGTGTGCGGCATTCCGCCAGCGGTCGGGCCCGGCAGAGTGGGCGGACTGTAGCAAACGGTCTGCGTTTTTACAAAGGATCAGGTTTCCGATCAATATGCGCTTGCGTGCTAAGCGGACAGCCAAGGTGGTTCATACAACGTTGAATTCGCCCCTACAGCAGATAGGGCAGACGCGGCATGCATCGCACCACGGAACACGTGCCGGGCGCCATCAGGGAAAACGCGGGAGGGGTATCGCCACGGCGAATGCGCGGCGTTGAAAAATAGTCGGCGCGGGCGGCACTGCAAGGCCGCCCGTCAGATTGCAAACAGCTTACCGCTCTACCGGATGCGGCTCCTTGCGCTTGTTGGCCACCCGGATCGCATCGAAGTAAGCGGGATTCGGCGGACGCTTCAGATAACGCCCTGCGCCACGCACCGCCCGCAGTTCGCCATCGGTCCATGCCAGCGCGCCGCGCGTGAGAGTATGCATCGCCACGCCCTGCACCGTCATCCCTTCGAACACGTTGAAGTCGACCTTCTGATGATGCGTCTTCACCGAAATCATTTTACTTGCCTGCGGATCCCACACGACCAGGTCGGCATCCGCGCCCACCTGTACTGCACCTTTACGCGGATACAGGTTGAAAATCTGCGCGGCGTTGGTCGAGGTAATGCGTACGAATTCGTTCGGCGTGAGACGCCCGGAATTCACACCGTGATGCCAAAGCACGGCCATACGATCTTCGACGCCGCCGCAGCCGTTCGGGATCTTCGTAAAGTCCTCGCGACCCATGGCCTTCTGCGATGCGCAGAACACGCAGTGGTCGGTCGCGGTTGTGTGCAATTGGCCCGCTTGCAGGCCCCGCCACAATGCCTCGCGATGCTCCGCGGAACGGAACGGCGGGCTCATCACATGCGCTGCGGCGCGGGTCCAGTCGGGATCGCGATACACCGCTTCGTCGATCACCAGATGGCCCGGCAGTACTTCGCCGAACACGCGAAGGCCCTCGCTGCGGGCACGCGCAATCGCGTCCACCGCATCTTTCGCTGACACGTGGACGATATACACCGGCACGCCCAGCACCTGTGCAATGCGGATCGCGCGATTGGCAGCCTCGCCCTCCACTTCCGGCGGCCGCGACAGCGGATGCGCCTCCGGACCCGTAAAGCCTTTTGCAAGCAACTGACGCTGCAACTGAAACACCAGTTCACCGTTTTCCGCATGCACGGTAGGCAGCGCGCCGAGTTCGAGCGAACGCGAGAAGCTGTTCACCAGCACTTCGTCATCGGCCATGATCGCGTTCTTGTAGGCCATGAAGTGCTTGAAACTCGACACGCCGTGTTCGTGCACCAGCGTGCCCATGTCGCGATAGACGGAATCGTCCCACCACGTCACCGCAACGTGAAAGCCATAGTCTGCCGAAGCCTTTTCAGCCCAACCGCGCCACGCCTGGAACGCCTCCATCAACGATTGCTTCGGACTCGGAATCACGAAGTCGATGATGCTGGTCGTACCTCCGGATAAACCCGCGGCCGTACCGGTATAGAAATCGTCGCTGGCTGTTGTGCCCATGAACGGCAATTCCATGTGCGTATGCGGATCGATGCCGCCGGGCATCACATACTGCCCGCCCGCATCCACGATCGTGGCGCCCGCCGGCGCTGCCAGGTCCGCGCCGATCTGCAGGATCGTGCCGCCGTCCTGCGGGTCCGCACACAACACGTCCGCACGATACGTGTTCTCCGCGTCGATAATCGTGCCGCCGCGAATCAGGGTCGTCATGGTGCCGCCTCCTTATGAACTGCTGGTTTCGGTGCTACGTACTTCGTTCGCTTCGTGCGTGGCTCATGCACACTCAGGCACTCGCCACACGCGCACTCGGTCCCTTGCTCAGCTTCATCCACGCGCTATATACGATCGACGCCAACGCGAGTCCGACAAACCAGGCATAGGTATAGAGTGTGTTGAAAATCGCCGGCACATTCGGGAACGATGCCGGAAACGCGGTATGCAAAAAGCCGGGCAGATTCGGTAGCACGCCGATCACGAGCGCCACCACCGCGCCGATATTCCAGCCGCCGGTGTAGCTGTACTCGCCATGCTCGTCGAACAGTTCACGCGGGTCGAGCCGTGTGCCGCGAATCAGGAAGTAGTCGACCATCAGAATGCCCGCCACCGGACCGAGCAAAGCCGAGTAGCCGACCAGCCACGTGAAAATATAGCCCTGCGTGGTGGCGAGAATCTTCCACGGCATCATCACAATGGCGATGGTCGCGGTAATCATGCCGCCGACTCGATACGAAATACCCTTCGGCCAAAGGCTCGAAAAGTCATAAGCCGGGCCGACGAGATTCGCCGCCAGATTGCAGCACATCGTATCCAGCGTCAGGATGATCAACGCAAGGCCGACGCCGATGCCGGTCATGCGGCTCGTCAGGTCGATCGGGTCCCAGATCGCCTTGCCGTAGATCACCACGGTCGCCGACGTCACCACCACCGAGATGACCGAGAGCAGCGCCATCGGAATCGGCAAGCCCACTGACTGGCCGATGATCTGATCGCGCTGCGTTTTCGCAAAGCGGGTGAAGTCGGGAATATTCAGCGCGAGCGTCGCCCAGAAACCCACCATGGCCGTGAGGCCGGGCCAGAAGGTCGCCCAGAACATGCCCTCCTTCTTGCCGCCAGTCACGAATTGCGACGGTGCCGACAGCATCGAGCCGAGTCCGCCCGCCTTCGAGGTGGCCCACCACACCAGCGCGATACACATCACGATCTTGATCGGCGCGGACCAGCTTTCGAGCCAGCGAATCGAATCGGTGCCGTGCACAATGAAGTAAATCTGCAGCGCCCAGAACACGAGGAAACACGCGAGCTGCGCGAGCGAGATGTCCAGGAACGGCAAGGCCGCGCCGTGCAGCGCGTTACCGGTCAGAATGTTCAGCAGCGTGTAGATCGCGCTGCCGCCAAGCCATGTCTGAATACCGTACCAGCCGCACGCGACGATTGCCCGCAGCATCGCCGGCAGTTTCGCACCTTGCGTGCCGAAGGAGGAACGCACCAGCACCGCATACGGAATACCGTGCTTCGCGCCCGCATGCCCGATCAGCAGCATCGGCACCAGCACGATCAGATTGCCGAGCAGCACGGTCGCCACCGCCTGCCACGGCGACATGCCCTCCTCCGTCAAACCGGCCGCGAGCATGTATGACGCGATGTTCATCACCATCCCGACCCAGAGCGCGGCAAAGTGATACCACCTCCACGTGCGCTGGGCGACGCCGGTCGGCGCAAGGTCATCGTTGTAAAGACTGCTGCCCTGCGCGCCGGCCGCAAACTGCGGATCGACGGGTTGCGCTGTTTGCTTCATCGAAAGATCTCCACTGATCGTTGAGGCCCGCGCGGCTTCTGGCGGCGCGTCAGGGCCCTGGGGAAAACTATAGGTTCAGTACAAGCGCTTCGTTTCCTTTCCTACAGGTAGCTCATGTTTCAGGCTGCTTTTGCTGCATGTGCGTGCGCGTGTGCATGCTCGGCGGTTTCAACTGCGTCCGACGTGCCGTTCTCACCGGCATCCACCCGCGCGGGGTTGTTCGGATGCGTGGTCCAGTTCGCGTACTCGCCACTGTCCACACGCTCCATCGTGATGCACTGCTCGACCGGGCACACATGCATGCACAGATTACAGCCGACACATTCGGAGTCCATCACTTCAAAATGCCGGACGCCATCTTTTTCTTTCATAATCGCCTGGTGAGCGGTGTCTTCGCACGCGATATGGCAGAGGCCGCACTGGATGCACTTGTCCTGATCGATGCGTGCCTTGATGTCGTATTTGAGGTTCAGGTACTTCCAGTCGGTGACGTTCGGCACGGCGCGACCTCGAAAATCGTCTAGCGTCGCGTAGCCTTTTTCGTCCATCCAGTTCGAAAGGCCATCGGCAAGATCGGAGACGATACGGAATCCGTAGTGCATCGCCGCCGTGCAGACCTGCACGCTGCCCGCACCAAGCACCATGAATTCGGCCGCATCGCGCCACGTCGAAATGCCGCCGATGCCGGAAATCGGCAGATTCGGTGTTTCCACGTCGCGCGCAATTTCAGCCACCATGTTCAGCGCGATCGGCTTGACCGCCGGACCGCAATAGCCGCCGTGCGTGCCTTTGCCGTCGACCATCGGCAATGGCGACATCGCGTCGAGATCCACCGCGACGATCGAGTTGATGGTATTGATCAGCGACACGCCGTCCGCGCCGCCCTTATAGGCAGCACGCGAACCGAGGCGGATGTCGCTGATATTCGGCGTAAGTTTGACGAGGCACGGCAGCTTCGTGCCTTCCTTGACCCAGCGCGTGACCATTTCGATGTACTCGGGCACCTGGCCCACCGCCGCGCCCATGCCACGCTCGCTCATGCCATGCGGGCAGCCGAAATTCAGTTCGACCGCATCTGCGCCGGTGTCTTCGACGAGCGGCAAAATCCATTTCCAGTCGCGCTCGTTGCACGGCACCATCAGCGAAACGATCATCGCGCGGTCCGGCCAGTCGCGTTTGACTTGCGTGATTTCTTTAAGGTTGATGTCGAGCGGACGGTCGGTGATCAGTTCGATGTTGTTCAGGCCAGCGATGCGCTGGCCGTTCCATTGCACTGCGCCATAACGCGAGCTGACGTTCACTACATGCGGGTCGAGGCCCAATGTCTTCCACACGACCCCGCCCCAGCCCGCTTCGAACGCGCGGTTCACGTTATAGGCTTTGTCGGTCGGCGGCGCAGAGGCGAGCCAGAAGGGATTCGGCGACGTAATGCCGGCAATCGTACAGCGCAGATCGGCCATGTTCGGCTCCTTGGGGACTGCTGTTTTATCTTGGTTTGATGCGTGGCTTAAGCGGCTTTATGCGGTCTTACGCGGCTTTAACCGCTGTGCGGGCGAACTGCGCGTCAATCGCGGCAGCGGCGATCTTGCCGTCCTGCACCGCTTGTACCGTCAGTTCGATCCCATCCGTCGCCGCGCAATCGCCACCTGCCCACACGCCTGGCAGCGAGGTTTGTCCGTTTGCATCGACCGCGATACGGCTGCCATCCAGCGTCAACAGTTCGCGCTCGATTCCGACCGGCACCAGCGTCTGCCCGATTGCCTTGAGCACCATGTCGGCCTCGACCACGAAGCGCTCCTGAGTGCCATCGCTTGATGTGCGTTCGAATTCGACACCTGTGACCACGCCGCCTTCTCCAATCAAACGCACCGGCGTTGCGTGCGTGACGAGCGTGACGCCGTTGGTCTGCGCGAAATCGCGCTCAGCCCACGTTGCGCTCATCGACTCGACGCCGCGTCGATACACCATCGTCACCGACGTCGCGCCAAGTTTGTGGCTTTGCACAGCGGCGTCCACTGCCGTATTGCCGCCACCGATCACGACGACCCGGCGGCCCACCGGCACCGTGCCGAAGTCGCTCGCGGTGCGCACCTGTTCGATGAAATCCACTGCGTTCATCACGCCGCTCAGGTCCTCGCCTTCCATCGCCAATGCGCGCACGCCCGTGAGACCGATCGCGAGGAAGACCGCATCGTATTGCTTCCGCAGCGCGTCGAGATCCACGTCACGTCCAAGCGCGATGCCGTGCCGGATCTCGATGCCGCCGATCGAGCACAGCCACGCCACTTCGCGCTGCGCAAAATCGTCGACGGTTTTATAGGCAGCGATGCCGTATTCGTTCAGACCGCCCGCTTTTTCGTGGGCGTCATAAATGGTCACGTTGTGGCCGGCCAATGCAAGCCGATGCGCACACGCAAGTCCGGCCGGTCCGGCACCGACCACAGCGACATGCCGCCCCGTTTCAGCAGCTCGCTTGAACAGCGCTTCGCCGCGCGTCATCGCCCAATCGGTCGCATGACGTTGCAACGCGCCGATCGCCACCGGCTTCGCATCCTGATGGTTGCGCACGCAAGCACCTTCGCAAAGAATCTCGGTCGGGCAAACGCGCGCGCACATGCCGCCCATCGGATTCGCCGACAGAATGTCGACGGCCGCGCCCTTCAGATTGCCGTTGCTGATCTTGCGAATGAAACTGGGAATGTCGATCTGCGTCGGACACGCGTTCACGCACGGCGCGTCGTAACAGTAATGACAACGGCTCGCTGCCGCGGCCGCGGCACTCGCGTCGAGCAACGGCGCGATATCGGAGAACTCGCACGAGAGTTGATCGGCCGATAGGCGCTGAGCCGCAATATCGCCGGTTTGCTTGATGGCCATACACGTTCCTTCTTCAATGTGAGGACGTAGCCGGTCCCGCCGGCTACGCTGAAGCGGAGCCGGGGCGGCATGTTTTATGGGCACTACGGTGAGGCTGGTGAATCAACCGCAACCACAACCACAACCACAACCACAACCGCTACCGCTAAAGCGTTATGAAACCGGCTCGCACGCTCGTCCGAGCATGGCGTGCAACAAGACGTTAGCGCCCGCTTCGATCCATTCGAAGGTGGCGTCCTCGATCTCGTTGTGACTGATTCCGTCGACGCACGGCACGAACACCATTGAAGTCGGCGCGACCTGCGACAGATAGCAGGCGTCGTGTCCCGCACCGGACACCATGTTGCGATGCGAATAGCCGAAGCGTTCGGCCGCGGCGCGCACGGACTTCACGCAGGCTTCGTCGAAAGCGACTGGCGCGTAGTAAAAGATCTGCTCAAGTTCGGTTTCCAGACCGATACCGCTCGTGATTTTCGCCACGCCCTCGCGCAACGCGGCATCCATCTTCGCAAGCACGGCGTCATCCGGATGACGGAAGTCGACGGTAAAGAACACGCGACCCGGAATCACATTGCGCGAGTTCGGATAGACCTGCATCATGCCGACCGTCGCGCAGCCGAACGGCGCGTGATCCAGCCCGATGCGATTGACCAGATCGACTACGCGCGCGGCCCCGAGCAAAGCATCGCGACGGCGCGGCATCGGCGTCGGACCCGCATGCGCCTCTTGCCCCGTCAGTGTGATTTCGTACCAGCGCTGACCTTGCGCATCGGTCACCACGCCAATGGTTTTTTGCTCGGCTTCGAGAATCGGCCCTTGTTCGATGTGCAATTCGAACGCGGCATGCAAGGGGCGGCCACCGCACGGAAGATCGCCCGCATAGCCGATGCGTTTGAGTTCCTCGCCGATAGTCTTGCCGTCCACGTCCTTGCGCGAGAGGCCGTAGTCCAGCGTGAAAACGCCGGCGAACACACCCGATGCAACCATTGCCGGTGCGAAGCGCGAGCCTTCCTCGTTGGTCCAGATCACCACTTCAACCGGATGCTCGGTCTCGATGCCGTGATCGTTCAGACTACGGATCACTTCGAGTCCGCCGAGCACGCCGTAGATGCCGTCGAAACG
Organism: Paraburkholderia elongata; assembly: GCF_013177735.1. Classification (GTDB taxonomy): domain Bacteria; phylum Pseudomonadota; class Gammaproteobacteria; order Burkholderiales; family Burkholderiaceae; genus Paraburkholderia; species Paraburkholderia elongata. The sequence goes on along the minus strand of NZ_WOEZ01000245.1, from coordinate 123,448 downwards.
ACCGCCGGTCGGCTGCGAATCCGCGTGCGAGCCAGTCATGACCGGCAACGCATCGGGGTTGCGCCCGGCGCGGCGCATGAACACATTGCCCATCTGATCGACACTGACCGTGCAACCCGCTTCCTTCGCCCAACTGACGATCAGGTCGCGCCCCTGTTTATCGAGGTCGGTCAGCGCCAGCCGGCAGACGCCGCCTTTGGGCGTCGCGCCGATCTTCGCCATCGTCATCAGGCTGTCCCACAGCCGCTTACCGTCGACCCTGATCGACGTTGCGGGTTCTGCGTGCTTCAGCGCTTCGGATACCGCGTTCATTCGTCTCGCTCCTTTCGGTGAATCGACATGAAACTGGTGCAGGGGCGGCGGGTTTTGGGGCATAGCCGCACGGCGGCGGTGCACACTCGATGCCTTCGATTGCCTCTTCATCAGAGGGCAAACCCTGGGGCATCGCCCGCTATCTCAATCCTGTCCAGTTGGACAGGTTGTAGACGATTAAGCCCGCCAAATCAATCCCTTTCGTACGGTGGGAAACATAGCGAGAAGCGTGCCATTGCACTGCAGCACGCATTTTTCGACGGCCTCGAATGCGCGTGTCCATCCGCGCTCAAACGACTAGAATGAAGCGCGACGCGGCACACATGCCGATGAAGGCCAACATGAGAGACAACAACGTGGCTGCCGACATCACGGAAAACGACGAGACACAGGACGAAACTCGCGCACCTTTGCGGCGGCGCAAGGCGCACATTCGCGAGTCGAATGAAGCGCATTTATTGGCGTGCGCCGAAGCGGTTTTCGCAGAACGTGGCCTCGACGGAACCAGTACGGCGATGATCGCGGAACGCGCAGGCTTACCGAAAGCTAACCTGCATTACTACTTCCCGACAAAACTCGCGTTGTACCGGCGTGTGCTGGAAGACCTGTTCGAAGACTGGCACCGCGCGGCGGATACGTTCGAATGCAGCGACGATCCGGTCGAGGCGATAGGCGGATACGTACGCGCGAAAATGGAGTTGTCACGCCGCAGGCCATTAGGCTCGAAGGTGTGGGCGAGCGAGATCATCCACGGCGCGGAGCATATGGAGGACATTCTCACGGGGCGCGTGAAGCCATGGCTGGACAGCCGGGTGAAGGTCATCGACGATTGGATCGCGCGCGGGCTGCTGGCGCCGGTGAATGCACAAACGCTGATGTACATGATCTGGGCGACTACGCAGCATTACGCCGACTTTGACGCGCAGATTCGCGCGCTTAAAGGCAAGCGCGCGCTGACGCAGAAAGCGTTTGAAGCGACGACGGAGGAAGTCGTGCAGTTGGTGATTCGGGCGTGTGGGGCGGTGTCGCCGGCGCAGGGGAAAGCGAAAGGATCAGCAGACCAATGACTGCATCTAAGTGGTCATTTTGGAGTACAATAATGACTATAGGCAACTGACTATAGGAGCTATTGTGCAAGGCAATCTGGTATCGAAGTCCGAATTCAAGGCCAAGGCGCTCGAATTGTTCCGGCAAGTGGAGGCGTCCGGCGAAAGCTTGATCGTCACTGACCATGGCAAGCCGGCGCTTGAAGTGCGGCCCTATCGCGGTGTAGAACGCAGTCCGCTCGACGTGCTACGCGGCTCGGTCGTGCGTTACGACAATCCCACCGCTCCCATCGGAGAAGACGACTGGGAGGCGACGCAGTGATCGTCCTGGACACCCATACTCTGGTCTGGTGGGTCACCGGCGATCCGACGTTAAGCAAGAAAGCAAAGACTGCCATCGCGCACGAAATGGCCGGCGGGGAAATCATCGTGTCGGCTATTTCCGCATGGGAAATAGCCATGCTGGTGGAGCGAGAAAGGCTCCTACTCTCGATGGATGTCAGCAGTTGGCTCGCTACTGTCTCGGCCATCGAAGCGGTACGCTTTGTACCTGTCGATGTAGAAATCGCAACGAAGTCCGTCGATCTTCCAGGTGAGTTCCATAAGGACCCCGCCGACAGGATGATCGTCGCGACCGCACGCAAGTTTGCCGTACCGCTAGTGACAAAGGACGAAAAGATTCGCGCGTATCCGCACGTTAAAACGGTCTGGTAAGAGCCGCACGGCCCGCAAACATGCGGGCCCACTCCCGGCCGGAAGCTAATCGATCAATACGTCTCCAGATGCAGCCGCCCTTCCCGCTTCAACTTCATCCATAACGCTTCCCAATCGAGCTGGTGCTGTTCGCCGATTTCCTTGAGCGCCTGCAGCACGCCGTCTTCCATACCCTTCAAGCCGCACACGTAGATATGCGTGTTGTCGTCCTTGAGCATGTGCGCGACGTCGCCCGCGCGCTCGCGCATCGCGTCCTGCACGTAGCGCTTGGCCTGCCCCGGCGTGCGCGAAAACGCCAGATTCGTGTCGATGAAATCCTTGGGCAGATTCGTCAGCGGCCCGAAGTACGGCAACTCTTCTTTCGTACGCGCGCCGAAGAACAACATCAGCTTGCCGGTCGCGCCTTTCAGACGACGCCGCCTGCGATACTCGGTCATCGCGCGCATCGGCGCTGAGCCGGTGCCCGTGCAAATCATCAGCAGATGCGAGTTCGGATGATTCGGCATCAGAAAGGTGCCGCCGAACGGGCCGATCACGCTCACTACGTCGCCCTTCTTCAGATCGCACAGATAATTCGAGCAGATCCCATCGAGCGCGTCGCCGTGCTGCTGGGAAACGCGCTTCACGGTGAGAGAGACGTTGTTATATCCGGGCCGTTCGCCGTCGCGCGGGCTCGCGATCGAATACTGCCGTGCGTGATGCGTGCGGCCGTCCGCGGTCGCTCCCGGCGGCAGGATGCCGATCGACTGGCCCTCCAGCACAGGAAAAGGCATCGAACCGAAATCGAGCACGATGTGATGGATGTCGCTATCGGTCGAGCCGTCGGTGAGCCGGTAGTTGCCGACCACCGTCGCGGTAGTTGGCGCCTTGTGCGTGTAGAGATTCACGTACGGTTTCGCAGCTGACCACGGTGGCACGACCGACCCGCGCACGATATCGACTTCAATACCGCTCGCGTCTGCCGGCGCATCGCCTGACGATCCTGCCGCGGCATCTTCCGGCGCCGGCACGGCCATCGTGTTCTGCTCGGGCAGCACGTCCCATTTGAACTGTTCGTCGATGGAATACGCATCGGCTTTCAGCACGGTGCGCCAGTTATCGATCGCGCCGGTCGGACACGGCGGCACGCATGCCATGCAGCCGTTGCAGACATCCGCCTTGACCACATAATTGTTCTCGTCGTGCGTGATCGCATCGACCGGGCAAGTCTCTTCGCAGGTATTGCAGCGAATGCAGATTTCCGGATCGATCAGATGCTGCCTGAGAACTTCGATCGATACTGGGCCGTTCATGACTTCCTCCACCCTATATTCGTGCGAATACGACGCCGCACGCCACACGTTTTTAATCGCCGTACTCAGTTAAAGCGCACGTATTCGAAATCGACCGGTTGACGGTTCACGCCCATTGCCGGCGGCGCAATCCAGTTCGCGAACTTGCCGGGCTCGGTGACGCGGCCCATCAACGAAGAGACATACGCGCGATCTTCCGGCGTGGCGAGCCACTTCGCTTCATTGGCGGCCCATTCGGTCTCGCTGATCACGCGGCCATCCGGCGACACACGGGTACCGGCAAACGTGCCGATCTGCCGGTTGAACGCTTTATGCGGTACCGTCATGCGGAAATCGATGCCGGCCTTTTCGAGCACCTTGTTCCAGCGGCCGACGCCTGCCACCGAATCTTTAATGTAGTCGTCGCGCAGCACTTCATTCATGGCGTTGAGCATCGGCACTTCGCGCTCGACCAGTTTGCCGTCCTGCACGTCGAGCAGCTTGTAGCTTTGTCCGTTCAATTGATGATCGTCGTCGCGCTTGTTCTCTTCATAGCGACCCTTCAGGCCCGAGCTATAGAACGTAGCCGCATTCGATGAATGATCGGCGCCGAACAGATCGATCGTCACCGAGTAATGGAAGTTCAGATAACGCTGGATGGTCGGCAGATCGATCACGCCGGCCGCGCGAATCTTCGCGACGTCGTCCGTGCCCAGTTCATTCATCACTTGCGCAGTGCGCTGAATCACACGCGACACGCCCGATTCGCCGACGAACATGTGATGCGCTTCTTCGGTCAGCATGAATTTCGTGGTGCGCGCAAGCGGATCGAAACCCGACTCGGCAAGTGCCGACAACTGGAACTTGCCGTCGCGGTCGGTAAAGTACGTGAACATGTAGAACGCGAGCCAGTCCGGCGTTTTCTCATTGAAGGCGCCGAGAATGCGCGGATTGTCTTCGTCGCCCGAACGGCGGCCGAGCAATGCTTCGGCTTCCTCGCGACCGTCGCGGCCAAAGTAGCGATGTAGCAGATACACCATCGCCCACAGGTGACGGCCTTCTTCCACGTTCACCTGAAACAGGTTGCGCATGTCGTACATCGACGGTGCGGTCAAACCCAGATGCCGTTGCTGCTCGACCGAAGCCGGTTCTGTATCGCCTTGCGTGACGATGATGCGGCGCAGATTCGCACGATGCTCGCCGGGCACGTCCTGCCACGCAGCCTCTCCCTTGTGCTCGCCGAAATGAATCTTGCGATCCTGCTCGCCGGGCGTGAGAAAAATGCCCCAGCGATAGTCCGGCATCTTCACGTGATCGAAATGCGCCCAACCGCCCGCGTCGACGCTCACCGCCGTGCGCAGATACACGTCATAGCCATGCGAGCCTTCCGGGCCCATATCGCCCCACCACGACAGAAAATTCGGCTGCCACTGTTCGAGTGCGCGTTGCAATGCGCGGTCGTCGGCGAGATTGACGTTGTTCGGAATCTTTTCGCTGTAGTTGATCGTTGACATGGTCGGTTCCTTGGTCGGAATACAGAGCTTGCGGATGAGAGGCGCGTATCAGGCAGGTGGCGCTGCGTTCAGTTACATTGCGTCGCGTCGAAAAGAATCAAACGCGCGAGACGTCGAATTGCGCCTTGCTGCCCTTGCCGTACACCTTGAGCGCGCCCTTCTCGCCCACTGCGTTCGGCCGGTTGAAGATCCAGTTCTGCCATACGGTGAGACGCCCGAAAATACGCGTCTCCATCGTTTCCGGGCCGTTGAAGCGCAGATTCGCTTCCAGACCGGTCAATGCATCCGGCGACATCGCCGCGCGTTCTTCGAGCGCGATGCGGATTTCGTCGGCCCAATCGATATCGTCGGGCGACGCAGTCACGAGGCCAAGACGCTCGGCTTCAACAGGCTTGATCGCCTGGCCGATCTTCGAACGCACCGCGTCGAGCGGTTCGACTTCTTCATAGAAGCGGCGAGCGAGGCGCGATTGATGCGTGACCATCGGATAGAGACCGAAGTTGACTTCCGACAGCGTAATCGCCGGTTCTTCGTCTTCGTTGCTCGGCAGTGCCGCCATATAGCTGCGGTCGGCCGCGAACGCGAGTTCCGCGAAAGTGCCTGCAAAGCACGAGCCCGGTTCGATCAGCGCGAACAGCGAACGCGACGACACGTCGATACGCGCCAGCGTGCGGCGCAACATGCCGATGGTCTCGCGCACGAACCAGTGGTCCTTGTGCTGCAACAGCGTAGCGTCGATGGCGAGCAGGTTACGGGCATCGCCTTCGGTCTTGAAGACCCAGGTGCCGATCTCGAGCTCGTTGGTGCGCATCGACAGGATCGCGTCGTCGAGTTCGCGGGCGAACTGCAGCGGCCACCAGCTCGTGCCGGCGGCAACGATCGCGTCGATATCGGTGGGTTCTCCGGCTTGTGGAGCTTTCGCGGTGAAGGTTGCGATGCGCTTCGCACGATCGATCGTAATGTCGAGCGTTTTATAAGTCAGGCCGTCTTCGCGGTCGGTGCGTCCGATCCGCGTGAGCACCACGCCTTGCGCGTCCGACGGACGATCGCTTTGTTCGGCGAGTTCGAGCGCGCGTGCCTGGATCGTTTGGTCGAACTGATTCGGCTTCACGACTTCATCCACGAGACGCCATGCTTTCGCCCGTTCACCGCGAATGCCTTCAACCACCGTACAGAAGATGTCCGCGCGATCGTGACGCACCTTGCGTTTATCGGTGACGCGCGTCAGGCCGCCCGTGCCCGGCAGCACGCCCAGCAGTGGCACCTCCGGCAGCGACACCGACGACGAGCGGTCATCCACCAGATAGATTTCGTCGCAAGCAAGCGCGAGTTCATAACCGCCACCGGCACACGCACCGTTCACGGCAGCGAGAAACTTCAGACCTGAATGACGCGACGAGTCTTCGAGACCGTTGCGCGTTTCGTTGGTGAACTTGCAGAAGTTGACCTTCCACGCATGCGTGGACAGACCCAGCATGAAGATGTTCGCGCCCGAGCAGAACACGCGGTCCTTCAGGCTCGTCAGCACCACCGTTTTGACTTCGGGATGCTCGAAGCGGATGCGCTGTATCGCGTCGTGCAGTTCGATATCGACGCCGAGGTCGTATGAATTCAGCTTCAGCTTGTAGCCGTCACGGATGCCGCCGTCCTCGGCGATGTCGATGCCGAGGGTCGCGACGGGACCGTTGAAACTCAGCTTCCAATGCTTGTACTGCGAGGGATCGGTGCGGTAGTCGACTGGCGCGATTGCGGTTTCTGCTGCGGACATGGGGCGTCTCCTGACTGGACGATGCAAAACTTGTTTTTTGAACAATAGTGCATCGTCAACCCCATGTAAAGCACTTTAATGCATGTTTTCTAGTAAACCCTGGAACCGCACTACATGTCAGCTCACCCGTGCGTCGTCCGGCGATTCGGCCGCGAGCCTTGCAGCAAGCCGGTCACGCAGCTGCAAGTAGGCGTCGGCCAAGGTTTTTTCGCTGGTATCGAAGATCATGTCGGCACGGCCGTACAGTTCGCCACGCCCCGCCAGGATGCGCTTGAGGTCATCCATCGCTTCTTTATTGCCGGACATCGGCCGCAGGTCGCCTTGCGCGACGACGCGGCGCATATGCTCTTCCGGCGTGGCTTGCAGCCATACGGTGAAGCAGTGCGACAGCAGCGCGTTAAAGGTGCCCGACTCCGACACCAGCCCGCCCGGCGACGCGATCACCGCACGCTCGTGTTCCTGAATCACCGCCTCGAGCGCCCGGTGTTCATAACGCCGGTACGCGCTTGCACCATAGAGGGAATGAATCTCCGACGGCGGGCAGCCGGCGAGTTGCTCGATCACGCGCGTGAGTTCGACGAACGGCACCTTGCGCTCCTGCGCCAGCATCCGCCCAAAGGTCGACTTGCCGGCCCCGCGCAAGCCGATCAGCGCGATCCGGTCCTTGCGATGCGGGTCGCGCGGCGCTTGCGCGAACATCTCGGCAAGCGCCACGCGGGCGCGCTGCAACGCCGCCTGGTCGCGCCCTTGCAGCAGTTCGCGGATCAGCAGCCATTCGGCGGAAGCGGTGGTTTCGTCACCGATCACTTCGGCCAGCGGGCAGTTCAGCGTCGCCGCGATCTGCCGCAGCACGAGCACCGACGCATTACCCACGCCGGATTCCAGATTCGCCAGATGACGCTCCGACAAGCCGGTTTCGGTCGCCAGCGTCTTGCGCGTCATGCCGCGGCGTGCGCGCAGCAGGCGCACGCGCTCACCCATTGCCGTCAGAAAAGGATCGCGCTCTTCGCGCTCGCCGCCGCGGTCCGTTCCGCGGTCAGCCCCGCTGTCGGCCCCGCGGTTGGCCCGACCCGCGCGGCTTGCCTCCTCATCGGCAGGATCGTCCAGCGGCGCTGAAGAGTAATTTGAATTCATGTTTAACTACCTCTTGACTGCGTTACATGTACTATAGTGCTTGACATGGTCATAGTGAACGGTTAATTTTCGCCAAATATTGATCCAATAACAAACGCTGTCGAGGTTTTTCGGCAGCGTCACGGAGACGGCGCAACAACACGCATGAATTAAGGTGCACGCGCTGATCTGGAGGCTTGCATGTCCCCACATGACTTCCAACGCCTGATTGCGGGCGTGACAGAGCAACTCGCCGGCCGGCCGCTCGACGGCACGCTGGCCGCGTGGCTCAACGACACTTATCCCGCGGATGGTGCGACCTTTCGCGATCTGGCGGATGCCTGCCGCATCGGCGTGACCGAAGGCTGGCTGTGCAACCGCGAAGGCGGCGGCATTCGCTATGGTCGGATCTTCAAGGCATTGCCGGATACCCACGGCTTTTCCGTCGACGTAGTCGATATGAAGGATATTGCCGGTCCGCATCACGTTCACCCGAACGGCGAAATCGATCTGATCATGCCGCTCACCGACGGCGCCACCTTCGACGGTCATCCGGCCGGCTGGTGTGTGTACGGCCCCGGCAGCGCGCATCGTCCGACCGTCGCGAATGGGCAGGCGCTGGTGCTGTATCTGCTGCCGCAAGGCGCGATCGAATTCACCCCTACCCCACCTTCCGCCTGAGACTCGCCATGACCGAACTATTGAAAAACTACGTTGCAGGCCAGTGGGTCGCGGGCGGCGGTGAAGGCGTGACGCTGACCGATCCGGTCACCGGTGAAGCGCTCGTGCGCGTGTCGAGCCAGGGCCTGGATCTCACCCAGACATTTGGCTTCGCTCGAGAAGAAGGCGGCACCGCTTTGCGTGCGCTGACCTATGCGCAACGCGCCGTCCGTCTTGCCGAGATCGTCAAACTGCTACAAGCGAGGCGCGACGACTACTATGCGATCGCGACCGCGAACTCGGGCACCACGCGCAATGATTCGGCGGTCGACATCGACGGTGGAATCTTCACGCTGTCGTACTACGCGAAACTCGGCGCGACGCTCGGCGACGTGCATGCGCTGCGCGACGGCAACGTCGCATCGTTGAGTAAAGACCAATCGTTCAGCGTGCAGCACGTACTCACACCGACACGCGGTGTCGCGCTCTTCATCAACGCGTTCAATTTCCCGTCGTGGGGCTTGTGGGAGAAAGCAGCGCCCGCCTTGCTATCCGGCGTGCCCGTCATCATCAAGCCCGCCACGGCGACGGCATGGCTCACGCAACGCATGGTTGCCGATGTGGTCGACTCAGGCATTCTGCCGCCCGGCGCGTTATCCGTCATCTGCGGCAGTTCTGCGGGTCTGCTCGATCAGATTCAGGCATTTGACGTGGTGTCGTTCACCGGCTCCGCGCAAACCGCCGCAACATTGCGCGCGCATCCGGCTTTCGTCGAACGCGGCGCGCGTCTGAATGTCGAAGCCGACAGTCTCAACAGCGCAATTCTCTGTGCCGATGCGACACCCGATACGCCCGCTTTTGAACTGTTCATCAAGGAGGTGGTGCGGGAAATGACCGTGAAGTCCGGTCAGAAATGCACGGCGATCCGGCGCGCATTCGTGCCGGAAGCATCGCTCGAAGCGGTGCTGGATGCACTCAAAGCCAAGCTCGCGAAAATAACCGTCGGCAATCCGCGCAACGAGGCCGTGCGGATGGGTTCGCTCGTGAACCGCGAGCAGTACGAGAACGTGCTGGCCGGCATCGCCGCGTTGCGCGAGGAAGCCGTGCTCGCGTACGACGGCTCGGCCGTACCGCTTATCGATGCGGACACAACGATTGCGGCTTGCGTTGCGCCGCATCTGTTCGTGAACAACGATCCCGATAGCGCAACGCTGCTGCACGACGTCGAAGTGTTTGGACCGGTGGCAACCGTGGCGCCGTATCGCGTCGCCGCTCCAGCAAACGGCACCCTTCCCGAAGCGCACGCAATCGCACTCGCGCGATGCGGCCAAGGCTCGCTCGTCGCGTCGATCTATTCGAACGACGACGCGCATCTCGGCAAGCTCGCACTGGAACTCGCCGATTCGCATGGACGTGTTCACGCGATCTCGCCTTCAGTCCAGCAGAGCCAAACCGGCCACGGCAACGTGATGCCGATGTCGCTGCATGGTGGACCAGGCCGCGCAGGTGGCGGAGAAGAACTCGGCGGCCTGCGTGCCCTGGGTTTCTATCACAGGCGCTCGGCCGTTCAGGCATCGAGCGCTGCAATCGACGCGTTGACGCAAACCACGCATTTGCCCGCAGCGTAGCGGCACGAGACAAGCATCGAGCGGATCATGAGCACATAACCGCCGGACCGCCCCCACCCGATGGAGGAGACATATGGAAGCCCTGCTGGAACCGGCTGCGAGTCAGCCCGCAGCGAAGGTCGAACCGCCGCCCGCGGTATTTAATTTCGCGGCCTACCTGTTTCGACTGAATGAATCGCGCGCGGCCAAGACCGCTTATATCGACGACACCGGCACCACCACTTACGGCGAACTCGAAGATCGGGCCCGGCGCTTCGCGAGCGCATTGCGCACACTCGGCGTTCATCCGGAAGAACGCGTGCTGCTGGTGATGCACGACACTGTGGAACTGCCGATTGCCTTTCTCGGTGCGCTCTATGCGGGCGTCGTGCCGGTCGTCGCGAACACGCTGCTCACCGCTGCCGACTACGTGTACATGCTGACGCACAGCCACGCGCGCGCGGTGATCGCCTCGGGCGCATTGCTACCGAATGTCACTCAGGCGATGGATACTGCCGAACACGACGGATGCCAGTTGATCGTCTCGCAGCCACTCGAAAGCGACGAAAGCGAGCCTTTAACCGCGCCGCGACTCAACGATCTGATCAACGTGGCCACACCGGCTATCAAAGCATGCACGACCGGTTGCGACGATATCGCGTTCTGGCTGTATTCGTCGGGTTCGACCGGCAAACCGAAAGGCACGGTCCACACACACGCGAATCTGTACTGGACTGCCGAGTTGTACGCGAAGCCGATTCTCGGCATCGTCGAAAGCGATGTGGTTTTCTCGGCGGCCAAATTGTTCTTTGCGTATGGTCTGGGTAATGGTCTGACGTTCCCACTTTCGGTGGGCGCCACGGCCGTATTGATGGCCGAGCGTCCCACCGCCGACGCCATTTTCACGCGCCTCGTGCGGCATCGCCCAACCATTTTCTACGGCGTGCCGACGCTCTACGCGGGCATGCTCGTCTCGCCCAACCTGCCACCACGCGCCGACGTCGCAATGCGCATATGCACGTCGGCGGGCGAAGCGCTGCCGCGCGAAATTGGCGAGCGCTTTACAGCGCACTTCGGCTGCGAGATTCTTGACGGTATCGGCTCGACCGAGATGCTGCATATCTTCCTGTCGAATCGCGCGGGCGAGGTCGAATACGGCACCACGGGGCGCCCCGTACGCGGCTATGAAGTCGAGCTGCGTGACGAAGCCGGTCATGCGGTGCCCGACGACGAAGTCGGTGATCTGTATATCAAAGGACCGAGCGCGGCGCTCATGTACTGGAGCAATCGCGAGAAATCGCGCGCGACGTTCCTCGGCGAGTGGATCCGCAGCGGAGACAAATATCGCCGTCTCACGAACGGCTGCTACGTGTATGCGGGCCGCAGCGACGACATGCTGAAAGTGAGCGGTCAGTACGTCTCGCCCGTCGAAGTGGAAATGGTCCTGGTGCAGCACGAAGCGGTGCTGGAAGCCGCGGTGGTTGGCATCGATCACGGCGGCCTCGTCAAGACCCGCGCGTTCGTGGTGTTGAAGCGTGAATTCGCGCCGTCTGAGATACTCGCGGATGAGCTGAAGGCTTTCGTCAAGGATCGGCTCGCGCCGCATAAGTATCCGCGCGACATCCTGTTCGTCGACGATTTGCCGAAAACCGCTACCGGCAAGATTCAACGCTTCAAACTGCGCGAACAGTCATAAGGTGAGCCATGCAGAACCCCGTAAACACGGCCTTTGTTAGCGACTTCGCGGAACTGCCCGCCACGACATCGCATGGGCAGTTGCGCATCGAATATCGTTGGCTGAATGAAGTGGCGGGCAATGCACCGATCGCCGTATTCCTGCATGAAGGACTCGGATCGATTGCGATGTGGCGCGATTGGCCACAAGCCTTGTGCGAACGTCTCGGCATGCGTGGCCTCGTCTATTCGCGGCCCGGTTATGGACTGTCCACACCGCGTGCGCACGACGTCAAATGGCCGGTCGATTTCATGACAGCACAAGCGCGCGATATCCTTCCCGCTCTGTTCGACGCACTCGATATCGGCATGCAGGAGCGCAAGCGCATGTGGGTTATCGGCCATAGCGACGGCGGCTCGATCACGCTGCTCTACGCAGCAATGCATCCAGATGAATTGGCCGGCGCGGTCGCAATCGCACCACATGTATTCGTCGAAGATATCTCGGTGGAAAGCATCGCGCAGACCAAGCAGCTCTATGAGACCACGGATCTGCGCAGCAAACTCAGCCGCTATCATGCCGACGTCGATTCCGCGTTCTATGGCTGGAACGATATCTGGTTAAATCCGGCGTTCAGGGAATGGCGCATCGTCGATGAACTGGCCACCATCAAGCAACCTCTGCTTGCACTGCAAGGCCACGACGACAACTACGGCACCATGGCTCAGATCGATGCTATCGGCGAGCACGTGCCGCATGCGCAATTGGTCAAACTCGACGCGTGTGGGCACTCGCCGCATCGCGATGCGCCGGATGCGTTGAACGAGGCGATTGCTGCGTTCATCTCTCGGCAGCGTTGAACGTCGTCAAGGCCACCCTCTCCCACTTACGCGCCCAGGTTATCGCGCCTTCCATAGCCGGCAGATCGCAGCAATAGTCGCGCGAATGGACGCGCAATGCAAAATCGCGGCGCGTCCTCAAGACACGCCGCGACAAAGCCTCCCCGCTCAAATCACGATCGAAAGCCCCAACGTCAACACCAGCGCCGTCACCGAAATAATCGTTTCGCAGACGGTCCACGTTTTGAAGGTTTGCGGCACGGTCATGCCGAAGTACTCCTTCACCAGCCAGAAGCCTCCGTCGTTCACGTGCGACAGGATCAGCGAACCCGCACCGGTGGCCAGCACCAGCAACTCGGGCCGCACACCACCCACCGTGCCCGCCGCCGCTGCAGCGATCGGCGCGATGATGCCGGCCGCCGTCGCCATCGCTACCGTCGCCGAACCGGTTGCCACGCGAATCAACGCCGCCACCAGCCACGCGAGAATCAACAGAGGCACATGCGCGCCCGTCGCGACATCGACGATCGCCTTCGACGCGCCGCTATCGATCAGAATGCGCCCGAAGCCCGCGCCCGCTCCCACCACCAGCGTGATACTCGCAGTCGGTGCAAGACACTCGTTGGTGAACTTGAGGATCTGCTCGCGGTTAAAGCCACGCGACTTGCCGAACGTGCAGAAGCTCAACAGCACGGCCAGCAACAAAGCCATGTCCGGATGGCCAATCAGGCGCAGCGCGTTATTCAGCGACGTTTTGGCCGGCACGATCACATCGGCCCAACTGCCGACCAGCATCAACAGCACCGGCAAGAGCACCGTCAGCAACGTGATGCCGAAGCCCGGCAATTCCTGATGCGAGCGCTGCGCATCCTGTTCAATGAATTGCTGCGCCATCGGATTGAAACCGTCGAGCACGACAAAGCGCGCGATCAGCTTGGAGAACAGCGGACCAGCAACGGCCGCAGTAGGAATGCCGACAATCAACGCGTAGAAAATCGTATGACCGATATCCGCGTTATACGCAGTGACTGCGAGCAACGCAGCCGGGTGTGGCGGAATCAGACCGTGCACGACAGACAAACCCGCCACCATCGGAATGCCGACACGAATCATCGACGTACCGGTCCGCTGAGCGACGTTGAACGCGATCGGAATCAGCAGCACGAAACCGACTTCAAAAAACACCGGCAAGCCGACGAGGAACGCGATGCACATCATCGCCCAATGCACGTTCTTCGGCCCGAACAGGTCGATCAGCGTACGCGCGATACGTTCCGCACCGCCCGACTCGGCCATCATCTTGCCGAGCATCGTACCGAGGCCGACCACGATGGCAATGTGGCCGAGCGTGCCGCCCACGCCGGTTTCGAACGACTTGAGAATCGACGTCGCCGGCATGCCGACGGCGAGCGCCAACGCCACCGACACCATCATCAACGTGATAAACGGATTCATCTTGAAGCGCGCGATCAACACGACCAGCGCGATGATGGCGATCAATGCATAGACGAGTAACAGACTTCCTTGAACGGTCGCCATAGGTGCTCCTGAAGGGAAAGATCCGCGCCGCGGTTTCCGTTGAGCGGAATGTTGTATGAGCAGCGGCGCGGGCGGCGTACTTAGAACTTGTGGCGGATGCCGGCGACGGTCACGAACTGGCCGTTGTTGCTCGACGGATTCGAAATGCCTTCGACCCATGCGTGCGAACCGGATGCATGCTGGTAGATACCGTTCAGGTAGAGGTCGGTGGTCTTCGACAGGAAGTACTCGCCGCCCAGGCTCAACTGGTTGTAGTGAGCACTGGTGGCCGTGGTGCCGCTGGTGTTCTGCGTCGTGTAGATGTAGCCGAGCGCGAGCAGCGTAGCCGGCGTAAGTTGATACTTCACGCTGGCTTCATAGTTGGCAAAGCGCAGGCTGCCGCCGCTGAACAACTGGAATTGCGAGTTCGTGTACAGCAGCAGGACGGTTGCCGGGCCGAACACGTACGAACCGCCTGCGCCCCACACCTGGTTGCGCTTCACGCCGCTGATGATCGACGAGCTGGTGCTGTAGTAGTTGTCAGACGGCGCCGCGCCAGTGGTGTTGGTAGCCGGCTGATTGACCAGCGAATAGGCCGCGTCAAGGTGCAGCGGACCGTTCACGTAATCCGCGCCGACGCTCCATGCGCGATTGTTGGCGAACGCGCCCGCGGTGTTCGAGAACGCGTACATCGCATTTGCGGTGAGCCCTGCATACGTCGGCGTGGTGTACTTGACCGCGTTGTCGGTGCGGTACGTGTTGTTGATATCGTCGTTGTCGTAGATCGCGTTGCCGTACTGGCTCATTGCGCCGACGCCATTGATCTGCATGTTCGACAGATAGTCCTGCACGCTGTTGTACTGACGGCCGAGCGTGATCGTGCCCGCCTTGTTGTTTGAAAGCGCAACCCATGCGCTGCGGCCGAACATGCGGCCGCCCTGACCGGATGCACCACTCTCCAGGCTGAAGCCGTTTTCGAGCTTGAACAGGACCTTGTTGCCGCCGCCCAGATCTTCGCTGCCGAGCAGGCCCCAGCGCGAACCCTGCACATTGCCTTGCGTCGCCTGATACGCCTTCTCACCCTTCTGGTTATTGGTGAAGGTAAAGCCGGCATCGGCGATGCCGTATAGCGTCACGCTGCTTTGCGCGTGGGCGGCCTGCGCGGCGAGTCCGGCGGCCGCGAACGCGATGGCCGTACGAAGAATCTGCTTGTGCTTCATGGTTTCCTCAAGTCGAAAGAGAGACAAACGCCGGTTACACGGTTATGTTCCGGCGATATAAGTAGTACTAAGCGGGCAAGTCAAAGCGGCACCGGAACGGAGTCCGGTGCTAGGGTCAAACAACGGTCATCGATGAATCGATATGAACCGGGAGAGAATCAATCAGGCCAATTCCGGCGCGCGGCAATGCGGCGCGCGTCGCGCTGGTAGAACGGCGTTACGACGGGTTCGGGCGACTGTCGCGCGCGCTCGAGTTCGGCCGTGAGCCGTGCCAGTACGATCTGTTCTTCGCCCGGATGCAGATTGCACGGGTCGAGGAAAAAGAAATGCAGTTCCGCTTCATGATCGCGCACGATCACCGGCGCTTCGCCTTCGGGCGGCCGCGCGAGCGCATCGGCGAGATCCCACGCAGTGATGCGAGCCTGCCTGGGATCGATATGCAGTTTCAGACGGTCAAGCGGATTGCCGGTCGGGTCGGCGTCGATCTCCGCCCATACGCCGTCGCAACGATTCAAGGTTTCGCGCCACAGCGTGAGGTGGCCGCGTTCACGGGCGCGAACCGCGACATGGTCGCGCTGCTGCCATTGTTCGAACGCGGCGATCGCGCCAACAATGCCTTCCTTGCCGACTTTCATGCCGCGGCCAATGCCGCCATTCTGGAAATACGCGGCACGTACCAGCGCTTTCTTACCCGCGACAATGCCGGCGGTCAGCCCGCCGAGAAATTTGTGCGCCGAGTAGAGCACGAGATCGGCGCCGGCTGCGATAAAGCGTTTGAGGTCATATTCGGAAGCCGCATCGACGATCACCGGCACGCCCTTCGCATGCGCGACCGCAATGAATTCTTCGAGCGGGATCATGCCGAATTGCACCGTATGATGCGAAACCACGTAAAGCGCCGCGGCGGTGCGTTCGGTGATGGCAGTATTCAGTTGGTAGCCGTGCGCTTCGGTCGCCGCGCCCACGGGCACGACGCGCGCACCGGACAACCGGATCGCCTGGTCCACCGGGGCGCCATAATTGACGAGGTGGCCGGTTTGAATCACGACTTCGTTGCGCTGCATGGCGCTCGTGTCGGGTAGCCGTTCGATCAGGCCGTGGTCGTCGCCCGTCATGGTGGCGGCGATGGAAAGCGTGATCGCCGCCGAGCACGACGCGGTGATATACCCGGTTTCGCTGCCGCACGCTTGGGCAATCGCCGCCGAAGCGCGGCGTTGCAGATCGTCGATCTCGACGAATTGCGGCAGCACTTGCGCCACCGCGTCGATCACCGGTGCGCTAACACTGGACGCGCCCAGACTCGTCATCGTGCCCGAAGCATTGATGACAGGGCGTAAGCCAAAGCGAGAGCGAATGTCCATGAAGCGCCTCCAACCTCGTATTTCTTAATTATGGAATATATGTTGTAATTGCGGATCAGTCTAGCATACAATCACCCTGCGTCAACTGGACAAAAACATCCCACGTCAGAGGAGCACGATGGCTCGCACGTCCCGACCTTCCGCGTCCGAAGCAGTACCCGCCGCGGCATCTGCCGGCGCCGAAACCCAGGCAAAAAGTCGGGAGGAAGGCGCCGCGCCACGCACACGCACCAGCGCGATCGATCGCGCTGTGCAGATTCTCGACGCGCTCCAGCAAGCGAACCGTCCCGCCACCGCGTATGAAGTCGCGCGCATGGTCGGCGCGCCGCTGTCCACCGTGTATTCGATCATCAACGATCTGGTCGAAAAGAACCTGTTGGCGCGGCGTATGGATGGCACGATCTGGCTCGGCTCGCGTCTGTATGGATACGGTTTGACGTACGCGAGCTCGCTCGACTACCTCGCGGTCGCTCATGAAGAAATGCAGCGGCTCTCGGCGGAAGTCGAAGAGACCGTGCAGGTCTGCGGACTCGAAGACGGCATGATGGTCGTGCAGCAAATGGCTGAAGGCCCCGGGCACTTTCGTGTGACCTCGCGAGTCGGCAGCCGCGTGCCGCTCAACTGGACCGCGTCCGGCCGTTTGCTCGTCGGGCACCTGCCGGATGCCGAACGGGTCGCGTTCTTCGCGCAGCACGCGCAAAGCTCGCCGACCGGTCGCGCGGAAACTCGGCCGCAAGTGCTCGCGCAGATCGCCCGCGAAGCGTTGGAGGCGCGGCTGTCGATTCAGATCGGCGAATCGGATGCGTCCGTGGCGTGCCTCGCGGCGCCCGTGCTCGATAACACCGGCGCGTGCGTCTTCACGATTTCGATCGTGATGCCCGAGGCGAAAGCCGTGCTCGGCACCGAGCGTTTCGCCCAAGCCGTACAGGCGGTGGCCGCCCGTATCGAAGCGCGCCTCGGCTGGCGGCATCGCGACCAGGAGCCGGCGGCGTGACGCCGCCTTAAGTCCAAAGCCCAGAGCACATTGTCCGAAGCACGAAACCTGAAGTCCCCCCGGCGCGCGCAACGCTGACTCCTTAAAGACCGCTCACCATCACTTCCCCATCGATGAACTGCTACGACCGGCTGCACACGCGCGGCCTCAAGCTCCCGAAAGTGCCGACGCCGATCGGCAATTTCATGCACTGCACACGCGAGGGGAATCTGCTGTTTCTGTCCGGCCAGGGTCCGCTCGACGAAACCGGCTCGCTGATGACCGGCAAGGTCGGCGCCACCGTCAGCGCGGACGAAGCGTACTGGCACGCGCAAATGGTCGGCCTGAATCTGCTCGCCGTACTGCATAACGAACTGGGCGATTTGCGGCGCGTGAAGCGCGTCGTCAAGCTGCTGGGTATGGTCAACGCGGCGCCGGATTTTACTGAGCACCCGCGCGTGATCAACGGCTGCTCGGATCTGTTGGTCGATGTATTCGGCGATGCCGGTCGGCATTCGCGCTCGGCGGTCGGTGTGGGTTCCCTGCCGGGCAATATTACCGTCGAGATCGAGGCCATCGTCGCGATCCAGGATTGACGGCCGCCCAATTCTCAACAAATACCCAAATTTCCACATCTTCACAAAAGTTACACAGGTAAGCGACTATTCTTGCGCATCGCTCACCTGGGCACATGGATGCCCTGGCGCATCTTCCCCGTGCCGGAGACATTGCCATGTCTGTTGTGTCGAAGCCGTCCATTGCCTTCTATCGCAAACGTTTGGCGAGCGCACTGGCCGCCGTGTCGCTCTGCATGCTGCTCGGCGCTTGCGGCAACGACGATGACAAAACCCCCGACACGCGCGCGGTTAGTTCTACCGCAAGTGCCGCCGGCGACAGCAACACCGCCGCGGTTCTGTCGGCGAATCCGTCCTCCGTTGCACCCGCGCCCGCCGCAGTCACGATTCAAACCCCTGCACTACCTGCATCAAGCGCCGACCCGGCATTGTCTGCCGCCGCGTCGACGCCGCTCGCCACACCTGTCATTCACACCGTCGACTGAGTTTCGCGCGTCACGCTTCGCGCGGGCGAGGCTCGCGTGTTGCGTGCATCGTTCCTTCACCGAAGATCGAAAGCCAATACCATGACCTCAAAAAATCGCCGTGATTTTCTACGCTCCGCCGCGCATGCAGCCGGTTCCGCCACCGCGTTGAGCATGCTGCCGCTGGGCATTCGCAACGCACTCGCCATTCCCGCCAACAACAAGACCGGCACGATCCGCGACGTCGAACACATCGTCGTGCTGATGCAGGAAAACCGCTCGTTCGACCACTACTTCGGCACGCTCAAGGGCGTACGCGGTTTCGGCGACACGCGCGCGATCAACCTGCCCAACGGCAAGCCGGTCTGGTACCAGCCGCTCGCCGCGGATGTCGGCTATGTGTTGCCGTTCCGCCCCACCGCGCCGAACCTCGGCCTGCAATTCCTGCAAGACCTCGCGCATGACTGGACCAGCACGCACGCGGCATGGAACGGCGGCCGCTACGATCAATGGGTGCCGTCCAAGGGCACCACGACGATGGCCTACCTCACGCGCGACGACATTCCGTTTCACTATCAACTCGCCGACGCCTTCACGATCTGCGACGCGTACCACTGCTCGCTGATGGGCCCGACCGACCCGAACCGTTACTACATGTGGAGCGGCTGGGTCGGCAACGACGGCAACGGCGGCGGCCCGGTGATCGACAACTCGGAGCTCGGCTACGGCTGGTCCACCTATCCGGAAGTGCTGCAGAACGCCGGCATCACCTGGAAGATCTATCAGGACATCGGTACAGGACTCAACGCAAGCGGCTCGTGGGGCTGGACGCAGAACGCGTACATCGGCAACTACGGCGACAACTCGCTGCTCTACTTCAACCAGTACCGCAACGCGCAGCCGGGCAACCCGCTGTACGACAACGCCCGCACGGGCACGAACGCGGCCAACGGCGACGGCTACTTCGACATCCTCAAGCGCGACGTGCAGAACAATGCCCTGCCGCAGGTCTCGTGGATCGTCGCGCCGGAAGCGTATTCCGAGCACCCGAACTGGCCGTCGAACTACGGTGCGTGGTACATCGATCAGGTCTTGCAGATTCTCACGTCCAATCCCGAGGTGTGGAGCAAGACCGTGCTGCTGATCAATTACGACGAGAACGATGGCTTCTTCGATCACATGGCGCCGCCGTTCGCGCCGGCGTCGAGCGCAAACGGTTTGTCGACCGTCGACACCAGCAATGAAAACTATCCGGGCAATGGCAAAACGCCGGCGGGTCCGTACGGACTCGGCCCGCGGGTGCCGATGCTGGTGGTTTCGCCGTGGTCGAAAGGCGGCTATGTGTGCTCGGAACTGTTCGACCATACGTCAGTGATCCGCTTTATCGAAAAGCGCTTCGGCCAGCAGCACAATCTCGGCGAATCGAACATTACGCCGTGGCGCCGCGCGGTGTGCGGCGATCTGATGTCGGCGTTCAACTTCAGCACCCCGAACGACGCATTCCCGACGCTGCCAAGCACGAGCGGCTACGTGCCGCCCGATCAGAATCGGCATCCGGACTATGTGCCGCTGCCGCCGCTCCTGCAGGCCGTACCGAAGCAGGAACCCGGCGCACGCCCGGCTCGCGCGCTGCCGTACGAACTGTTCGTGCGCGTCCACGGTGAAGGCTCGGCGAACAAGCTGACGATGCGTTTCGTCAATTCGGGCCGCACGGGCGCCGTGTTTCTCGTCTATGCCGCGAATGGTCTCGCTGCGCCGCTTACGTATACGGTTGAAGCCGGCAAGCGGCTGCAGGATCAGTTGCCGTTGAATGTCGACGGCACCTACGATTACACGGTCTACGGCCCGAACGGTTTCCTGCGCCGCTTCGCGGGCAAGCCGGTCGCGAGAAGCTGGTGGAACGGCTCCGACATCGCGCGGCCGGAAGTCGCCGAAGGCTATGACGTCGCCAACGGCAACCTGCAATTGCGGCTGGAAAACGTGGGCAGCGCGCACTGCCAGTTCACTATCGTCAATGCCTATGACGCGAACAACGTGGTCAAGCATTCGGTGCGCGGCGGGGATACCGAACAGCTGTATCTCGATCTGCGCAACGCCTATGGCTGGTACGACCTGGCGATTACCGTCGACACGGACCCGTCGTTCGCGCGACGCTTCGCCGGACACGTGGAAACCGGCAAGAGCAGCATGAGCGATCCGGCACTGGGGAGCTGAGTTTCAATTCAGTCCGTACCAAAAGAAGCGGCCGCTGCGATAAAAAAGCAGCGGCCGTTTTTTCATGCATTCGCGTCAAGGCGCATAAGCCATAGGCTCAAGCTGCCACAGCCGCCCTCACCGACGCACGCTCGTGCACCTTCTCACGAATCGCCTGCACGACAAACTCCGCATCTCGCGCGACGCCTGAGAAGCGTCCCGAACCCCATGTATGCAGCCACGGCAGGCCGACAAAATACAAACCGTCGATGGGTGTGATGCCGCGGGTATGTGCCGGATAACCACGCCCATTGAAAACCGGCGCGTCGAGCCAGCTAAAGTCCGGCGTGAAGCCGATGCACCAGACAATTGCAGAAATGCCGCTAGTGTGAAGATCGAGCGTCGTACGTTCATCGGCCGGCCGCCAGACGGGTTCGTAGACCTCACCCGCTGGCGCGTCGATGCCATGCTTGTCAATGAAGCGGTCGATGCTCGCGTTGATCCGGTTATACGTATCGTCCGCGGCGTCGAGATTGGCGGCAAGTGTCGGCTCAAAATGGAATTGTCCGTCGCGCAGATCGTCGAGCCTACCGTACAGCTCCATGCCTTCGGCGGCGAACTTGCGCAGGTCGATGTCGCGGCCGCCATCGCGCCCGGTCACATAGTGATTGGTGTTGTCGCGCACGCCTTCGCGCAACGGATGCTTTTCGACCGGCATGTCGTAGTACTGCATGTCGGCGAGCCAATCGACCACGTCGCGCCCCCGGTAGAAACGCGCACAGCGTGGCGCCTCGCCGACCGCGAGGACCACCCTGCGCCCGGCCAGATGCAAGTCCTCCGCGATCTGAGCGCCTGATTGCCCCGTGCCGACCACCATGATCGCGCCTTCGGGCAAGGCCTGGGGATTCCGATACGCCGACGATTGCAATTGCACGATGCTTGCGGGCAAACGCTCGGCAAGACGCGGCACGATCGGCGTGTGATACCCCCCAGAGGCGACCACCACCTGATCCGCGGTCAAATCGCCTTGCGTGGTCGCAATCGTATAGACGCCATCGTCGCGCTGCTTCACGCGTTTGACTTCCGTATGCTCGATCACCGGCGCATCGACATGCGCGATGAAACCGTCGAGATAATCGATGATCTCGCCCTTCCTCATGAACCCGTGCGGGTCGTCGCCAAGGTACGGGTAGCCGGGCAATGCGCACTGCCAGTTCGGCGTCACGAGGCAGAACGCGTCCCAGCGTTGCTGGCGCCACGTATGCGTCACCGTGTTCTTTTCCACAACCAGATGGTCGATGCCCGCCTGCTTTAGGTAATAGCTGACCGACAGACCCGCCTGCCCGCCGCCGACGACGAGCACACTGTAATGCCCGTCAGCACGTGCGTGATGTGCTGGATTCGACATGATGCTTCCTCTGCAAAATAAGCGCCTAGCTGAATTCGATAACCTTGACGGTCGCCTCTGGGTGATCGCGAAAGCGCTCGGCGTCGCGTTCGATCTGCGCGAGCTGATCCATGGCCGCGGAGCAGGCAAAGCCGTACTTCTTGCGCACGCGCTCCGACGCAATATCTAGCGCCTGCCGCGAACGTTCCACGAAATCGTCCAGCGCATACGCCTCGCCAGGTTTGAAAAAATCGCCAATGACGAGCGACGGCGAATAACAGTTCGCTTCATCGCCATCAGGCCATTGAATCCGAAAGTGCATGACAGGCATCGCAAATCCTCAATCGATCAATGAATGGCCAACGCGCGGGTTGCAAGCAATTGGCTGTATACGTCGACGTGACGCCGCGCGGGTTGACCGAATGCGTCAGCAACGCGATACGCAGCGTGTTCATCGCGGACCGTCCTTCGCCACCATGAACGGTTCGCGATCGAAATCCCACAACACCGCAGCCTCATCGTGCTGACGCAATACCACTTCGGACGTCGCATCGACCGAACCGATCACGGCGCATGCGAGCGAACGCGAATCGAACTGGGCCTGCACTGCGTCCACCTGCTCTTCCCGAACCGATAGCAGATAACCGAAGCTCGGAAATGCGGTGACCCAACGCTCCAACGAAACGCCAGCAGGCTTCGGAATACGATCGAGATCGATCCGTGCCCCCACCCGCGAGCACTCGAGCAACATCAGCGCCGTGCCGAGTGTGCCGGCCATGCTGATGTCTTTCGCCGCGTCGCACAGGCCAGTTTCCGCTAACTGCGCAAGCAGTTCGAGATCTGCTCTCAAACGGTCAGGCGGCGCATCCACCGAGGCATTCCAGAACGGATACGGTTCCTCGAAGCGGCCGCGCAAATCGACGGCCATCATCAACCGGTCACCGGGTTTCGCATTGAAACTCGACAGCAGCGCTTTCGCGCGCCCCACAATCGACACTGCCAGTTGCGCCGCATCACTGCGCGTATTCGTATGACCGCCTACGATCGGCACGCCATAAGCGACGGAAGCCGCCGCCATGCCTGCGAGCACGTCCTCTGCCGCGCCGATTCCTCGACTCCATAACGCATCGACCACCGCCAGCGGCCGTCCACCCATCGCGCAGATATCGCTGACGTTGACCATCACGCTGCTGTAGCCGGCGAACCATGGCATCGCGCTCACGAAATCGCTGACCATGCCTTCGATTGCGAACAGCAGGTAGCCATCGCCATCGGCAATGGCCGCGCAGTCGTCGCCAAGCGCGACGGCCTGCGCGAGATCGCGCGTGCCGCCAGGCAGACGCCGTGCGAGCGAGCCGACCACATCGACGATATCCGTCTTGTGCCGAAATCCGCGACTCTCGCGCAAGCTCGCAACGAGATCGGCCACGCTCATGCCGCGCTCCGTGCAGAAGCCAGGCCGTGCGGTTGCGTGTGAGTTACGAAGCCGCCATACGGCGTCACACACGGCGGATACCAGTCCAGTTGGGACTGCATCAGATGATGCGGTCGCCCCAACAACATTTCTTCGGCGAGCACATCCCAATGCATCGCGCGGAAAAGCGGCACGTTCTGGCTCTGCACATGCGCGAGGAAAGTCTCGCAGCCGAGCGCATGGGCGCTGCTCACCGCGAGACGAATTAGCGTCGCGCCGATCTTGCCGTGGCGGCGAAATGCGGCATGCACGGCCAGGCGCGAACCGAACCACACGTTGCCCTCGTCGCGATGAATCCGCACCGTACCGACCACCTGCTCCGGCATGCCGGCCACACAGCTCACTGCAACGAGTTGCTGCGCGTGGCTGTCGATATCGTCTCGATCGTCTCCGACGAAAATGCCCTGCTCGATGCAAAACACCGCGCGCCGCAGCCTGTACGCTCCGTCGGCCTCCCAATCGAGCGTCGTCCACTTGATGCGGAATTCGCTCGGCGCATAGGGCGCAAACCCCACTTCGCCATCCAGCGCTTCGCCTGCAATCGCTTCGCCGAACATGATCACTCCTCGTACGATGACAGCGACGAACACGCGCCGCATTTGCCACAACCCGCCTTGATATCGATGGAGCGCATCGCGGCAGCATTCAGCATTGCACCGAGCGGTTGCAGAACCGACTTCATGAATTCAGGCGTGGGCGCCGGATGATCTTCGAGCGGCGTACCGCTGATGGGCACGAAGGGCACGACGAACGGATAGACGCCGAGTTCGATCAATTCGCGCGACGTCGCCAGAATCGCCTCCGCACTATCGCCGAGACCGGCGAGTATGTACGTACTCACCTGGCCGCGCCCAAACACGGCAACCGCCGCTTTGAAGGCCGCCATGTAGCGCGCCAGCGGCACACTCGCTTTGCCCGGCATGATGCGTTCCCGCAATGCAGGCGTCACCACTTCGAGATGCATGCCGAGCGTATCGATGCCGCTCGCTTTCATGCGCGCGAACCAGTGGTCGTCGTCGGGCGGCTCGCATTGCGCCTGGATCGGCAGATCGACCGCCGCTTTGATGGCGAATGCGCTTTCGCACAGAATCTGCGCGCCGCGATCGGATGTGGGCGGCGTGCCGGTGGTCAGCACCATATGCTTGACGCCGTCGAGCAACACGGCTGCGCGCGCCACTTCGGCCAATTGCTCCGGCGTTTTGCGCGCAATCGTGCGGCCTGCCGCGAGCGACTGCCCAATCGCGCAGAACTTGCAACTCTTGCGACGGCTCTCGTAGCGGATGCAGGTTTGCAGCACCGTCGTGGCCAGCACGTCCGCACTGTGCAACGCGGCAATGTGCGAGTAAGGCACACCGTCGAGCGTCTGCATGCCGTAAAAGCGCGGTGCTTTGGGAAAGCTGATATTGGCAATCGGAATCGTGCCGCGCAGCAACGCGCTCGATCCATTTGCATTCGGCGTCTGCGCGACGAACGGCGAGTGCCATGCGGTGCTCGTATGCACCGGCACCATGATCGTCACGCCGTCGACCGTGACCGCCTTGTGGTCCGAGGGCCCCGCGCCGCCACGCCGGCTCGCGGCGCCCGCATCCGGAGACACGAGCCGCAAGCCGGCCGACTGCAATTCAGTCATCAATTGCCGGCTCGCTGCCGACAGTGTCTCGCTGGAGTTCATCGCACCATCCCTCGTTTGAATTAAAGCCGGTGCTCGAAGCACTGGACCAGGCCGGCATCGGCGCGACGGTTTCCGCCGGCCGCCGGTTGATCGCAAGACTGAGCAATTCAGGCCGCGCGTAGTGGCCGACCGAATCCATCATGCGTTTGCGCTTGGTGATCAGGCTCATGTCGAGACCGGCAATCACCATGCCCTCGCCCTCACGCAGCGGTTGGGCCAGATGCTGTCCTTCAGGCGACACGATTGCGGTATTGCAGCCGCCGCGCAGCGCCTTCTGCAAATTCGTATCGGACGTAACGGACGCAATCTGCGCTTCGCTCAGCCAGCCCGTTGCATTGACCACGAAACAGCCCGACTCCAGCGCGTGATGCCGGATCGTCACCTCGATCTGCTCGGCGAAGACCGGCCCCACCAGCGAGCCGGGAAACTGGCTGCAATGAATCTCTTCGTGCTGCGTCATCAATGCATAGCGCGCGAGCGGGTTGTAATGCTCCCAGCAGGCGAGCGCACCGACGCGCGCCACCGCCGTTTGCGCGACTTTCAAACCGGCCGCGTCGCCCTGCCCCCAGATCATCCGTTCATGAAACGTCGGCGTGATCTTGCGGCGCTTGAGCAGCAGTTGGCCGTCCACGTCGAAGATCAACTGCGTGTTGTAGAGGCTGCCGTGATCGCGCTCGTTGACGCCGAGCACCACCACCATCCGATGCAAACGCGCCCGTTCGGCCACCGCTTGCGTCACCGGGCCCGGCACGATCACGGCTTCCTCATAGAGCTTCATGTGATCGGCGCCGGAAGCAACCGGCGGACGCACGAAAGAAAAGTATGGGTAGTACGGCACGAAGGTCTCTGGGAACACGATCAGCTGCACGCCTTCACGCGCCGCTTTCTCAATGGCCTCGCATACCTTCTCGAGGGTGCCGCCGCTGCGTTCGAAGTCCGGTGAGATCTGGACTGCGGCCGCACGCACGATGCGTTTGTCGGACATAGTGGTCACCCGCCTCTCGTCAAACCGTCCACGTGTGGATGATCAGCGCGTTGTCCTTGCGATGAAGCAGCTGGATATCAAGCACGTCGAGCGGACTGATCGGGCGAATGCCTTCGATCAGCGATGCCTCGCCGTGCCCGTACAAGGCTTGCAAGGCGAAGCGGCAGGCGTACACCTTGCCGCCCTCTTCCATGAACTTCATCAGTTGCTTGTTGAAATTCAGATGGCCGGGGAACGCTTCGTCGCCGAGCGTTGGAAAGCCGCGTTGCAGACCGAGCGTGACACCTGGTCCATAAAGCAGTACCGACGTTTCGAAGCCTTTGCGTTGCAAACGCGTGGCCTGCAACATATTGACGAAGCCGATCGAACCTTCGAACGCGACCGTGTGAAAAGTGACGAGCGCCTTCTCGCCAGGTTCGGCCTTCACGTCTTCAAAGACTTTCTCTTCGTAGTCGACAAGGTAGTCACCTTTCTGATGCAACGGTTTGTTGACGGCTGGCATGACACTCTCCGATCAGGTTTGCTAATTAAAAGATGGCGCGTTCAATGTGTGCGCGCTTCTCTTAACGCAACGGCCGTGCCATTGATCGGCTACGCAAATGCGATCAATCAGCAATCAATTCGGCCTCGATTCGACATGCGACGCGAAAATTTCTTTGGCGCGAAGGTTGCATACAGCCGAGGCGTCGCGAGCAACCGCCCTCAACCCCGCGATATCGCACCAGCCGGGTGCGGTTTGCCGATAAGGACGTGTCGGCGTGGTGCACTCATTCACCACGGACGATCAATCCGATCATTGATCGCATTCAAATCCGATCAATGCTCACCACCTCCATCCGAAGCCCAACGCAATGAGCAGCCCGACACATCACTGGATCAAACGCCTCGCCGACATCCGCAAGCCGGCCTACCTCGCGATTCCCGATCTGATCGAAGAAGATCTCGCCACCGGCCGCCTGCGTCCGCGCGACCGCTTGCCGGGACTGCGCGATCTGGCCGAAGCACTCGCGCTGAACTACACGACGGTGGCACGCGCGTATGCGGAAGCGCGCAAACGCGGCCTGCTCGATTCGCGCGCCGGTCAGCGGCACCTTCGTGCGCGGCCGCACAGCGACCTTGCCGCTGACCGGCGGCAGCAGCATCGAGATGTCGATGAACACGCCACCCGAGCCGCCCGACTACGCTGCTCGTCTGCGCGATTCGGCGGCCCGCCTGATGAGCGACAGCGATCCCTATCAGTTGCTGCGTTATCAAGACTTCGGCGGCTCCGCCGCCGACAAGGACGCGGGCGCCGAATGGCTGAAGCGGCGCGTACCGAATTGCGCCGCGCAGAACGTGCTGGTGTGCCCCGGCATCCATAGCGCGCTGGTGGCGCTCGTCTCGCAGTTGGCGCGGCCCGGCGGCACGATCTGTCTCGACGCGCTGGCTTACCCCGGCATCAAGGCGATTGCCGCGCAACTCGGCGTGCGTCTGCAAGCCCTGCCGCGCGACGACGAAGGCCCGCTCGCCCACGCATTCGAAGCGCTCTGCAAGACCGACAAGCCGAGCGCGTTCTATTGCAATCCGACGCTGCAAAACCCGAGCACGCTGACGCTCACGCACAAACGGCGCGAGGCGCTCGCCGACGTCGCGTTGCGCTACAGCGTCCCGATCATCGAAGACGATGCGTACGCGATGTTGCCGCAAAGTGCGCCCGATGCGCTCGCGAGCCTCGCGCCCGAACTGACTTACTACGTGACGGGTTTATCGAAGAGCCTCGGTGCGGGTCTGCGGGTCGCGCATCTGCACGCGCCGACTGCCAGACAAACACAACGTCTCGCCGGCGCATTGCGCGCGACGACGGTGATGGCGAGTCCGTTCACGGTCACGCTTGCGACACAATGGATCGTCGACGGCACCGCGCTCGATATGCTCAACGCAATCCGCAATGAATCACGCGCACGCCAGGCGATTGCATCGCGCATGCTCGAAGCGTGGCCTTACGAAGCGCATCCGGACGGCTTTCATCTGTGGTTGCCGGTGCCGGTGGAAAGCGGCTGGAGTACTTCCGAACTCGCATTGCAACTGCGCAACCAGGGCATCGCCGCGGTTGCGGGGGCGGCGTTTTCCACCGACGGCAATCCGCCGAACGCAATGCGCGTGTGCCTCGGTGGCTCAAAGACGCGCGACGAATGCGAAGAGGCGCTGCGCATCGTGGGCGAGACGCTCGATCACCCACATCATCTGCATTCTCCGGTGATGTGAAATCATCCGCCTGCATCGGTACATAGCGTCACATAGCGTCATACCCACCATTATCGTCATACGAATACGGCGCCCCGCAACCATTGCCAAGGCGCTGTTTCGGCATCCATTGAAAACCCCGCATCGCGCGAGAAAGTGTGTAGCATCGCGGCGCGCCGCCACAAGCGGCGTTGCCGGCCGCCGTCAGAAACTGAAAGCATTACCCGCTCAAGTCCCCACTGCCCAGGCCGTATACCGCGTATGAGGCCCCCGCCTCACCGACAACGGTTCACTGCTTACTCCGAAAGACTCCCGACATGTTCTCCTCCATTCGCGCGCGCATCGTCGCCCTGTGCGTCGCCATCGTTGTGGTCGCGCTCGCTGCTAACGCTGTTCTCAACTATGTCGTCGCCAACTCGTATAACGCCGATGCAATCGAAAGCAGTTTGAACGCTGTCGAAAGCGGTCGTGCAGACGGTATCGAAGACTGGATCGCCTCCAATAGTCAGATGATCAACTCGCTGCAGGACGCCGTGCTACAACCCGATCCGTCCGCCGCGTTGAAGCAGATCGCCGCGGCCGGCAAGTTCACCAACGTGTACGTCGGCTACGCGGACAAGACGGCGAAGTTCTCCGATCCGACCGGCATCCCGCCTGACTACGATCCGACCGGCCGCCCCTGGTACAAGCAGGCCGCCGCAGCCGGCAAACCGGTGGTGACGCCGCCGTATGTGGACGTGGGCACGGGCAAGCTGGTGGTCGCATTCGCCGCGCCCGTGGTGCGCGATGGCGCGGTGAAAGGCGTGGTGTCCGGCGACGTCGCGATGGACAGTGTGATTGCCAACGTCAAGGCGATTCATCCGACACCCGCGAGCTTCGGCATGTTGATCGACGCGAGCGGCCATATCGTCGCGCACCCGGACGCCAAGCTAACCTTGAAGCCGGCGTCGGACCTCGCACCTGCTCTCATCGGCGACAAGCTCGCCGCGCTCTTCAGCACCGAGCACCCTGTCGAAGTCGACGTAAACGGCAGCACGAAGCTGCTGCGCGCCGAGGCCATTCCCGGCACCGACTGGTACGCGGTCGTCGCGCTCGACAAATCGGAAGCGACCGCGGGCATGCGATCGCTGTTGACCGCCTCGGTCATCGCCTTGATCGTGATTGCCGCTATTGCCGCCGCAATCGTGGCCGCGGTCACCGCCGTGTCGTTCCAGCGTCTCTCGAAAGTACGCGACGCGATGGACGCGATCGGCTCGGGCGAAGGCGATCTGACACAACGTCTGCCGGCCGCCGGCAACGACGAAGTCGCGCAGATCGCGCGCTCGTTCAATACCTTCATCGACAAACTCAGCCACGTGATGCGCCAGATTCGCGACGCCAGCGAATCGGTGCGCGTGGCCGCGAATGAAATCGCCGCGGGTAACGTCGATCTGTCGGGCCGCACCGAATCCGCTGCGGCCAGCCTGCAACAGACCGCTGCGTCGATGGAAGAAATCACCTCGACGGTCACGCAGTCGGCCAGCGCCGCGAAGCAGGCCGACGATACCGCCGTGTCCGCATCGCAGGTCGCTTCGCGTGGCGGCGTGGTGATCTCCGACGTGATTACGACGATGGGCGAGATCGAACAGGCGTCGGTGAAGATCTCCGACATCATCGGCGTGATCGACGGCATTGCGTTCCAGACCAACATCCTCGCGTTGAACGCGGCGGTTGAAGCGGCGCGTGCCGGCGAACAGGGCCGCGGTTTCGCGGTGGTGGCCGGCGAGGTGCGCAGCCTCGCGCAACGCAGCGCGCAGGCCGCGAAGGAAATCAAGGCGCTGATCGAAGCGACCGTGGCGAGCGTGACCTCCGGCTCGGGCCAGGTCCGCCAGGCCGGTGAGACGATGACGGAGATCGTCAACAACGTCGCCAACGTGACAACCATCATTTCCGAAATCACCCAGGCAGCCAACGAGCAAACGCGCGGGATTCAGGAAGTCAACCGCGCGGTCAGCCAACTGGATGAAATGGTTCAGCAGAACGCCGCACTGGTCGAGGAATCCACGGCGGCGGCCGCCGCGTTGCAAAGCCAGGCCGTGAGTCTTGCCACTGCCGTCACGCAATTCAAGCTGGACTAAGGTACGCCAAAGGAAATCGCAGTGACGTTCTATAGAAATCTGAAGATCGCTGTTAAGTTGGCGCTGCTCGGCGCGGTGCTGCTTGCCGCGACGATGGTGGTGGGTCTGGAAGGCTGGCACGCACTGTCGAATACCCATGCGTTGCAAATCCAGTCCGCGCAAACGCTCAGCCAGTATGCGCAAGCTGCCGACACGGCACGCGTCGCGCAGGTCGAATTCAAGAAGCAGGTTCAGGAATGGAAAGACCTGCTGCTGCGCGGGGCTGATCCGGCTGCGTTCGCCAAGTACCGTGACGCCTTCAGCAAAGAAAGCGGCACGACGCACTCTGCCTTGCTGCGACTGAAGGATCAACTGAGTGCATTGGGCGCTAACGTCGACGGTGTCGACAAGGCGCTCGCCACGCACGCCTCGCTGCAGGACAGCTACCTCGGCGCGCTCAGCCACTATGACGCGGCCGATCCGAATACGGCACACGTTGTCGACGGTTTGGTCAAAGGTATCGACCGCGCGCCGACCGCCGCTATCGACGGTATTGTCGCCGCGGTGATGCAGCAGGCGCAAGACTCCAACGTGCGCACGGGCGATGCCGCAGAACGCGCGTACACGCTCGCCTGCGTGCTGCTTCTATCGGTCGTGATCTGCTCGCTGGGCGTGGGCACGTTCGCAATCTGGTTCCTGAGCCATAGCATCACAGTGCCGGTCAGGCAATCGGTCGGTGTCGCGCAAGCGGTTGCGGCAGGCGATCTGCGCGCCGACGTCGCCGTGGTGAGCCGCGACGAAACCGGCCAGTTGCTGGTCGCGCTCAACGAAATGAATCAGCGCTTGCGGCATATCGTCAGCGAGATTCGTGAAGGCGCGAACACGATTTCGTCAGCGACGCAGGAGATCGCCGCGGGCAACCTCGATCTGTCGGCACGCACCGAACAACAGGCCGCGTCGCTCGAAGAAACCGCCGCCTCGATGCAGCATTTCACCGACTCGGTTCAGCGCAACGCCAGCAACGCACGCGAGGCCACCACGCTCGCGCAAACCGCGGCGCAAGCGGCACGCGACGGCGGCGTCGTGATGACCGATGCGGTGCGCACAATGGGCCAGATCGACGCGGCGTCCAAGCGTATCGTCGATATCATCGCGGTGGTCGAAGCGATTGCCGCGCAGACCAATATTCTGGCGCTCAACGCGGCTGTTGAAGCGGCGCGTGCCGGCACGCAAGGGCGCGGCTTCGCGGTGGTCGCGAGCGAAGTGCGCAGTCTGGCTCAACGCTCGGCCGATGCCGCGCATGAGATCAAGGCGCTGATTCACGAGTCGGTCGCCACGATCGACGCCGGCACGCAGTTGATCAACCATGCAAGCAATACGATGGACGGCGTGGTGCAAAGCGCGGGCAGCGTGACGCGCATCGTCGAGGCGATCGCGACGGCCAGCGTCGATCAGGCAGCGGGCATTGCGGAAGTGAACGATGCGGTCACGCAGATGGATCAGGTGACGCAGAGCAACGCGGCTTTGGTCGAGCAGGCGGCTGCGGCTGCCGATGCGGTGCAGAGCAAGGCATCGGGTTTGGTGCAAAGTGTGAGTTTCTTTCGGATCGGTGCGGCGGCGTCTTAAGAGCCGAAATCGAGGCCGCCGATCAATACCACCGGCTCGGCCTGGGTGTGCGAGAGAAAATCCAGTTCGCGTACGTGGCGCCAGGCTTGGAGCTTGCGCGGCAATGCAGCCAGATAGCTGGTGAAGCGCGCTGGGCCTTCTGTGCCCATTAGACGTTCGATTTCGTCGCTGTCCCAGGTGAGGAACAGATTCAAGGGGTATGGGTAGTGGCCCAGGCCTTCGAGCGGTGCTGCGTGGATCCGTACGCGGGTGGGGTGGCCGTGGCCGCCGTAAGGCAGTACTTCGGTGTGGACAGTGGTGGCGAAGCATGCGGCGATTGCCTCGGCGATGCGGGGCGCAAACTGGTCATCGAAACGGGCGGCACTCTCTGGGCTCATCTATGTCTCCGACGTTTTTCGCAACGAGCGAAGCATCGTAGCATGCGGGACTGGCCGCGTTCGCTGATGAGGCGGGGTGTGTGTATACCGTTCGGCAGGATTCTGTGCATCTTGCGCGAGTTGCGAATCCTTGATCTGGATTTCTTGGCCTTTCCTTGAATTCTTATTGGTTTATTAGCGTCGCCCCTGTGCG
This sequence comes from Paraburkholderia elongata, assembly GCF_013177735.1. Lineage (GTDB taxonomy): Bacteria > Pseudomonadota > Gammaproteobacteria > Burkholderiales > Burkholderiaceae > Paraburkholderia > Paraburkholderia elongata. Next base: position 90,592 of record NZ_WOEZ01000245.1, on the reverse strand, counting down.
GGGCAGGCACTTACTTTCTTTGCCGCCGCAAAGAAAGTAAGCAAAGAAAGCGGCTTCCCACCGCTAATTCTTAAGCGGGTCCCCCGCGCAGTTGCGGTAGTGGTACATCTGGAATCCGTGCCCTCGCACATTCGACGTTAGTGACAAAGGATTCATCAGCTCCCACTCCGCACTGCGTGCGTCGCGGATGGGTTTGCCACGGAAACCAGCGGGGTGGGTCAGCACGGTGGGCACGGGCGGTCGCCGTCACCGGCATAGTCGGCACGAGCGAATGCAAGGCGTGCGTGCTCACCCCGCGCGTTTGTTTCGTTGCGCGCGATTTGCGCGCCAGCGAATCAAGAAGCTGATCAGTACGGCGAAGCCCGCGGTGGCCGCGTAGCCGGCGAGGCGAATGGCTTCCTCGCCCGGAAGACGCGAGACCAACACAATGACAATGGCGATTGCAAGCAGAGCGAGAAATGCGATTGTCCATTTCATTTCCGTCTCCCCTGAAGTTTGATGTGCTACCAGGCGCACGGCTATCTCGCCGTTTTGTTAAGCATACCCGTGAGTGAGGCAACGGTGCTGGTGCTGCTTTCTTCTGCACGCCAACGCGGTGAGTCCATCCTTGCTCCGTTCCCCTGCCGCGCACAGACCATCAGCGCGCCGAAGAAAAATTGCTTCATTGCAGCTCAAGCTGCGACCCCTCTTCCACTTCCGCGCGCCTGTTCCAGAATGAACTCGATAAAACTCGCCGCCGCCCGCGTGTGATGGCGATTCGGCATATAGAGCATGTACATATTCGTACCGAAGATGCTTAAGCGCCATTCATCGAGCGCCGTCACCACATCCCCACGACGTAGGTCGTCCTGCACCACGTAATCGGGCACCAGACCGACGCCCAGGCCGGCCAGCACCGCCTGGCGCAAGAACAGAAAGTTCTCGGAAATAATCGTCGGCTCCAGCAGCACTTCGTGGCGCTCGTCGCGCAGATAAGCCGCCAAGCGCAACTGCCTGCCGACCACCGCCGACGTAATCAACGGTGCCGTGCGCAGATCATCGAGCCGCACTGGCATACCACGGTTTTCGGCAAACTCCGGCGAAGCGCAGGCAACGTATCGCACCGGCCCCATGTCGCGCGCGACGAGATTCTGCGGCGGTTCGGACATCACCCGCACCGCAATGTCGACCTCGTCGCGCATCAGATCCTCAACGCGATTCTCGAACATCACATCCAGCACGATGCCCGGGTAAAGACGCTTGAACGCGATCAGCCAATCTGACATCACCAGCTGCCCGTAGCCGCTCGGCACACTCAATCTCACCCGCCCCTGCAAGCTCTGCCCAAGCGTGGTGACCGACTCGCGCGCGGCCAGCAGCGCGTTCTGGATCGTGCGGCCATGCTCGTATAACTGCAGACCGATTTCGGTCGGCTCGACCCGGCGCGTGGTGCGCCTCACCAGTTGCAGCCCGATCGAGCGCTCCAGCTGGTTCAAGTGGTAACTCACGTTCGCACGGCTCATTTTCAGCCGGCGCGCGGCTTCGCTCAGGTTGCCCGCATCAAGGATATCAACCAGCAGGGTCAGCGAATTGACGTCCATAACATGGCCTTTGTCAAAATAATTTTGACAGTCTGTCAATGGACTATGCAATTGTCAATAAACCTTGACCAACCGACAATCGGAGAATTCGCCAGACCCGATGTGCCTTGATCTGCCCCGATTTGGCCCGGTAACAAACAGTCAGGAGACGACACGATGACCCTCACCCCTTCCGCCGACGTTGTCATGCGCGAATTGCGCGGCAAAGTCCTGCTAGTCACGATCGACCACGCGCCAGTCAACGCCTTGTCCGCCGACGTGCGGCGCGGCCTGCTCGCCGCCATTGAAGCCGCGGATGCCGACAAGGCCGTCGAAGCGGTGCTGATCGTAGGCGCGGGGCGAAACTTCATCGCGGGTGCGGACATTCGCGAGTTCGGCAAGCCGCCGGTGCCGCCGTCGCTGCCGGACGTGTGTGACCGCATCGAGGCGTGTGCGAAGCCGGTGGTGGCGGCCATTCACGGCGCCGCGCTCGGTGGCGGTCTGGAAGTGGCCCTCGCGGCGCACTACCGGCTCGCGGTGGATGGCGCGAAGCTCGGTTTGCCCGAAGTGCAACTCGGCCTGCTGCCGGGCGCAGGCGGCACGCAGCGTACGCCGCGCCTGATCGGCGCGCAGGCCGCCCTCGACCTGATCCTGAGCGGCCGCCACGCCGGCGCGAAAGAAGCGCTCGCGCTCGGCCTCATCGACCGGCTCGGCAGCAGCGACGATATCCTCGCTGAAGGACTCGCCTATGTGCACGAACTGCTGGCCGCTCACGCGCCCGTGCGGCGCGCTCGCGATGCCGCAGCGCTGAGCGACCGCGCCGCGAGCCTCGCCGCCGTCGCCGCGGCTCGCGCGGAAACGGCGAAGAAATCGCGCGGTCTGTTCTCCCCGCTCAAAATCGTCGATGCCGTAGAAGCCGCCGTAGAACAGCCTTTTGAAGACGGCCTGCGGCTCGAACGCAAACTGTTCCTGGAATGCATCGACAGCCCGCAGCGTGCCGGGTTGATTCACGCGTTCTTTGCCGAACGCGAAGTGCTCAAAGCGCCCGAAACACGCAGTGCAAAACCACGCGCGCTGAACAAGATCGGCGTGGTGGGCGGCGGCACGATGGGCGCGGGTATCGCCGTCGCGGTGCTCGATGCAGGCTTGCCGGTGACGATGATCGAACGCGACGACGCGTCGCTCGCACGCGGCCGCGCGCACATCGAAAAAGTCTACGACGGCCTGATCGCCAAAGGCCGCATGAGTGCGCAGAAGAAAGCCGACGTGATGACGCGCTGGCATGGCAGCACCTCGTACGACGCACTCGCCGACGCCGATCTGGTGATCGAAGCCGTATTTGAAGACCTGTCGGTGAAAAAGGCCGTGTTCGCCGAACTCGATCGTGTCTGCAAAGCCGGCGCGGTGCTGGCCACCAACACGTCGTATCTCGACATCGACGCGATTGCGGCCAGCATTTCACGCCCCGCGGACGTGATCGGCCTGCACTTCTTCTCCCCCGCCAACATCATGAAGCTGCTGGAAGTGGTGGTGCCGAAGCAGGTCAGCGCGGACGTGGTCGCCACTGCGTTCGAACTCGCGAAGAAGCTGCGCAAAACGCCGGTGCGTGCCGGCGTGTGCGACGGTTTCATCGGCAATCGCGTGCTGGCGGTGTATCGCAGCGCGGCGGACGCGATGATGGAAGACGGCGCGTCGCCCTATCAGATCGATGCGGCAGTGCGTGCGTTCGGCTTCCCGATGGGTCCATTCCAGGTGGTCGATCTGGCGGGCGGCGACATTGGCTGGGCGACGCGCAAGCGGCGCGCCGCCACGCGAAACCCCGAAGCACGCTACGTGCAGATCGCCGACCGTCTTTGCGAACGCGGCTGGTTCGGCCAGAAGACCGGCTGTGGTTTTTATCTGTACCCCGAAGGTTCGCGCACCGGCACGCCGGACCCCAAGGTCGAGGCCATCATCGAAGCCGAGCGTGAACGCGCCGGTGTCACGCCACGCACTTTCACCGACGAAGAAATCATGCGCCGCTACATGGCCGCGATGATCAACGAAGGCGCCAACGTCGTGCATGAAGGCATCGCACTTCGGCCGCTCGATGTCGACGTGACCTTCCTCTATGGCTACGGCTTTCCGCGTTATCGCGGCGGTCCGATGAAATACGCCGATACGGTGGGCCTCGCCACGGTTCTCGCGGACATCCGCGAGTTCGCCAAAGAAGACCCGCTGTTCTGGCAAGCGTCGCCGCTGCTGGTCGAACTGGTTGAGCGCGGTGCCGATTTCGCGAGCCTCAATCAGTCAGCTTGAGACGGCACGTCATTTGGAGCATTCTCGGCCGATGGCGGCCTGATCGCCCGTCGGTCCACCGGTTCGCTGACCCATTGAATATCGAGGAAAGAACCCGCTATGGATCTGAACTTCACACCTGAAGAAGAGGCTTTTCGCACCGAGGTGCAGCGTTTTTTGCGCGACAAGCTCCCGCAGCGTCTCGCCGACAAAGTACACGGCGGCCGCCGCCTCACGCGCGACGACATGGCCGAGTGGCACGCGATTCTCAACGCGCAAGGCTGGCTCGCCAATCATTGGCCGACTGAGTACGGCGGCCCGGGCTGGAACGCTGTGCAGAAATTTATCTTCGAGAATGAATGCGCATTGGCGGGCGCACCGCGTGTCGTGCCGTTCGGCGTCAACATGCTCGGCCCGGTGCTAATCAAATACGGCAACGAGGCGCAAAAACACCACTGGTTACCGCGCATTCTCGATGGCTCGGACTGGTGGTGCCAAGGCTACTCGGAACCGGGCGCGGGCTCGGACCTCGCCTCGGTCAAGACCACCGCGGTACGCGGCAGCGACGCGCAAGGCGAGCACTACATCGTCAACGGCCAGAAGACGTGGACCACGCTCGGCCACTACGCGAACATGATCTTCTGCCTCGTGCGCAGCGCCACCGACGTGCGCAAGCAGGAAGGCATCAGCTTCCTGCTGATCGACATGAATACGCCAGGCGTCGAAGTGCGCCCGATCATCACGCTCGATGGCGAGCACGAAGTCAACGAAGTGTTTTTCACGGACGTACGCGTGCCCGTCGAGAACATCGTGGGCGAAGAGAACAAGGGCTGGACCTACGCCAAATACCTGCTCACGTATGAACGCACCAATATCGCGGGCGTCGGCTTCTCGGTGGCCGCGTTTAATCGGCTGCGCAAGATCGCCGCGAAACAGCAGCGCAACGGCCGGCCACTGGCGGATGATCCTTCGTTTGCCGCACGCATGGCGCGCGTCGAGATCGATCTGGAGAACATGAAGACCACCAACCTGCGCGTGATCGCGGCGGTGGCCGGCGGCGGCGTGCCGGGCGCAGAGAGTTCGATGCTGAAGATTCGCGGCACTGAGATCCGCCAGGAAATCTCCTCGCTCACACGCCGCGCGATGGGGCCGTATGCGCAGCCGTTCGTCGAGGAAGCCTTGTACGATGGTTTCGAAGGCACACCAGTCGGCCCCGACGAAGCGGCGAGCGCCGCCTCGCTTTACTTCAACAACCGCAAGCTGTCGATCTTCGGCGGCTCCAACGAAATCCAGAAGAACATCATTTCCAAAATGATCCTGGGACTGTAAGGGGCACACGCCATGAATTTTCAGCATACCGAAGACCGCCGCATGCTGGCGGATACGCTCAACCGTTTTGTCACTGAGCAATACGGCTTCGAAACGCGCGACCGGATTGCACGCTCGGCGGAAGGCTTCAGCGCCGACCTTTGGAATCGATTCGCAGAACTCGGCATTATCGGCGCGTTGTTCGACGAAACGGAGGGTGGCTTTGGCGGCGGCGGCTTCGATATCGCGGTCGTCTTCGAGAGTCTGGGTCGCGGGCTCGTGGTCGAGCCGTTTCTCGATACGCTAGTCGTCGGCCAGGCGATCACGCGTGGCGGCAATGAAACGCAAAAGGCTGCGCTTGCCGATTTGATCGACGGATCCCGGATCGTTGCGCTCGCGCACGGCGAGCCGGAAGGCCACTACGAACTATCACGCGTGACGACTCGCGCAGAACGCAACGGCGGCGAGTGGAAGCTGAATGGCGCGAAAGCGGTCGTTCAGCAAGGCGAGAACGCTTCGCTCTTTCTCGTCTCCGCGCGCACGGACGGTGCCGACGATGAAGAAGCCGGCATCACGCTCTTTCTCGTGCCTCGCGACGCCGCGGGTGTCAGCGTGCGCGGCTATCGCAAGATCGACGGCGGCCGCGCGGCCGAGGTCTCATTCGACAACGTCACACTGGCCGACGACGCATTGCTCGGCACGGCCGGCGAAGGTTTTGCGACGCTCGAATACGCGATCAGTTGCGGCGTGCTTGCCTTGTGCTCCGAAGCGGTCGGCGCGATGGACGTCGCGAAAGACTACACGCTTGAATACTTGCGCACACGCAAGCAGTTCGGCGTGCCGATCGGCAGCTTCCAGGCATTGCAACATCGGATGGCAGACCTGCTGCTTGAGATCGAGCAGGCGCGATCGGCGGTGATCAACGCGGCTGCCGCGCTTGGGGCTGAGCGCACCGTGCGGGAACGGGCGGTTTCGGCGGCGAAATACAGTATTGGCAGGATTGGGGCACTAGTCGCCGAGGAATGTATTCAGTTGCATGGCGGTATCGGCATGACGTGGGAGTTGCCGCTGGCTCACTATGCGAAGCGGCTCGTGATGATCGACCATCAACTGGGGGATGAGGATCATCACCTCGAGCGGTATATCGCGCTCGGCAGAGGTTGAAACCTGGTTTCCAGCCTTTCTCCGAATCAGCGCCGCTATGGCGGTTTGCCAGCGGCGCTGCCCTCGCCCGTTTCAACATCCGGTTCGGCGGCTCTGGGCGAAGAAGACGATCACCTCGGCGTGTTCAAGACAGTCTTCCGTCCTTCTTCCTTGACGTCACATCTCGTGGGTGCGCAGCCAGTCGGCGTACTCCGCAATCGCGCGCTCCATGGAATATCTCGGCGCATAGCCAAGTTCGTGGCCGATGCGCGAAATGTCCATGTAGAAGTTGCCCATGCTCACCTCGCGGCCCGGACCGACCTCCGACGGCTGCGCCGCGGGTCGCAGCCGGATCTCGAAGCCGGGAATCGCCTTCTCCACGGCGCGCGCAATCTCCCCATAGCTCGTTGCACGTCCGCTCCCGAGGTTGTAGATATGGTGCTGCAATGTCGGCGCTCGAACAATGAGGCCCATGCCGTATGCGATATCTTTCACGTACGTCTGGTCGTAACCGTCGCTCTCCACAGGCACCCCGCCGCCCTTTGAAAAATCAGGCGTGGCTCCAGAAAGGCCCGCCTTGATGAGGCGACTGGGCAGGTTGAGGAACGTGCGATAGGCGGGTCCGAACATGCCGCTGCATCGCACGGTCACGATGTTCAGACCTTCCTGGCGCCGGTACAAATTGGCGACGACCTCGAGCGTCTTTTTGGCCCACGACTGCACGATGAAGTTGTCGTCGTCTTCCTGCAGGGGCACCGGCATGTCCTCCTTCAAAGGCATGCATTCGGGGCCAAGCCCCCAATAGGCATCCGACGAACTGGTGAGCACGACCCGCTCGACGCCGTTCAGCTTCGCTGCCTCGAGCAGGTTCAGCTCCGCAGTGACACGCGCTCGTACTTCAGCCGAAGGCGCCAGCAGCTTTGGCGCATATCCCGAAGTGTCGACGACGACCTTGGGTTTGTACTTCGCCACCACGCCCATCACCGCGTAGGGGTCCGTAAGATCGAGATACTCGACGAACGCCTGCTTGCGCTCAACGGCGTCCGCCATGAGCAGCGGTGCGTGTCGCCGCATGCCTGTGACGACCACACGCTCGCCGTTCTCGATAAGATCGAGGGCCGTGTGCTGTCCGAGCATACCGGTGCCGCCGAATACGATGATCATAGCTACCACTCTTCCTATAGATTGGGTTACCGCCGCGAGTCGAACGGCGACATGTCGACGAAAGGACGCGCTTCGAACTCCTGCGGGCGACGGTTCGAGCGCAGAAGACGCGACTTCATCGATAGAATCAACATGCGGGTCAAGCGGAGACGCCAAGAAGGCGGTCCATCAGCCGCGGGTTGCCGAGTAGTTCGCTACTCAACCCGCTGTGCACGACGCTGCCGTGATCGATCACGGCGCAGCGCTCCGAGTGGGCAAGTGCGAGGTCGAACTTCTGCTCGACCAGCACGATCGTCATATCGCTTTGGAGCTGCATACGATCGATGGCAGTGAGCATCTCCTGCACGATCAGAGGGGCGAGCCCTTCAACAGGCTCGTCGAGCAGGAGCAGTGACGGGTTGGTCATCAGGGCCCGTCCGAGCGCGAGCATTTGCTGTTCGCCGCCGGAAAGCTGGTTGCCGTAGTTGCGTCGACGCTCCTCGAGCCGGGGAAACAGGCTGTAGACGCGCTCAGTGTCCCACGTACCCTCGCGGTGCACGACGGTCAGGTTTTCCTCGACGGTCAGCGATGAAAAAATCTCTCGCTGCTGCGGCACCCAAGCGATGCCGTGGCGATTGCGCAGATGCGCAGGCAGGCCGTCGATGCGCTTGCCATCGAACCAGATCTCGCCCGCATGGTGTGTCGTGAGGCCGATAATCGATTCGATCAGCGTGGTCTTGCCGACGCCGTTGCGGCCGATCACGACCAGCGTTTCCCCACGGTGCACCGAGAGGTCCAGGTCGTGCAGCACGCGGGCGGGCCCATAACCTGCGCACAGCCCGCGCAACTCAAGTAGCGCCCGCTTCGATGCCGCGGGCTCGTACCTCTCCATGCCGGGCGCGCTCGCATTCGCACTCGCGCTGGCGCCTGTCGCGGCATCGGGCGAGACGGTCATATCCTTAGCTTCCAAGGTAAGCTTTCCTCACGCGTTCATCCGCACGCACTTCGTCGGGCGTTCCCTGAGCGATCATGTCGCCACCTGCGAACACCGAAACGCGATCGGCATAACGAAACACAAGGTGCATGTCGTGCTCGATGAAGAGGACCGTCGTCTCGCCCGCCAGGTTCGACAACTGGTCGAAGAGTGCCACGCCCTGAGCAGTGGACAAACCGGCGGCCGGTTCGTCGAGCAACAGCACGCGCGGCCGCATGGCGAAGGCGAGCACAACCTCGAGCACGCGCTGCTCACCGTACGACAGCGTCTGAGTAGGGGTGAGCGCGGCGTCAAGCAGGCCGAAGCGATTGAGTAGCGCAGACGCTTCATCGATCTGGCTCGTCATGCGGCTGACAGGACGCCACGATGGGCGCGCGAGTCCTTGGCGTTGACACAGCGCCAGCACCACGGACTCCAAAGGGTTCAGTGCGGGGAACAGTGTATTGATCTGAAACGTACGCACGAGACCGTACCGCACGCGCTGATGCGGCGTGGTATCCGTTACGTCGCGGCCGTCGAGCAGTAGATGCCCCGCCGTTGGCTTGAGCAAGCCTGTCACCAGGTTCACGAAAGTGCTCTTACCCGCGCCGTTCGGCCCGATGATCGCGTGGCGCTCGCCGCGCCGCATCGAAAAATTCAGCCGGTCGAAGATTTTCAGCCCGCCGAACGCCATCTTCAGGTCTCTCGTCTGCAGCACAATATCGGCGCTCATGCCCGCCTCCCTCGCAATTGCTCCACACGGCCGACAAGCGTGGGAAGCACGCCCTTGCGGAACGTCGCTACGATCAGCACCAGCAACAGCCCGATCCAGAAGTACCAGTAGATCGGGTTGAACGCCGATAGCAGGTCGCGCAGCAAGATGAACACCGTCGCACCGATGAAGCCGCCGTACAGGATGCCGGTACCGCCTATCACAAGCATCACCAGCACGTCGGCCGAACGCGTAAACGCCAACGCTTCGGGCGACACGAACTGGCCGGCCTGGGTTAGCAGCGCACCCGCAATCCCAGCTAGCATGGCCGACAGGCCGAATACGACGGTGACGTCGTGCTCGATCGGCGTGCCCAACATGATCATCCGGCGCGGGTTCTCTCGCGCGCCGAGCAGGGACAGTCCGAAGGATGATTTCACGAGGGCGCGTACCCCCAGGAAGCACAGCAGCACAACGAAGAATATGTACAGGTAGGCGGTGCGGCCGATCATGTCGAAGCGGAACAGGCCGAGTACGGGGGCGATCTCGATGCCTTGCAACCCGTCATCCCCGCCGGTGAGGCCCGTGGAGCGATCCACGAAGTCGAACAGGATCATGTTGAGGCCGAGCGTGACCATCAGCAGGCCGACGCCATGCAACTTGCGCACGATGCGACCGGTCACGAGCCCCGTAAGCCCCGCTGTCAAGCCCGCTATCAACAAGCCACTGATCGGCTCGGTCCAGCCGTGCTGGCCGAGAAGGCCGGCCGTATACGCGCCGATCCCGAAGAAGGCCGCGTGACCGAGCGACGGGATGCCCCGGTAGCCGAGCAGCAGATCCAGCGAGAGCGCAAATAGGCCCCAGGCCAGGATCTGCGACAGCAGCACCAGGTTGCAGCCCGGAATAAAGAAAAGGCCGAGCCAGGCGGCCCAGAATACGAGTTCCCAACGGCTCACGCGGGAGCGCGACCGGAAGTAGCCAGCGATGTCAGGACGAGTCATGTTAGACCTTCTTGCCGAGCAGGCCCTGCGGTCGCCACAACATGACGAGCACCGTCAGGACATAGATGGACAGGCCGGCGGCCTCGGGCAGGTAGTACTTGCCCACGACGTCGGCCACGCCGATAAGCACCGCTGCGAGCAGCGTGCCGAAGATGTTGCCCGTGCCGCCAACCGAGACGACGATCAGCACGTAGACCAGATAGCGCAGCGGGAAGTTGGGATCCAGGCTCAGCAGGTTCGCCGATAACGCGCCGCCGAGGCCAGCCAACCCGCCACCCAACGCAAAGGTCAACGAGAAGACCGCCCCAGTGTTCATTCCGCAACCGGATGCGGCGCGGCGGTTGTCGACGCATGCCCGCACCTTGGCGCCGAACCGTGTGCTCTCGATCCCCAGCACCATTGCCATCGCGATGAGCACGCCCGCGACAATCAGGAAGATGCGGTAGCGCTCGAGGTCGAGCCCGAACACGTGCGCTTGCCCACTGAGCCAGGCCGGCACCGAGACCGGCCGGAATGATGGCCCCCAGATGAAGGCCACCGACGAGATCGACATAAAGACCAGGCCGAGCGTCAGTAGTACCTGGGTTAGATCGTCGGCCTCGTAGAAGTGGCGCAACACCAGCCACTCCAGAACCGCGGAAAACGCTCCGACGGCAACGAATGCGAGTGGCAGGCTCGCCAGGAATGGAATGCCCAGCACATTCATCGCGCTGACCATCACGTAGCCGCCGAGCATCGAGAAGCTGACCTGAGCCAGATTCATGAACTGCATCATCCCCATCGTGACGGACAGGCCGACGGCCATGACGAACAGCAGTGCACCGTAAGATAGCCCGTTGAACAGCAGGGTCACAATAGTCGTCATAGCTGCTCTCGAGTTTGGAGTGGTCGTTGTCTCATCGCTACCGATCACTTCGCCGATACGTCCTTGAAGGTCTCGATTTCGACGTTCTGCAACGCCCCGTCGCGCTTATCGACACGGCGGATATACACGTTCTGCGTGACGTCGCCGGAGACCCTGTCGATGGCGAGAGGTCCGCGCGGACTCTCGATCGAGCGGCCCTTCACGAAGGCCATGAATTTGTCGGCGTCGAACGGGGCATTCTTCTGCGCGGCCATGCCGTCGTAAATCAGCCTCATGGCGTCCCACACGGCGACGCTTCCAGTTGTGACGCGCGGCGTCTTGCCAAACTCGGCTACGTAATCGGTCACGAACTGCTTGTTGGGTGCGGAGTCGTGCGCCGTGGAATAGACCCCTGCGGTCACGAGGCCGACGCTTGCATCACCCGCCGCATCGATGACGCTCTCGTCGCTCATGTCTCCCGTCCCGAGCAACTTGATGTTGCGGCTCTTGAGGCCGGAGTCGGCGTAGGCCTTGAGGAACTGCGGCACCAATTCGCCGATCGGGAAGAAAGCGAACACAGCGTCGGGTTGCGCATCCTTGATGCGCTGCATGTAGCTGGAGAATTCCGGGCTGCGCAGCGGCACGCGCGCCGTGCCGGCAACCCGTCCGCCGAGATCGGTGAACGTCCTGGTGAAGGTAGTCTCCGTGTCGTGGCCCGGTGCAAAGTCCGCGACCACGATAAACGGGTTCTTCACGCCGTTCTCATGTGCCCACTGCGCTATCGGCCGCACGGACTGCGGGATAGAGAAGAAGGTCCGCACGTAGTACGGCGAGCGCGCGACGATACCCTGCGTCGCGGCGCCGGTAATGAACGTCGGAACCTTACCTTCCGTGACAAGCGGCGCGACCGCCAGCACGTTCGGGGTGAAGTCCGGCCCAATGAGGACGTTGATCTTGTCGCGCACGATGAGTTCCTGCACAAGGCGCTTGACCACTTCCGGGTTCGGGCCGGTCGTGTCGCGCTTGACGAACTCGATCTTCTTTCCGCCGGCCGTCGTGCCGTTCTTCTGCTGGAACAGCTTGATGACGTTGTCCGCGACCTGCCCCGTCATCCCGGATGCGCCCGAGTAGGTGAAAAGCAGGCCAATCTTGACGGTCTCTTGCGCTCGGGCCGGGCTCATGAAGGCGAGGCCCGAGGCGGCCGCACAGGCGAGCATGGCGAGCGCGAAACGAAAGCTGCGACGCATGGATGTCTCCGTTGGAGCAAGAAAGAGAGGCAATCTGATTAGAGGTCGAGCTTCGGCTGACCATTTAGAACTGGTGGCGAATACCCACCATCGCACCCGATTGATTCACCCCGGGCAATGGCGAGGAGGCGGGTGGGATCACGCCGCCGTCAATCGTGAACGCTGCATTGCGCTGGTTGAACACACGCCCTGCGGTGACGTATACAGAAGTGCGCTTGGACAATAAGTACGTCGCGCGCGCTGCGAACAGGGAGGCTCCCGCGGAACTCCCGCCGTTCACCGATATATGTCCGAACTGGGCGTCAAGGGCGATTTGTGGCAGGACGAAATAGGTCCCGCCAAGCCACCAGTAGTTGCTGACCGCGTCGAAAAGGGTCGGCGTCTGCGCCCCGTGATTGATTCGGTGGAGAAATCCCGCACCGATAGTCGAGGTACCAAACTTCACGTAGCCGTCGATGACGGCACGTGTATCAGTTTGCGAGCTACGCGGCAGGGGCGAGCCGACGCCGCCACCACCGTAGTTGCGGTCGAAGGCCGTCGCGATGCCCCATGTCGCCGCTTCATATTTCACCATGGCAGATATCGACTTGCAGGCCCGCCAGTCCGTCGGCGACTGCCCGGCACATCCTCCGGCCTCCGCGGGATCCACCCCGTCACGCCCCAACGAATACGTTGCACCCACGGTCAGCCCCGACGACGTGAAGGAGTAGGCGACGGCGTTGTCGAGTCGCGGTTGAGCCAGGTACGGGTCCAGATCACCGGCGGCATAGACATTCGGCCCCATCGTGTCACCCGGCAAGGCCCAATAGATCTGAGAGTATTGCCGGCCCAGGGATAACGTCCCCCACCGCCCTGCAAGCCCGACATAGGCCTGCCTGCCGAATAAACGACCACCCTGATTCAGCGCGCCCGTTGACGGGGCGAAGCCCGACTCCAATACAAAAATCGCGCTAAGACCACCACCCAGATCCTCCTTGCCACGGATACCCCACCTTGAGGGTATCGATCCCGTGAGCGACGGCACACGCACCACGCTGGACTTTTGACGACCGACGTTTGTCACGTACTCAACGCCGGTATCGATAATCCCATACAAGGTGACAGAGCTCTGTGCCTGGGATACTCCCGGCGCACATACCGCAAGAAACGCGAGTCCTCCCCCAATCATCCGACGCCACGAAAAGCCACCCCCCGTCCGACTCAACTGTGAACCCATCATCTGTCTCCGTTTGGTTATGTGCTTCCGTGGAAGATAATTTTTGATCATCTTCCATGTCAAACTATTTGCTGTCGGGAGTTACCCGAACCCGGCGCTTCACAGGTTCGTGATCGTCATATCCGGCAAACCTTTCGGCCGAAAATTCGCCGCCTTTTTTTGAAATTTTCATATGTATAGGCGTTTGCCCTATCTCGACATTCACCACGCAATTAAATATCTTCCTAGGAAGATCAGATAGACCAGCGTGATCAACTGAGCAGGAGTGCGTTGACAAATGAAAGATTTGGAAGAGCAACAGACAATTGACGGCCGCGGTACCGCGCCATCGCCGAGCCCAGCAGTAGCGTCATCAATGGTCGAGTCAACGCAACATGCGAGGGGGAAGGATCGTGTAATCCCTGGCTTCGCCTGGCACGACGACTATGCACTTGGCCATCAGACGATGGACGAAACCCACCATGAGTTTGTCGCATGTGTACACGCGCTTCTGACTACGGACGACAACAATCTTGAGAACGCGCTCGAAGCGTTTGCCGAACATGCGCACCGCCATTTTGACGACGAAGACGCCTCGATGCGCGAGACAGCCTATGGTTCAGCGGGTTGCCATATCGACGAGCATGCGGCCGTGCTCCGGTCGCTCGACGAAGTACGCGTCATGCTGGCTGATGGACGAACCGAGGTTGTCCGCTCTTTTGCCAGAGCGCTGATGGACTGGTTTCCGGAGCATGTGCGCGTGATGGACCAAGGTTTGGCGCGCTGGCTAGTGCAACGCCAGTTGGGCGCCTCGCCAGTAGTCATCCGGCGTCGACTTCACATCGCCGCGTGACACGCAATCCTCTTTATGCCTACATCCCCATGGAAGATAAATCGATCCCAATGAACACCTTGCTGCAAGTCAAAGTCTCCGCCAAGATTTGGCTGGCGGACGACATTGCCGGCTACGAGCTCTCGCCGTTGTCGGATGGTGAACTGCCCGCCTTCGAAGCAGGTTCGCACATCGACCTGCACGTGCCTCAGGGTCCCGTGCGTCAGTACTCCTTGTATGACTTGCCGGGCGAATACCCGTGCTACCGGATCGGCGTGCTGCGTGACCCTCAATCACGCGGCGGCTCGGTGAAACTTCTCGAGGACGTGCATGCGGGAGACACGCTCACGATCAGCGCCCCGCGCAACCACTTTACCCTGCACAACGGTCAAAAAGACCGTTCGATTCTGTTCGCGGGCGGCATCGGCATCACGCCAATCCTCTGCATGGCACAGCAACTGGCGCGCGAGCACCGCACATTCGAGATGCACTATTGCGGGCGCACGTTGTCGCGCATGGCTTTCGTCGACCGCCTGCAACAAGCGCAATTTGACGACGAGTCGCGCGTGCACGTGCACGTCGACGACGGCGCCCCTGGCCAGCAACTCGATGCCCGCTCCGCGATCGGTTCGCCATCACCCGACAAGCATCTGTACGTGTGTGGACCCACCGGCTTCATGGACCACATCCTGCAGACTGCGCGCGAACTCGGTTGGGACGAGGGGCACCTGCACCGCGAATATTTCGCGGCAGCGTCAGTCGATTCTTCGGATGACGAACGGTTCGAAATCGAGATCGGCAGCAGTGGCCGGGTCATCGAGGTTCACGCGGATCAAAGTGCCGCGCACGCTTTGCTCGACGCCGGGTTCAACCTGCCGCTGTCCTGCGAGCAGGGTGTCTGTGGCACCTGCATGACGAAGGTGCTGGCCGGCGTACCCGACCATCGAGACCTTTATCTGACGGACGAAGAGCGGGCACGTAACGACAGCTTCATGCCGTGCTGCTCGCGCGCGAAAACTTCCCGGCTGGTGCTCGATCTCTGAGCCGGCCGGTCACCCACTGCCAAACATCGTAGCGAGGGATCAACATGTTGACCAAGCAAGATAACGAACTAATGTGCCGTACTGGCACAGGTACGGCCATGGGCGATGCAATGCGCCGTTTCTGGTTGCCCGTGATCCAGTCGTCGGACATGCCGCAGGCGAATGGCGAACCGCAGACAATTGACCTGCTGGGTGAGCGGTTTGTCGTGTGGCGCGACCAGCAGGGTCGGCCCGGTCTCTATGCAGAGGGTTGCCTGCACCGGGGTGCTTCAATGCAATTGGCCCGCGCGGAGGGCGATGGGCTGCGCTGCATCTATCACGGCTGGAAGTTTGCGGTGGATGGGACTGTCCTCGAGACCCCAAACGTCGAGGACCCGAAATTCAAGGAGCGCATCAAGGGTCGAACCTACCCAGTGCAGGAGGTGGGTGGCATCGTCTGGGGTTATCTGGGTCCAAAGGGTAAAGAGCCGCCCTTCCCGCACTGGGCCTTTATGGACCAGCCAGACTCGAACCGTATCAATGCCTGCGCAGTTGTCAACGCCAATTTTGTTCAGGTGATCGAAGGTCTTGTCGATTCATCGCATTTGACCGTCCTTCATAGTTCCGCACTGGCCAGGACTAACGACTCCAATCTCGACTATGCGAAGAAGACTTCGCACATGCAGTTCGACGCGGCCCCCAAGATCGAAGCAGACGAGACGGACTTCGGCTTCCACTATGTGGCCATCCGCCAAACCGGCGACAAGCGTATCGCTCGAGTAACGTCGTTCATCGCTCCCTGCTTCATCGCTAACGCGAACGGGGATGTCTGGCTTGCGATCGTGCCGGTGAGCGACGAGCGCTGCAACCTGTATCACGTGTGGTGGGATGCCGAAAAGCTCGTTGGCGAAGAGCCGTTGCGCAGTGAGCAACTCACGTTCGTGGGCCTGGATGAGCCGACGCTGCGCAAGTACGGGATGACGGCCGACACCTGTGACTCTTCGGCGGCAATGTCCGTTGCCAATGGCTACCGCCAGGACCGCGGGCAGCAGCGGAACGGTCATTTCACCGGTTTTGACGGCATCACGCAGGAAGACGCCGCATGCAGCGTGTCGAGCGGCGCGATTCGCGACCGATCGCAGGAGATGCTATCCACTGCCGACCTCGCGATCAGTCGTCTTCAGCGCTGCTTGCTGGCATATGCCCGGGCGGCTCGTGACCAGCAGGAGATAGCCGCGCTGCGAGCGGACGCCGGCAGCGCCATTGGCGTGTCGGGTGAGATCGGCATCGACGAGGACTGGCGCACCCTGGTTCCGCACCATCGGATCGTGTCGACCCATGCTGCACGTGCAGAGCGCAGCCAATAACGAAAGTCAGGAAAGGAGCTTTATATGTTGAGCCACGAAGACAACGAGATTCTCTGCCGTGTGGGTCCGGGTACGCCGGGGGGCACCTTGATGCGACGTTTCTGGCACCCAGTGTGCACCTCAGCCCAGTTGCCGCATCCGGACTGCCCGCCACTCCGTGTCCGTCTGCTCGGCGAGAACTATGTCGCATTCCGGGACACCGAGGGCAAGGTAGGCTTTCTGGAAGAGCTGTGCATGCATCGCGGCGCGTCGCTCGCACTTGGACGGGTCGAAGAAGGCGGCATCCGGTGCCTCTATCACGGCTGGAAATTCAGCGTTTCCGGTGCCGTATTGGAAACGCCGAACCACGCCGATCCGAAGTACGCGACACGAATGAAGGCACCGGCCTTTCCAGCGCGCGAGGAAGGCGGCATCGTCTGGGCTTACGTCGGCCCGCTCGAGTTGCTTCCGGCGTTTTCGCGCTACGCCTTCATGGACTCTGCACCGAACAATCGCGTCGTGCTGCGCATCAACGTCGCCTGCAACTATCTGCAGTTGGTCGAAGGCGGAGAGGATAGTTCTCATGTCGGCGTACTGCACACCAACATGGCGCGCCCCGGCTGGAAAGACGACGAATTCACACCCAACCCTGACGTAGTCAATCCCGCTGCGCTTGCATCCAATGACCTGGAACCGGCTCTGAAAATCGAAGATACGGCCTTCGGTTTCCACTATGTCGCTCTGCGCAAGACCGAGGACCCGAGAGTCCGCAACGCACGCGTGGTCCCATTTATCGTCCCGTACGGCCGCATCATCCCTGCCCCGGCGTTTCAGTTCACCGTCCTCGAGGTCCCCGAAGATGACACGCACACAAGCACCTACATCGTCGTCCACGGCGACGCCCCGGTGACTGAAGATAAGATCATCGAGTTGCTCGGGTTGAACGACCCCAAGTACTATGACCGCAAGAATTGCACGTTCACGGCCAGCTGGATGGACACGTTCGGCCAGAACCGCGAGCTGATGAAGGAAAACTGGACCGGATTGCGCGGCGTCGAGGTGGAGGACGCAACGATCGGGCTGTCTCAGGGCCCCCTTTACGATCGATCGCGCGAGCACCTGGTGCCCGCCGACCAGGCTGTCGTGCGCGTGCGCCGTGTGCTCCTGGATTCGATCAAGCGCGTGATGGAGAACCGGCAACCGCCAGCGCTCGGCCTTGACCTCCGGGGCGTGAGCGCCTGCGACCGGCAACTCGAAGACGGTACAGCCTGGCAAGACCTGCTGCCAGCACATCGCCAGGCAGTGACAGCCTGAGGAGGCTACTCCCGTGACCCACAACACCCATAACGATGTTCCGGACTACTTGTCCTTGTTACGACTCGACGGCCGCGGTTTTGTGGTGCTTGGCGCTGGCCAGGGCATCGGCGAGCAAACCGTTCACGCACTCGCGCAGGCGGGTGCTCGCGTGCTCTGCGTCGACCGCGACGAGGCGCTCGCCCGGAACATTGCAGACGCCGTGGCCGGGATACCGTGCGTGGCGGACGCAACATCTCGCGACGACATGCAGCGCGTGTTCGACACCGCGCGCCAGCACTTCGGCCGCATCCATGGCGTCGTCGACATCATCGGTGTTGCGGGAGTCAAGCCGCTAGCTGCCGTCGACGATGCGTCGTGGGACCAGCAATTCGATATTGTCGTGCGCCATGCTTACCTCGCGATTCAGATTGGCGGCGAAATGATGAAGGCCGATGGTGGCGGCACCTTTGCGTTTGTCGGCTCGCTCGCCGGCGATCGCGCTGTGCCGAACGAGGTTGCCTACGCGGCCTCGAAGGCGGCATTGCATCACCTCGTGCGCTGCGCGGGTGCCGAGTATGCCCCCCACAAAGTGCGCATCAATGCGGTATCTCCGGGGTTCGTCCGCACGCCGCGACTGAATCAGCGCCTGGACGAAGCGACGTGGACGAAAGTCGGTCACGCGATTCCGATTGGACGGGCCGCCACGCCGGCAGAAATCGCCGGCCACCTGTTATTCCTTGCCTCCGACCTGAGCGCCCATATGGCGGGTGAAATCATCACTGTCGATGGCGGCCTCAGCGTCCTTGCCGCCATTCCCCCCATTACGTTCGCTCCCTCAACGACCCCGACTCCCTGAAATCGACGATGTCTTCTTCCGCTCAAGACCACATCCACCCGTCGCTTCGAGCTATCGCTGCAAATGCCGCAACGAAACCGAGCATGGCAGAGGTGAGCCCCGAGGAGGCGCGCGCAGGCATCTCCGCACGCACTGCCGCACGGGCGCCGGCCCCCCGTATCGACAAGGTTTTCGATCTCGTCATTCCGGGTCTCGACGCCGGAATCCCCGTACGCATCTGCCGTCCGAAAGGCGCCATAGGGGTCACGATGGCCTTTCACGGCGGGGGATGGCTGATGGGTAGTCGCGACAGCTTCGACGCGGTATGCCGACAATTTCGCACGTATGCACTGGATCACGGTGTGACGCCCACAACCTGGAAGCTCTCGCCGTTCCTCGCCGGCCAGATAGCCGACACCTTGCGCAACGCGGTGCAAGCGGTATAGCGACGCTCCTGATCTTTGACGCGTCGTCGGAAATTCTACGTACAATTGTGCACGGCCGTATTGAGCCGGTCCCACTACAATTGGCCGGGAGTGAACATACTTCCAGGGAAGTCATCGAGATGAGCATCGCCGCCGCAAAGCGACCCGCGTCTACCCGAACCCGCAAGAATGCGGTAGTGGAGCAGTCAGTGCCCGCCAGGAAATCGAATCTTCCTGGTAGCAGCCTCATTGAGTTCATCACGCTGCAGTGGCAACGTGAACACAGCGAACTCGATCTCTCCAACTTCCTTCTCGCGATCTATTTCATGCGACTCGGCACGCTCGTAGAACAGGCGTTCGACAAAATGTGCCAGAGCCTATGGGGTATTAGCGGGTCGGACATGCGTGTGCTGCTGGCACTACGCCGCAGCGGTCACCCATACGCAAAGCGCCCGACAGACTTGTATCGAGCGCTACTCGTTACCTCGGGCGCAATTACCAAAAAGATCGACCGTCTCGCGAGCCTCGGCATGGTGGAACGTCAGCCTGACCCAAGTCACGGCGGCGGATTCATCGTCCATCTGACCAAGAAAGGCCTGGACATCGTTGATAAGGCGATAGTCAAGCTTGCGAAAGAGTCGTCGATCGCGCCTGCGATTGCACACTTTTCAGACGCGGAACGAGCTGCTGGCAATGAGTTTTGTCTGCGGACACTGGCATTGATGGAGGAATTGGTACTACCGAGCCTTGAAGGGCCTGACGATACTTCGTCGAAGTCTCGAGCCAAAGGCAGCCAGCGCTCACGAGCCAACCACGGATAATCGCACTCGTCTCTGCACACTGACAATCACCTGTACACGGTGTGCCAGCGGGGCAAAATCCGCCCCAAAACGAAAAAGGCCTTACAAGCATTGCTTGTAAGGCCTTGATTTCTTTGGTCGGGGCGAGAGGATTTGAACCTCCGACCACCTGCACCCCATAAAGGTATTCCATCGTCCCATCGCATCTCGAAGCATCCTGCTCATTGCCCCAAAAACCCCTCCACGTAAGGCTATAATGGTATTGCGCATCCGGTCTCATACCTAATTCATCCTGTTGTAACTCCGATTTTTGTCGGGGTCAACGTCGGGGTCAAAGAACATGGCGAAGCTTACCGTCAAGCAGTTGCAGGCGCTCAAACCAGCGGACATCGGCAAGGTGCTTCGTGACGGAGACGGGCTATGGGGCAAGGTGCGCAAAGCCGGTGACGGCGTGAGCGCGAGTTTTTGGTATCAATACCGCGTGGGCACCAAACGGCGCGAAATTGCATGCGGTACGTGGCCCGCCACGCCGCTAACGGAAATTCGAGAAGCGCGCAACAAGGCCCGCGACCTTGTTCGCCAGGGTCTCGACCCAATCGAGCAGCGCGAAGCTGACAAGCGCGAACGTGAAGCCGCAGAAGCCACGCGCAAGGCTGAGCAAGCAAAACAAGACGCTCGACTGACGGTACGCGCGCTATTCGCACAGTGGGCAGTGTCCGACCTCGGGGGGCGCAAGGACGGCGGCAAGGAAACCATACGCGGACTCGAAAAGGACGTGCTGCCCGCCATCGGCGAGCGCTATGCCGACGACATCAGGCGCGCTGACTTGATGAAAATCCTCGACGCCGTGAAAGCGCGTGGTGCGCCGAGACTGGCGAATCGACTGCTGGCCGAACTACGGCAAATGCTCGGTTACGCGCTCGTGCGCGAGATCGTCGCCGTTGACCCCACGAGCGGCATCGAGAAAAAGCATGTCGGGGGTCCAAATGAAGAACGGGAACGTACACTGTCCGATAAGGAACTGCGTGCCCTCCCCGCTGCGCTCAAAGCCGCCGATCTACTCGATAGCACGCAGCACGCCGTCATGGCGCTACTGGCAACCAATGCGCGAGTCGGCGAACTCATCAAAGCCCGTAAAGCCGATATCGACCTGAGCGCCGCGACGTGGCGCATCCCGGCCTCGAACGCGAAGAACGACGACACACACGTGATCCACCTGTCGCCTTTCGCGCTGATGAATATGCGGGCATTGATGGAACTATCAAGCAACAAGGTATGGCTCATGCCTTCATCGAAGGGAGACAACCATATCGACGTGAAGTCCATCACGAAACAGATCAGCGACCGACAACTGCGGTTTTATGACCGCGCCGCGCATTCGAAACGTACGACCCAGCACGCGAACGCACTCGTGCTCGGCGATGAGAAGTGGACCCCGCACGACCTACGGCGTACGGCGGCAACCCTTATGCAAGCAGTTGGCGTGCAGCCCGCCGTAATCGAAGCCTGCCTGAACCACCGCGAGCAGAACCGGATGGCGCGGGTGTATCAGCGGCATGACTACGGCCCGGAAAAGCGCGAGGCATGGGCGCGGCTTGGCGAGAGGTTGAGCGCATTGACGACCGACAACGTCATTGTGCTGCCGATGTCCGCATCTGCTAGTTGACCCTGCGGTTGCATCCTGCGCGAAGATATTTTATAGTGATCTCACATGTTGGCTCGCTGACATGTCTCACCGATAGTTTGGTCACGACGCCCGTGTTTCTCTTGGTCATCCTCGCCGGATGCAAGAAGGCGGTTCGGTCCGGACCGTTAGCGCATACGGAACCTTCGGCCCTCGCTAGATGTGCGTTTGGCAAACGCGAAGGTTCCGGCGCTGCTCACCCTATTGCGAGTTATCGCCGGTTGAATTAACCGACCGGCGCGGCCTTTGCGCGCGCCTCATGTAGAGGATGCGTGATGACTGTCACCTTCTCCAAATCCACCGCCACCTCGGCATCTGTCGCAGTTGCGACTACTTCCAAGTTGAAGAAGCGCGTCAACGGCCACCAGAAACCGAAAACGCCACCTTCGCTCGACATTCCTGATGCACGAATTCGCGTCGCGCATTTCCTTATGCTGTTGGGTGAACTGAGCGCGAGTGCGTTCTACGCTCGACTACGTATTGGCCGCGTGCCCAAGCCTTGTGGGTACGATCCACGCCCGTATTGGCGTGCCGAAATCGTACGCGAGTTCTTGCAAATCAAGTAGTCCGCTGCAACCGAATTGCAACGTTCAATTGGATGCAGTCCCTTGCTCAAGACTTAGTCAAGAAGGAACCCGGCCCGCGTCCCTGCTCTGGCTCGCACGACGGCCTCAGTCGTCCGGCGCGGCTCCGAGGTTTAATGAACCAAGGTGGGTTAAAGAAATCATGCTATATCAAGAGCTTATCAAGGAATTCCAAGTATCAGAAGACGTATTCGTCGGCATTGATAAGGTCGTGCTTTCACCGAAATGTGCTGACTGCAAACAAGGCTTCGCTATGATGCTCGGTGTCCGGGACAGCCTGAAAGCCATAGAGGGCCCAGATCTGCGCATAAAGCATCATCAGAAAAGCAGCGGCGCGATCTGGGTGGCTCGTTTGCGCAACGCAGACAAGAAGCGCATTCTGACTCTGGTGGTTGGCGTATATGGCGGCCACCCCTATGTTCATCTGGTGTTTAACCCGAGCAAACTGAACGCGGATGACTGGTTTTGGGTTGAACTATGCGTGTTCTCTTGTTTTGATCAATCACTCAATTGGCTCTTTCAAAACGCTATCGTTAAAAAGATTGAACTGTATATTGACCTCATCGGCGTCGACATCCACGGCGTCATACCGGTCACGTCGCGAAAGATCTTCCGTAAAAACTACGCGGGCAAGACTTCTGTGACGATCTATCTCGGAACGCGGACCAACAGGTTTTCGCTCGCCGTGTACGACAAGCGGCAACACCTCCTCGATACAACTAAGACAACGATCCCTCACGCCCTGACGCGCGTGGAGGCACGCTTGATCCTCGAGTCGATGACTCTGCGAGATTTAGCGGAGGGCAAGTTGAAAGACCCGCTGACCGGATCCGTGTTCATTCTCTCGCCTAAGGCGCTGGAGGATTTCTGCCTCGTCTACAAGGGAAAAGGACTGTACGAGCAAATCGAGCAAGAAGGCACGCTGGCCGGGTTCAACCTTCCCGCCCGAAAGCATATGGTTGAGGCTTTGCCATCGCGTTGCATCTCGCAATGGAAGTCACACGATGCCTGGCCGATTTTGCTGAAAATGTTCAGGCATTTTTTTCCGGACTTGGGCGGACTGCCGTATAACTTCTAACCCGGCATCCCGTGAGCGACACTGAACGCGCGCTTATGCGCGGTCTCCTACCGAACGCACCTCGACTGTCCCGGCAGCGTTGCACTTGATTGCAAAAGCGCGGTTACGCGACACTGCAGAGTTGCAAGCGTCATTACCGTCACCTGGCTTGTTCAGAGGCTTTTCATCCGGTAGGGTGAAGTGACCCGCAATCAACAAATGGCCAGCCGTGTTAGTAAGCGAACCGATCAGTACGCAACGGTCGGAAGGCAACGATGAGGAACCGGCGAAGCTTTGCAATCAAGTGCACAACTCCGAAATGGTGATACCAGATGACGACGGCGAAGCAGGCGGCAGCCAACCAGCAAAACGCTCAGAAGAGCACTGGACCGTTGACACCCCAAGGCAAAACTAATGCGAGTAGCAATGCCCTGAAGCATGGAGTTCTGAGCGCGCGGCTGTTTCTCGATGACGAAAAC
Organism: Paraburkholderia elongata; assembly: GCF_013177735.1. Classification (GTDB taxonomy): domain Bacteria; phylum Pseudomonadota; class Gammaproteobacteria; order Burkholderiales; family Burkholderiaceae; genus Paraburkholderia; species Paraburkholderia elongata. Next base: position 66,830 of record NZ_WOEZ01000245.1, on the reverse strand, counting down.
CCGGAAGAGTTCCAGCTTCTGCTCGATGGATTGCAGGCGTCGTTGCGACCGAGCGGTAGCCTTGAACTCGTGCTCGTCGAGCGCATCGCTGTAACGATGTGGCGACAGCAACGTCTGATCCGCGCGGAAACGGCCGGTATTGAACTCGCCCGTCGTCTAGATGCGAAAAGCAATCGCCGTCAAATCGAGAACGCCATGGGCATTGTGTATCCCAAGCAGATCGAAGACGGCGATCTTGAGCCACCGCCTGACGACGACGGGCTCGACGCTGAATATCTCGAATACTGCGAAATGATAGTCCGCGAATACCACCACCTCGACCGGAAGGTACTTGAGGCCAATGACATCACGCATTTCGAGCAAGTGGCCCCTACAATGTATGCGGCGTTGCGCGAGGAAGCCGACGAGGCCAACGTCAGCGTGACAGAGTATGTGCAGACCCTCAAACGGGACCTGCTGGGCTGGGTCAACAAGACAGTCGATTCCTGCTGCTTCGAGATGGAGCACGTGCGTCGACGCACTGCTATCGCCGAGGTGGCAGACTTCGTGCGCTCCCGCCAGTCGGCGCCGATCAATCATGAGCTACTCTGCAAGTACCAGACTGCGTTGGACGGTGAACTGTACCGAGCAATTCGGGCGCTGCGGGATGCACAGGAATGGCGCCTCAAGACGCTCGACGACAGCGGCGCGATCGCGACATAGAGTGACGTGTCGGATGGAAATGGGTTCGTTTTGGAAGGCTGGCGATCGGCAACGAGGGCACGCGACGCCCTGCGGTCTTTGCAATCAAAGTGCACGACTACAAGGCTGGCGCAAGGCCGCCCGTACCGCACCAGATTTCAAGTCAATTTCTCGTGATCACTTAAGACTGGCGATCGGCCTTTTCGCCTGAGAAGGCTCCTTCGCGTACCATATGAGTATTCGCGCGCATGTTGCCTCGACGTTTTCCGGCCGACGTGTGGCTGGGTTTGCGGGTATGTTTTGCCCTTGGGCGCAAGGACAATACATCCAGCACGGCTAACAGTGACAGCGCCACAATGCCCAGAAAAATCACCGTGCCGACGACGTTTAGCAAGTTCATCTGCCGTTCCCTCAAATGGCAACACGACCTGTGTCTGCCTGATTCGCATCCGGCCGATGGCCCATCAGCACGGCGAAGCCCAGGCATCTGGCCACCAGATAGAGCACTATCTTGGCACCGCGGTTAGCTTCCACGCGCTGGGACGCAATTGGGTCATAGCTCATGTCATTCCCCAGTGTGTGCAATTGATTGCCAAGTCGTGCTCAGTAATAGCGGCACCACTCGCGACCCCAGCGGTCGTACCAGCAGTACTGGCGCGACTCCTGTGCTGCAGCGGCGGCGCCCAGTACAGCGAGGCCGGTGCCCAGCACGGCTGCGCCGAACGCATTCGCTTTCTGTGCGTTATTGGCCGACTCAGCTTGGGCGGCGTTCGCCGACGTGTAATAAACGTTCAATTCCGCGTTGCAGTTGTCGCCCCACGTGTCCGGGTGCGCCCGTCTGCACTGCTCGAAGGTTTCCCTGTCCTGCTGCGCTTGTTGTTGCATTTGCGTACTACACCCCGCGAGCAGTCCAGCCAGTAATCCAACGGCTACAGATCGTTTCATCACGTCCCCCAATTTTGTTTTCATGGCGGCGTTTTGTTGTCTGTGCACCAACCGCCTACGGATCATGGTTCGCGCGGCACGAGCGGGTTCGTTGCGCTTATGGTCGAACGCGACGATAGAAACGGATTGCTGAGCCGCCTGGACGGCGGTCGGAGTGTGTGTCTGGACAAGTCTTCCCCGGTTCGCGTATCGTTTCTCTGCTACCCGTGCTGCTGTTTTGAATTTGCTCGGAGCGGCAACTTAACGGTCTGCGCGGTGCCTGCGCAAATGGCGCGCCTCGCAATCAGATGCACGTCCTCACAGGATCCGGCTCTCATCTGGCGATTCTGCTGCTCCGCGCAGCGCTGCTCCGTCCGGCGCCGTGAACCGTGTCTCCGGGGCGTCGTCCTTGCAAGCTCGAAGCATTGCTGCGACCAGCACACCGAGACACGCGCCAAAGGATCCCCCAACTACAAAGCCAAGTAAGAATTCCATCGTTTCCCCCGTTGCAATTGATTGCAGGATAGAAACCAACCGTTCATTCGCTGCCGGCGAGGCGCGCGCGCTCGAAATAACGCACCCTGCACAGCACTATCCTGATACCCCGAGCGCACCACATCATCCTCGCCAATGTCGACCGCGATCACGCCGCGCTGATAGCGCTCGCGGTTGCAGCCTTTCAATCGTCACGCGTGACGCGAAGGACTAAGTGGCAAGGATCATGTTGAGGACGCGGCACGTATGTTCGTTTCCCGTCCTGCCGGAAATGCGAATGACGCGTTGCCGACCTGGTGACGCGCTCATCCAGAGCGTCATCGAACGGGTTTGTTGCGTCTGTGGTCGAACGCGGCGATAAGAAACGGATTGCTGAGTCGCCATGACGGCGGTCGGCGTGTATGGACATGGTTTCCCCCGGTTCGCGTATTGCCTGTTTACTGCTTGTGCTGCTGGATTGGATTTGCTCGATGCAGTGTCTTGATGGTCTGTAACATGCCGACGCAAATAACAGGCCACCCCTGACTTCCCAAGGCGAGCATTTGAGGCAGGGGCGGGGGCGGTTTTTCCAAAGCGCCATGTCGGCACAAACGGTTTCAATCCTGTAACGCTCCTGAGCGAAAGCGGCGTACCAAACCGGTCGACTTCGACGCTCTGGCAGTCCCGGCTTTTGTTGCTGCGGGCGGGTGAGAGCGGTGTTCATCCGCATCAAGGACGCGAGCGCCGAAAACGTCGCAAAAATGAGAACAAGGTGCGCTGCCGCGAGCGCTGATTTCCCGATGTGGCTCTGGCGATTGCAATCAATTGCAAGGGCGCGGGTATTCGCGAGATGGACGCCGCGTTGCGGATTTGCTATATGTGAATGGGTCGATGTGGCCGCAACAGAAAGAACACGCACGGGGAAACGATGAACTACGACATCATCGGCGACATTCACGGGCAGGCTGAAAAGCTGCGCGCGCTGTTGCAGCGACTCGGCTACCGGGAGCAGTCCGGCCAAAGCGGGGCGATGTCGACTCGCAGTTTGCGGTGGCGGAGGCGTATCGCACCGGCAAAGGCGTCGACGAAGACTTGGACCAAGCGCTGTACTGGTATCACGCTGCGGCTAAGCAGGGATCATTCCCCTCTGCCCTCCCGACGTTCCTGCAATCAGGTGCAACGCTGCATGCTCGAACACCCATTCGCCAGCCCCGCCGACACCGCTCGCATAGACGAGCTGGCCCGTGTCGTTCGCAAGTGCGGTGATCGCGTCGAGTTGATCTCCCGGCAGGGCAATTCGTTTGCCGCGTCCTTCCCCGACATTATCGCGCCCATCGAACGGGTGCCCGGTGACTTCGTCTGATGCTCGCCAAACGACTCGATGCACCATATCAAAGAGGTCGGTCGCGCGATTGGTTGAAGATTAAGTATTCTGGATACGGCAGAAAGGCAGCGTTGGGGATTGGGGTTCGTTGGGGGCGGCAATAATGCAAAAATTTGGTGCTTCTACCAATCCGCAGACTCAGGTGGCTCATCTTTATGTGCTTCGCCGAACATAAAGAAGTTTTTACTTGAGCGACGATAGACTGCCGTTTGACCCATCGGCAGCGCACATTCGGGGCTGGCGCACACTCTGCGGGGCGCTTCTAGAGTCGCACGGGATCGTTCCGCACAATAAACCCAAATCTCGGTCGTGCACGAAGTGAATACCAACTTGAACGAGGTGACCAAATGAAGATTCAATCTGTCCTAGTGCTCGCGATTGGCGTCTTACTGTCGGGCTGCGCGACTAAGCATTACGGAAGAGAGGGTGAATTGACTCAATATGAGAAATCCACAATGAACTGCAGGGAAATCGCTCTTGAGTCAGCGAAAGTGGACGGATTTGTCCGGCATGTCGACGATGAGAGTCAGTTCAACGGACGCTCAATTCTCTCTTTCCTGGGTGATTTCGGTATCGGTAACGTCCTCGAAAAAGATGCCGCACTGGATAGCGCTCAGACGCGGCAAACAGAACTTTGGGCTATAAGTACACAACGTGGATGTGGCATCAGGACGACCACTAGTTCAACTGAATAAAAAAAGACCCCGCCTGAGCGCTAGCCGTTCCGTTAAGGAGTTGCTAAGGCCAAGTCGGTGGCTCATTGATAGCCCCTCCGGCTTCCGGCTGCAAGGGGGGCTTTGTTCATGGTCCGCCGTGTTCCCCGCGGCCGGTCGGAGGCGCGGCGGGGGCGCCCGATACGAAGTACAGGATATCTTTTTCCGCGACCGGACCACAGGCAGGGGGCGCCAGAAGATCAACATCGAACTGTTCTACGCGATCGTGGACGCCTTGGTGGACTATGACTGTCAGGTCAGGCTAGTGCCGAAACCTCTCACCATTATCTTGAAGTGCGCCGACATCTGGCATATGCACAGATCTGCACGGGGCGCCCAGCCTTCAACGGCGTTTGCATCAGAACTCTGCACTTGAGTGCAACGGGGCTAGCAGGACGGTTTGCAATGACGCAAACGAGCGGAGGCGGAGCGAGAGCGCATCCCAAGTAACCTACGAAGCCGGTGTTCGTCCTAATAGGTAAGCACGCGTGCTCCTGTTATCTTATAAGTGAAGCCATAAAGCAAAGTTTAATACTCACCGGCTATGGGCTACGCCATCATCGGCGATGTACACGGTCAATCGAATAAGTTACAACGCCCGTCCTGTTTGTGGAGCGGCGAGTCGGTGTTGCCGCCAGCAAATTTAAGTCGTCGCAGTAACGGAGGTCTCATGTCGGCCAAATTTAACGACAAGATCAGGAAGGCGAAGCACGGTGATGCGCAAGCGCAATTTCAGGTTGCTGAAGCATATCGCGCAGGCAATGGCGTCGCTGAAGATTTCACCCAAGCGTTGTACTGGTATCGCGCTGCGGCTGAGCAGGGCAACATTAGCGCACAGAACAACCTCGGGACGATGCTTCAGAGGGGCATCGGTACCGAGAAAAATCCCAAGATGGCCACTTACTGGTATCGGCAAGCCGCCGAGCAGGGGGAAATGGTTGCCCAGTTCAACCTGGCCATGCGCTACGCGCGTGGGGACGGCGTTGAGCAGAACGATACCGACGCGGCGCATTGGTTTGCCAGATCAGCGGAGCAAGGCTACGTCGAAGCAATCGGCGAACTAGGGACGATGTATCGCTTTGGTCGAGGGGTACCGAAGGACATCGTTGCAGCGGCTCGCTATCACACGGAAGCGGCCATGGCCGGCGATGTTACGTCGATCGGCAACTTGTTGGGCTATCAGTCTGAAATTGAAGACGCTGCCGTTAAAGGGAGCGCCGTTGCTGCGCTGTGCCTCGCCAAGATGTATGCGAAAGGCGTTCCCGTCGAGAAAGACTTGACGAAGGCCCGGATCTGGCTCAGAACAGCTAGAAGAAGCCTTCGATCCGATGACCTCATTGATAACTGGGATCAAGTGGCACTGATGGAACGCGCGATGACGACTTTATGTCCCACCGACGAGCCGCTAAACAGCGACACTCAGGCCAATGCGTCAAGCCCACGCGATGTCGTCCTCGACCCACGCAAATTCGAAGACGACATTCTCGTCGAGAGCGAAGAGTGGACCGATGACGATGTCTTTGAAAACATTTATGACTTCGGGCTCGCGCTCGAATCTGACCACCCCGACTATCAGAAATGGTGTGATTGGCTCGCGAAAAACCACCCTGACGGCAAGGGGTGATCGACCGACGGGCCTGCGGCGAGGCGTGCAATCAATTGCAGATTCCGGCGGCTCAACGGAACGCGATTACCAGAAACGTTATCCGCAGTACTCGACGCTACGAAAGTGGGCTCAAGATCAGACCGGCCAAAGCCGAGGCACAGCAACGTGAGCGAGGGCCAGCAACAAAGAGCCGCCGGTTTTGCACACGATTGCAAACGTAGTCTAACGAAGGGCGTCAATACTGGTGAAGCAACTTTAACGCAGCTAGCCTGTTGTGAGCCGGAGGCTCTCGCACTCGGAGCAGTTCAGAACACAAAAGGCGGCAAATGACCCCTAAGGCGGCATTGCTACATTGACTTGTAGCAGCAGCAACCCTCCTTTTTGCGGACGCCGAATGGACAAGATATTGGCAACTGAGGAATTAGAAAGGCCGGCAGAAACGACTGAGACCACGCCACCAAGCCGACCCGCCCGGAACCGTGGAAAGGCCCGCATCCTGCCCCCTTCCGTCAAAGAGCCCGACTATGTGCCGCCCGACTTCAGCGGCAGTCGGCGAACCCGGATCGGCTCGAGCTTCATCGAGCAGTTCGTCGCGGGGCACGATGCGAGCGACGTACTGCGCGAGCTCGTTCAGAACGAATATGATGGCGGCGGCGAGACGCTGACGCTCACCTTTGGGAGCCGCTCGCTTGAGGTAGCCGGCACGGGCCGAAACATCGACCGCAACGGATGGGAACGGCTCTCGGTGATCGTCGGCACCGGCAATGTGATGGGCAGCCGGCAAGCAGAGATGGTGGCGCCGAAAGAAAACGGCATTGGTTCGAAGAATTTTGGCCTGCGTTCGCTCTTTCGCTTTGGCGATGAAATCCACGTGCGTTCTGGCGGGCAGGTCGCGCTGCTCGATCTTCAGACCCAGGAAACGGGACGCGAGCGGGACCCGGCCTGGCTGGGTGAAAAGGGTGTTCGCGTCCACGTGCCTTATCGGCAGGAATCGACTGAGAGGCTAGAGGCCTTCACCCTCGAACGCGAGGAGCATGCCATCGAATTGATGGCGGCGAGAATGCCGGACACACTGGTCAAGCTGGCGCTCAGCGGCAAGAAGCGCGGCCTGCGCGAGGTCAACATTCGCTCGATCCGTACTGGCCGGATGCTGCGCTGGAGGCAGGACGCGAAGCCCAAACGCTGCCGTGCCGCCGGCGTCAGTATGGTGGTGCGGATCGGGAGGCTCATCGACGGTAATGGCAGGGGCGTGCCGTTCCAAGAGGAGGAATTCTCGCGATCGATCGAGATCCCGGCCGAGCATGCAGGACGTCCTTTTCCGGCGTATTACAAGCTCCCTGGCGGCAGGTTGAAGATAGCGGTCTCCGTCCCGATCGCGCGCCAGCGGATCGATCTCGGCCAGCATGGTCACTTCTACTATCCACTGAAGGCGCGGTCGTCGCTCACCGGTTGCGCCGTTGGCGTCAGTGCGCCGTTCGAACTCAATACCGATCGCAGCGGGATCACCGACCTCGTCTGGAACGACTGGCTCATTGATCAGGCCGTCGAGCTGACGATCGATCTGCTCAAGGCCGACTGGTTCGGCCGGTATGGTGCGGACGCCTTCAAGGCCCTGGTTGGCAACGGCACCGCCAGTCCGGATCGTTTTTTCAGCAAAATCGCCGAACGGCTTGCAAAGGACACTTGCTGGCCTACGAGAGAAAAGGCCAAGCTCGCCCGTGCGAGCGAGATCGTGCTCCCCGTGGAAGCGGAGTATTCGGGGTTCCTCGGCGCTGAGCGCTATCTCGATCCAGCGCTTGCCGGCGACAAAGCGTTGTGCGATCTGGTCGCGCGTTGCGGCGCCAAGCGATTCACTATTTCGTCGTTGGTCCGGCTGCGATGCGCGGGCAAGGACGCGGATAATCTCGAGACCAAGGTCGGCGACGACGCCAATTTCTACTTCACGAACTACAGCGGCACCCTCGCCGGGATCGACATCCAGAAGCGCCAAGCCGCAGCGTTGTCGGCCTATCCGCGGCAATTGACTAAGCAGCATAGGGCTGATCTCGGAAATACGACGTCGACTCTGAGCGCATCCGGCGAGCTCATGCCCGCGGTCCAGCTCATGGTCGTTGGTCCCGATCTCTGGGTCGACTGCCCCGAGCCGGAGGCTAACAGGCTCCATCCGGAGCTCGTTCCCTACAGATCGATTTCAAGCCATTGCCGGACATTCAACGAGGAACAGTGGCTGATCGATGCTGCTCAGCGCGCCGCCACGGCCGCTCCCGATGATCGGGAACGCGAAACCCTCTACCGAAAGCTCCTGACTCGCGAGGCGCCGATCAGCCGGCCCGCTCTATCAGCGCTACGCAACAATCCAGTGGTCAGGAACCAGCGTGGCCAGTGGGTCGCCCCGGCCGCCATGGTGCATCTCAAGAAACCCCTCGCCCGCCTGCTTGACCATGCGATCGACGCTCCGTCGAAGGAGATGCTGAACGCGCCCGGTTTGATGGCACGCTTGCGGATCCGCGACTCGCTGAACGGCTCGGATCTCGTCCGCTACGCCCGCGCCCTGGCCGAGCGACCAGAGATGGCGGAGCGGTTTGCAAAACTGCTCACTGAGAATCCCAAGTTGCTGCACCCCGCGATCGTCGAGGAACTACGGGCGATCCCCTGCCTTAAAGCGCGGTCGGGCCAGCTTGTTGCCCCGGCCACGCTGCATCTCGATACAGCAACCAATCGGTTGTGCATTGGGGACAATGACCGGATTGTCGGCGGGACCAACGATCTCCTCTACCGTAAGCTGAAACTCAAGGTCGCGCCCGATTCCGAGACCCTCCTCGATCTCATCAAGTGCCGTCGGGCAGAGGGCCGCGCGCCTAATCGGCCAGATCTGCTCTATCCCACGCTCGTGGAGGCGATCAGGAGCGAGCGTCGCGCCAAGTCCGAGATTGCCAAGATGCCGATCTGCTGGGTGGAAGACGGCTACTATGCGCCCTCGGAGATCCTCGTCGGACCTCGGACGGCGGCACCGTTAGCCGAGGTGATCCCGCTTTACCTTTATTCCGATGAAGTCGGCCGCGCCTATCAGGACCTTGGCGCGCCGGCTCAATCGAACGATGGCCATTGGGCGCTCTTCTTCCGGCACGTGGGGACTGATTGGGCCAAGGACACGCCACTCGACACCCGTCGCCGGCACATTCTCCTCGAGGCCTACAGCGCGCGCGCAAGGTTTGGGCTGCCGCAGAAGCTCGAGGATGTTCGCTGCTTACTCGACGATCGATCGCGGCTCTTCACGCTTGGCGAATTGCGTGCCGGAAAGCTCGTCGAGCCCGACTTTCAGGCGCTCGAAAAGGCGCTTCGCAACGCCAATAGTGAGATTGGGGTTATCGAACGGTCGGAGCAGGCTCGCACATTTTTCGTAGGTCTCCGCATCCGCCCACTGTCTGCGATCGCAGGCACGAGTGAGCCGGTGCTCGGTCTCTTGGATCGACCGCCATTCTGGTACAAGCCCAAGCATAGCGAGCGGGTGCTCGCCATGCTGCGCCGGTCACTTTTTGCGCGTGCGCTGTATGAGGTCGCCTACCGGAACCGGCATGGCCATCCCGGCTTCGAGCCTTCGGAGCCGGCAAGGATCGAAGCGCGCCTTGCCGCCGTCCGCGAAATTGCCTTCTTCCAAAGTATGGAGCGGCGATACAGCGTGGGTGGCGCGGTCGTTCTCGTGCCCGCAGAGGTCGCCGTCAGCGGAGAACGGATCGGCGTCATTCCGCCGAAGACCAAGAACAGCTTCCTACTGCTGCTTGCTGAAGCGCTTGCTGAGATCGCGGGAGCGACCAGCGTTGCGACGATGCGCAGCATCGCCAACGCCTTCCTTCCGCTTCTCCTCTGCGGCACCCATGAAGAGCTCACGGAATATCTCGATCGGATGGGCATTCCTCATGGTCGCCGATGTGCGGCCGACGAAGAAGACGGCATCGATCTCGACAACGATGACGATAGTGACGATGACCCTGAGGAACTTGCGTTGCGCCAAGTCTTCGACAATCTCGACACGGACGGCTCGACGAACGCGGAGGCGGTCGGCCCCGTCGCTCCGGCGGCGCCGCTCTCAATCAATCCACCGCCACAGCCGCCGCCTGCGCCAGCGACTCGGCCTTTCGAACTGCCAAATCTCGATGATGTCTCGCTGACCGTTGCATCGAACAAGGGCACAGAGATCGAGCCACGCGGCCCGTCGGGCCGCGGCGGGGGCGGATCGTCCAGTGCCTGGCTTCCACCGACCCCCGCCGAAATCGAGCGCGCTAGCCTCTTGGGTCGGCGCGGCGAAGAGCTAGTCTATCGTATGGAGCTACAGAAGGTGCGCGATATGGGCCATGTCGAGCCCGAACGCTACGTCATTTGGACATCACGTGACGAACTAGGTGCCGACCACGACATCCGCTCGATCGACGCGCATGGGCGACCGCGTTGGATCGAAGTAAAGTCGACTACGGGCGTCGATGGCCGGTTTGACTGGCCGCGCAAGGAGTTCGAGAAGGCGTTACGCGAGCGCGATCGCTACGAATTGTGGCGCGTCTATCGCGTCGCCGACACCGCACCAGTCGCAAAGTGCTTCCCCAATCCGGCGCGCATGCTTGGCACGCGCCAGATTACCCTCGAGCTCGGCATGTTACGCGCCAACATCGAGAAGCTAGACTGAGGCTCTCAAGATGAGATACGAATAGGCGTTTCGGTAGCCTCCGGGTTCCGACTGGAATCGGGTAGCTGGCTCCCTAAAATACACATCACGGGCTAAGCCTAGTCCGACTTCTGCTCGCTTTCTCTACCGTGGTGCCAGTCCCACCAATCTTAGCCAACGACTGCTACGAGGTTCACTCCCGCCGCTCACGCAGCTTCTATTGTGTTGCATCGACCGGTTGAATCCGCAGCCGAATTCGGCCGAAGATCGATGCAGAGGCGCGGCGCCTCAGTTCGCGAGACGCCTGCGGAATTTCAGGTGGTCCATGACAGATCCCCCTGCTCCATTGAGTTAAGCACGACTGCGGGGCGAGGGGTTTTTAGTACAGGGGTACTGAAAATGAAAGGCTAATTTTAGTACTCTTTGATGGACCCATCGGTCCGATGGGTGCGTAATCGGTCGTTTTGGGACACACGCCCGACGCCGAGCCTTATCGGCACGAACTAACGGGTGCGTCATGACGAAAAAGAGGAACAAAAACGACGCCCAGTGCCTGCAAGAAGCCGCGGAGCACCTATTCCATTAATTTGTCGGCTATGTCCTTATGCGCATCCTGCCTGAGGACGCCGGGGACGCGGCGCGCAGGCTGTACGAAAAGGCATGGAGTGACCCAACGGCCAACGCCGACCTATGCGCGGAAGAATTCGAAGAGCGTTTGCGTGCCTTGTTGCGCGCTCATCTGAGCGGCAAAACCATCAAGGCGTAACTCGTGCAATCAATTGCAAGTGCCAACCATGAGCCGAGTCTTTGCGTACTGCCGCGTCAGCACGACCGGCCAACACCCAGAAAACCAGATCCGCGAGATCAAAGCCGCAGGCTTCGAACTGACAGTCAAGCGCACGATCACCGCGCACATTAGCGGCAGCGTGCCCGCCAAAGAGCGGCCAGGCTTTCAAAAGCTATTGGACCGCATTGAAGACGGTGACGTACCCTCGAATGCTTGGCACGGGAAACTCCGCTGTTAGCAATTCATTGAGCCGCACGGGCCGAAGCGTGAATTTTGGGTAGGAAGCTGCTGTATCGAGAACACCGGCCGAGGGCCGGTTTGTGCAATTGATTGCAAGGCTTTCGCCCCGCCGGCTCCGGCGCGCGAAGATCGGTGGCGTTTGCAATCAAGTGCACGGAATCCGCCTTTGTAACGTCGGCCGCTGTTGCCGGTCGGACACGGACACGCGACGTCTCCGACGAGACCTTTGCCTTGCCAATTGTTGAGCAGCCCGGACCGTCGTGAATGGGGGAGCGCCAAACGGCCAGGGTCATGAAGGGCCGATTTCGGAATTTCGCCGAGACCGTTCTTCGACCCAAAGCGGAAGTTGCATGCTTAGGACAGCAGACGTTCAGCAACGTTTGGATTCATCGACCTGTGCTGCTTTCCGCACAGGTCCAGTGGAATGACGAGTAAGCAATCACAGTACAACGAAGTGCTGAACCTTGTCTTTTGACCCCGCGAAATGGTCGACCTTTCCGATTTTTAGCTTCGTGGATGCGCCATTTGTTATGGTATCGACAAGTGACTTCTCATGGGCCGCGAAGTAACCGTGAAATCGCCTCATATCCCTCCCAAAAATCTTCGCGAGAGGAACCTCGTCGCCAGAGGTAAAGCTAGAGAGGCTTTTCTCCAAAAGCGTTGTGAACTGTTCGAAGGTTCGGACAATTGTTTCAAGTCGCCTATCAGCCTCTCCATCAAGAATGTAGATATTCACAAGGAGATGGTCGATTATTCGGAGGGCTATCAGCAGATTTCTGGCGTCTGCCTTTTTAATTTCGTGAGCTGAGTCATTGCCAAGGAAGCGGATAGCATGCAAACGCTCGGAGTCTTTCTGGGAAATCAATCCGCCCCTGGCGAGGGCATCAATTCGTTTGTCCAACGTCCTGCCGGTGATGCCGCGGTCATTGCAGATCGCTTCAATTGTGGCGCGCAGGCCAATGCCAGCAAGAATATTTGAATTGTCCTTGATCGCTTTAATCGACTGGGTGTAAATCTCGCGAACAGTATCGGGCAAGTCCCAAACATCTTCTAGTTCACGATGCCCCTTGAGAATACTTGGAAAGCAAGTAATATCTTCCGGGACATCCCACTCGTTGTCGTCGATGGGATATGCGCTCTCGTAATCACGAACAACCCTCCGAAAGCTGACGGCATGGCAACCGCAGCATTGGACAATCTGATAAATCGTATCCATTCGGTATTCGTATTCTGATTCAACATGGTATTGAACAACCGAGTGCCACGTGTCCCTATCGCATGAGGCGCATGAATGATAGACCTGCTTCTTCTTTTCCTCGGTGACAGTCATAAAGAGATACCCTTTCGATTACTAGCAATTATTTAACCGACCCCACCGGTCAGCATATTGATAATCTGAAAACACGCCGATTTGCAGTAACCATCTGACTCATCGTGGAGTGGTCACGGAGGCAGGTTGCCCGCATACGCAATGATAGTACGGGCCGAGGAGTATAAAGCAGCTGACAGCAAGAACGCTTTGACGAATGGCTGCTATGGAGGCGAAACCTAAAAGTCCGGTTCTGGCCGGCTTTTGCCTGACGTAGGCTTCAGTAGTCGGCCTGCGCGACGTTTGCAATTGATTGCACAGGCTCCAGGGTCCCCGGCCTGGCGCCCTCGACGGATCGAGGGCTTTGCAATCAAGTGCACGGGAACGATGCCTCCTCGCCTCCCCGGATTGCGGCGGAGCGTTGGCTCATGGAGGAACAAGCCAGTGAAGCCGCTTCCGAAGTTCTGAAGAATACTGCCCGCTGTGTTTCAGTTCTGAGACGATCGCTAAATGTTGTGCAATCAATTGCAAACGCGCGGCCATACGGTGGATTCTCGTGAGACCTGCAACGTCTGTGTGTTCGACGGAACGAATAGACCAGTACGCTTCTGTTATCTTTAACTGGGTAGCCACGCAGTAAGAATTTTAAAAACGGGCGGGCCATGGACTACGACATCATCGGGGGCGTGCACGGTCATGCGGACAAGCTGACTGCACTGCTGACGGAGCTTGGCTACTGTAGGCGGATGGGCACGTGGCGTCACCCACGTCGGACGGCGGTCTGCGTCGGCGACTTCATCGACCGCGGCCCGCACCAACTCGACACGATCGATATCGTCCGCCCCATGGTTGATGCTGGCAGCGCGCTGGCGGTGATGGGGAACCACGAATTCAATGCAATCGCGTGGTACCTACGAGATCCCGACCAGGACGACGAATACCTGCGTCCCAGACAGGGCAAGGTGGGCGAAGAAAACCGCAACCAGCATGCGGCGTTCCTCGCCGAGAGTCGAGCACAAGCCCGCCCTTCATGGCGAGATTATCGACTGGCTTCTCTCACTACCGCTGTGGCTCGAATTGCCCGAACTGCAGTTGATTCACGCCTGCTGGCATCCGAGCTATGTCGCGGCGCTTGAAGCCTGCTTGAGGCCAAGGCACTTGCTGGACGACGCAATGATGGTCAAAGTCAGTCGCAAGAGTACGATTGAATACCGCGTGATCGAGACGCTCTTGAAGGGCGTGGAGGTCCGGCTTCCCTCGGGCTGTTCGTTCGTCGACAAGTCGGGCATTACGCGTCACGAGGCGCGCACGCGCTGGTGGGACGGCGCGGCAACAACCTATCGGCAGGCAGCGCTCGTACCCCCTGAGACGAAAGCCCAACTCCCCAATACCGAGATACCGGAGGATGCGAGGATCGGCTATACCGAAGACAAACCGGTATTCGTTGGTCACTACTGGATGACCGGTAGCCCCGACATACAGTCCCCTACGGTCGCGTGCGTCGACTACAGCGCCGGTAAGGATGGTCCGCTTGTGGCCTATCGTTGGAGCGGCGAGTCGGTGTTGTCCTCACACAATTTTGTTTTGTCCCAGTAGTCGAGGTGTCTATGTCGCCGAAACTTGAAGTGGAGATCAGCAAGGCAAAAAAGGGGGATCCCAAGGCACAGTTCGCTGTCGCTGAAGCGTATCGCACCGGCAAAGGCGTCGATGAAGACTTTGCCGAAGCTCTGTACTGGTATCGCGCTGCGGCTGAGCAGGGCAACATTAGCGCCCAAAACAACCTCGGCACGATGTTTCAGAGAGGAATCGGCACCGAGAAAAATTCCAAAATGGCGGCCTACTGGTATCGGCAATCCGCCTCGGAAGGGCCGAAGCGAAATACCGCGACCGCGTGCATTCGTAGACAATGCTAAAGCGTCGAAACGGCGATCCAAATGCAAGCAAAACTTGACCCTCATGTCATCGGCAATGTCGGACTGTATTACTGCTGCTACCGACTATCGTTGCTTGGCTGGAACGTGATGCCAACAACGCGCAACGCACGTGGCGTTGACATCATTGCGTACAACGCTTCCGGATCGACGTTCATCAGGGTTCAGCTTAAGGCCCTGAGTAAGCGAAGCGCCGTTCCGCTCGGATCATCGCTCAACAAAATAGCAGGGGATTTCTGGGTCATCGTTAATAACGTCGTCACGGAGCCAAGCGCATTTGTCCTTTTGCCATCGGAAGTAAAGCAGCGTGCTGGTTGCAACGAGAAAGACGGACAGGTTTCGTACTGGCTGGACCCGCCCCGCTACGATCAGGAGGCGTTTCGAGACGCATGGCACCGCATTGGCTCGGGGCAAGCCTGAGGACGAAGCGGTACGCCACCCCGATGTTTGCCGAACAAGCAGCCAAGCAATTGCGTCGCGGATTCTGCAATTGATTGCAAGAGGTATGAGACGGGCGCGCGTTAGGTTACTGCTTGGCTACCGCGGGCCGCTCATCTCGCGGATAATTCTGGCAATTCTCGCTCTGGCTCACCGTTGGCGATGCTCTGCATAGAAGGATGGAAGCACGTGGGGACGGCAATGAGCTGCGAGCGCAACAAACCTGGATTGGTTGAGGCTTCATGTGTTGAATTGGGCGTATTTTCCTCGGGCCGACAAGCCGGCGGCGTTAGCCATCGCGGTCGTGCAGGCATTTGAGGCCAAGTATTCCTTGATATCGTCGGCGATGCATACGCTGTCAAGTAATGCAGTACTTGCACAGGTAGGGCCCTCGCTTGCGGAGCTTGGATTTGCCGTCGAAGTAGGAAAGAGGCGCGCCGAAAAAATCCGAGTCCCTGTTCTCTATGGGAACAACGGTAAGGTTGCGAAGGCTTTTGAAGCTGACGCGCACCATATCGACGGTCGATTCGTGGTGGAGGTGGAAGCAGGACGAGCAGTCATAAACAACCAATTTCTCAAGGACTTGTTTCAGGCATGCATGATGGACGAGGTCGACTACTTGGCAATCGCGGTGCGAAACATCTACGAGTCGGCCGGCAGCAAGAATCCCGACTTCGATCGCGTAGTTACTTTTTTTGAAACGCTCTATGCGAGCAACAGAATGAGGCTTCCACTTAAGGGAATATTGGTCATCGGCTACTGAGCTATCGTGTAGCAGCGCACGGGCGTAAAATGAGCGCCTAGAGCGCGTAGCAGAGCAGCGCGCAGGGGAGCGCACCATGACCGGCAGAACATTCAGCCACGTGTACCACCGACCGTCCACGCCAGACCCCGCGTCCGACCCCGAGAAGGTGGCGATCACCGTGGCTGTTCAGCAGGCGTTGCAGGCCATCCACGCGGCCCACCGCACGATCCAGCAGATCAGGCCATCAGATGAGCACGTGCGGGCACTACAGGCGCTGCGGGAGGCCCAAAAGCCGTTGGAGCACATCCTGGGCAGCCTGCAGCAGCACCACCCGCACCCTGGCAGCTAGTTGTGCGCACCGAGGCCATCGGGGAACTCGGAACGATGTACCGGTTTGGGCGAGGGGTACCGCAGGACATCGCGGCGGCTGCCTGCTATCACACAACAGCAGCCCGGAATGGAGACGTCATGTCGATTGGTAACTTGCTCGGTTATCACGGAGAGATTGAAAGCGCAGCCTTGAATGGTAACGCCGTTGCGGCGCTGTGCCTAGCCGAGATGTACGGAACGGGGTGCCCGTCGAGAAGGATTTGGCGAAGGCCCGCGTATGGTTAGAGAGAGCGCAAGCTAGTTCTGAATTCGATGACGACTATATGCGGTACCAGTTGACATTGGTGGAACGGGAGTTGGGGCTAACTTCTGAAGTGAGCAAGAAATTCGACAAGTATGGACTGGACCCGGACAAGTTCGACAACGACTTTCCGCACCGCCCTGAACCGGACGATCCGTCCGAAGACTTCGAGGACATTTACGAATCGGGGGTGGCGGTGCCACCGCACTCCGCGTACTACGACCAGTGGGTCGAGTGGCTAAAAAAGAATCATCCCGCTGGCGGCGGGGTATGAGGGTAGTCCAAGCGGGTTCGCTTGCTGCACTCGCCGTGTCAATGATTCTGGGGATCGCGAGTTGTACCGAGAACATCGATACGCCGCCGATCGTATCGGCAACCGGGTATCGAAATGGGCGGCCTGTCCCGCTGGAGCAGAAGCAGATTCTCGCTCTGTCGCGCTGGATCGACGCGCATCGTACGGGTTGGAAAGCGTTGATGGAAACGCCTCCTCTACCATCCGTCGGCGTCGAGGTGAATTATGCGGATGGCCGGGACGGTTCATTCGAGGTTTGGCTAAACCCGCGAGGCGGCGACGGGGTTGTCTATCACTACATTTATGATCACGCTCCGGGGGCGAAGGTTGTGGCTCCCGTAAAGCAACACTTGTCTGCACAGGACGTACGAGCGTTTCGCGCGATTGCGAACGAGGAGGCGCCAGCCACGCGTTAATTTCCGAAGCGATTTAGCGCGAACGCCATGCGATGTCCGTGCCACATTTGCACGAAGCACATCGCCGTTCGCCTTTGGCAATTGATTGCACGGACTGCACGGACCTCTTTCGCTATTGGCGTACCCACTGTCAAAGTTGAGACAGTCAAAGTTGAGACGGAAATTGCAGGGCCGTGTACCGAAACGAGAGCAACCATGACAACCGAAGATCGCGCAGGAAGTGAAGCCGGGCAAAAACCGGCCCCCTCGGACGGAGACCACTCGCCGGTGGATCCCGCAGTGGAGGCTTTTGCAATACTTTGGCGTGCCGCATCAAGACGCGTTAGAAAGTCGGGTAAGCCGGCAGCTTCGCCTTCAGCGTCGGATGGCGCGAATAACGTCCTAAGGTTGCCCACGGCAAGCGTAAATACGGTAGCGGACTCGCGCTCGAACCAGACGCCCGCGACTATCAGCGATGGTGTGCCTGGCTCTTGAGGAGCCCTCCTGGTGACATGGTGACGTGATCGCCCACGGAGCGCGGCGGGAACGGCCATTCTGCAATCAATTGCAGAAAAAAGTCGGATGAAAGGCAAAGGCGGACGACCAGGAGATCAGAACGAGACAAGCTCGTCTCGCCAGGAAAAACGACCTAACGGCACCCGCTGATCAGGAGCCTCGACATGCAAGATTCCTTCCACAGAACACCTTCGGACGCGATCAAGCGCAGCCGGTTTCGTGGTTGCCTGCTCGGTGGCGCAGTCGGTGATGCGCTCGGCGCTCCAGTCGAATTTATGAACCTCGCTGACATCCGGCGGAGTTTCGGCCCCGGTGGCATTTGCGACTATGCGGTGGCTCACGGGCGGGTTGGCGCCATCACCGACGACACACAGATGACGCTATTTACGGCCGAAGGGCTGCTGCGCGCCCATGTACGTGCTGCCCTGCATGGTGACGGCCCCATGTTCGGGAAGGCCACCGCACAGGCCTACTTGCGATGGCTTCGCACTCAGGGCGTCAAACCGAAAATCGCTGAACCTTCCGGCGAGTCAGGCTGGCTTCTCGAGCAGCGTGAGCTGTTCAGCCGCCGCGCTCCCGGCAACACCTGCCTCGCTGCGCTTCGAGCACTGACCAGTTACGCCGATCGGGCGTGCAACGCCAGCAAAGGCTGCGGCGGCGTGATGCGCGTGGCGCCCGTCGGCATGTTCGTCGCAAACTGGATCAATGATGCAGAAGACCAGGATGACCGGATCGGTCAGGCGTTCGCCGTCGCCACGGATATCGCGGCGATCACGCACGGCCACCCCACGGGGCAGCTCACCGCGGGGGCTTTCGCAGTGGTCATCGCGTTGTTGCTTGTGGGCTTGCCGCTGCCCGATGCGATCGACCGCGCTAAGACCGAACTTCGAAAGCATGACCGGTACGAGGAAACGCTCGCTGCCATCGAAAACGCGGAGCAGCGCGCCGCCGACCGCCCTGGCCAAACCCATGTTCTGCAGGAACTCGGCGAAGGGTGGGTGGCTGAGGAGGCGCTCGCCATCAGCCTGTACTGCGCCCTGTCGGCACCTGACTTCGAGTCAGGCGTTGTGTTGGCGGTCAATCACGGTGGCGACAGCGACTCAACGGGGGCGATCACGGGGAATATGCTTGGAGCCATGATGGGGGTCGATGTGATCCCGGAACGGTGGCGCGTGACGCTCGAGCTCGCCGATGCGATCGGTGCGATGGCCGACGACCTCGCTACGGTTCGAGAATGGCGCATCAATCATTCCCGCGGCTCGGCGGAACGCGATTTCTACCATGAACGCTATCCGCCGTGCTCGACAACGAGGGAGCCAAATGCAACTACAGATAAAACTTGACCCCCAGGTCACGGGAAACGTTGGGCTGTACTACTGCTGCTACCGGCTGTCGTTGCTTGGCTGGAACGTGATGCCAACGGCGCGCAACGCCCGCGGCGTCGATATCATCGCGTATAACGCCTCCGGATCGAAGTTTATCGGGGTTCAGGTTAAGGCCCTGAGTAAACGGAACGCAGTCCCGCTCGGAACAACGCTCGACAAAATAGCAGGGGATTTCTGGATCATCGTTAATAACGTCGTTACCGATCCCAATGCATTTGTCCTTTTGCCCTCCGAGGTAAAGAAGCATGCCGGATGTAACAAGAAAGACGGCAAAGTTTCATACTGGTTGGACCCGCCCCGCTATGATCAGGAGCCTTTTCGAGACGCATGGCATCGGATTGGCTCGGGGCATGCCTAATGAGGAAACGGTGCGCCACGCTGAAGTTTGCCGAACAAGCAGCCAAGCAATTGCGCCTCGGATTCTGCAATTGATTGCAAGAGACATCAGACGGACTTACCCGCCAATGGGTTTTCGGATGCTTGGTGTGGCGGGGATGCTGCTGGACAACGTGGCAAGCTTTGCTTCTGCTATGTCGACCACTGGACGGCATTGCCGCAGTACTCCGCTCATTCAGGCGCACATTTCATGATGTCCGGCGCACAGAAGTTCGGCGTGCCAGTGGCATCATTATCGTTAAGCAGTGACGTTTTGCGGGGCGGCGGAGGGAACCGCACACGCACTTGCTGGATTGATGCAGCGTACCGGAACCGCGAATATCACGGAAGTAACAGAGTGGGCATGGGCAGCCCTTTTGACAGCAGCTAATCGCCCCAGCAGCCAAGGCCGCCTAGCAAGGCCTTCCCGGGTTTCGGCCCCGCTGCTCGATATAATTGCACTCATGACCTACAGGTGCGCAATGAAAGCAGAGCAGACCTTTGTCCCCAAGAGCGACCTCAATTACCGCGCATGGCTTGCAGCTAATCCGGGCGGCTTCGTTCTTAACCGTTACAGCAGTGAAAATTCTTCGTCGTACCTGGTCCTGCATCGGGCGTCGTGCGATTACGTTACCAAGCTGAAGGGCACCGCCACCGAAGGCGGTCATACCGAGCATAACTACCTGAAGGTCTGCTCACCTGAGATTGCGCCGCTCGCGGCCTACGCGAGCGAGCATTCGACGAAACACGGCAAGCCGGGCCAGTCGTTCACGAAGCTCTGCACGCGCTGCAATCCGGCTGGCGACGACCAATAGAGCGCCCATTGGCGGCAACGTTTTGACGAGCCGCTCGAACTCGATCTCCGCACCAGCGCCCGAGTTCGGGCCTAGCCATCCCCTCCGCTTGGCCAGCCTCCCACACCCGTTTTGCTTCTTCGGCAACCGCATTCACTTCGTATTCGGTTAGGTCCGAAAAGCGTGCAGTTCGGAACCCGCGCGCACCAGCCAGCAAGTCGACCGCAATCAGCAACAGCATCCCGACAACAGCCGGGTCGGCGGGACGGCAGTATTCGAGTTCCGTCATGCGCTCATGCCCGCCGTGACGCGCGATCATGCTTGTGATGCCCGTATGAGCGTTTCGAAGCTTCCAAGGATCGTCGTCGCGGCGGCGCGCGCCGGTTCGGACTTTGTCATCACGGACCTCTTTTGTCGGAAGGTATCCACACAGGCCGTTAACCGACACCAAACGGGGCGAATGGCCGAAACGCATTGAGTTTCAGCTATGTGTCCCTGTCGAGCAAGCGACGCTTCCTGGTCGCGTACTGCCCAAGGCCTCGGACGCATGTCGACCCAGAGTGTGTGGAAACTCCATTTTTGCTGCTAAGCGGGCGATTGCCGGTCAGGTCGATCGAGTTTGATAAGGCGGGTTTGCACTAACCGAACATCGCGAGCACAACAAAGCCCCTCAGGGCTTTAGCTTCTAACCATCTTCATGGCCTTCATCGTACCTGCAACGCCAAGTATGTTCATGACCCGCTTCAGGTTGTAGGCCAACACCTGAAGGCTCATCTCTGTACTCACTCGCCCGAGCGTCCTGGTCAGGAAGTGTGCAGGACCCATCCAGTGCTTGAGCGTACCGAAGACATGCTCGACAGTACTTCGGCGGATGGTCATTGCATCGGGCTTCCGGTCGAGACGGCGCTGCATCGCTTCCAGTGTGTTCTCGTGCTCCCATCGTCGGATGCGACGATAGTCGCTGGGTGAACATCGTTCCTTGAGATGGCAACGCGGGCAGGCGCTGGGCCAGTAAACCCGCAGGTTCATGTCATGCTCGACGGTCGTGAATCGAAGGATGGCTCGCTCGCCAGCAGGGCATCGATACACATCGCTTTTTGCCACGTAGACAAAGTCGGCCTTGGTGAACAGACCTTTCTTCCGCGATGCGGAGGTGAGCGGCTTGGGAACGTACGCGCTGATGTCGTTCAGATCGCATGCCCGTATCTCCGGGCCGCTGAAGTAACCCCGATCAGCAACAACCTTCAGCTTCGGCTTGCCCATCGCGTCCTTCGCAGCCAGCGCCATTCTGCTGAGTTGGCCGTGATCGTTTCCAACGTTAGTTACCTCGTGCTCAACGATCAGGTGATGCTTCGTGTCTACGGCGGCCTGAACGTTGTAGCCCACTATGCCGGAGCCTCTTCCGCTTGTTGCCATGGAGCGTGCGTCGGGATCCGTCATCGACAGCTGTTTGTCCGGTTGTTTTTCTAACTGCTTCCTGATCTGTGCGAGCTCACGCATCTGCTGGCGCAAGCGGGCGATCTTCTCGTACAGGCGAACGGTCTTCACATCGAAACCTGTTGGACTGGTCCGGTCTGCGGTCTCAATCAGGTCAAGATAGCGCTGCACGCTTTCCTCGATCTGCTGCTGACGCTTGTCGATCTTGCTCGCCGTGTAGTTCCTGTCGCGGCTGTTTGACGCCTTGAACTTGCTACCGTCGATGGCCACCATGTCACTGGATAGCAGCTTCAGCCCGCGACACAGTTCGACGAAACGCCGGCATACGTTGCGAATGGCTGCGCCGCTGTCACGGCGAAAGTCGGCGATCGTCTTGAAGTCCGGAGCGAGACGTCCCGTTAGCCACATCAGCTCGACGTTGCGCTGACATTCACGCTCGAGACGCCGGCTCGAAGGAATCCGGTTCAGGTAGCCGTAGATATAGATCTTGAGCATCACGCCTGGGTGATAGGACGGGCGGCCCGTGATCGCTGGCGTGGTACCGTTGAAACCAAGATCCGCAAGGTCCAACTCGTCGACGAAGGCGTCTATGACCCTGACCGGGTTGTCCTGTCCGATGTAGTCATCGATACATTCGGGAAGTAGTGCGACCTGCTTGCGGTCATCGCCTTCAACGAATCGCTTCATGAGTCACCCAGGCTCAGTGCGTTGATTCAGTTTAGGCGATCAATGCGTTTTCACACACTCTGGACCCTTTACGGACGGCCGACGCGCTTTTGCTGTAGCGGCCGGTTCCGTGGCATTTAAGCCGTTGGCTGGCCTGTGGTCGCTTATGGAACGCTTTTCGGCTGCGCTCAAAAGACGGAGAGCTTAACCAACATCGCGATTGATTCGGCCGACGAATTGCCGTTCAGATATTCGTCCTTCACGCGGTTGTAGAGCTGCATCTTGCGCGCATAAGGCAGCTTCTCCACATCGACACCCACCTCGCGGATCAAGATCATCCGAACGTCGTGCCAGAGCGAGTTCACCTTCATCATGTTGCCCGCAACGTGCGCCAAGTCTCTGAACAGTCCCATCCCGTTTCTCCTCGTCGGTGAATGGCTACTTAGTCGGCGGCTTCCGCCTTACGGCTGAATAGCTAGATACCCTTCTGTATAAAAACACGTCATCGTTCACCGACCTTTTTCGAAGCGACAAGCCATCGCTATCAAGGCCAATAAAGTTCGTTGCATGCTATTGCGATTTGCTGTGCTCCAAAGTTGCTACGCACATCTTTGGCATAGCGCATTAGGCAGTCCGGAGCATGGGGAACGGAGAAGAGCCCCCCAACCTTGTCTTTTGGGGCTATAGGAGGGGCGTTGGGAAATTCGCGCCAGCACGCCTGCGCGACTGAGGCTGCGATGGGATCGTTCTGAGCACCGGGCATCTTGTCCAAGATACATTCAAAATAGTTTGATGGTCCGAGCAAACCGGCGATGGCCTGAGAGAACTGGGCACCAAGTATTAGCGCAAGAAGCACGGACAAGGTAGCATGCCCCGTTCGTTTCATAGTTACCCTCATGTTCGTATCCTGATCCTCAAGCCTAGGCGGCAGCATCGGCGCTGGTATTCCGGTCAGCGGTCGACGATTTTGCGCACGAGCCGACCCTCCTTAACCCATTGCCCCAGGCTCATCGGCTCTGCCAGGATGGTCACGGTGAGCCCATGCTTGCGCTTGAAGTGCCCCGCATTAACCTCCACATCCCGCGCGTCCATCGAGTGGAACATGGGATTGCGGATGGGCATCCACGGTTCGTCTTTCCAGAAAATGCCTATCTCCTTAATCGCGATGGAGAGCATGTTGAGTTGCGCCACCCTGTCGAGCGCATCAAACTCGTCCGCCAGTTGATCATCGTCCATTCTCTGGAACGACATACCTCGGCGCATCACCTTCTGCAGGGACTGAAGCACTTGCTGGCGCTTGTCAGCGCTGCCCAAGGTCTTCAGGACAAGTTCCGCCAAATGGGCGTTTTGGGCGACCGAGTGACCCTCGCCGCCTGTCATCATGTTCTTTAGAAAAGACATTGCAACCCCCGATTGTTCCGTTGAGATAGTTTGATTCTTTTGATTACTTCCCAATCGTGACGCGAAGGCAGGATATCAAGCCTCGCGCCGATTCTATGTGGCCTGTGCCGCAGACGGGGCAATCGCGTAAGTGACCTGCCAGTGACTGGTGGACGCACGAGTGTTCATCGTCTGTTCAGAGCCGACGTTCGAATGTCTGCGATCCGAGTCCGGTCATCGACAGCAATTGGCCGTGTGCTGCCCCAACTCGGCAACGAATGAGGGCGACTCTGAGCACTCGATAGCTCGCTTTTCCGTCGCGCGCTGTTTCGCGCGCGCGTACAGAGCAAATGCAGTTCCTGATAATTCAGGAAACCATCATCCAGTAAAACGCTTATGGCCGATATTGCCTCAACTATCTGCACCGCGCTGCAGTCGCGGCTGGTACGGCAAGCGCGTCATCCTAGCTTTGCCCCCAGATTACGAAGATGTTCGAAATGTGCGGTCTCGAACGGAGCATTGGCCAGCTTGAGTATGTAGTTAGCGCGACGTGACTGCAGTAATGCGATGCGGTGGCGCTTCTGCACGTTGACCCACGTTTGCGGCTTAGGAGGCAGCTTGGCGACCGCGCAATGCATTCTGCCTTTGGGGAAGTATTCTGCATGATGGCAGAGGCGGAAAAATGAAGCGTGTTGCCATCGTCTACGCGCTCGCGGGCTAATTTGCATAAGCGGTAACTTAGCACTTCGCAGTAGGGCGAACGTTAGTGTCGAATGTTAAATCCGGTTCTACGGAGTGCCGCGGATTGTAGTCAATCGAAAAAGTGTACGGGGTGTCAGATGCTCGACGGCGCTGTGAGCGCTGGCGACGAAAAAAAAATAGAGACGAAGGGAACAACATCATGGCCGAGAAATTCGTCGCCATAGACTTTGAAACCGCAAACGCCAGTCTTGCCAGCATTTGTCAGGTAGGGGCGGTTACGTTTGAGGATGGGAGAGTCGTTGACAGGTGGGGATCGTTAATCAATCCGCAGGACGACTTCGACTGGGTTAATGTCGATATTCACGGGATCGACGCAACTACGGTCAAAGACGCGCCCACATTCCAACAAATCTACGCTGCGATGGTGGATCGCCTGCGAGATCAGGTCGTGGTTAGTCATACTTCATTTGACCGAACTGCGCTGTTCCAGGCCATCGCAAAGCACAACCTCACTGGTGTTTCCTGCCGATGGCTTGATTCGGCTCGCGTTGTCCGCCGCGCATGGTCGCAATGGTCGCGCTCGGGGTATGGGCTAACTAATGTGTGCGGTGCCTTGGGGATACGCTTCACGGCCCACGATGCCGTCGAGGACGCGCGAGCCGCAGGGGAAGTTCTTCTCCAAGCAATTAACACAACAGGCATTGGACTTGACGCCTGGATGACTCTTGTTCAGAAACCAATCAATTTCAATTCCCGAAAACCAATCGGTTCCACCTTCTCAAATCAAATTGCGATTGAGGGTAATCCCGACGGTGCGCTTGTTGGGGAAGAAATTGTATTCACAGGTACGCTAGCATTGGCGCGGTGCGAGGCCGCAGTGCTTGCCGCCAAGGCTGGGTGCCAAGTTGCTACGAGCGTAAGAAGGACAACAACACTTCTCGTCGTTGGTGACCTTGATATTCGGCAACTAGCCGGACACGAGAAAAGTATCAAACAGAGAAAAGCAGAAGAACTAATAGCAAAAGGGCATCCGATTCGAATCCTGACGGAAACTGACTTCCTTCGTATCGTCGATCTCGCGCATTAATCAACATACCCTTCGATCGGAGTTCTCATCATCATGCTGGCTGACCCTCCTGACGTACCTACTGTTCGATGCTTGTTGGAGAACAGAGACCTGAAAATCGTCCTGGATTCTCCGAATAATGACTATCGCATCGAATACTCCACGAAATCCTTCAAAGATCACCTTACCGGTCAGTCACGACAAACCCGGACTTATCGACTCCTCGATCTCGTAAAGGGCGGAATCATCTCTGAGCCGTGGGATGCGTACGATCTCGACAAGCAAGCGATGCTGGTAGCAGATCTGATCAGGTTCAGCCGGTACCGCCTGACGAACGTATTCTGCGGTTGGGAGATCACATGTCCAGTATGTGGGCACATCATGCACGGCAAGATCTGGAAATCTCCCCCCAGAAAGTGTACGGCTCAAAGTCCGCGAAGGTGCCGTGCTCCAATCGATGAAAAAAGCATTACCGAAGTTAAGTTCAGAGTAGTTGCGCAGGAGTTCCTGGGCATCGGTGAACTGGACGACACCCCAAAACAGATGCAACTCGTTGACGTGAGTTCACATCGCGTGGACCGACAAGGTTAGATGCGGCATGGCGCAACTTGGTGAATAGGACGGAGCCTTCCTCGCGGAACTGCCGACCTCCTAGGCTGGTGAGGGCAAAGCGTATCCGATACCGTCCTCGACGCATACGAGGAGGAAGCGGAGTAGTCTCCTAGGTCGCCGCCGCTGCCGCAACGTTGCCGACCGGCACTCCGTCGGCGAGTAACTTTGGCGCTGATGTGGTCCCACAGAGGCACGCTTCCGAAGTGCCGCGGCGAACGCCTTGCGCGCCAATCAGCGTCCCGTTCCCGTCCTTTGCGATTGCAGTAATGAACGGCGGCGAACCGACGAACTCCTGTCCGCCGACGTGGGGCGAATGCCCGATGTCGGAAGTCAAACAGTCGATTGACCGTCCCCTCGGTCGTGAACACGGACGTCGGCAATTGGCCGATCGATGTCTCATGCAAACGGCATGGGCTTCACGAATCTCACACGGTCGCGGTCGGCGGCACACGACCCCGAGCCGCCGTTCGACCCAGCGCGCCTCCGATGGCTGCGTCCGAGATACAACGGCCATTCAGTCGGTCAAATTGACTATCGTGGTCGGCGGAAGCAGCCGTTCGGCATACTTAGTCCGCTTACGGGATATTCAATGGAACCCAAGGCGATTTCGTTTCTTCAAGTTTTCGCGAGCCGGATCTCAATTGGCAAGCGTTCGAACTCGAAACCGCCGGATTGAATCGAAACGGTCCAGACCCCTTCGCGGTCAATTGGAAAATTGATGAGAAGGCCAAACGTGGGGCGTGAAACTGCACGCGAGTTACCGCTAAAGACGGTGAACGTTTGCTCCGAAACCACCCTACCATCAGAACCAAATATTGTCGCCGCGAACTTGAACATCGTATTTGCTGCAGCGTTGCCTATCGATAGCGTCCCGAATAGCGGAAAGGTCCACTCGTTAGGTAGAAAGCGTTTTCACTGTTCGGCGCAGTGACGAGGGGTACACGCTCTTCGATACTCAATCCGAACTCGGAAATGCCTTGATACTTGAGCGGGTTGTTCGTCATCAGCTTCATCTTTGTCACCCCCAGATCTAGAAGGATCTGAGCACCGACGGCGTAGTCCCGCGTATCTACTTGCAGACCAAGTTTCAGATTCGCCTGAACGGTATCGAGGCCCTCGTCTTGCAAGGCATAGGCTCGCAGTTTCTCGGTCAACCCGATGCCGCGCCCTTCGTGTCCCTTGAGGTAGACGACGACACCGCGGCCCTCCGCTGCGATTTGCTCCGTCGCCAGGTCAAGTTGTGCCCGACAATCGCATCGGATCGACCCGAAGACTTCTCCGGTCAGACATTCCGAATGAACACGCACGAGAGGAGCCTCGCGGCCCGCCAAGTCGCCCATGACAAGTGCTGCATGTTCTTCCCCCGAAATGGTTTCTCTGTACCCGTATACCGTAAACACGCCATATCGGGTGGGCAAACGCGCCGTCGACATGCGCTCGACGATGCGCTCCCGTCTGCGACGATACGCAATGAGATCCTTGATCGTGATAATGGGCAGCGAGTGCATGTGCGCGAACTCCATCAATTGCGGCAACCGCGCCATGGTTCCATCGTCGTTGACGATCTCGGCCAGCAAGCCGCCCGGTGCTATCCCCGCGAGTCGCGTGAGGTCAACCCCCGCTTCTGTATGTCCCGCACGTCGCAATACGCCTCCCCGAGCTGCCCGCAACGGAAAAATGTGCCCCGGCCGACTAAAATCGCCGGCGATGGCCTTTTCGTCGACGAGCGCCCTGACAGTGATGGCCCGGTCGGCCGCTGAAATTCCGGTCGTTGTGCCAATGCGGTAGTCCGTGCTCACCGTGAATGCGGTACTCATTGAATCGCTATTGCTCGCCACCATCAACGGAAGCGAAAGCGCGTCCAAACGTTCTCCCGGCAGCGACACGCAAAGCACTCCGCTCGTGTAACGCACCATGAAGGCAAGGTCCGCCTCTGTGGCAGCCTGCGCGGCCATAATCAGATCGCCTTCGTTCTCACGGTTTTCGTCATCCACGACAACGACCATCCGGCCCGCCGCGATTGCGGCAATTGCAGTTTCGATTGAATCCGTCTTCACTTCCTTTTCTCCTCCATACCCGAACTTGTACGCGCACCGCGCTCTCGATGAGGTGGCGCGCCGATTGCCGTCCCGATGCCGATAAAGAACGCTGGCGACTGCGCCTTTGCGGCCTTGTTGTTCCGACGCACGTCTATACGCTGTTCTCATGCAACTCGCGGCGCAGCATGGCTACCACGATCGTCAACCCACCGATAGGCATGAGCACCAATCCGAGCGATATGTGCTGAAGCACGGGAGACCTGCTGCACGGGATGCGATAGCTAATGACGCCGGCAATCATCGTTGGGCCTCACATCCTGGGCTGTTCGACGAACCGGTTCTGCCCTCCGCTTCGGTCAGTTCCGGGCGCGTGGCAACGATTGGGGCCGTGATCAGTACCGCCTCAGCAAAGCGACGCAACGCCTGCAACGAGCCGTACACGCTCCGGTATTCCTGCGTGCCAATACGGCCATCAAGCGTGACCTGCATCCCCGACGCAATGGCTATTTTCAGAATGTCCATCGGGCACCTCCTCCTAAATGTGGGCAGCCTCGGCAAATCGCGTCGAGCTCTCAAGCTGCGCCCCGCGGTGGCGTGGCATCGATTCCGGTCGCCAGGCCACAATGCCTGCTGTTGTCCTTTAAAGCCCGCTTAATCCAAAGTGAGCGTCGGTCTCTTGGGCGCGGGAGGAAAGACGCTCCACGAGCCATCTTCGTGGCGGAAAAAGAAGATTTTTAACGCGCCGCCCGTCCGCGTTGCCTCGAAGCAGACATAGCGGCATGAAGACGACTCTGCGCACGGGGATCGCGTAAGCCGATAGGCGCTTCCCGCCGCGAGAACAAACCATTTGTCGATGAGCCAACGCAACGACTGTCCGCCCGCACTCATTTCTGCCTCCTGATGCCCATTCTCGGGATCGCTCGCTGGCCTGTCCTCGTCGTCGACCGAGCCCTGTACCTACGACACATACGTCAATGTGTCGCTTGACTAAATATTAGTGGTTGCTCGACTAATACGCAATCAAAGATTGCCGGGGGGAAACCCGCCGTCAAGTGTGCTAATTCGGCATCTCATGTAGGCATCTGGTTACATAGCGGGTTTGGGTGACTACTATTTGTGAGTCATCTGACTTATACTTTCGGCAGTGCGGCCGTAGGCCGAAATCCACCAGAAGCGATCCCGCATCAATGAGCTGCGATGAAAGATCTGAAATTAACATCTGACGAAATCCGAGGGGCTCATCCCGCTCCTGAGCCCAAACGTCGCGGCAATCGCACCACTCGCGTCCCCGAAATTCTGGAGGTGGCGATCAGCGTATTTGCCACAGAAGGCTACGTCGGCTTCACGCAACGCCGCATTGCGAACGACGCAGGGATTCGACTGAGAACGCTTCAGCATTACTTCGGCACGCGTGAGGAGCTATTGAGAAGCGCCATCCAGGAACTGGCTCGCCGCTACATCGCTGAGTACCGGGAGTTGGCAAAAGACAATGCTCGATCGCCTGACGAGCGCCTCGAGCGCCTCGTCGATCAGGTATTCGATCTGCTAACAGGCCCCGAGCGATACGCGGGTGCCTTCGCGCTTCATTGCTGGAGCCTGGCCGAGCATGAGCCTTTCGTGAACGAGTTGATGGCCAAGAACCAAAGCGAACTCATCGACATGTTTTCGGGCCTTATTGCAAAGCTCAACCCGTCGCTTCCATCCGGTGAATGTACGTTGCGCGCAGAGCTCATCGTCTCGCACCTGCATGGCCTTGTCGTCTTCATCCGCCGGCGCGGCGACAATGAGACCGATTGGGATGCCTTAAGAGTCGCTACAAAGGCAGTTTGGAAAGCGTTGAGCAGAGCCCCTCAGTAAGAGCGGATACATGCGCGGTGTTGCGGCGGACTGGCGGGACCGCCCAAAGGATTGCCGCCAACGCGATGTGGTGACACGAGCGGCCCTGGAAACGAACTGTTTACAGCGGGCCGATCATGCCGGGAAACGATTGTGCATCGGGCAGTTTGCGCGCGCCGCCTCTTCTGCTTGTTGTCTTATACAACTCGGCAGCCGCCATATTGAACCCCTGCTCTGAAAATATCGCAGCCAGTTTCTCGGCAACCTTTTGCATCGTGAGCAGATACTTGTGAATCCCGGCCTTACGGGTAAAAAGGTCGCCCGGGATGATCAGACCAAGAGACGCATAGACGTTGTTGCTGTCTTTAACAGGAACGCCCAGAGCCCACAGGTTGTGCTGCATGCGCTCTCCATATCCTCGATCGTTGACCGCGTATCCTTGAGCGCGGATCTTTGCCAGGAGAGCCTTCAGCTTGGACGGCTCACGAGCGAGTTCAGTGTCCGTGCCAGGTATTTCCGCAAGCGACGCGATGATTCGATCCTGTTCGGCATCGTTGCAATACGCCAGATATGCCCGGCCAAGACACGTCATTAGCATCGGCGCACGGAACCCGCTGGGACGATTGAGCTGCAGGACACCATCCTCGTTACTGGAATGGATCGTGATCATTGAGTCGCCATCATGAATTGTCAGGACCGAAGGCCAGCCGACGGCACGATGGAACTGAGAGTGGACGGGACCCGCGGACTCGGCTATTCGTTGGGGAAGATTGAAGCCGCAGCTCAACTGCATGGTTCGAGCGCTGGGAAAGTAGACCGACTCCTTCGAGTCCTTGACAACGTAGCCAGCGTGAATCAGCGTTTCGAGCATCCGTATGACCGTTGCTTTGTCCAGGCCCGTTTGAGCGCGAACCTCTGCAACCTTGGCTCGTTGCAGTCTGTTCACAACTGTCAGGACCGCCAACCCCCGTTCGAGAGCGATCACTGGATTGAAAGAAGTCACTATTTACTCCGAGTCGGATCAGATCAGCACACCGGGTAACTCAAGTCCACCCGATTTTACATCCTACGTTCGCTGGGCTTTGATCCGGTCTTGCCGTACCGAACCGGTGAAGCAAACTCGAGCGACGAACGACGACGATTGTCGTTATAAAACGCTTTGACGTATCCGAACAAGTGGTGTTGACCCGGTTTAGCGGACACCGACATCAAAGCTCGGCGACGAGCTCCGGTACCAACGTGAACAGATCCCCGACAAGTCCATAGTCGGCCACGCTGAAAATCGGTGCTTCAGGATCCTTATTGATCGCGACGATTACCTTCGAGTCCTTCATCCCCGCGAGGTGCTGAATCGCCCCCGAGATCCCGACTGCCACATACAGCTGCGGTGCCACGATCTTGCCCGTCTGGCCCACCTGATAGTCGTTCGGCACAAAGCCCGCATCCACCGCTGCGCGCGAGGCACCGAGCGCCGCGCCGAGCTTGTCCGCCAAGGGCTCGAGCACGAGCGCGAAGTTCTCGCCGCTGCCGAGGCCCCGACCGCCCGACACGATCGTTTGCGCGCCCCTGAGCTCGGGACGATCAAGCTTCGTTACTTCCCGGCTCACGAACTGCGAGACGCCACGGTCGGCCGCCACTTCGATCTTCTCGATCGCTGCACTGTCGCCCTCTGCCAACACCGCATCGAAGGCCGTCGCCCGGACCGTCATCACTCTGATCGCATCGCTCGACTGCACCGTCGCGATCGCATTGCCTGCGTAGATCGGGCGCTCGAACGTGTCCGCGGAAACCACCGCGGTGATGTCACTGATCTGCGCCACGTCGAGCTTCGCCGCGATGCGCGGCGCGATGTTTTTGCCGTAGGCAGTAGCAGGCACGAGAATGTGCGAATAGTTCTTCGACATGTTCAGCACTGTCGCCTCGACGTTTTCTGCCAGGCCCGCTGCGAGTTGCGGCGCGTCGGCCAGCAGGACCTTCGAAACACCTGCAATCTTCGCCGCGGCATCCGCTGCGGCTTGCGCGTTGTGACCCGCCACCAGCACGTGAATATCGCCACCAATCTTTTGCGCGGCTGCAATCGTATTCAGCGTCGCGGCCTTGATCGACGCGTTGTCGTGTTCTGCAATTACCAGATTCGTCATTTCATCCGTCTCCTTACAGCACCTTGGCTTCGGTCTTCAGCTTTTCGACCAGCGTCTTCACATCCGGCACCATCACACCGGCGGAGCGCTTCGGCGGCTCGACAACCTTCAGCGTCTTCAGGCGCGGCGTCACATCAACGCCGAGATCTTCCGGCTTGATGACTTCCAGCGGCTTCTTCTTCGCCTTCATGATGTTCGGCAACGTCACGTAGCGCGGCTCGTTCAGGCGCAGGTCGGTCGTGACGACTGCGGGCAAGGTCAGCGACAGCGTTTCGGCGCCGCCGTCCACTTCGCGCGAAACGGTAGCTTTACCGTCTGCTACTACAACCTTCGATGCAAACGTGGCTTGCGGCAGGTTAGCCAGCGCAGCCAGCATCTGGCCGGTCTGGTTCGAATCGTCGTCGATGGCCTGCTTGCCGAGGATGATCAGCTGCGGCTGTTCCTTGTCGACCAGCGCCTTCAGCAGCTTGGCCACGGCCAGCGGCTGCAGCTCTTCGCCCGACTCGATCAGGATCGCGCGGTCCGCGCCAATTGCCAGCGCCGTGCGCAGCGTTTCCTGCGATTGCGTCACGCCCGCCGACACGGCGATCACTTCAGTCGCCACGCCCGCTTCCCTCAGACGAACTGCTTCTTCAACCGCGATTTCGTCGAACGGATTCATCGACATCTTCACGTTCGCGATGTCGACGCCCGTGCCGTCCGATTTGACTCGAACTTTCACGTTGTAATCGACCACTCTCTTGACTGGCACCAGGATTTTCATGCACACGCTCCAAAGTTACGAATACGTCAACCCAACGAACATTATAGCGACTGCCCTTTCGCGGCAGCGCGTGTCGCGGGCGCTCTAGCAGGAGGATATCGCTCCTCAGCGGCGTGACGGCAATAACGAACGATCGTTCTATTTTAATCTCGAAAAAACCCGGGTGACAACCCCGGGTTAAGACTTACGACTCTAATTTTGCATTGCCGTCTTGTCTTGCTATGCCAACAGTCGGGGAAAACGGTCGAAAAACCGGCCGTCAGATCACCAGGCGGTGATCACCGCCCCGCCGAACTTGCTCTCGACGAACTGCTTCACTTCCGGCGAATGATACGCCGCGACCAGCTTCGCAACCCACGGCTTGTTTTTGTCAGCTTCGCGGATTGCGATGATGTTCACGTACGGCCCCTTCGGGTCTTCGATCGCGATGGTGTCCTGCTTGGGCTTCAGCCCCGCTTCCATCGCAAAGTTCGTATTGATCGCGGCGGCGTCCACGTCGCTCAGCGAACGCGGGATTTGCGCGGCGTCGAGTTCGACGACCTTCAGCTTCTTCGGGTTGTCGACGATATCGAGCGGCGTCGCCTTCAGACCCGCGTCCGCGCGCAGCTTCAACAGACCCTGCTTCTGCAGCAACAGGAGTGCCCGGCCACCATTGGTCGGATCGTTCGGCACCGCGATCTTCGCGCCCGGCTGCAATTCCGCCAGCGTCTTCACTTTCTTCGAGTAGATGCCCATCGGGTACGTAACCGTGTCGGCGATGCGGATCAGCTTGTAGCCGCGGTCCTTCACCTGTGCCTGCAAGTACGGGTCATGCTGGTAGCTGTTCGCGTCCAGGTCGCCGCCGGCGAGCGCCGCGTTCGGCTGCACGTAGTCGGAGAACTCGACGATCTTGATGTTCAGACCGTTCTTTGCCGCGACCGTCTTCACGACTTCCATGATCTGCGCGTGCGGGCCGCCGGTAACGCCGACCTTGATCGTGTCTTCAGCGTGAGCCACGGTGGCGGCAGCGAACAGCGAAGCGGCGCCGAGCGTGGCGGCCAGCTTGAGAATGAAACGACGTTGCATGATGGACCTTTTCCGAATCTATCGATTCTGTTTGGCGGGTTCCGATGACCCTTGTTTACCGCTTGTTTACTTATGGCTCAACCGACGCACGAGCCAATCCCCGAACGACTGCACCAGTTGCACGAAGACGATCAGGATCACCACGACCGTCACCATCACTTCCGGCAGGAAACGCTGATACCCGTAACGAATGCCCAGATCGCCGAGCCCGCCGCCACCGATCGCGCCGGCCATCGCCGAATAGCCGACCAGCGACACGAAGGTAATCGTCAATCCGGCGACTACGCCTGGCAGCGACTCCGGCAACAGCACCTTGAAGACGATCTGACTGGTGGTCGCGCCCATGGCCTGCGCCGCTTCGATCAGACCGCGATCGACTTCACGCAGCGCGGTTTCGACCAGACGCGCGATAAACGGCGCCGCGGCGATCGTCAGCGGCACCACGGCCGCAGCCGTGCCGATCGACGAACCCACCACGAGGCGCGTGAACGGAATCACCGCGACCAGCAAAATGATGAACGGCGTCGAGCGCACCGCGTTGACGATCACGCCCATCACGCGATTCACCGCGATGTTCTGCAGCACGCCCTGACGGTCCGTCAGATACAGCAGCACGCCGAGCGGCAAACCGACCGCTGCGCCGACCAGTCCGGAGATGCCCACCATCACGAGCGTTTCCCAGAACGACTGGACGAACATATCGAACATTTCACTCAACATACGACAGCTCCTCGACCACCACACCCTGTTCGCGCAGATACGTCAGCGCCTCTGCCACCTTCGCCGGTTCGCCGCCCGCGAGTACCGCAAGCGAGCCGAACGCCTGCCCCTGGATCTCGTCGATCTGGCCATGCAGGATGTTGAAGTCGAGTTCGTAGCGGCGAATCGTTTCCGACAGGATCGGCTGATCGACACCCGAGCCGGTGAACGCGAGGCGCAGCAAATGGCCGCTACCGGTCTTCAGGCGTTCGGCCACGCGCGCCTTCATCGCGGGCGGCAGTTCCTGCGCGATCACGTCGCCGATCAGCGCGCGCGTGACTTCATGATGCGGTTGCAGGAACACATCGATGACCTTGCCCTCTTCGACCACACGGCCCGCATCCAGCACCGCGACGCGGTCGCAGACCTGCTTGATCACGTCCATCTGATGCGTGATCAGCACGATCGTCAGGTTCAGTTCGCGATTGATACGCTTGAGCAGGTCGAGGATCGCGCGTGTGGTTTCAGGATCGAGCGCCGAAGTCGCTTCGTCGGAGAGCAGCACCTTCGGCTTGCTCGCCAATGCACGCGCTATGCCGACGCGCTGCTTCTGTCCGCCGCTGATCTGCGCCGGATAACGATCCTTCTGCGCCGACAGGCCGACCAGTTCGAGCAGCGGCAGCACGTTCGCCTCGATCTCGTCGCGCTTCATGCCGGCGAGTTCGAGCGGCAACGCCACGTTCTCGTACACAGTGCGCGACGACAGCAGATTGAAGTGCTGGAAGATCATGCCGATTTCGCGACGCGCCTCGCGCAATTGCGCGGCGGGCAGCGTCGTCAGATCGCGGCCGTTGACGATGATGTTGCCTTCGCTCGGGCGCGTCAGCAGGTTGAGGGTGCGCACGAGCGTGCTCTTGCCCGCGCCGCTGCGGCCGATGATGCCGAACACCTCACCCGCCGGAATCGACAGATTGACGTTGTGCAGCGCCTCGACCCAGCCCCGGGGTCCGGCGAACCGCTGAGAGATATTGCGTATTTCGATCATGGAAAAACGAAACGGCGGAGTTTGCCAACGAGCGTTGTGCGCTCCCGACAAGCGGCCGCCGTTGCTTTTATTGGGATTTGAGCCCGCAATTCTACCGCAGCGTCGTCATTCCCTTTAATAATCAATTACGATCTTTTCATAACCACAAGGCATTAGAGGCGTGCCCGGCGCGAGATGCTCGCGCGTGCGCGCCCGCTGCGACTATGATCGGGCGAATCAGAATTCGAACACGTTCAGGATAAACGGCAGCCATGGAAACAACTCGACCCGGCAATGTGCGTCCCGCAGCGGCCGCCCCTGCGAACGCCCGGAAAGCCGGTGAAGCGTTGCGCTCGACGGTCACGACGAACGACGGCACCGAACTGCCGTTGTATCGCTGGCCCGCTACGACGCAACTGCGCGGCACGGTCGCGCTGGTGCACGGGCTCGCGGAGCACGCGGGGCGTTACGCGGCGCTGGCGGATCGGCTGAACTCGGCAGGCATTGAACTCGTCGCCATCGATTTGCGCGGACATGGGCATGCGCCGGGCAAACGCGTGTGGGTGAAGCGCTTTGACGACTATCTGCTCGACGCTCAGGCCTTGCTCCATGAAGCGGCGACCAGTTGCGCACCACTATTTCTGATGGGCCATAGCATGGGCGGCGCGGTCGCGGCGCTCTATGCGATCGAACGGCTCGAGGCGAGCGGGCGTCGGCTGAGCGGTCTGATCCTGTCGAGCCCCGCGCTCGCGCCGGGCCGCGATGTGCCGCGCTGGATGCTCAAGGTGAGCCAGGTGATCAGCCGCATCTGGCCGACCTTCCCGGCGATGAAAATCGACGCGGCTTTGCTGTCGCGGCTTCAGCCCGTGGTGAACGCCAATCGCAACGATCCACTGGTTCATCACGGCGCGATTCCGGCGCGTACGGGCGCGGAGTTGTTGCTGGCGATGGTGCGCATCGAACGCGGCCGTGCGGGCTTGCGCGTGCCGCTGTTGGTGTATCACGGCACCGCCGACAAACTGACCGAACCCGAAGGCAGCCGCGATTTCGGCGCGCATGCGGGTTCGCCCGACAAAACGCTCACGATGCACGAAGACAGCTATCACGAGACGATGAACGATCTCGACCGGGATCGGGTGATCGGCGCGTTGATCGACTGGATCGAGAAACGCTTGCCCAAAGCCTGAGCGCCGGACAGCATGTACTAGTTCCGGCTTCCGCACGCCTGAGTACAGAAGCCGGCCCGCAGCCAGGAACGGCCCGGCTAGCGCTTCCAGTCGGGTGGTCGTTTGTCGATAAACGCCTGCACGCCTTCGAGCGCGGAGTCGTCCATCATGTTGCAAGCCATGGTCTGGCCGGCCAGCTGATACGCCGCTTCGATGCCCATTTCGAGCTGGCGATAGAAAAGGCCTTTGCCGGCGCTCACCGCTTCGACGGGTTTCGCGCAGATGCTTTTCGCGAGCCGCGCGACCTCTGCGTCGAGCGCATCTGCCGGAACCACGCGATTCACGAGGCCTTGCTGTTTCGCCTGCACGGCGTCGATGAAATCGCCGGTGAGCAGCATTTCGAGCGCCGCCTTACGCGACAGATTGCGCGACAGCGGCACCGAAGGCGTCGCGCAGAAAAGACCCAGGTTGACACCCGAGACGGCAAAGCGCGCGGTATCGGCAGCGACTGCCAGATCGCACATCGCGACCAGTTGACAGCCGGCCGCCGTGGCGATGCCGTGCACTCGCGCGATCACCGGTTGCGGCAAGCGCTGGATCGTCAACATCAGTTTCGTGCAGCGCGCGAACAGGGCATGGTAGTAAGCCAGCGACGGCGCCGCGCGCATTTCCTTCAGATCGTGCCCCGCGCAGAAAGCACGGCCGGCGCCGGCGATCACCACCACCCGCGCGTTGGACTCCGCCAGCGCCGTCAGCGTCGACTGCAATTCGTCGAGCAGGGCTTCGGAGAGCGCGTTGAAGGCATCGGGCCGGTTCATTGTCAATCGGACGACGCCCGGCACGCCGTACGCGTCGTGTTCGATTTCGACCAGCGAAGCACTACGCACCTCGGCATTCATGGCTCGCTCCTCGTTGAATTCATACGGTTCGCGACGTTCGCGCGGAGCTTGTGGCGTGGCAGCTCAGATTCCGGCCAGCGAGCGCACGTGCGCGACCACGCTACGCCCAAGCGCCGACAAGTTGTACCCGCCTTCAAGACAACTGACGATCCGCCCACGCGCATAGCGCTTCGCGATCTCGCGCACCTGATCGGTGATCCAAGCGTAGTCGTCTTCGACGAGACCCATGTTGCCGAGATCGTCTTCGCGATGCGCGTCGAATCCGGCCGAGATGAAGATCATTTCCGGCTTGAAATCATGCAGGCGCGGCAGCCACAGCATGTCCACCGCCTCGCGTACCGCCATGCCTTTCGAGCGCGCCGGCATCGGCACGTTGCACATGTTGGGCGCCTGATTGTCGGCGCCGGTGAACGGATAGAACGGATGCTGGAAGATGCTGCACATCAGCACGCGCGAATCGCCCGAAAAGGCTGCTTCGGTGCCGTTACCGTGATGGACGTCGAAGTCGACGATCGCCACGCGCTGCATGCCGTGCACCTCGAGCGCATGACGCGCGGCGATCGCCACGTTGTTGAAAAAACAGAAACCCATCGCGCGTGCCGGCTCCGCATGGTGACCAGGCGGGCGCACGCTGCAGAAAGCGTTGTCATAGCGGCCTTCGATCACGGCGTCGGTCGCGGCCACCGCGGCGCCGGCTGCGCGCAACGCGGCCTGCAAGGTGTGCGGGTTCATCGACGTGTCGGGATCGATTTCGGCGAGACCCTCCGCAGGCGAACGGCTGCGGATGTAATCGACGTGGGCTTGCGTATGCACGCGCAACAACGCGGCTTCATCGGCGAGCGGCGGCGATTCGCGCTCGATCAGCGAGTCGATGCGGCTCGCGATCAATTGATCTTCGATTGCCTGCAGGCGAGCCGGGCATTCGGGATGCCATTGCCCCATATCGTGCAGCAAACAATCGGCGTGGGAATAAAAGGCTGTTGCCATGATTCTCGTCTGCGGCGCGGCGCTTTCAAAGCGCGCGCGGCGTGTCTCCGTCCATGGGCGCGCACACTGGGCGCACCAACATTTGCCAAGTTACCACACCATGCGACTGTGACGCGCTGGGCACAGATTTGCAGAAGGCGTCGGGTATACTGCCCCGATCCGTTTTCCCCTGTCTCTTTCGCACTGCGCCCCTAGCTCACTATGACCGTCAAGCTTGCTCTGTCTGCACGAAACCGGCTACGCATGAAAACCGTAGCCGCCGCACTGTCCGTCGCATCGTGCATGTTCATGGCAACCAGTCCGGCGATGGCGCAAAGCGCCGCGAAAAAGCCGCCGCTGCTGCTCGCGCAAAGCCAACCGCAACCAGCAACGCCGCAAGGGCAAACCTTCGAAGAAGAGATCATTCCGCAGCGCTACGCGAACAATCCGAACGTAGACGCGTTCATCAGCGACATGTCCGCGCGCTATGACTTCGACGAAGCCGCATTGCACGCCCTCTTCGCGCGCGTGAGCTATTCGGCCACGGCGGTCAAGCTCGTCACGCCGTCGCCCTCGCCGACGATCAAGAACTGGCGCGTGTATCAGTCGCGCTTTCTCGACCAGGTGCGCATCAACGCAGGCGTGCGTTTCTGGCGCGCCAACCAGGCCACGCTGCAGCGCGCCTATGAAGAGTTCGGCGTGCCGCCGGAAGTGATCGTCGGCATCATTGGCGTGGAGACGATCTACGGGCGCTTCATGGGCAACTTCCGCGTGCTCGACGCGCTGACCACGCTCAGCTTCGACTATCCGAATACTGCCAATCGCGCGGATCGCCAGGCGACCTTCCGCAAGAATCTCGAAGACTATCTGGTGTGGACGCGCGATTCGCAAATCGATCCGACCACCGTGCTCGGCTCCTACACCGGCGCGATCGGGATTCCGCAGTTCCTGCCGAGCAGCATCGTGCAATACGCGGTGAGCTACGACGGCAACAAGCAGATCGATCTGCGCACGAGCGAGGCGGATGCGATCGGCAGCGTGGCGAATTATCTGCGCCAGAACGGCTGGGAAAACGGCCGGCCGGTGGTGTGGAAGCTCGGCATGGACGCCGGCAGCCTGGGCGTAGCGCAAGCGGCCGCCGACGGTAAGCCGGAGCCGCATTGGCCGCTGGACCAATTGCTCCGTGCCGGACTGCTGTTGAACGAGCCGGGCGTCGATATCGCGTCGGAAGCCGGCACGCCGGTGTTGGTAGTGGATCTGCCGTCGCCGGGGCGTGGTACCGAGTACATGCTGGGCTTGAAGAACTTCTACGTGTTGACGCGCTATAACCGCAGTTTCTTCTATGCACTCGCGGTTTATCAATTGGGCCAGCGGGTCAAAGCGCAGATGGAAGCGAGCGACGCGGCGAACGCCAGCGGCAATGCGGCGGCACCGGGCGCGGCTTCGCAATAAGTTGAGCGGCGGGTGTCAGGCACTCGGTTGTCAGATACTCACGACGTCACGAACGGGTAGCAAGCGACAAAAAAAGCGCCGGTCAGACCGGCGCTTTTTTATCGGCCAACTCAGTTTGAGGGCCGCTCAATGCGCCGAAGCGCAATCAAGCCGGGAACACACCCGTCGACAGATACCGGTCGCCCCGATCGCAGACGATAAACACGATCGTCGCATTCTCGACCTGGCGCGCGACGCGCAGCGCCACCTCACAGGCCCCGCCCGACGAGATGCCGGCGAAGATCCCTTCGACCGAGGCCATGCGCCGCGCCATCGCTTCGGCTGCGGCCTGGCTTACATTCTCGACGCGGTCCACGCGGCTACGATCGAAAATCTTCGGCAGATAGGCTTCCGGCCATTTGCGGATGCCCGGAATGCGTGAACCTTCTTCCGGCTGCGCGCCGATGATTTCGATCGCCTGATTCTGTTCCTTCAGATAGGTGGACACGCCCATGATCGTGCCGGTCGTGCCCATCGACGAAACGAAGTGCGTGATGCGCCCTTCGGTGTCGCGCCAGATTTCCGGACCGGTACCTTCGACGTGCGAGGCCGGGTTGTCCGGGTTCGCGAACTGGTCGAGGATGATGCCCTTGCCTTCGCGCTGCATCTGTTCAGCCAGATCGCGCGCGTATTCCATACCGCCCGTCACCGGCGTCAGCACGATCTGCGCGCCATAGGCGGCCATGCTCTGACGGCGCTCCACCGACAAATCTTCCGGCATGATCAGCACCATCTTGTAGCCGCGGATCGCCGCCGCCATCGCCAATGCGATGCCGGTGTTGCCGCTGGTCGATTCGATCAGCGTGTCGCCCGGCTTGATGCGCCCGCGCGCTTCCGCTTTCTTTATCATCGACAGCGCCGGGCGGTCCTTCACCGAACCCGCAGGATTGTTGCCCTCGAGCTTCGCAAGGATCACGTTATTGCGGCTGCGGATCTCGTCGTCGGGGAGCCGGACGAGTTGCACGAGCGGCGTATTGCCGATCGTGTCTTCAATCGTTTTGTAAGCCATATCGGTTCTGGAGCTGTCGATGCGCGGAGTCTTCAATCTATCGATTCTAAACCACCGTGCGCGCGGCTGCCGTGCGGCCCTTCTGCCCGCATGGATGCAGCGACGCCAGGCGGCTGGCGCAATAGCGCTCATCGGGCCCGCAAATACAGCGCAAAAATCCACGCAAAAAGCCCGCGGCTGAGAACCGCGGGAGCCAGTCATCTGCATGACAGCTGAAGGAGTGTTCTTACCCACTCCGACCATGAAGGGGAACAACGGTAACGGGCCGTGCGCGAGAGAGGTGACCCGCCTCGCGCGCACGGCCCGCGTCAGGCTATTTCTTCACCGCCACAGTGGCGTTGCTCTTTTGGGTAGTGGCCGAAGTCGCTGTGTTGGCGCCATTGCCCGCAGCGGCCGCGCCTTTGGTCTGTGCAGACGCCGCAGCCTGCGGGTTAGCAGCCGCGCCAGCCGGACCGACAGCGAGACCCTCCGCCTGCAGGCGCTCGACGGTATGCCCGCCCATGCCTTTGACGCGCTGCGAAAGCGGCCAGCATGGCCGCGGTAACCAGAATTTTTCGAAACATATGGAATCTCCCTCGTACAACCGGTTGGCGACCATCACCAACCGGGAGATTCCAGTTTAAAGAGGTATCCGAAAGATTTACACCTGGCCGAATAGCCAACGTACGTATCGATCGACACCTTCCTGCACGCTCAGGAACGGCGCGTCGTAGCCGGTAGCACGCAGCTTCGTCAGGTCGGCTTGCGTGAAGCACTGGTACTTGCCACGCAATGCATCGGGGAACGGAATGTATTCGATCAGCCCGCGTTGCACCTGATCCGCGAGCGACAACGGCGGCTCGTTGTTCAACGCACGCAGCGTGTTGACCACCGTGCTCGCGATGTCGTTGAACGGCTGCGCACGGCCACTGCCCAGGTTGAAGATGCCCGACTTGCCCGGATTGTCGAAGAAGAACAGGTTCACCTTGACCACGTCTTCGACCGAGACGAAATCGCGCGTCTGCTCGCCGGCGGCATAGCCGTTGTATTCGCCGAACAGCTTGACCTTGCCTTCCGCGCGGAACTGGTTGAAGTTGTGAAACGCCACCGACGCCATGCGCGCCTTGTGCGTCTCCCGCGGCCCGTACACGTTGAAATAACGGAAGCCGGCGATCTGGCTCTTCGCGGTGGGCAGAACACGGCGAATCACCTGGTCGAACAGGAACTTCGAATAGCCGTACACGTTCAGCGGCTGCTCGACTTCGCGCTCTTCGACGAAGCGGCTCGAGCCGCCATAAGTTGCCGCCGAGGACGCATACAGAAACTGGATGTTCTGCGCGAGACAGACATCGAGTACTTCACGGCTATAGCGGAAGTTGTTGTCCATCATGTAGCGGCCGTCGGTTTCCATCGTGTCCGAGCAGGCGCCTTCGTGGAAAATCGCACGCACTTTGCCGAAGTCGCCCCGCTTGAAGCGCTCGACGAATTCGGTCT
This sequence comes from Paraburkholderia elongata, assembly GCF_013177735.1. GTDB lineage: Bacteria > Pseudomonadota > Gammaproteobacteria > Burkholderiales > Burkholderiaceae > Paraburkholderia > Paraburkholderia elongata. The sequence continues at coordinate 24,119 of NZ_WOEZ01000245.1, read as the reverse complement.
TGTCGAGATAATCGTCGATCTCGCAGTCGACGAGATTCTTGAACTTGTCCGCGCGCGTGAGGTTATCAACTGCGATGATGCGTTGTTCACCGCGCTCATTGAGCGCCTTCACGAGATTGCTGCCGATAAAGCCGGCCGCGCCGGTGACGATGAGGGTCATGATGATCCTGCGGTAATGAGCTCAGTTGACGCCCCGCGGGTTCCTCTTTTGCGCCGCTGAAACTAAAGCGCGCAAAGCAAGGAATCCGGCGAGCCGCATCAATGAAAAAGTTCGTCGTAGTTGACGGTGGCGGTGCCGAGTTTGCCGACCACGATACCGGCCGCGCGATTCGCGAGCCCGACTGCCTCGACCAGTGTCAAACCCGCGCCGAGCATGGCGGCAAGCGTGGCGATCACGGTGTCGCCCGCGCCCGACACATCATACACTTCGCGCGCAACGGCCGACGCGTACAGGATGCCGTCGTCGGAGAAGAGCGTCATGCCCTCTTCCGAACGCGTCAGCAACAACGCCTTGAACTCGAGATCGGCGCGCAGTTTGGTCACGCGCGCGATCAGATCTTCTTCGGATTTCCACTGTCCGACCACCTCGCGCAACTCGGCGCGATTCGGCGTGATCAGCGTGGCGCCGCGATAGCGCTCCCAGTCGTCGCCCTTGGGATCGACCAGCACCGGTTTGCCCGCCGCATGCGCCTTTGCGATCATCTGCGTGACGTGCGTGAGACCGCCCTTCGCGTAGTCGGACATCAGGATCACATCGTGCGACGGCAGCAGGTCGTCGAAACGCGCAAGTCCCGCGAGCAGCACTTCGTGCGCCGGCGAGTTTTCAAAGTCGACGCGCAGCAACTGCTGCTGACGCGACAGCACGCGCAGTTTGATCGTGGTGAGCAAATCCGGATCGCGTTCCAAATGCGGCGCCACACCGCTTTCGCCGAGTAGTTGCACGATGCGCTCGCCGGGCTCGTCATGACCGACCACGCACAGCAAACCCGCTTGCGCGCCGAGCGCAACCGCATTGCGCGCGACGTTCGCCGCACCGCCGAGGCGGTCTTCCTGGCGATGGACATGCACGACCGGCACCGGCGCTTCCGGCGAAATACGGTTCACGTCGCCGAACCAGTAGCGGTCGAGCATCACGTCGCCGACCACCAGCACGCGCGCCGCACCGAGGCGTTCGCGCGACACCACGGTAAGTGCCGCCGCGGGTACGGACTGAGCGGCCTCAGGCATTGCTGGAGACATTGGCCGGAAATTCAGAGGGCTGGGCATAAGGTCGTCCGATCGAGTGATAGTCGATGCCGAGTTCGGTCATCGCGTCCGGCTCGTATAGATTGCGGCCGTCGAAAATCAGCGGCGACTTCAGCACTGATTTCAGATGCACGAAATCCGGGCTCTTGAACTCCTTCCATTCGGTGACGACCACCAGCGCGTCGGCGCCAGTGAGCGTTTCGTCCTGGGTGCTCGTGAACGTGAGACGCGCCTGCTGCTCCGGCGCATCGTGCAGATCGATGGCGAACACGCGGCGCGCTTCGGCCACTGCCACCGGATCGTACGCACGAACCTGAGCGCCACGCGCCAGCAATTCAGCGATCACGCGACGGCTCGGCGCCTCGCGCATGTCGTCGGTATTCGGCTTGAATGCGAGGCCCCACACGGCGAACGTGCGGCCGCTCAGGTCTTCACCCAGCTTGGCCGTGATCTTCTGCACCAGCACGTCTTTCTGCTTGTAGTTCACTTCCTCGACCGCTTCGAGGATGCGCAGATTGTGGCCGCTTTCGCTGGCGGTACGGATCAGCGCCTGCACGTCCTTCGGGAAGCACGAGCCGCCGTAGCCGCAGCCGGCATACAGGAAGTGATAGCCGATGCGCGGGTCCGAGCCGATGCCGCGACGCACCGCTTCGATATCCGCGCCGACCCGGTCCGCCAGATTCGACATCTCGTTCATGAACGAGATGCGCGTGGCGAGCATCGCATTGGCTGCGTATTTCGTGAATTCAGCCGAGCGCACATCCATGTGCAGCGTGCGTTCGTGATTACGGTTGAACGGCGCGTACAAACGCTTCATCAGTTCGCGCGCGCGCAGCCCGGCTTCGTCTTCGTCGACGCCGACCACGATGCGATCGGGGCGCATGAAGTCGTCCACCGCCGCGCCCTCCTTCAGAAACTCAGGGTTCGACACCACCGAGAAGCGGTGCTGTTCGCTATTAGCGAGCCCGCGTTTGACCAACTCCTCTTCGACCACCGCGCGCACGCGTTGCGCAGTGCCGACCGGCACCGTTGATTTGTCGACGATCACCTTGAAGCCGTTCATCGTGCGGCCGATGTTGCGCGCCGCTTCGAGCACGTATTGCAGGTCGGCCGAGCCGTCTTCGTCGGGCGGCGTGCCGACGGCGATGAACTGCACCTCGCCGTGCGCCACGCTCGCTTCGATATCCGTCGAAAACGTGATGCGGCGCGCCGCGCGCGTGCGGGCGATGATCTCCAGCAACCCCGGCTCGTGGATCGGCACGCCGCCATTGTTGAGGATTTCGATCTTGCGCGGATCGACGTCGAGACAGAAGACGTCATGGCCGATTTCGGCGAGGCACGCGCCGGTGACGAGGCCAACATAACCCGTGCCGATAATGGTGATTTTCATACGCTTTCCGGTAGAGGGTTCCGGTGAGGGTTTCTCATAGTGTAGTGAACAGGGCCGTTCTGATCCCGCCCGGCCTGGTCCGCCTGACGGGCCGCCGTCGTTGCCGCGCAGCTATATGATTGCATTCGCGATCAGTTCGACGCTGTGATCGGTTCGACGCGACGCGGCGCATAGGTTTCCCAACCACTGCAACCTGGGCACTGCCAGTAGAACAGCCGCGCCCTGAAACCACAATTCTGGCACGTATACCGTGGCAGATTTTTGGTGCGCTGGCGAATCAGCGTACGCATCAGTTCGAGCTCGCTGCGCCGCGGCTCTTCCGCGACGGCTTCCTGGGCTTCCAGAAGACGCGTCATGCCCGCCAGATTCGGCGACTTCTGCATCTGCGAGCGCGCCAACGCATGCGCGGCGTCGGGCCCGCGTACCGCCGCAATGTGCTGATAGGTCACGTCGAGCAGATCGTTCGACGGGTAGCTGTCTACCCACGTGATGAGCAGATCGGCGCCATCCTGCGGACGGCCGAGCGCCTCATAGGCCTTCATCAACTTTTCCGCGACGAGCGGCAGATAGGCGGGATTCTGTTCCTCGACGCGCCGCCATTGGACGATCGCCGCCTCTTGCGAACCGGCCGTCGCATCGACGTCGCCGAACAGGATCGTGGCGCGCACGTTGGTCGGGTTCGCCTTCAACGCAAAACCTAGCTGACGGCGTGCCTCATCTGCATTTTTCTGCTGGAGCGCTTCCTGGGCGAGCTCGCAATGGAACTGCGCGATTTCCTTGTCGAGCGACTCGGCGCCCATAGTTTCCAGGTGACGCGCGGTGTCGATCGACTTAACCCAGTCTTTCTCGATCTGGTAGATGGTTAGCAGCGCACGCTGCGCACCCAGCGCGTAATTGCCGGTTTCGAGCGACCGGAAGGTTTCTTCGGCGCGATCGAGCAAACCGGCCTTCAGGAAGTCCTGGCCCAGTTCGTACAGCGCGTGATCGCGCTCGGTGACGGGCAGATCGGTGCGGCTCAACAGGTTCTGGTGCACGCGGATCGCGCGGTCGGTCTCGCCGCGGCGGCGGAACAGATTCCCCAGCGCAAAGTGCAACTCGATCGTTTCCGGGTCGAGCTTGACGACTTCAATAAACGCGTCGATCGCCTGGTCAGGCTGCTCATTGAGCAGGAAATTCAGGCCGCGGAAGTATGAACGCGGCAGGTTGGCGCTTTCGGACAGCAGCGTCTTGAGGTCGTAGCGTGCGGCCATCCAGCCGAACGCAAAAGCGACGGGGATGACAAGCAGCCACCAGAAGTCTAGATCCATGCGATTAATGCAAATATGCGGGACAGCGGAAACGGAAAGCCGCGCTACAGGAGCGCGGCAGAAGACAACTTAGATCAGCGGCGGCATGGGCGGTTGTTCGACCACGACCGGTGCTTCGCGCGCCACACGCAACTCGCGCTTGAGCCGGCCATTCTCCATGCGCAGGCGCACCATGGCCGGCATCGACGACACCAGCCCGGCCAGCAGCCCCACCACGAAGAACGCGAGGCCGATCAGAATCAAAGGCGCCGACCACGCGTAGCCAGCGAGGAAATTCAGCGTAGCGGGTTGTGTATTGGAGAGCGCGAGCACCAGCAGGAGCACGAACACCAGCACACGGATCAGCCAGACGATAAATTTCATGAATAGGTCTCTTGACGGCAGTTGCGGGGTGACGCCGGCTTGATGACGCGTCGCGCCACGGTGTTGCCCGCGCCGAAGTGACCCGTATTGTAATGGATGCCCTCGCGGCTGGGCAGGAACTGGCTGATAGAGGACTTACGACAACGATGAGCGAAAAGTACGGACGAAAAACCGACGAAAAAAAAGCGCCCGAAGGCGCTTTTCTGGTCTTTTGCCGTCTGGCTTTGGCCGCTGACTCTACCAATGCCACGCTGCGAACCGCACAGCGAAGCATTTACAGGTCGTCGTCATCCGGCTCATCGGCCTTCAGCGGCTCGCCCGAACGTCGATCTACCCGCTCGCGCAACTCCTTGCCCGGCTTGAAGTGCGGTACGTACTTCTCAGGTACCAGCACCTTCTCGCCCGACTTCGGATTACGCCCGACGCGGGAGGGACGACGATTAAGGCCGAAGCTGCCGAAGCCACGAATCTCGATGCGATGACCGTTGGCAAGTGCCTCCGACATCGCATCAAGCATCGTCTTCACCGCGAAATCCGCATCTTTAAGAACAAGCTGCGGAAATCGCGTAGCCAGCTGGGCGACCAATTCCGATTTGGTCATACTGCAGCAGACCTCTCAAGAAAACTCAAGGCTTACTGGTTCTGGCCGTCGAGCTTAGCCTTCAACAGCGCGCCGAGGTTCGTCGTGCCGGTCGCAGCCGAGCTCGAATCCGACGAAGCCAGGCCGCGGATCGCTTCCTGTTGCTCAGCCGAATCCTTGGCCTTGATCGACAGGTTGATGCCACGCGACTTGCGATCGATGTTGATGATCATCGCGTTGACCTTGTCGCCTTCCTTCAGCACGTTGCGAGCATCTTCCACGCGGTCTTGTGCGATTTCCGAAGCACGCAGGTAGCCTTCGACTTCCGCCGACAGCTGAACCACTGCACCCTTCGCGTCCACCGTCTTGACCACGCCGTCGACGATCGAACCCTTGTCGTTCATTGCAACGAAGTTGCTGAACGGGTCGCCTTCGAGCTGCTTGATACCCAGCGAAATACGTTCCTTCTCGACGTCGATGCCGAGAACGATCGCTTCCACTTCGTCGCCCTTCTTGTACTTGCGAACCGCTTCTTCGCCCGTTTCGCTCCACGACAGGTCCGACAGGTGAACCAGACCGTCGATGCCGCCCGGCAGACCGATGAAGACGCCGAAGTCGGTGATCGACTTGATTGCGCCTTGCAGCTTGTCGCCCTTCTTGAAGTTGCGGCTGAAGTCGTCCCACGGGTTCGGCTTGCATTGCTTCATGCCGAGGCTGATACGGCGGCGGTCTTCGTCGATTTCGAGAACCATGACTTCGACTTCGTCGCCCAGCTGAACAACCTTCGACGGTGCAACGTTCTTGTTCGTCCAGTCCATTTCCGACACGTGAACCAGGCCTTCGATGCCCGATTCCACTTCGACGAATGAGCCGTAGTCGGTGATGTTGGTGACCTTACCGAACAGGCGCGTGCCCGACGGGTAACGGCGCGAGATGCCTTCCCACGGATCGTCGCCCAGTTGCTTGATACCCAGCGAAACGCGGTTCTTCTCTTGATCGAACTTGAGGATCTTCGCGGTGACTTCCTGGCCAACCGACAGAACTTCGCTCGGGTGACGCACACGACGCCATGCGATGTCGGTGATGTGCAGCAGGCCGTCGATACCGCCGAGGTCCACGAACGCGCCGTAATCGGTGATGTTCTTCACCACGCCTTCCACGATCGCGCCTTCCTTCAGCGTTTCGAGCAGCTTTGCGCGCTCTTCGCCTTGGGTCGCTTCGATCACGGCACGGCGCGACAGCACGACGTTGTTACGCTTGCGGTCGAGCTTGATGACGCGGAATTCGAGGGTCTTGCCTTCGTACGGGGTCGTGTCCTTAACCGGACGCGTGTCAACCAGCGAACCCGGCAGGAACGCGCGGATGCCGTTGACCATGACGGTCATGCCGCCCTTGACCTTACCCGTGATCGTGCCGGTCACGAGTTCGTTGTTGTCGAGAGCCTTTTCCAGCGACAGCCACGAAGCCAGACGCTTCGCCTTGTCGCGCGACAGGATCGTGTCGCCATAGCCGTTTTCCAGCGCGTCGATCGCGACGGAAACGAAGTCGCCCGCCTGCACTTCCACTTCGCCCGCGTCGTTCAGGAACTCTTCGAGCGGGATGTAGGCTTCGGACTTGAGACCAGCGTTGACGACCACGAAGTTGTGGTCAACACGCACGACTTCGGCGGAGATCACTTCGCCGGCGCGCATGTCTTGCTTGGTCAGCGACTCTTCGAACAGAGCCGCAAAAGATTCGGTATTCGGGTTGGAAGTTTGCAGGTCGGACATAAAAATCAAAATTTGCATGGTTCTCGCGGTGCCCGGCTGGCCGGATGGTCAGCAATAACGGCTGTGTGCGAATGCCACGCGGGGTTAAGGGGTTAAAACACGCTCCACGACCATCGCGGAGCACCTACTGACAAAGCTACTTCTACTGCGCCCGCTGCTCAGACGCTATCCAGACAACTACCCAGACATCAAGCATGCGGGACCAATGCGTCATACCACTGCACCACCTGCTCGACCGCCTCGTCGATGGACAACGCGGAGGTATCAAGCAGCTTTGCATCCGCTGCGGGCTTGAGCGGCGCGGCCGCGCGCTGACTGTCACGCTCGTCGCGCTCACGCAAATCCCGGAGCAAGTCATCTATATTAGCAGAAAATCCTTTTTGGATCAATTGCTTATACCGGCGCGCCGCGCGGGCCTCAACGCTGGCGGTCATGAACACCTTCAACACGGCGTCCTGGAAGATCACCGTGCCCATATCGCGGCCGTCGGCGACCAGGCCCGGTTCCTTACGGAAAGCCCGCTGACGGGCCACCAACGCGGTTCTCACGGGCGCGTGCACGGCAATCGCTGAGGCGCGGCAGCCGACTTCCTCGGCACGAATGTCGGCGGATACGTCGGCGCCGTCGAGCTGCGCCAGCCCCTCGCGAAAGGTGATGTGCAGATCGTCGATCAGTTGTACAAGCGCGTCGACGTCATCCACCACAATGTTGTAGCGCATGCTGGCGAGCGCGGCGAGCCGGTACAGCGCGCCGCTATCCAGCAAATGGAAGCCGAGGCTTGCGGCAACCAGCGTGGCCACGGTGCCTTTGCCGGAGGCGCTGGGGCCGTCGATCGTAATGACGGGCGTTTGGTGAAAGGGACGGATCGGTTTCATCGAAAAAGTCGCACGTCAGTCGATTCAGGAGCGAATCAGGGTTGAGCGAGCGCGGTGAAGCGCTCGAAATAATCAGGGAACGTCTTGCCGACGCACTTCGGGTCGTTGATCCGGATCGGCACGCCGCCCAGGCTCACGAGCGAGAAGCACATCGCCATGCGGTGATCGTCGTAAGTGTCGATCGAGGCGTTCGGAGTCAGTTTTTCAGGCGGCGTGACGACGAGGAAATCCTCGCCTTCCTGCACCTTCGCACCGACCTTGCGCAGCTCGGTGGCCATGGCGGCGATCCGGTCGGTTTCCTTCACACGCCAGCTCGCGATGTTGCGCAGCGTGGTCGTGCCGTCCGCGAACAGCGCGGCGACGGCGATCGTCATCGCGGCATCGGGAATCAGGTTGAAGTCCATGTCGATCGGATCGAGCTTGCCGTTGTCGTTGCCGACGCCGCGCACTTCGATCCAGTCGTCGCCCATCTGCAGGTTCGCACCCATCTTGATGAGTGCATCGGCAAAACCGACGTCGCCCTGGATGCTGGACCGGCCTACGCCTTCCACCCGCAACGGCCCGCCCCCGAGCGCGCCGGCTGCGAGGAAATACGACGCCGACGACGCGTCGCCTTCCACCATGATCGTGCCCGGCGATTGATAGCGCTGCCCCGCCGGCACGACGAACTGGTGCCAGCCGTTACGCTCGACCTTGATGCCGAAGCGCTCCATCAGCTTGATCGTGATCTCGATGTACGGCTTCGAGATCAGCTCGCCGTCCACCTGCACGGTGCTCACGCCGCTTTCCGTGCGCAACAGCGGCAACGTCATCAGCAGCGAAGTCAGGAACTGGCTCGACACATCGCCGCGCACGCGGATCGGTGCGTCGGCGGTGATTTGCGCCGGGCGAATCCGCAGCGGCGGATAGCCTTCATTCTCTTCGTAGTCGATCTTCGCGCCGATCTGCCGCAAGCCGTCGACCAGATCACCGATCGGCCGCTCGTGCATGCGGGGCACGCCGTGAATACGATAGTCGCCACCATTCACCGCCAGTGCCGCGGTCAGCGGACGCACGGCCGTGCCGGCGTTGCCGAGAAACAGATCGGCCGTGCGCGCCGTGAACGCGCCACGCGTGCCGGTCACGACACAGGTGTCGCCTTCCCGCTTCAGACGCACGCCGAGCTTTTCGAGCGCGTCGAGCATCACGCGGGTGTCGTCGGAGTCGAGCAGGTTCGTGATCGTCGTTTCGCCTTCGGCGAGCGCCGCGAGCAGCAGCACCCGATTCGAAATGCTTTTCGAACCGGGCAAACGAACCGTGCCGGACGCACGAGAAAATGGTCCGAGATCGAGGAATTCCATGATTGAGTCCAGTTCCGGTTATTTCGAGGCGTCGCCGAGGGTGGTCCCGGCAGTGCGCTGTTCCTGCCATTCGCTGCGCGCGACGCGCGAGCGCGCGAACACGGCTTCAAGCGCGGCGCCGTCGGCGGCTTCGATCGCCGCGCGCAGGCGTGCGAGCACCGCCGTGTACGCATCGAGTTCGTCGAGCAGCGCTGCGCGATTCGCCACGCACACGTCACGCCACATTTCCGGGCTCGACGCAGCGATGCGTGTGAAGTCGCGGAAACCGCCGGCGGCGAATGAGAATTTCAGCGCGGCGTCGGGCGAGTTGAGAATCTGCTCGACCAGCGCGAAAGACAAAACGTGCGGCAAATGGCTGACCGATGCGAGCACGCGGTCATGTTGCTCGGGCGTCATGTCCCGCACGCAAGCGCCCGTAGCGCGCCACATCGCGGCAACGCGCTCGACCGCTTCCGGCGCGTTTTCCCGCAGCGGGCACAACACGACATTGCGATTCACGTACAGATCGGGCAACGCCGCATCCGGGCCGCTCGCCTCACGGCCGGCAATCGGATGTCCCGGCACGAACTGGCCGATGCGCGCGCCGAGCGCCGCGCGCGCGGACGCAACCACGTCGGACTTGGTGCTGCCGGCATCGGTGACGATCGTGCTTGCGTCAAGAAACGGCGCAATGCGTTCGAGCAGCGGTTGTGTCTGCGCGACGGGCGCGGCAAGCAACACGATATCCGCGCCGGACAACGCAGCACGCAACGCGGCGTCGTCGTTCAATGCCGCGGATTCGTCGATCACACCCAACTCCAGCGCGCGCGCCGTCGACGCGGACGAACGCCCGACACCGATCACCGTGCGAGCGCCTGCCGCCTCACCCCGCTCGCGCAACGCGCGAGCGAGCGATCCGCCGATCAGGCCGACACCGAAAATCACCAGTTTGTTAAAAGAGAACGCGGCCACGTCGGTCACAGAAAAAGCGCGCCTTTCGTAAAGTGAGGCGCGCGGGTCAAGGTCAACCGCTTACGCGGTAGCGAGCGTCTTTTCGAGCGCCACGAGGAACGCCTCGTTTTCTTCCGGCAGGCCGATCGTGATGCGCAGCCATTGCGGCAAACCGTAGTTGCCAACCGGGCGAACGATCACGCCCTGCTTCAGCAACTCGAGGTTGACGCGGTTGCCCGCTGCATCATCGTTGCCGACGCGCACTAACACGAAGTTGCCGTCCGACGGCACGTACTCCAGGCCGAGTTTATCGAACGCTTCCGTCAGGAGGCGATAGCCTTGCGCATTCAAGGCCGCGCTCTTTTCCAGAAACGCCTTGTCGTTCAGCGCTGCGATCGCCGCGGCTTGCGCCAGCGTGTTCACGTTGAACGGCTGACGCAGGCGGTTCAGCAGATCGGTCAACTCAGGCTGCGCAATGGCGAAGCCGACACGCAAGCCCGCGAGACCAAACGCCTTCGAGAACGTGCGCGACACCAGCAGATTCGGATAACGGCGCACCCACGCGATCGAGTCGTAGCGCTTTTCTTCCGGCAGATACTCCGTGTACGCCTCGTCGAGCACGACGACCACGTGACGCGGCACCTTGCCGAGAAACGCTTCGAGCTTCGCGCCTTCGATGAACGTGCCGGTCGGGTTGTTCGGGTTCGCGACGAAGATCAGACGGGTGTCGTCAGTGATCGCGGCGAGCATCGCGTCGAGGTCGTGGCCGTACTTGACTGCAGGTACGACGATCGCACGCGCACCCACGCCTTGCGTGGCGAGCGCGTAGACCGCGAACGAGTATTGCGCGTAGACGATCGACTGGCCCCTCTCGACGAACGCATGCGCGGCAATTTCGAGAATGTCGTTGCTGCCGTTGCCGAGCGTGACCCAGTCGGCCGGCACGCCGTAGCGCTCACTCAGCGCTGCCTTCAGTTCGAATGCATTCGCGTCCGGATAGCGGCCGAGTTCGCTGGCCGCTTGCGCCATGGCGCGTTGCGCCGATTCCGGCATGCCGAGGGGATTTTCGTTCGACGCGAGCTTCACGATGGTCGCTTCGTCGAGGCCAAACTCGCGGGCCACTTCCGAAATCGGCTTGCCGGCGATGTAAGGCGCGATCGCGCGCACATATGAAGGACCGAAGGACGTTGTCATGAAAATCTCCGAACGACTAATTAGTAGTAAGTGAACCTGCGACAGGCGCGCCCAGGCGACGTGCGCGCGCCTGGGCCGACATCAACGAGCACGCGGATACGAGCCGAGTATCTTCAGGAACGCGGCCTTCTGACCGAGTTCGGTGAGTGCGGCGGCAACCGCCGGCTCATCGCGATGGCCTTCGACGTCGATGTAGAAGTAGTACTCCCACGTGCCGACGCGCGCCGGGCGCGACTCGAAACGGGTCATGGATACACTATGGCGGGCCAACGGCTCGAGCAATTTGAACAGGGCGCCCGGCTCGTTCGCCACTGAAGTGATCAACGACGTCTGATCGCGCCCGCTGACGCCGGTGCGCTCCTTGCCGATCATCACGAAACGCGTGCGGTTGTGCGGATCGTCCTGGATGAGGGCGTACGCGACCTGCAGACCGTAATGCGTTGCGGCGCGATCGCCGGCGATCGCGGCGACCGTTGGATCGTCCGCCGCCATGCGCGCGGCTTCGGCATTGCTCGACACAGCCTGACGCTCGAGGTGCGGCGCGTTGGTCGCGAGCCAGCCCTGGCACTGCGCGAGCGCCTGCGCATGCGCGCATACGCGTGTCACGCCGGTGAGGCCGCCGCTCAGCGTCAACAGATTGTGGTGGATCGGCAAGGCCAGTTCGCCGCCGATCGTGAGCTGGGTTTGCAGCAGCAGATCGAGCGTGCGCGACACCGCGCCTTCGGTCGAATTCTCGACCGGCACAACGCCAAATTCGGCTGCGCCGGCTTCGACCGAGCGAAATACTTCGTCGATCGACGGGCACGGCAGACCTTCGATCGACTGACCGAAGTACTCGTGCATTGCCTGTTCGCTATAAGTACCGACCGGGCCTAGATACGCGGCCTTAATGCTCTTTTCGAGCGCGCGGCTCGCGGCCATGATCTCGCGCCAGATCGCGCTGATATGCTCGCTGGCCAGCGGGCCATCGCTCATATCCTGCAGGCGCGCAATCACCTGCTGCTCGCGCTCGGGGCGGAACACCGGCGCGTTGAAATGCTTCTTCACCTCGCCCACTTCGAGCGCCACCGCGGCGCGCTGATTGAGAAGCGCGATCAACTGCGCGTCGAGCGCGTCGATGCGTTCGCGAAGGGGCTTGAGTCGGGTATTGAGTTCGTCGTCCATGCGTGAAAACGGCCCTGCCGGGTAACTGCTGGAAAGGATACGCGTGCCTGAATGTCTGACAGATTCAGGCGCTGCGCTGTTCGAATTCCTTCATGTATTCGACAAGCGCTTTGACGCCTTCGAGCGGGACGGCGTTATAAATCGACGCCCGCATGCCGCCGACGGACTTGTGGCCCTTTAGCTGCACCATTCCCCGCGCTTTCGCGCCGGCCAGGAAATCTTCGTTGCGCGACTCGTCGGCGAGGAAAAACGGTACGTTCATCCGCGAGCGCGAGCCACGCTCGACCTTGTTCAGATAGAAGCTGCTCGAATCGATCGCGTCGTACAACAGCTTCGATTTTTCGAGATTACGCGCTTCCATCATGGCAAGGCCACCCTGCTTCTTCAACCACTTGAACACCAGCCCCGCGATGTAAATCGCGTACGTGGGCGGCGTGTTGTACATCGAATTGTTCTCGGCGACGGTTCTCCACTCGAACGCCGACGGGCAGATCGCTTGCGCGCGGTCCAGCATGTCTTCGCGCACGATCACGACCGTGACACCCGCCATGCCGATGTTCTTCTGCGCGCCACCGAACAGCACGCCGTATTTGGCGATGTCCATCGGGCGCGACAGGATGTGCGACGAGGCGTCCGCCACCAGCGGAATATCGCCGAGGTCGGGAATCTCGAACGTCTCGACGCCGTGAATCGTCTCGTTGGTGCACAGATGCACGTACGCCGGATCGTCCGACAGTTGCCATTCCGAGCGTGCCGGCGCGCGCGTGAAGCCTTCGGCCGTCTGACCGCTCGCCGCCAGATGCACCGTGCCGTACTTTTGCGCTTCCTTGAACGACTTCTGCGACCACGAACCCGTCACGACAAAATCCGCGCGCGCTTTCGCGCCCATCAGATTCATCGGTACGATCGCGTTTTCGCCCAGGCCGCCGCCTTGCAGGAACAGGATGCGATGGCTGGCGGGCACCTCGAGCAACTCGCGCAGATCGACGAGCGCTTCCTCATGGATCGACATGAATTCTTTGCCGCGATGGCTCATTTCCATCACGCTCATGCCACTGCCCTGCCAATCGAGCATCTCGTCGGCTGCTTGACGCAGCACTGCTTCGGGCATGGCCGCTGGGCCGGCGGAGAAATTAAAGACGCGCATCGTGAGATCCTGGAAGCTGGCGCAAAAAACGAACAGATCGCGCAAAAATCGGCGAAGCTGGCAGCCGCGAAGGCAGCCGCTGCATCGGCAGCCGCTGCAAAGTTAGCGCCGCGAACTCGACAACGCGAGTTTAACGACGCGTGCTTGACAACTCGTATTTGGCAACGCGCATTTGGCAACATTTTCGCGCCAAAAAAGAAAATGGCCGTCTGCGCGTGTGCGCAAACGGCCATTATCGCATTGTCACCGCCAACCCGCCAAACCCGGCACGCCGCTCAGCACGCCGTATAGCTTGCCTGGCGGCGGCTGGCGCGATGTCAGCGCAGCCTTTCGACCTTTGGGCTTAATTAGCTGGCTTATTTAGCCAACTTATTTAGCCGATTTACTTAGCCGGCTTGACCGAAGCGACTTCCTTGTCAGCCTGGTCGCGCGTTGCCTTGATCGATTGCGGCATGTACTTTTGCATCAAGCCATTCACGACGTCGCGGCCAACCTGGTCTTGCACCTGGATGAACTTGCGGCCGGTCGGGCTCTTGTAGAACGCGGTCAGATCCTTGATTTCCGACGTGCTGTAGTACTTCGCGTAAGCGTCGTACTGAGCTTGCATTGCGTCCTGACGGAAGCTGTCCGTTGCGAATACCTGGCCTGCGCCGTCAACCAGCTTCGGCACGGCGTTCTTTTGCAGCGCCGGGACGGAAGCCTGCTTCTGCTTGTCCGTCATCGTCTTGTTTTCGCTCAGGGCGTCCGACAGGATAGCCGGAACCAGCTGCTTGGCTTGCATCTGTGCGCTGTTGCCGATTGCGCCAACGAGCTTCTGTGCGTCGATTGCGTCCAGCAGGTCCTTGATTGCAGCCTGCTTGGCCGGATCAACCGGTGCAGCGGCAGCAGCCGGAGCCGCCGGAGCCGAGCTCTGCAGAGCTTGAGCCATAGCGAAGGTCGGCACGAGAGCAGCCAGCAACATCAGTTGTTTGAATCGTTTTTGCATCATTACTCCCTAAGAGAAATTAACTTGAACTGCGAGCTGCGCGGGATGCGTATCGGCCCGACACGCCATTGTTCCCTGCGCAGCTTTCAACCAATAACTGAGACTGAAAGCTGCCGATGCAGATCAGGCCGCACCACCGTCTTCACTGCCGTTGTCGCCTTCGGCAGGACCTTCGGTGTCGCCTTCCACATCTGGATCCGTTTCCGCCTCAGCAACCTGTTGCAGACCTGAAAGCTTGGTCCCGTCGTCAAGGCTGATGAGTGTAACACCTTGGGTTGCGCGCCCCATTTCCCGAATTTCCGATACGCGGGTGCGAATCAGCACGCCCGTATTGGTGATCAGCATGATCTGCGCTTCCTGATCCACCAGCGTGGCGGCAACGACCTTGCCGTTACGCTCCGACGTCTGGATCGCGATCATCCCCTTCGTACCGCGCCCGTGACGAGTGTACTCGGTGATCGGCGTGCGCTTGCCATAGCCGTTTTCGGTTGCAGTCAGTACCGACTGCTGCTCGTCGCCGGCCACCAGCAACGCGATCACGCTCTGGCCGTCTTCGAGTTGCATGCCGCGCACACCACGTGCTTCACGGCCCATCGGACGAACGTCGTTCTCGTCGAAACGCACTGCCTTGCCGGAATCCGAGAACAGCATCACGTCATGCTGGCCGTCCGTGATGGCGGCGCCGATCAGGTAGTCGCCGTCATCCAGACCGACCGCAATAATACCCTTGCGCAACACGCGGCTGAAGGCTTCCAACGGCGTCTTTTTTACAGTTCCTAACGCGGTGCCCATAAAGACGAATTTGTCAGCCGAGAATTCCTTTACCGGCAAGACAACCGTAATCTTCTCGCCATCCTGAAGCGGGAAGATATTTACGATCGGACGGCCGCGTGAGTTCCGCGAACCTTGCGGCACTTCGTAGACCTTCACGCTGTAGACGCGACCACGATTCGAGAAGCACAGAATGTGATCGTGCGTGTTCGCGATGAACAGCGTGTCGATCCAGTCGTCTTCTTTCATCGCCGTGGCCTGTTTGCCGCGACCACCCCGCTTCTGCGCACTATATTCGGACAACGGCTGCGATTTCACATAACCGGCATGCGACATGGTCACGACCATCTCTTGCGGCGTGATCAGGTCTTCGGTGTTCAGCTCGGTTGCGTTCAGCTCGATCTTCGAGCGGCGCGCGTCGCCGAATTCGGCTTTGATCGACGTGAGTTCGCCGACGATGATCGCAGTAATGCGTTCCGGGCGAGCCAGAATGTCCAGCAGGTCGGCGATTTGCGCCATCACTTCGCGGTACTCGCCGATGATCTTGTCCTGCTCCAGACCGGTCAGGCGTTGCAGACGCATCTGCAAGATTTCCTGAGCCTGGGTGTCGGACAAGCGGTAGAGGCCGTCGGACTGCATGCCGAAGGACGGGTTCAAACCCTCCGGACGATAAGCCTCACGGCCACCGGCAGACGCATTTTCCGTCTCGGCGCGCGACAGCATTTCGCGCACCAGCGACGAATCCCACGGACGCGCCATCAATTCCTGCTTGGCGATCGGCGGCGTCGGTGCGGCCTTGATGATTGCGATGAACTCGTCGATGTTGGCGAGCGCGACTGCCAGACCTTCGAGTACATGACCGCGTTCGCGCGCCTTGCGCAGTTCGTATACAGTGCGCCGCGTCAGCACTTCCCGGCGATGCGACAGGAAGCACGACAGCATTTCCTTCAGGTTCAGCAGCTTCGGCTGGCCGTCGACCAGCGCGACCATGTTCATGCCGAAGGTGTCCTGAAGCTGGGTCGCCTTATACAGATTGTTGAGAACGACTTCCGGCACTTCGCCGCGCTTGAGCTCGATCACGACGCGCATGCCGCTCTTGTCGGATTCGTCGCGGATGTCGGAGATGCCTTCGAGCTTCTTCTCGTTGACCAGCTCGGCGATACGCTCCAGAAGTGAGCGCTTGTTCACCTGGTACGGCAATTCGTCGACGATGATCGACATGCGCTGACCGCGGTCGATTTCCTCGAAGTGCGTGAGCGCGCGCATCACCACGCGGCCGCGGCCGGTGCGGTAACCATCGCGCACGCCGGCCACGCCGTAGATGATGCCGGCGGTCGGGAAATCAGGCGCCGGAATGATCTCGATCAGTTCGTCGATCGTGGCTTCCGGGTTTTTCAGCAGGTGCTGACATGCGTCGACAACCTCATTGAGATTGTGCGGCGGGATATTGGTCGCCATGCCGACCGCAATACCGGACGAGCCATTGATCAGCAGATTGGGAATACGCGCCGGCAGGATGGCCGGTTCGTTTTCGCTGCCGTCGTAGTTCGGCGTGAAATCGACCGTTTCCTTGTCGATGTCGGCCAGCAGCTCGTGGCCGATCTTTGCCATGCGGATCTCGGTGTACCGCATCGCCGCGGCGTTGTCGCCGTCGACCGAACCGAAGTTGCCCTGACCGTCCACCAGCATGTAGCGCAGCGAGAAATTCTGCGCCATCCGGACAATTGTGTCGTAGACAGCCGTGTCGCCGTGCGGGTGATATTTACCGATGACGTCGCCGACAATACGCGCCGACTTCTTGTAGGCCCGGTTCCAGTCGTTGTTCAGTTCGTGCATCGCGTACAGCACGCGCCGGTGCACCGGCTTCAGGCCATCGCGAACATCGGGAAGCGCACGCCCCACGATCACGCTCATCGCGTAATCGAGATACGAACGGCGCATTTCCTCCTCTAGGGAGATTGGCAGAGTCTCTTTGGCGAATTGATCCATTATCCGTATCTTTTACGTGCCAAGGCGACGGCGTTAACGTCACTTAACCGCGCCTTCGCGTAAGCATTGCAGGCGCAACGCATCACGCGATTCTAACATGCCGCGCATCCGTCCCCGGCGGGGGTACGTATACCTATTAGCAGGCGAGCGGGAACGGCGCCTGGACGCTCCATTATCGAGACGAGGCAGGCTCGATTTGTGCATGGGCCAATCCGCCGCTCAGCCATGACTGGCGGTGCGTACAGCGGATTGCTTCTGTTGCGCATGCACCACAATTGGAGGGCGATTTGATTGGGGGCAGATTTTTTTATCGTCGGAAGGGAACGATATGGCAAAATGCCAACGCACAAAGAGTTAGACACTGCTCGAAGTCTACACAGCACGTTTTTTGTTCTACACCGATGTTATACTTCGAGCAATGTATGACTTGTCTTCGTCAACAGGCTCGCAGTAAACCTGCGGTAATCTCAATTTCGAGAGGAGAAATATGAATAAACTTTCAAAGCTCGCGTTCATTGCAGCTACCGCAGTTATGGCTGCATCCGCCATGGCGCAATCGGTGCCGGCGTCGCGACAAGCTACGAACGACAACTGGGTGAATGGTACCGGCGAATACGTGTGGATGAACGGCACGAACGAGCTTTGCTGGCGCGATGCATTCTGGACGCCGGCAACGGCCAACGCTAAGTGCGATGGCGCCCTGGTTGCCCAGGCTCCGACCCCGCCGGCTCCGGTTGCACCTCCTGCACCGGCTATTACGAGCCAAAAGATTACGTATCAAGCTGACGCTCTGTTCGACTTCGACAAGGCCATCCTGAAGCCGGCTGGCAAGGAAAAGCTGGACGATCTGGCATCGAAGGTCGGCTCGCTGAACCTGGAAGTCATCGTTGCAACGGGTTACACGGACCGTATCGGTTCGGACAAGTACAACGACCGCCTGTCGCTGCGCCGTGCTCAAGCTGTGAAGTCGTACCTCGTGAGCAAGGGCATCGAATCCAACCGTATCTATACGGAAGGCAAGGGCAAGCGCAACCCGGTCACGACCGGTTGCAACCAGAAGAACCACAAGCAACTCGTCGCTTGCCTCGCACCGGATCGTCGCGTGGAAGTCGAAGTTGTCGGTACTTCGAAGCAGTAAGCTACAAATTACCGCAGTATCAAAGCCCCGCTTCGGCGGGGCTTTTTTTATGCCGCTGCTGCAGGGCGCCGCTCGCCTTCTCCTCCGAGTACGCGCCCGATCTGCCGGAACAAGACGCGCCAGCCGCCGCGCGGCATTTTGCCGCCCCGTCGCTCGGCCTATATACTCAGGGTTTATCCTCGAGCGCCCGCTCAACGCTCTCATCGAGGCAGCTTCCGCTATGACCAACGCCGATCCCCACGAACTGCAGAAATTTAGCGACCTCGCGCATCGTTGGTGGGACCCGAATGCCGAATTCAAACCGCTGCATGAACTCAATCCGATTCGCCTAAGCTGGATCGACACGCACGCGCATCTCCCCGGTAAAACCGTGTTGGATATCGGCTGCGGCGGAGGCATTCTGTCGGAGTCGATGGCGGGATTGGGGGCGCACGTGAAGGGAATCGACCTGTCGAGCCAGGCGCTCGGCGTGGCGGATCTTCACAGCCTTGAAAGCGGTGTAACCGTTAGTTACGAAGAAATCGCCGCTGAAGCACTGGCCGCACGCGAACCGGGCACTTACGACGTCGTCACCTGCATGGAAATGCTCGAGCACGTGCCCGAACCGGCTGCCATCGTCGAGGCATGCAAGACGCTGGTGAAACCGGGCGGCTGGGTGTTCTTCTCCACGCTGAACCGCAATGTGAAGTCGTATCTGTTCGCGGTAATCGGCGCCGAATATATCGCGCGGATGCTGCCCAAGGGTACGCACGACTACGCGCGCTTCATCCGTCCGTCGGAATTGGCGAGCTTCGTGCGCGCCGCCGGCCTGCGCACTGTCGACATCAAAGGTATCGTTTATAACCCGCTCAGCAAGCAGTTCACGCTGTCCGCCGACACGAGCGTGAACTACATGCTCGCCTGCCGCCGCGACGTCTGATCCGTCCCCGACCTGCCGGACTCAATCCAATCAATGAGCGATCCCACGCCCCTGCCCCAACGCGAAGACAATGACGACGCACTCGGTCTTTGCCTGGCTGTGCTGTTCGACCTCGACGGCACACTGGCCGACACCGCGCCCGATCTCGCGGCCGCCGTCAACAAAATGCGCCATGACCGCAGCCTCAAGATGGTGCCGCTCGAAGACCTGCGGCCGCTCGCGTCGGCGGGCGCACGCGGCCTGATCGGCGGGGCCTTCGGCATCGGCCCTGAGAATCGCGAGTTCGCATCGATGCGCGAGGAGTTTCTCGCCAACTATGAAGCGGACTTGTGCATCGAGACCACACTGTTTCCCGGCATCCCCGAATTGCTCGACGATCTCGACGCACGGGGCGTGCGCTGGGGCATCGTGACGAACAAGGTGGCAAGGCTCACAGAGCCGCTGATCGCTCAACTCGGCCTCGAAGAACGCGCGGGCTGCGTGGTGAGCGGCGACACGACCCCGCATTCGAAGCCGCACCCCGCGCCCCTGTTGCACGCCGCGCGCGAGCTGGATGTGGTGCCGGAACACATCGTCTACGTCGGCGACGACCTGCGCGATGTGCAAGCGGGCTTCGCGGCCGGCATGAAGACCATCGCGGCCGCCTACGGTTACTGCGGCAACGACATTCCGCCGACGCAATGGCACGCGCAGCATGTCGTGCAGTCGCCCGCTGAATTGCAGAAGCTGCTGCGCGATATCGGCTGAGCGCCGCACATACGTCGAGCACGGCAGACACAGCGCGCGCAACGCAGCGTCTTGCCGCTTCGCCGCGACAGTGCAGCAGCGCGCCTGGACGGCAAGACAACAAGGCAATCATCCAGGACGTGGCCGTCAAACTATTGTAAAATATGCGTTGGCCCAGATGGTCTTGGGCAACGAACCGCGGGGGCGACCTGGTTTCGACAGGGGTTGCGAAGCGGCTAGGGCATACCGAGGACCCGTCACCTCGTTAATCAATGGGAAAAACGTAACTGCAAACGACGAAACGTTCGCACTGGCAGCCTAAGGGCCGCCGTCCTCTGCCTAGTTCACTGACGGGCTAGAGTCGCAAGACCGGTAGCAATACCGACAGAGGTCATATACGTCAGTTAAGCCTTGTCGGCGTCACGACGCCAAGGTCGAAAATTTAGTGAATCGCCGTCACGCAGCGTGTTCGTCCGCGTCGTGGTGGTTAAATCAAATGACAGAACTAAGTATGTAGAACTAGTCGTAGAGTGCTTCTGGACGCGGGTTCGATTCCCGCCGCCTCCACCAGAACACCGTTTGAAGCTGCATCATCAAAACCCGTAAGCGGCCTGCTGCTTGCGGGTTTTTTGTTGACTATCTATAAAACAGAAGGCCCGCTCATCGAGCGGGCCTTTTTGCTGGCGGGTATCAAAGCCGCGCGAGGCCAAGGGAATAAACGCATCCGTTCAATCGTTTATTCCCCACGCGCGCCCGCACGCCGCGTTCCGCGCGAGACCAACACCAAAATCAGGAGCCGACATCATGCGCAAGACTCTCTTATGCCTCTCCACGCTGACTCTCCTCGCACTGCAACAGACCGCCTTTGCCGAAGCCCCGAAGATCGTCGACGGCCGCTTCGTCACCGCGGACGGCATGACGCTCTATACCTTCGACAAAGACACCACGCCCGGCGTGAGCGCCTGCACCGGCGGCTGCATGAGCTACTGGCCTGCTGCGATAGCGAGCTCGTCGGACAAGCCGTCAGGCGACTGGACGCTAATCCCTTCCGCGGACGGCAAACAGCAATGGGCTTATAAAGGCCATCCGCTATATCGCTACGCGGCCGACAAGCAGGCGGGGGACATGAAGGGGGACGGCTTCAAGGACATGTGGCACATGGCAAAGCCATAACCGATAGCCGCTGAACGACGGGGCCAGAGCCGCGAGGCTTGATAAAATGCCTCAAACGAAAAACGCCGGCAGCATGCCGGCGTTTCGAACGAACACAAAAGCGGAATACAAAACCAGAAGACGAAAACGCTGACTCGCGCGCTTATTCGTCTTTAGGACACTGCAAATTACACCCGTTCGGATCGCCGTTATCGCCGCGCTTGCGCATGGAAGACTTTTTGTTGGACTGGTATTTGTCCGAGGGCGCCGACGCTGCAAACGGCATCTGCGGATGTTCGGCAAGACGGAACTGATCTTGCAAGATACCGCCCGGGACACCCGGCGAATTCTGTGCGAAGGCAACCGAAACGGTGGCGAGAAGCACACCGGCCGTTGCTGCCGCAGCACATGCGTGAAGAAGAACTTTCATATCGATTCAGCGCGGCACAGCGCGCGGTTAAGGCGTAAGCGGAAGGTTAGAGATTATCCCAAACAAACGCCCCACGCAGCGGCGACGGCACCAATTTGTTTACAGTCGCTTACACCGTAGTTGGACCAAGCCCCACATCGAGATCGAGCAGCTTGCCGCAGTCGCGCGGATCGTAACCTTCGAGTTGTTCGACACCGTGCCGAAACGCGGCGCCGCGCAGCAGGCCGATCACCGTTGCAAGCGGCATGCGTTCCAGCCGGGCGCGGTCGCAAGCGAAGTAATAGTCTTCGTCGACGATCGGAATGAAGTCGAGCCCGAAGTGATGCGCCGCCGGCTCGACGCCGAAACCCACATCCGCCATACCGCTTGCCACGAACGCCGCGATCGCCGAATGCGTGAGTTCCGCCGACGCATAACCGTTGACGCGGTCCGGATCGACCCCGACTTTTCGTAGCGCAAGATCCAGCAGCATGCGCGTGCCGGAACCGGGCTGACGATTGACGAAGCGAATGTCGTCGCGCGCAAGGTCGCTCAGGCCGCCGATTCCCTTTGGATTACCCTTGCCGAGAAAGAGGCCCTGCTTGCGCCTCGTCAGATGCACGAGCACATGACGCTGCGGATCGAGCCAGCGCCGATAGGTATCGGCACATGCCGCGCGAAATTCGCCTAGCGGTAAGTGGAAACCAGCCAGATCGCATTCGCCACGGGCGAGCGCGCTAACCGCGTCCGCGCTGTCGCGGTATTTGATATCGACCGGCAGATCGTTCGCGACCAGTGCCGTCACCAGCGCCGCCACGGCGTAACCGTGTGACGCGTGGATCCGCACGTCGTCGGCGGGTGGCGCGAGCCAGCGGTTCAGGTCGCTGGCGACTTCACTCGCGAGCGCCTGCATGTTGCCGTCGAGCCGTTCGCCGCACAGACGCTGCGCGCGCAACACGGCCTGCCCGAGCTCGGACAGCACCGAGCCGCGCCCACGCTCCTTCGCGATCAGCGGGCCACCCAAACGCTCCTCGATGCTGCGCAACAAACCCCACGCATGACGGTAGGACAAACCCTTAAGCGTCGCTGCCTGCGCGATGCTGCCGGATTCGTCCACCAGCGTGAGCAGCGGTACCACGTCCGACAGGCTTGCCTCGCGGCCATCCGGACCCTTCACAACCAGCTGCGCCTGGCACTCGATCCTGATCATATATGCTCAACTATTTCCTATTGCACGAGGCGTTTCAGCCGCCTATTGTTCCGCTATCCCATACCGAATAAACGAAGCATAAGTGCACGCATTATGAATCGCAAGTGCATATATGACTTTGGAGGAGCCCCACTTGGACGATTCCATCGCCGTCGCGCCGGAGCAGCTCGTGCAGCGTCACGCACAGCCGGGCATGTCGCTGCTAGCGGTACTGCACGCCATTCAGGACGAACTCGGCTACGTGCCGCCCGACACGGTCGCGCCTCTCGCGCGTGCCATGAACCTGTCGCGCGCGGAAGTGCACGGTGTCATCACCTACTACCACCACTTCCGCACGCAGCCCGCGGCGCCCGTCACCGTGCAACTGTGCCGCGCTGAAGCTTGCCGCAGCATGGGCACCGAGGCGCTCGCGCAGCATATCGAGGCGCATACCGGCTGCCGTTTTGATGCGGAGCATCGGGATGGTGCGACGGTCGAGCTGGAATCGGTCTACTGCCTCGGCCAATGCGCGCTGTCGCCGGCACTGATGCTCAACGGCACGCTGCACGCGAAAGTCACGCCGAAAAAGTTCGACGCGCTCTTCGCCGCCGCCAACAAATGCGTGGAGGTCACGGCATGACGCGCATTTACGTTCCCTGCGATTCGTCGGCGCTCGCGCTCGGCGCCGACGCTCTGGCTCAAGCGATCGAATCCGAAGCCGCCCGCCGCGGTGTTGAAATCGAACTGGTTCGCAACGGTTCGCGCGGGCTGTTGTGGCTCGAACCGCTCATCGAAGTGGCCACGCCTGAAGGGCGCATCGGCTATGCGAATGTTGAAGAAACTGACGTCGGCTCGCTGTTCGACGCCGGTTTCATCGAAGGCGGCGATCACGCCCGCCGTGTCGGCGTGGTCGACGAGATCCCGTATCTGAAGAAGCAGCAGCGCCTGACCTTCGCGCGCATCGGCATCACCGATCCGCTTTCCGTCGACGACTACGTCGCCCACGGCGGCCTCGAAGGTCTCAAGCAAGCCTTGAAAACCGACGGCGACGCCGCCTGTGAAGCGCTGATCGAATCCGGCCTGCGCGGCCGCGGCGGCGCGGCGTTCCCGGCCGGCATCAAATGGCGCACGGTACGCGGCGCCAAAGCGGCGCAGAAATACATCGTCTGCAATGCGGACGAAGGTGACTCCGGCACCTTCTCCGACCGCCTGGTGATGGAAAGCGACCCGTACATGCTGATCGAAGGGATGATCATCGCGGGCGTCGTGACCGGCGCGACGGTCGGCTATATCTATGTGCGCAGCGAATATCCGCACTCGATCGCGACGCTCGAAGCCGCGATCGCCAAAGCGCGCGCCGCCGGCTGGCTCGGCGACAGCGTGCTCGGCTCGGCGGCGCATCGCTTCGAACTGTTCGTGGCGAAGGGGGCGGGCGCCTATGTCTGCGGCGAGGAAACCGCGCTGCTCGAATCGCTCGAAGGCAAACGCGGCATCGTGCGCGCGAAGCCGCCCGTGCCGGCGCTAGTCGGCCTCTACG